>JANNXQ010000193.1:0-23900 GCA_031409655.1 Chthoniobacteraceae bacterium | reverse complement strand
TACGCGAGCTGGGTTCAGAACGTCGCGAGACAGTTCGGTCCTTATCCGCTGTGGGCGCAGGAGAATTGAGGGGTTCAGACCTTAGTACGAGAGGACCGGGTCTGACGAACCACTGGTGTTCCAGTTGTCGTGTCAACGGCAGTGCTGGGTAGCTATGTTCGGAAAGGATAAGCGCTGAAAGCATCTAAGCGCCAAGCCTCTCCCAAGATGAATTCTCCCCGAAAGATCGTGGTAGACCACCACGTTGATAGGCTTCCGGTGCAAGCGCAGTAATGTGTTTAGCTGAGAAGTACTAATTTTCTGTTCGGCTTGTTCATTTTCTTTCTAACGAAAGCGAATGACTTTATAAAACTCAGTGTCAATTTTGTAAGCTTCCTGTATGTAGATGTCAGAGAATCAGTTGGTTCTTTGATGCGGATTCAGATTGCAATCGGCAGACGCAGGTCTGTCGGTCGCTAGAAGTCTGGTGAATTTGAGCCTTGTTCCCGGCCCCCCCAGCGAGAGCCCTCTTCTGGGATCTTCAGTTTCAAATTCGTCAGACTTCTGGTGATCCCAGCGCAGTGGACCCACCCGTTCCCATTCCGAACACGGAAGTGAAACGCTGCAGCCCCGATGATAGTGCATCTATAGGTTGTGCGAAAGTAGGACGTCGCCAGAGTTTTGCCCCGCCCTTCCTCGTGAGGGGCGGGGCTCCTTTTTTTAGGGAAACAGATTCTGCGTGAGGGATACGTGAACTGTGCTTTGGTCACGAGCAATGGAACGTCAACCTCGCTTACGCAAATGCCGACCTTGCCAAATCCCGCGAGCGTAGGAGGTGGGCGGGTACTTGGCGTCCAGCTTCACGCAAACCAGCAACGTGAGCGGTATCCTCTATGACGCGGAGTGGCGCACGGCGCTCCTGCCCGGAAGCTGGACCCCCATCCCCGACACTGGCTCCGACAGGACGCACTCCTTTAGCCTCTCCTTCGGCACCGTGCGGAAACTCTTCATACGGCGGAAGGTGACGAACCCGTAGGTCGGCGGAGAGCGAGCCTTGCCGAGAGGCTGCTTGCGATCTGGATGCGTGGAAAAAGCGAGTGGCTTGTCGGCATACTCGCATTACGCGTCGGCGCTCCATGGCGCGCTACGTCACCATTCCAGCGGTGAACTGCCGACCGGGACGCGGCGGCGGGCGAAGATCCTGCGCAATTCCTCCACCCCGAGCACGAGACTGCCCGCGGCGCCAACGAGGCCACGACGATGAGGAACATGTGGCTGAGCATCGTGCGGGTGATGAGCGGCTTGTCAGTCGCGATGGGCGCGCGGCAGGGGTAGAGCGAAGCCTGCACGTCCTCGAGATGCCGCTGCATAGGGTAGATCGCCGTCGGCGCAAACCGCCATGCGTGCGGTTCATTCGAAGGCGGAAACCCGCCCTGACAAAGAATCGTCGCCACTTCCGGAACGAGCACGACGCGCTTGCCGATCTCACGCCGAAAGAAATCGCCAGCGGTCGTCTTCCTGCCGCCAGGTCCGCCCGTGAGCACGAAGCGGCGCGATGGACACGGAGGAAGCTGCCGATTGACTTTTTCCGGAGGATCCAAGGAAGGTGGGGTGCCATGACCAAGCCTGAGATCCTCCAGCGCATCGTTGAACCGGGGATTGTTGCGATCATCCGGGCGGATTCTTCGGCTCAACTTGTCCGTGCGGCGGAGGCGCTGCTGGCGGGGGGTGTGACGGCGATGGAGGTGACTATGACGACGCCGAATGCGCTGGCGGTGATCGCGGAGGTGGTGGCGCGCTTCGGCGACAAGGTGCTGATGGGGGTGGGTAGTGTGCTGGATCCGGAGACGGCGCGGGCAGCGATCCTGGCAGGGGCGGAATTTGTGGTGACGCCGGTGACGAAGCTCGAGGTGATCCGGCTGTGCAATCGTTATGGGAAGCCGATCGCGGCGGGGGCGTTCACTCCGACGGAGGCGCTGCTGGCACATGAGTCGGGGGCGGATTTTGTGAAGATTTTCCCGGCGGATCAGGTGGGGCCGACTTTCATCCGAAACATCCTGGCACCGCTGCCGATGCTGCAGATCATTCCGACGGGAGGGGTGACGCCGGAGACGGCGGGGGACTTTATCGAAGTGGGCTGTGTGGCGCTGGGCGCGGGGTCAGCGCTGGTGTCGAAGGAGATTTTGAAGACTGGGGATTGGACGAAGCTGACGGAGCGGGCGGGGCAGTTCGTGGCGGCGGTGCGGAAGGCGCGGGGGTAATTGGAAGCGCCGCCGTCTCGTGCGGCGCGCGAGCGGGCTACTTCGGCTTGCCGAGCTGAGTGAGGTAGGCGAAGAGGTCGCGCAAATCTTCCGGGGAGAGATTGTCGGTGAGGCCGGCGGGCATAAGCGAACCAATGAACTCGCGCTTCGCGATGTCTGCGAGGGCCACGGTGTGTTCGCTGCCCGCGGGATCGCGGAGGGTGAGCACGGAGTCGTTGCCTGCGACGACGATACCGATGTGCTCCACCCCTTTCGTCGTCGTGACGCGCAGAGTCTCGAAGCCTTCCTTCACTTCGCGCTGCGGCTCAAGAACGGTGCCGATGAGAAACTCGAGCGGTTGGGCGCTCCCCACGGAATCGAGCGCGGGACCGACCTTGCCACCTTCCTCGCCGATCCGATGGCAACTCACGCACGCCAGCTCGGGGCGGCCGTAGATTTCCGCGCCGCGCTGCGCATCGCCCTTGGTCAGAACCTCGGCAGCGATGCTGGACTGCACGAAAAGCGAGGCCCGCAGGCGGCCATAGATCGCAACGATGGGCGTGCTGACTTTTTGCGCGACCTTCTTCGCGGGCGCTGGCGGGGCCTTAGGTTTATCGAGGGTCTTGACCAGTTCGCGCCATTCCGGTTTCCAATTTGGCGCACCTTTCGCGAGCACCGGCACCCACAGCGGTTTGAGCGTCGCGGTCGCAGCGGTGAGGGCGATGACGATGAAGGGGTCCCGCGGTTGCGTCGCGGCGCTCAGGACCACGACCATCGACTCGGCGCGCGGGATATTCGCCGCAGCGACGATCGCGGCGAGGCGGACGCGCGGGTCGGTGTCGTGCGCGCAATCGGCGAGCGCTTCGAGTGGGTCGAAGTTTGGCGGCAGTCGATCGGCCCAGCGACCGAGCGTGGCGGCGGCGGAGGCGCGGGCCTCGGGCGTCTTCGCCGCGAGCACGCGTTTGAGCAGAGGAAGCTCGACCGCCTCGTGCGCTTGAAAGACGCCGAGCGCCTGCATCAGCGCGAGATCGAGATCGGGGTCGTGCGGATCGAGCTGCTCACACCAGGTGCGCAAGGCTCTGGTGACCGCTGCCGTCTCGCTGCCGAAGAGGGCGTGGCGGCCTTGCTCGCGCGCGAAGCGATCCGGGGAGCGGAGCAGTTCGCAGAGCGCGAGTGGGTCGGGCGTTGCCGGCTTCAGCGCGAGCGGCAGTTGGAGGAGCGGCCGGCCGGGGTAAGTCACGCGCCAGATGCGCCCGTGGACTTTGTCGCGATCGGGATGGCGGAAGCTCGCCTGATAGTGGCCGATGATGGGGTTGTACCAATCGCAGAGGTAGAGCGCGCCATCGGGTCCGAGCTTCACATCCACCGGGCGGAAGGAACCGTGCCCGCTCTGCACCAGCGGCGGCAGCGTCGGATGATCGGTGATCTTAAAGCCCGCGCCGTCCTGCTCCAAATGCAGCGTCCACACGGAGTTGTTGATGTAGCCGCCGGCCAGGAGGACGCCCTGCCATTCGTCGGGAAAGTGGGCGCTTTCGAGAATCTCCGCACCGCTGTTTTTCCGCCCGCGATGACTTGCCCAGATATTTTCCCGCCGCCCCTTCTGCCAACCGCGGATCAGCTCTGCGGCGGGGGCAAAGATGCCGTGGCCATTGCCGGCGACGACGAGGGGCTCGCCCCAGCGGGTGAAGACCCAGCCCCACGGATTCTGCGGCCCATTCGGCCCGCCGTAAAAGGCATCGAGCCGCTGCTCGCGCGGACGGAGGCGCCAGAGTCCTGCCTCATCCAGCGGGACGATGCCGTGCGGCGTCTCGATGCGCGAGTAGGCGTGCAGCCCCTGGCAGAACATCAGTTCGCCGCCGGGCGACCAGCGGAAGGAGTTGATGTTTTGATGATTGTCGCCGGTGCCGAAGCCGCGCAGCACGACCTCTTTTTTGTCGGCCTTGCTGTCCCCGTCGGTGTCGGTGAGCAGCCAAAGTTTGGTGCCTTCGCCGACGTAGCAGGCGTTCGAGCCGGGCGCGACTTCGAGGCCGGTGGGGATCATCAGGCCATCGGCAAAGACCGTCACTTTGTCGGCGACGCCCGCGCCCTTGGTGTCTTCGAGGATGAGCACCTGGTCGTTCGGGATTTCGCCCGGCTTGAGCTGCGGGTAGGTCGTGGTCTGGATGACCCAGAGCCGCCCGCGCGCGTCCCAGCGCATCTGGATGGGTTTGATGACGCCCTCCTTTTCCGAGGCGAAAAGATTCGCCTGAAATCCTGGCGGGAGTTTGAACGAGGCGAGTTCGACGGCGGGGTCGTTGCGGTCGGGCTCGGCGGCGACGGAGGAGGAGAGAGAAAGGGCGACGGCTAGGATTCCGGAGAGCAGGTGCGTCCCGCGCGTTGGTCCACGCGTCTCGTGGGGACGGATTTTTGCGAAAACGTTTCGGTGTTGGGTGTTTTCCGGAATGGTTTCGCGACGAGGTGCGGTTTTCAAAGTGCGTTGCGGCGGGACGCCGCAACCGACGGGCGGGACGCCCGTGCTCCCCGGAACTTCGGGGCGCACGCTTTTATGGAAGAGGGAGGGGCTCATGGCTTGGCGAGTTCGGCGGTGAGTTGCCAGATTTCCTGCTCCTTGGTTTCGATGAGCGGGAGGAAGGCTTCGCGCTCGGCGGGGAACCAGCGTTTGCTGGGATCGACGTGATCGCGGCTACTCGGCTGCACGGTGCGATCGCCCGCGAGGAAGGCCCAATTTTGCACGCGCCAGTAGTCGAACCAGAGGCGATTCTTGGCGGCGATCAGTTCGAGGAGGCGGGTGTTCAGTGGCGCTTTTCCTCCGCCGGAAGTGGCGTTGAGCTGGAGCTGCCGGGCGAAATCGAGGGCGAAGACGGCGTGCGCGCCGCGGGTGAGGTGGCAGCCATCCCGCTGGACCGCGCCGCCAGGCAGGCGCACTTCGCCGATGGGCACCCACACGGCGCCGACGCGCTCGGCGGCATTGCGGGCAGCGGCGCTGAACTCGGCCAGCGAATTGTGGCGATCCCGCAGGATGGCGGAGAGCTCCCACGCGCGCTGCTCGGCGGGCGGCCGGCCATCGTGCTGGCCGAGGGCAAAGGGCTCGAGCACGAGCAGGCGCCGCTTCCCGCCATCGCTCCACTGGCGGAGGAGTTTTTCGTAGGCTTCCACAAAGGCCGGCAGTTTCTCGGGGCCGCCGAAACTTTCCATCTGGCCAAACTGGCAGACGACGACCGTGGCGCCGACCTGCGCAAGCTGCTCGTCCCAGGTGGGGAAATTCAGATCGCGTCGCTGCTCAAAGACGGTGTCACCTTCCCACGCGAGGTTGCGAAATTTCAGCCGATGCTCGGGCAGCGCGCGGGCGAGGAGCAGCTCAAAGAAACCGTGCTCGCTGGCGACCACCAGGTCTTCGCCGCCGAGGAAGGCGACCACATCGCCGGGTCGGAAAAAGGAATCCTCAGCGCGCAAAATGGCGGTGCCGAGGACGAGGGTGAGAAACGCAAGGAATGAGCGCATGGGCGGGGAAAAGTTGTCGCGCTAGGGAATCCGGGAGGCGAGGAAAACTGAGGGAGGAGATGGCGCGGGTGGTCGGGTTCCTCGTTTGGCGTTTGGCGTTTGAAGTTTGAAGTTTGGCGTTGCTTCCGCCCGGAGAGCCAAAGTGTCGTCGGCAGACTGAACGCCAAACTCCAAACTCCAAACGCTAAACTCCAAACGTCAGAGGACGGACCCGAGGGCCTTCCGCATCGCTTTCCCGGCACAGTTGCTGCGTTGCATTTGCGCAGGGGCTAGGATTTTCTCCCCGCGCACTATGACGAATCGACCGAATCCGTTTTCCATAATCTTTTCCGCCGTGGTCGGACTGCTGGCGCTGGCGCTGGTCTCCTGCTCCGTCGTGAAGCAGGGCAAGGTCGTGCGCAAAGGAGTGACGAAAAGCGGCACCGTGAACCGTCCGTGGCCGACCTACTGGGTGGACATCCGGGGGAAGAATCGCAAGGACGAGTTGGTGACCGCGCGCGTCGAGTTTTTCCACATGGACTGGAAGACGATCGAGAAAGGGCAATGGATCGCTCCGGACGACTTTGGGTTCCCGCGTTTTATCCAGCGCATCACCTCTTTCCGCGCCGATCAGCGGGCGGAAAGTGGGCGCTTCGGTACCAGCGGGACGGTGGCCAAGCCCAAGCCAAAGGCGCGGAACAAGCGCTCCGTGGCGAAGGCGAAGCCGACGACTCCCGCGCCTAGCGAAGGCGCGACGGAGGAAGCACAGCGTCAGGCGCGCTTTCGCGAAGTGCGCGAGCAAGCCGTGGAAGACGAGAGCGTGCGGGCGTTGAAAAAGGACATCCACGCTGCGACCAGCGACGAGGAGCAGGGCAAGGCGTGGACGCAATATCGCCGGGCGCTCCATGAGAAGATGCGCATCATCGATCCGTCGCTCGGTGACTTGATCGAGAAGGCGGAGGCTGCGCCGACGGTGCCGTAGGCGAGAACTTCCCGGCTGGTGGAGGCGGAAGGTTACGGGAAGATTGGCGTGGATTCGTCGATCGAGCGGAGGAAGAAGATGAGCTGGGCGCGTTGCGCGGGGTTGGTTACGAAGTGGTGGCGCGTGCCGCCGTTGCCGTCTTGCGAGCCGTCGAGCACCTGATCGAGAGTCTGCGCGAGGCCGTTGTAGTAGTAGGGCGCGGTCTCGGACACGCTCAGCAGCGAGGGGATATTGAATCCGTTTGCGCCGAGCGGATTGATCGCCTGACTGATGTCGGCGCCGTTGAAGCGGAGCTCGTTGGTGCGTCCGCCGCCGAGGGTGAAGGTGCCGACGTTGTTGAGCACGGCGGACTGCGCAGAGGTGACGCGCACCTCGGCGCCGATCACGCGTTCATTGCCCAGGCCGAGGCCAAGATCGGTGGAAGGTGGCGCGACGTAGGGGCGCGCCGAGCGTGTCCACTTCGGCCCGCCGTGGCAGGAGGCGCAACTGACGCCTGCGGTCACCAGACCGGTGGTGCCGAAGAGCGTGCGACCGGCGACGGCGTCGGGGTCGGTGGCGGACACGGGTGGACGCGCGGAGCGCAGGGCGCGCGCGACCCACACGGCGATCGAATCCTGGAGGGCGTTGCGTCCGCTGTTGCGCACGGTGAGGAAGTTCGTGACGCCGGGCGGGATCGACAGGCCGAGCGAGCGGCGCGGCGCGGAGAGGTTGCCGCGCGTGACCCACGTTCCGCTCGGCGTCCCAGTGGGACCGGCGACGGGGCCGTTGTTGGCGATGGTGTATTCGAAGACGCTCGTCTGATCGAGGCCGCCGGTGTCGGTGCCGCCGATAACGTAGATCTGATTCGTGGTCGTGGTGCTGCCGATGCCGAAGCGCGCGCGCGGCGCGGGTAGCGAGGTGTGTGGCGTGGCAACGAGGGTCACGGCTTGCGCGAGGTATTCCTCGACCGTCGAGAGCGCAGTGCCGGCAGCGTCGAGGCCGCCGATGACGAAGATGCGCGAACTCACGCCGCGCAGCGCATTGGCGGCGCCGAGGAGGCGGCGCGGGGTGAGGCCCGCGGGATTGAACGCGCTCCACGTACCCGGCCCGGTGGGGTTGGCTTGGAAGCGCTGCACGAGATTCGGATTTGCGACTGAAGGCGCACCTTCCGAGCCGGTGTTGCCCGAGACCACGTGGATGAGCTCGAGCGGCTCGGCGGTGTTCACTCCGCCCGCGGCGGTGATGCCAAACTCGGCTACTCCCGATGGCAACGACGCAACGGTGCGCCAGGTGTTGGTGCTCGGATTGAATTCCTGGACCGTGGTCGAGGGAGTCGCCGACGCCAGAGTGCTCGCGTAGCCACCAATGGCGTAGATGCGCGGCCCACCCGAGGTCTTCACCGCCGCCGCACCGAAGGAATGCCGCGGCGTGAAACCGACCGGGCTGCGCGTGCGCAGGATGTTCGTGCGCGGGTTGAATTCGAGCACGGTATTCGCGCCCGTGATCAGCGCGCCCTGGCCCGCGCCGCTGCGTCCGCCGATGATGAAGACGCGATCGTCGCCGAGCGTGGCGATGGCGAAATCGCGCCGCGCCGCAAAGGCGGCGAGCGTTGGGAGCGCGCCGCCGAGGCGGAGGTCGTTGGTCGTCGTCACCGCGCCGTTGGCGTTGTTGAATTGCTCGATGACGCTCACATCCGCGGGGGTCGTGCCGAGCGCGCCGCCGAAGACGAGCGTGAGCCGGTCGTCATCGACGAGACCGCGTCCGCCGAAGACGCCGCGCGTGTTCAGCTCGAAGTCGTGGTTTTCATCGCGCACCGCGCTCCAGTTCAGCAGCCGCTGATCAGCGGTGTTGTTCGGGTCGAACATGCCGTCGAGCGGGATGGTCTGCCGCGGGCCGGCGTCGAACATCCACGTCACGCCATCGGCGCGTCCGCCGAACGGATGGCAGACGATGCAGCCGCCCCAATTCTCACTCGACATGCGCTCCTGCGGTCCGCGCCCCGTGAAGAAAAGCTCGGCGCCTTGCTGCACGAGGAAGTCGCTCGTGCCCGGCACGGGAAGCGCGCTGGATTGCGCGGTGCCGACGATCACGGGCGCGAGGCCGTTCGTGATATCGACGTTGGTCACCGAGCGGCTCACGAAATTGAACACGTAAGCGCGCGTGCCCGCGTTGTTGATGGCGAGGCCACGCGGCGCTTTGCCGGCGATGAGTCCCGGTGGCGGTTCTTGCAAATCCACGCGCACGATCGTGCTCGGTCCCGCGACCAGTGGCGCGCCGATACTCGGGACGCCGCCGGCATCGGCCGTGAGCCGCACGAGCAGATTGCCATTCTGGATCACCACCCACGCATCGGAGCCATTCGGCCGCCACGCCATCGCCACGGGATTCGTCATGAAAAGTCGCGGCGCGGGTGTGGTCGCGAGGTTGACGCCCTGGTTGAGATTGAGCGGCGCGGTGCGGCGCACGGTGGGATCGGTCTGCGCGGCAGTGATCTCGGTGCGGAGGAAGCGATTGAAAACGGACACGAGTCCCTGCGCCATCTGATTGAACCGCAGCGGGCCATTGGGCGAGGCGCCGGTGCTCACGACGTAGGTCTCGCCGCCGTTTGGGCGGAGCGCGATGGACATGAGCTGATTCGGATACGCGCCGGTGGGCGTGGTGAAAGTCTGCGGGTTGGTCGAGGCGACCGCGGGCACCTGGCCGGGCCCCGGCGCGAGTCGCCCGTTGGAGTTGAAGCCGGCGTTGGCGAGCGGTCCGAGCACCACCGGATTGGGCGCGGCGAACACGGTATTGGTGTTGCCGTTGATCGCGACCACGTGGCCTTCCCGCTGATCGTCCTGGCCTTCATCGACTGCTCCCTTTCCCGGCCGGAGCTGCCCGTAAAACATCGCGACATAGATGATGTTGGATTCATCGGTGGCGAGCGCGTCGGGCGCGGTGCCAAAGGCGCTGAGATCGACGGTGGCGATGACGGCGTTGCTCGTCGTGTCGATGACGCTCACGGAGTTGGAGGAATGATTGCCCACGTAGAGCCGCAGACCGTTCACGGAGAGCACGAGCGCCCGCGGCTCTGCGCCCACGGGGATGGTCGCGGTGACGGCGAGCGTCGTGAGATTCACCACCGACACGTTGCCGCTCACCGAATTGGCGACGTAGGCCGTGGTGTTGTTGGGATGGATCGCCACGCTGTTCGGCTCCGCGCCCACGGCGATTTCCGCGAGCTTGGTGGGCGAGGGCGTCGCGGTATTGAAGACCGAAACCGTGTCCTGATCGGGATTCACATGGACCAGCCGCGCATCGTTGAAGGAGATCGCGATGGGCGACGATTGCCGGGTCGCAAACGGGTCTCCTTGCGGCTCCACGCCGGATGTCTCTTCCTCTGGCGGCGGTGCGGGATCTTCCACTGGCACCGGATCGTCCGCAGCCACGGGCTCCGTCGCCGACGCGGGCTCCGTCGCCGACGCGGGGTCCGGGTCTGCCGGAGGATCGGGCAGGGGATCCTGCGCCAGCCCAGACACGCCGGTCATGGCGATGGCCGCCAGCACACACGCGGCGCGCGCGACCGCGCGGGGCCTGCGCAACGCGATGAGCGCCCCGAGCATCACGCCCGCGAGCGTCGTGCCGAATTGCAACGTCGAAGCGCCCGCCGTGGCCAGGTCGCCAGTGAGCGTGCTGCTGAAGATCGGTGCAAAGCCGTCTTCCACCGCGCGGGCAGACCCTGCGGCGAGCAATGAAAAAGCAATCGCTGCGAATCGAGTGAGGGTGCCGGAGACGAGTGAGTAGGGATGAGTTTTCATGGGAGTGCTGACTGGGGTTGTGGGTTGAATGGGGGAAAAAACCGGGACCCTCACGCGAGGCCACGCCGCCGCCGCCAGGCGACGACCGCCACGATCCCCACGCCAAAGAGCGCCGTGCCCGGCTCGGGGATCGCCTCGAGGGCGATCGCGCCAAAGCTGTGTCCCACCGCATCCCCATTCACTCCTGCGCCAAAGGCCGTGCGCGCGGTGAGCGAGGTCTGACCGATGAGCAGGAAATTCTGCGCGTTCCCCTCCGCGTGATCGTAGAGATTCCCCGCCGCCGCCGGCCCGAGCAGGCCCTGCCAGGCATCCGCCGCCGTGCCCGTGCCGCCGAGCACGCCGCCCGCATTGAGCCCATTGAGGGTGAAGGTGTCGGTCTGCCCGCGCTGGCCGTCGAGAGCGTTGAGGAAGAAGTGCGCCGGCCCGCCCGCGTAAGGATTCCCGCTGAAATCCAGCACCGCCGACGACGGCACGAGACCTTCCGGCGGGTTCGAGGTATTCGAGGTGAAGCCCGAGTACACATTCACGTTCTTGAGCGAGGACGCCGGATTGCTGAAGACCGCGAGCAACGAAAACCCTTCACCCAAGCCGCCCGACCCGGCGTCATCCACCGCGCTGGCGATCCGAAAGAGCCCATTGCCCAAGACCAGTGCCGTCACGTCCGCCGTATAGGAGGCCGCCCCGCCTTTTCCCCATCCCAGATCCGGCGTCGCCGCCGAGACGGTGCCGTTGACGGCCGAGCCATTGATGGTGATGCCTGCTTCGCCGAGATCGCCCGGCAAATCCGTGAGGTAACTCCAGTTTGCAAATGCCGCGATGACGGTGCTCCCGGCCGGGATGCCGCTGAGCGTGATGTTGAAAGGATCGGTCTGCGCCGTCGGTGCGCCAAAGAGCCGGGTGGAAGCGCCCGCGGTGACAAAGTCGCCATTGAGCGTGCTGGTGAAGATCGGCGTGAAACCGTCCTCCGTGGCGCGCGCCGACCATGCGGCGAGCAATGACAAAGCAAGCGGCGCGAGCAGACTGCGGCTGCGGGCCGTGAAGCGAGTGAGAGCGCCCGATCCGAGCGCGTTGGGAGGTGTGTTCATGGGTGTGCTGAGTGGGGTGGCGGGTTGAATACGGAGAGCGCGGACACCTGAGTAGGTATCGAAAACTCGGACGCCGGGCGCGAAACCCGGTCCGTGCAGCCATGCACGAGAGTCATGGCGGATACGATTATTTCTGGCAGGTCACGTCAACTCTTATGTTTAACGGCGGCGGCAGATTTCCGCCGCGCCTGGCGAAAGATCGCTCGAATGCGCTCGGAGTGGTTTGTTTCTGCGGGCCGCAGCGTTGGTATGTCTTGCGATTTTACGGTCGCGGCGCTTCATCTTCGCCCCATGCATTCAGCGTTCCCCCGCCGGTCGTCCTTCGTCGTCACCTTGCTCCTCGCGCTGGCCGCGACGCTGCCAGCGAGCGCGGCGGAAAAGTACAATGTGCTCTTCCTCGCCACCGATGACTGGCGACCGGAAATCGCCTGCTACGGCGCGCCGGGAATGGTGACGCCGAGCGTGGACAAGCTCGCGTCCGCGGCCGTGCGATTCGAGCGCGCCTACTGCCAGTTTCCGCTCTGCAATCCTTCGCGCACGTCGCTCTTTACGGGGCGATTCCCAACCACGTCCGGGGTCCTGGAAAACACGAATCACTTTCGCACCGCGCATCCTGAATGGGTGACGCTGCCGGAGCATTTCAAGGCGAATGGCTACGTCACTGCGCGGACCGGAAAGCTTTTCCACGGCAGCCTCGAAGATCCGCCGTCGTGGCACGAATCGCTCGACTCCCGCCCGCCCGCCGGTCGCGGCGTGAAACCGGCGGCGAGTTCCCAGCCTCCGCAGCCGACGGGCAAGGGAGCCGCGCGGAAGCGGGACCCCGCGCAGTCCGATCGCATCGTCGTGCTCGCTGGCGACGGCGAGGATCACCCCGATTTTTACACGGCGAAAAACGGCATCGCGCTGCTCGAGAAGTACCAGGACCAGCCATTCTTCATCGGCGTCGGTTTT
Organism: Chthoniobacteraceae bacterium; assembly: GCA_031409655.1. GTDB lineage: Bacteria > Verrucomicrobiota > Verrucomicrobiia > Chthoniobacterales > Chthoniobacteraceae > JANNXQ01. The sequence goes on along the minus strand of JANNXQ010000193.1, from coordinate 11,407 downwards.
ACGAAACCGCACAGCCCGCCGAGCGCCCCGCAGCGTTTCTTCGACCTCTACGATCCGGCAAAGATGCCCCTGCCGCCGGACTTTGCGGCGCGGCCTGCGGCGCCGGCGGGATTTCCCGTTGCGAGCATTCCCGCGCGCAATGGCGATCTTTTCATCAATCGCGACGCCTCGCCGGAGGAAGCTCGCAAGGTCATCCAGGCGTATCGCGCGGCAGCTTCGTGGACGGACGCGAACATCGGCAAAGTGCTGGCCGCGCTCGACCGGCTCGGCCTGGCGGAAAAGACCATCGTCGTCTTCTTGGGCGACCACGGCTACCACCTCGGCGAAAAGGGCAAGTGGTCGAAGCACGGTTCACTCTACGAGGTCGGGGCGCGCGTCCCGCTCATCGTGCGGCTGCCAAAGGCGGCGGGCAATGGGCAGGCCTCGGGACGCACGGTGAGCTTCCTGGATATCTACCCGACGCTCGTCGAACTGTGCGGCTTGCCCGCGATGCCCGGCTTGGAAGGGCACAGCTTTGCTGCCTTGCTGCGCGACCCGCAGGCTCCCTGGGAGCATCCGGCCTTCACCGTGAGCAAGAGCGGCAGCAATGGCCGCGCGGTGCGCACCGAGCGCTGGCGGTATGCCGAGTACGATGGCGAAGGTGGCGGCGCGATGCTCTTCGATGAGCAGGCCGATCCGCATGAGCTGAAGAACCTCGCCGCCGATCCGGCGCAGGCGAAGGTGCTCGCGGAGATGAAAGCGCTCCTCCAAAGAATGGCGGTGGCGAAGTGAGTTTGTCGTCCTCGTAATCGTAATCGTCCTCGTCCTCGTCCTCGAAGAGTTAGCGATTCGAGGACGTGGACGAGGACGATTACGATTCCGAGCCTGCCCCCCCGCCTAAAATTTCGCGTGATCCGATGCTTCCCTTGACCGCCCTCCGCGCCCCGCTACTCTCGCGCCTCGCCCGACCCGAGTGAAGCACCACAAACCTACCCACGAGTGCGGCGTTTTCGCCGTGTACGGACACCCGAACGCTGCCGTTCTCACCTACTACGGGCTCTTTGCCCTGCAACATCGCGGACAGGAAAGCGCGGGCATCGTCACGGCAAATGGCCCGAACACGGAGTTCGTCCGCCACGTGGATATGGGCCTCGTCTCGCAGGTCTTCAAACCCGGCGATCTCGAGCGGCTGAAGGGCACGAGGGCCATCGGCCACGTGCGCTACTCCACCTCGGGCTCCAGTAGCCTGAAAAACGCGCAGCCGCTGATGGTCGATTGCGCGCGGGGCCAGCTCGCCATCGGCCACAATGGCAACCTCATCAACGCGGCCGCCCTCCGCGCGGATCTTGAGCAGCGCGGCTCCATTTTCCAAACCACCGTCGATAGCGAGATCATCGTCCACTTGCTCGCGCAGCCGAGCGACACGAGCAGCGTGCTGGCTTCGCTGCGCAAGATTCAGGGCGCCTTCTCGCTCGTCATGATGAGCGAGCGCGAGATCATCGGCGTGCGCGATCCCTTCGGCTTCCGCCCGCTCGCGCTCGGCAAGCTCGATGGCGCCTACATTCTCTCCTCCGAGACCTGCGCCTTCGATCTCATCCACGCCGAATTCATCCGCGAGATCGAGCCCGGTGAAGTGGTCATCATCGACGAAAACGGCATCCGCTCCGAGTTCCCGTTCAAGACCGAGCGCCGCGCGTTTTGCATCTTCGAGTACGTCTATTTTGCGCGGCCCGATTCCATCATCAGCAATATCAACGTCGCTCGCGTGCGCACCGAGATGGGCCGCGAACTCGCCCGCCTGCATCCGGTAAAAGCGGATCTCGTCGTGCCCGTGCCGGACTCGGGGAACTACTGCGCGATGGGCTTCGCCGAAGAGCTCGGCATCCCCTACGGCCAGGCCTTTGTGCGCAATCACTACATCGGCCGCACCTTCCTCCAGCCGACCCAGCTCATCCGCGATTTCAACGTGCGGGTGAAGCTGAACCTGATCAACGAAATGGTCGCCGGGAAACGCGTCGTCGTGGTGGACGACTCCATCGTCCGCGGCACCACGGCGCGCGCGCGTGTCGTCAATTTGCGCGAAGCCGGTGCGACCGAAGTCCACATGCGCATCTCGTGTCCGCCGCACAAACACGCCTGCCACTACGGCATCGATTTCCCAAAAGCCGAGAAGCTCATCGCGAATCAAAAAACGCTCCCCGAGATCTGCAAATATCTCGAAGCCGACTCCGTCGAGTATCTCGGCGTGGACGGCATGGTCCGCGCCACCGGCCAGTCCGAAGACAGCTTCTGCCGCGCCTGCTTCACCGGCGACTACCCACTCCCCGTGGACCCAAATCTCGACAAATTCGTCATGGAGCGCCGCCAAAGCCGCACCAACCTCCTCGCCGCCGAGGACGAGCATCCGGAACTGTTTAGGATTAGTTGAGTCGATCGCATGTCCCAAATTCAAAAATCAAAAAAGGCCTACGCGGCGGCGGGCGTGGATGTGGATCTCGGGAACCGCGTGAAGAGCGGGATTCAGGCGATGGTCAAAGCGACGCATGGACCGGAAGTGCTCGGGCGCATCGGCGGATTCGGTGGGCTTTTTCGGCCGAACTTTCGTGGGATGAAAGATCCGGTGCTCGTCTCCAGTGCGGATGGCGTGGGGACGAAGCTGAAGCTCGCCTTCATGACCGGACGCCACGACACCGTGGGGCAGGATCTCGTGAATCACTGCGTGAATGACATCGCGGTGATCGGCGCGCGGCCGCTTTTCTTTCTCGATTACATCGGGGCGGAAAGGCTGGAGCCGCAGGTTTTCGCGCAGCTCATGCGGGGTTTTGCGAAAGCGTGCAAGGCAGCGGCGTGCGCGATCGTCGGCGGGGAGACGGCGCAGATGCCGGGGATGTATCATCCGGGGGAATACGATCTCGTGGGCACGATCATCGGGGTGGTGGACCGGCCGAAGCTCATCGACGGATCGAAGGTCCGCGCGGGCGATGTGATCCTCGGTCTGCCCTCAAACGGCCTGCACACGAATGGCTACACCCTCGCGCGGAGCGTGCTTTTCGACCGCCTGAAACTGAAGCTCACGGCGAAGCTACCCGGGGTCGCCAAGACGCTGGGTGACGAACTGCTCCGCGTGCATCGCAACTACCAACCGCTCCTCGCCAGCCTCCCTGCTGGCTTGATCCGCGGCCTGGCGCACATCACCGGCGGCGGGCTCGTGGATAATCTTCCGCGGGTCCTGCCGAAGACCTGCGATGCGGTGATCGACACGGCTTCGTGGAAAGTGCCCGCGATTTTTGAGCACATCCGCGAGGGTGGGGGAGTGGACCGGGAAGAGATGTATCAGGTCTTCAATATGGGCATCGGCATGGCGGTGATCGTTGCCGCCGCGGACCGCGACCGCGCGGTGAAACTCACGAACGGCCGGGTCATCGGGCGCATTGAGCGCGGTGCTGGAGTGGTGCGGCTGGCGTGATGGGAGCGCCACGCTTTGTCTAATTTGGCGCTGGGCGCTTCGGACGATTGCCGCCCAGGACCGCGGCGCTCCCAGAACGACGCCCGCGCAAATTTCCAATTGTCAGTCCCGAGCCCCTCAGTTAATAGCCAGCCCACATGATCAAGCATCTCATTTCCCCGGCCATGGTCGCCCTCTGCGCGATCCTCGTCGTCGGGTGCGAATCCACCCGTTCTGAACGCAAACCCAAGCAGCGTGAAGGGGGCTACCGCGCAGCCCCTCCCGTCTCCGATGAGCCTTCGATGGATGCGCCTTCCGACGATCCTTCCGCCCCGAAGAAGCGCCGGGAAAAGCCCGAAGAGGCACCACCTTCGACCCCCAACAACAATCCTCCGCCGACTTCCGAGCCGCCAGTGAAGACGGGTGACCTCCCCTATGCAAAGGGCGTCGCTGGCAAGCCTGGCTTCGTGACCAGTCCTTTTGCGCCCGCGGCCGGTTACATCGACGTGCGCGGCTTTCCTCCAGGCACGGAGGTGAAGGATCCGTATTCCGGCAAGACGTTCCTCGTCCCGTAATCCGCCGCACGATCCGCTCCTTTTTCCCCGGCTTGTCGGCCTCCGTCGCAAGCCGGGGTTTCTTTTACCCGCATGAGCATTCAGCGCGTCGCCATCGTCGGTCCCGGCCTTCTCGGCGGGTCCATCGCGCTCGCCTTGCGCGGGCGGAAGGATGTCTCCGTGGCGATCTGGGCGCGGCGGCCCGAGATGGTGGAGGAGTTGAAAGCGATGGTCATCGCGCAATACGCGGCGACGAAACTGGCGCGGGTGGTGCGCGATGCTGATCTCATCATCCTCTGCACGCCGATCGACGCGATGGCCGAGCTGGCGCGTGAGATCGTGGGTGCGGCGAAGCCGGGTGCGATCGTCACGGATGTCGGCAGTGTGAAAGCCACGGTGGTCGCGGAACTCGGTGCGATCTTCCAGGGCGGGCCGCGTTTCGTGGGCAGTCATCCGATGGCCGGCTCGGAGCAGACGGGCTTGCGCGCGGCTCGGGCGGATCTTTTCCGCGGAGCCACCTGCATCGTCACGCCCGTGGCGGACTCGGATGCCGCGGCTGTCGCGGAGGTGGGTGAATTTTGGCAATCGCTCGGCGGTGAAGTCCGCCAGCTCTCGCCAGCCGCGCACGATGAGGCCGTCGCGCTGATCAGCCACTTTCCGCATCTCCTCGCCGCGACGCTCGTGAATGTGGTCGCCGAGCGGCAGGACCCCGCCTTCGATTTTTGCGGGCCAGGTTTCCGCGATACCACGCGCGTCGCCAGTGGCCCGCCGGAGATGTGGGCTGGCATCCTCGCGGCGAATGCCCCCGCCGTGCGCGGGGCGCTCGACGCGATGATTGAAAAGCTCCGCGAAATCGCGAACATCCTCGCCCGCGACCCGGCCGACCCCGCGATCCGCGCCCTCCTCACCCACGCCCAACTACGCCGCGCCAACGTGCGCTTCCCGAACTCTGCCAATGTCTGACTGGAAGATCCACCGAGCCCCCAACCTCCAGGCCGAACTCGAGGTGCCTGGCGACAAAAGTATCTCGCATCGCGCGGTGATGTTTGCGGCGCTCTCGAATGGCGTGTGCGTGATCAAGGGCTTCCTCCCGAGCGAAGACTGTCTCTGCACCGTGGAGGCGATGCGCTCGCTCGGGGTGAAGATCGAGATGGCCGACGACACCACGCTCGTGGTCCACGGGCGCAGTCGGGAATTCATCGCCCCGAAGCGCGACCTCGATTGCGGCAATTCCGGTACGACGATGCGTCTGCTCACCGGCTTGCTCGCCGGGCAGCCTTTCAAAACGCGCCTCATCGGCGACGCCTCGCTCTCGAAACGCCCGATGGCGCGCGTCATCGAACCGCTCACCCAGATGGGCGCGAAGATCGTCGCTGAGGGCGCGAACCAGCGCCCGCCGCTCGTCATCCAGGGTGGCGACCTCAAGGGCCTGCAATACTTCAGCCCCGTGGCCAGCGCGCAGGTGAAAAGCGCGGTCCTGCTTGCGGGCATGTTTGCCAAGGGCAAGACGAGCGTCACCGAGCCGGGCCAGAGCCGCGATCATACCGAGCGGATGCTCCAGTATTTCCTCGTCGGCCTGAAGGCCGAAGACCTCACCGCGAGCCTGCACGGCGGACAAATGCCGGAGTCGCGCGACTTTCAAGTGCCCGGCGATATTTCGAGCGCGGCCTTTTGGCTCGTCGCCGCCGCCGCGCAGCCGCTTTCGCGGGTCCTCATTAAAAATGTGGGCCTCAATAAGACCCGCACCGGGGTGCTCAACGTCCTGGTGCGCATGGGCGCCCACATCCGCGAGACCGTGGAGAATCAAGACGCGGAGCCGATGGGCGTCCTCGAGATCGTCGGCGCGCGGCTCAAAGGCACGACCATCGAAGGCAAAGAGATCCCGAACGTCATCGACGAGCTTCCGATCCTCGCCGTCGCCGGCGCGCTCGCGCATGGCCGCACGATCATCGCGAATGCCGGCGAACTCCGGGTCAAGGAAACCGACCGCCTCGCGGCCATCGCCACCAATCTCCGCGCGATGGGTGCGCAGGTCACGGAGTCCGAAGACGGGCTGGAGATCATCGGTGGCGCTCCTTTGCAAGGGGCGCGCTTGAATAGCTTCGGCGATCACCGCATTGCCATGGCCTTCGCGATCGCCGGACTTTTTGCCGAAGGCGAAACCACGATCGTCGATGTCGATTGTGTGAATACCTCCTATCCCGGCTTCCACGACGCGCTCGAAAAGATCGTCAAGCCGCCGACCGAGCCGCAGACGCCGGTGATCAATCCGGGTTCGGTGCAAGACTGAGCCATGGACGCCCCTTATCTCGTCATCGCCATCGACGGCCCCGCGGCCAGCGGGAAGAGCAGCGTCGCCCGGGCGCTCGCGCGGCGCATCGGCTTTCTCTATGTGAACACGGGCGCCATGTATCGCGCCGTGACGTGGCTCGCGGTGTCGCGCGGGGTCCCCGTCGCCGACGAAGGACGCGTGCACCAGCTCCTGCACTTTTCCAAGATCGTCTGCGGCGTCGCCGACCATGAATCGACCATCCTCATCGATGACATCGATCCGACGCCGCACCTCAACGACGAAGCGGTGTGCGCCAATGTCTCCGCCGTCGCCAGCGTCACCGCAGTCCGCCGGGTGCTCGTCGAAAAACAGCGCGCCTATGCTGGCGAGCACGACGTCGTGATGGAAGGCCGGGACATCGGCAGCGCCGTCTTCCCGAACACGCCCTACAAATTCTACATCGACGCCAGCGTCGAAGTCCGCGCTCGGCGCCGCGCCCACCAGGGTCACGCGGATTCGATCGCGAAGCGCGATCACACCGACAGCACCCGCAAGGCGAGCCCGCTCGTCATCGCGGAAGACGCCCACGTCATCGACAGCTCGAATCTGACCATCGACGGCGTCGTCGGTGAGATCGTCGGACGCTTGAAACTGAAGGGCCTGCAGATTCCCGATTGCACGTCCCGGATCGCGCGGTGAGTCGTCGCGCGACGGCCCGCAGAGCGCAAATCTGAAATCTGAAATCGGCGATCTGAAATCCACGTGGGCGCCACCTATCAGCTCTTCTACAACGTCTCGAAATTTCTCGCGCGGACGTTTTTTGACTACCGCGTGATCAACAAGGAGCGGATCATCGAGGAAGGTCCCGCCATCCTCGCGATGAACCACGAGAGTTACATCGATCCGCCGCTCGCCGGCATCGCGTGCCGGCGTGAAATTTCCTACCTCGCCCGCAAGACGCTGCTTCAGTGGCCAGTGCTCGGTCCCATCTTTCCGCACCTGCGCGTCATCCCGGTGGATCAGGATAATGCCGACCGCAGCGCGCTGAAGAACGTCATCAAACTGGTGCGCGCCGGCGGCTGCACCGTCATCTTCCCGGAAGGCGCGCGCACGCTCGATGGCCAACTCCAGCCCGCGCAACCCGGTCTCGGCCTTGTGATCGCGAAGACGCTCGCGCCCGTCGTGCCGATGCGGATTTTCGGCGCGCACGAAGCTTTTCCTCGGGGAGGAAAACCGCGTCTTTTCCGCCCCGTCACTGTCGTGGTCGGCGAGCCGATTCATTTCACAAAGGCGGAACTCGTCGGCGAAGGTCGCGAACTTTACCAGGCGCTGAGTGAACGGGTGATGGCGCGCATCGCCGCCATCGAACTCTAGCCATGGTCTCCGCGGAGTTCATCGTCGCCGCGGAATCCGCCGGCGAGCGGCTCGACCGTTTCCTCGCCGCGCAATCTCCGACCCTGTCGCGCGCGCGCATCCAGGATCTCATCGCCAGCGGCCACGTCACCCGCAATGGCTCGGGAAGCAAGGCCAGTGCAAGATTGCGCGTCGGTGACACCATCGCGCTTGTCGAGCCGCCGGCGGTTTCCGTCGAGACAAAGGCGGAGGACATCGCCCTCACGATCCTCTTTGAAGACCCCGACCTGATCGTCGTCTCGAAGCCCGCCGGCCTCGTCGTGCATCCTGGCGCGGGCAATTGGGACGGCACGCTCGTCAACGCGCTGCTGCACCATTGCCACGATCTTTCCGGCATCGGCGGCGAGCGGCGTCCGGGTATCGTCCATCGGCTCGACAAGGACACCAGCGGCTGCCTCGTCGTGGCGAAGAACGACTTCACGCACGAGCGCCTTGCCGCGCAATTCGCCGGACGCGAAGTCACGAAGATCTACCTCGCGCTCGCTGGCGGAAAATTTCAGAGCAACAGCGGCGTGATCGAAGCCGCCATCGCGCGCCACCCCGTGCAGCGGAAAAAAATGACCGTCGTGCCCGGCGATCGGGGCCGCGCTTCAAAGACGAGCTGGCGGGTGTTGTGTGAAGTGGCCGGAGCCACGCTCGTCGAATGCACGCTGCACACCGGTCGCACCCACCAGATCCGCGTGCATCTGAAACACCTTGGTCATCCCATCCTCGGCGACGAAGTCTATGGCCGCCGCGCTGGCTACCCGCGGCAGATGCTCCACGCGTGGAAGCTTGGTTTCACCCACCCGCGTTCCGGCGAACGCCTCAGTTTCGAGTCGCCCATCCCCTCCGACTTCGTGGAAGCTGGCGTCCCGCCGCATCTCCAATGAGTGAATTCCGCCAAGCCCTCGACCTCGTCCAAGAATCCCTGCACGGCCTCCGCGAACAAGGCGTGCAACTCCAGGCCTCCCGCGACGCGCTCGAAAGATTTGTGTCCACCGCAGACCCCGCGTCCATCGCCCCTGCTCCCTCAGCGGTCGCTCCGTCCGCACCGGCGAGACCGCAGGCGTCTGCCCCACTCGCTGCACCCGTGCGCATCTCCGCGAGCGGTCCGAAAGCAGAGCGCCTCGCCGCGCTGCGCACCCCAGTGCTCGCCTGCACCCTTTGCCCGCACCTTGTGAAATCGCGCACCCAGGTCGTCTTCGGCGTGGGCAACCCCGACGCCGAACTCATGTTCGTTGGCGAAGCCCCTGGCGAAGATGAGGACAAAGCCGGCGAACCCTTCGTCGGCAAAGCCGGCCAGCTCCTGACCAAGATCATCGAGGCCATGGGCCTGAGCCGCGCCGAAGTTTACATCGCCAATGTCCTCAAGTGTCGCCCCGACATGGCCCCCGGCATGCCCGGCAACCGCAAGCCCAAGCCCGCCGAGATGGACACCTGCAAGCCGTATCTGCTCCAGCAGATCGAGATCATCCAGCCAAAGGTCATGGTCGCCCTCGGTGCCACCGCCATGGAAGGCCTCCTCGGCGCGACCGACCCCATGGCCCGCCTGCGCGCCCGCTGGCACGACTTCCGCGACACCCCGCTCATGGCCACCTACCACCCAGCCTACCTTTTGCGGAACCAATCCCTCGGCGAAAAGCGCAAGGTCTGGGAGGACATGCTCATGGTCCTCGAAAAGCTCGAGAAGCCCATCACCGACCGCCAGCGAGGTTTTTTCCTGCGCGCGTAAAGACGAATTCGGGCAAAACCCCCTCGTCCGGAGCCACAAACCGCGCGCAAGCTCCGCCGACAGATGTGGAGTAGGTGACAGCAGCTCCGACCGAAAGTATCGGGGTCATGGAAATCCGCATTGCCGGAAGCGTCGTCGCCACCCTGCCCCATACATGAGCGGCATTGGCCGCAGTCGCGCTGCCGACCCACAGCCAGTCCGCGGCGAAAATGGCGGAAGGGGTGGGATTCGAACCCACGGATGGGTTCCGGCACTCTGTAAATGGATTCTACAGAGTAAAAAATGACACGGGTGACACATTTGACACGCATGACGTTGTCACTCACGTTGTCTTTATGTCCTCCCTTCGCCGCAAACCGAACTCGAAATACTGGATCGCCTGCTTCACGTCCGCGAATGGTCAACGCGCCCAACGCAGCACCAAGACCACGAATCGAAAACTCGCGCTCAAGCTCGCCGAGGACTATGAGTCCGCCGCCCGATCGCGGATGACCGAGGCGCAGGTGCGCCGCGTCCTCAGCGACCTTCATCGGATGCATTCGGGAACCGCACTCGATTCCGCCACCGTGCGGTCCCACTTTGGTCAATGGGCGAAGGCGAAGGCGGGAACGGTTTCAGAATCGACGCGAGCCGCCTACGAAAGCGTGATTCGAGACTTCTGTGATTTCCTTTCCGATCGCGCCGATCTCCAACTGCTCTATGTGACCAAAGCCAACATTGCGGCCTACCGGGATCACGTCGCGGCTGGCCGTTCTCCGGTCACGGTCAATACCCGGTTGAAAATCCTCCGCGTGGCCTTTCGGCAGGCGTGGCGCGATGGCGTCATCGATGACGATCCCGCCGCCAAAGTTCCCCTCCTGAAGGCAACTCTCGACGCGACCTCCCGCCGGGCATTCACCCTGGCGGAATTGAAGACCCTGCTCGCGGCGGCGGACGGCGAATGGAAGGGAGCCATTCTCTTCGGCGTTTACACCGGCCAGCGCCTTGGCGATATCGCCCGGATGCGGTGGGAGAATGTGGATTTCGCCACCGACACGCTCGCGTTCACCAGTCAGAAGACGCATCGCCGCCAGATCCTCCCGATCACCGTACCATTGCGGAAATGGCTCGAAGTGCATCGCGATCCGAGCACTCCCGCGACGGGTGCGATCTTCCCCGGCTTCCTTGCGGTAATCGGGAAAGCCGGGCGCGTTGGCACCCTCTCAAACCAGTTCTACGCCCTCATGGTCTCGGTCGGCCTTGCCTCGGCGCGCTCCCATCAGAAGAAAGCCGACGGTCTCGGACGCGATGGCCGCCGCAGCCAGAACGACCTTTCGTTCCACAGCCTCCGGCACACCGCCACGAGCCTGATGAAGAACGCCGGTATCAGCCCTGCGATCGTGCAGGAATTCGTCGGCCACGATTCGAAAGCGGTCAGCCAGCACTACACACACATCGAGCTCTCCTCGTTGCGAAAAGCAGCGGACGCTCTCCCATCTCTTTCGTAAGGTTCTCCTGAAATCAGACTACAGAGCCGAGCGGAGCGAGGTTCGGACGTCGGCGTGGAGCATCGGTAGCCGTTCTGACTCGTTGGACGCTCGGAGCACCTGACGCCTACGGCACGATCACCAGTTGTGGGAGGAGGGCGGGGGCGTCCGTGTAGTTCGAGCTGAAGAAAGGGCTGAGGTTGTTGTTCGAGCTGCTTTTGGGGGCGCAATTGCACCCCATGGTCGTTGTAGTTCCCGCCTTCCAAGCGTTTTAGAGGGAAGTTATGTCAATCTCGTACCATCCGGCTGCAACTGGTGCCGGCAGTGGGCTGAAAAAGGACACGAAGCTGGGGCGGTGCGCCCAAACGAAACCCGAATTCCACTGCTACGCGCCGGTGACTTGATCCACATGGATGTCCGTTGTTCCGTAAGCGGTGTCCACAGCTCCGTGCGGTTTTCGTTGACGGTGCAGGTTGACAGATGCCGGGAGGTATAGATTGCGTAGCGGACACCTACGGAACTTACGCAGCGGCTTGCGTGGTGTGGCCTTGCCTGCGGGCTTTG
>JANNXQ010000192.1:0-1944 GCA_031409655.1 Chthoniobacteraceae bacterium | reverse complement strand
CCGGCGACATCGAGAATGCTGATTCCCGGAAAGTGCGGCAGCGCGTGGAGCGCCTGCACGACACGCCCGAGGACGTGCGGCTGGATGAATGCTTTGATTTCTTTCATGGCAAGTCTGTGGGTTAGTGGTCGTGTGATGCGCCGGACTTCGGCACGTCGGCTTTCACGACGAAGCTGTTCTCGGTGACGTATTTGGTGCCCGGCTTCAGCGGGCTGGAGATGACCTCGACGAGATCGCCGTCGCGCCGGCCTAACTCGAGGATCGCGATTTCAAAGGAAGTGCCCTCGATCATGAACACCACGTCCCAATCGCGGAACTTTTGCAGCCCGCTTGCTTTCACGGTGATGGGCACTTCCGTTTCCTCCACGACGACCTCCGCCGTGACAAACAAGCCCGGCTGCCAAGCCATCTCGGGATTCGCCATTTCCGCGCGAGCCATCATCGTTTGCGTGTCCGCCGCACCGATGGGCGAGAGATAAGTCAGCGTGGCTTCGCCCTTCTTTTCGCCGTCGCCGCCGATCACGACTTTTTGCCCTTCTTTGAGCTTGGAAAACTCCGCGCGCGGCACGGCGAGATCGACCGCAATCGTGCTCAGGTCGGCGATGACGTAGAGCGTCGTTTCTTGCGAGACGGATTCACCGAGGACGGCATCGCGTTTGATCACGCGCCCAGCGATTTGGGATTTGATTTCGTAAGGCCGCAAGCTGTCGTTGCTCTCCACCACGGCGAGCACTTCATCTTTCTTCACGGCGTCGCCGAGCTTCTTGCGCGCCTCCAAAACCACCCCGGGATAACGCGGCGTGACGTGCGCCACCTTGTCGGGATTCGCCACGATCTTGCCGTTCATTTCGACCAGCGTGCGCAGCTTGGCCGGGCCGGCTTCCTCGATCTTGATGCCTGCGGTTTCAATCGCCGCCGGCTGCATCGTCACGCGGCCTTCGTAAGACTGATACTCCCACTGCGATTTCCTGCCCTGGTATTCAGCCATCACCTTCACGTCGAAGGAATGCGGCTCTTCCACCACCTTGTCGCCCATCAGATACTCGCCCTCCTTCTTGTAGTTGATGGTATCCACGCGCCCGCCGAAGCGGTGCAACTCGACGACCAGCTTCACCTCGTTCGGATCAATCGGCTTGTCGTTCTTGAATGGGAAAATGCGGGACTGCGGCGGGATGTCTGGCTCGTAGATCGTGACCTCGATGCCAAGGTCGCCGTCGCGCAGCATCCGGCCATTGTTTGGCCCACGCTCGTAATCCGCCGCCGCCGCGCCGTGTCCGCCTTCGCCGGAAGCCGCGTGCTTGGGCTCGCTATTGAGGATTTTGCGTCCGACGAAATAGGCACCGGCGAGAAGTGCGAGAATCGCGGCGATCTGAATGAGAGTTTTGATTTTCATGAAGTGTGGAAAAGGTGGGTCGAGTTAGCGTTTGCGTGCGGGGGGCAGGACGGCCTTGCCCGTGAAGTCGGGCGCTGGTGCGGTGAGCGCGTCGAGCATCGCGGCGGCTTTGTGCGCCGCGATGCGGGCCTGGAGCGCCTGGGTGCGCGCGTCGGTGAGCGTCCGGCGGGCATCGAGGATTTCGAGCTGGCTCAAGCGCCCGGCATCATACGCGGTGCTGGCCGCTTCAATGGCGCTGTTGGCCGCGGGCAGGAGCTTGCCTTCGAGGATTTCGAGTTGCTTCAGCGCCTTGGCGAGCGCCTCCCACGCTTCGCCGAGTTGCGCCGTCAATGCCGCCTGGGCCGCACGTTTTTCCGCCTCCGTTTTCTCCGCGAGCGCCTGCGCTTCGGCGATGTTCCCCTGGTTGCGATTCGAGAAGGGCAACGGGATGGACACGCCTGCCACCAAGGCGGGATCTCCGCCGCCGTCGTTGGCGAGCCAGCGCGCTCCGCCCGACACCGTGATGTCCGGTTTCGCGTTCGCCTTCTCCCGCGCCACGATGGCCATGCGCA
>JANNXQ010000191.1:0-15954 GCA_031409655.1 Chthoniobacteraceae bacterium | reverse complement strand
GGCGAGACCTACAATCTCGGAGCCACCGGGCTGCGAGGCTGGATCTACATCGGGGGCGGAAACGGCGCGGACGGCACCATCACCACCGAGAGCCGCCAGATCCTGGTCACCGTGGCGAGCGCGCCGGGCAACGCTGTGCTGGCGGTGGATGACGTGATCCTTGGCGCGATGGCAGGCAGCACCGGCGTCGTGCCGCTGTTTACCAGTGATGCCCGCAAGGCTTTCGGCACAGCGATCGGCGATGCCGAGAAAACGGGCGCCGGCACGCTGCGTGTAAAACGCTGGCGAGCAGGCACCACCACGGATGTGAACATCGCCATGACGATCATGGGCGATTACACCGCCACCGCTCCCTACTCCTGTCCGAAGTCCGCGCTGATCCTGACCAACGCCCGTAACAAGCTGGTCAGCCAGCTCCTCGCCGATCCGAACTTCCTGACCAACGGTTGGGACGGTGCCATTGACGGGCTGGCTTTGCTGGCTGGAGTGGCATCGGGCGATCCGAACTACGCGACAGTGCAGACCCGCCTGCAGACCTATGCCCGCGCTATCGCGACGGCGGGACCGATAGACAATGGGCTCCCGATTTGGGACTGGGCCTACGGCGGCTTGTTTCTCGCCGAGTATTACCTGGCAACGGGTGATGCCAATGTGCTGACCGGCATTAACAGCTACACGCTCAAGCTCGCGCAGTCGCAGACCCTCAATGGCACCTTCGGTCACGGCGCGTCCGTCTTGAGACCCGATGGCTCCGGCCGCCGCATGGGCACCGGCTATGGTCCGGTGAATGCGGTCGGCATCGTTGCCAACATCGCCATGGTGCTGGGCAAAAAGGCGCTGGTGGCAGGTGGGCAGGCGATCGATCCGGAAATTGACGGTGCGATCCAGCGCGGCTCCGACTTCTTCGCCTTTTATGTCAACAAGGGGCCGATTCCCTACGGCGAACACGAGCCTTTCATCTCCGGCCACTCGTCCAACGGCAAGGACCCGATGTGCGCCGTGCTCTTCGGCTTGCAGACCGGCCGCACGGTGGAGACCGAGTATTTCTCGCGCATGACCACCGCCAGTTTCAATGGCCGCGAATACGGTCATACCGGCCAGGGCTTCAGTTACCTGTGGAGCGCGCTGGGTGCAAAAATGGGTGGCTCCCTGGCCGTGGCGGAATACTTGAAACCCGTGCGCTGGCACCTCGACCTGTCACGCCGCACCGATGGCTCATTTGTCTATGACGGAGGCGAGCAATATGGCGGGGGCACGACTTCCGACGGCACTTATCTGGGCGCGAGCGGTTACTATGGCATGAATGCCACGGCCAGTTACCTGCTCACCTATGCGCTTCCTCTGAAGCGGCTTCACATCACCGGCAAGAGCGCCATCCCCGCCAACGCACTCGACGCGGCCAAGGTAGCCAATGCAGTCGCCGCTGCTGCGTTCAATGTGGATTCCCCCGGCTTCACCACCGCCCAATTGATCTCCGCCTTGAGCGAGTATGATCCGGTCGTCCGCCATTACGCCGCTGTGGAACTCGGGAAGCGCACCCTGACCTCCACGGAACTCACCACCCTGCGTGGCATTGTCGCAGGCACTGACGCCAATGGCCGCATGGGTGCCTGCCAAGCACTGGGAATTCTCAAGGACGCCACCGCCTTGCCATTGATCACCGGGCGGCTCAACAAGGCAGTCGAGGCTGACTTGTGGGTCCGTGCCAAAGCCGCCACGGCGATCCGCAGCTACACCGCCGCCACGGCCAGCGCCCAACTAACCCCGATGCTCACCGCCTTCGTCGCCAACGC
This sequence comes from Chthoniobacteraceae bacterium, assembly GCA_031409655.1. Classification (GTDB taxonomy): domain Bacteria; phylum Verrucomicrobiota; class Verrucomicrobiia; order Chthoniobacterales; family Chthoniobacteraceae; genus JANNXQ01. Next base: position 14,161 of record JANNXQ010000191.1, on the reverse strand, counting down.
GACTGATCCGAACGTGATTGATTGGAGTGACCCGGTGCAGATCAGCAACCGCTATCTATCCCTGGCGCTCTTTGGCAATGGCGTAGGAGACGGCAGTCCCGGCAACAATGTGGGCGCCTACACCGTCAATGCGTCCAAGAGCCTGCTGTATCCTGCCGTCAAGACCGGCTTGAAACAGCCTGACTCTTACCCCCGCGCCGGAGCCGCCAAGTTTTGCTTCGACCGTCTCCCGCTGACGGATGTGCAGGCGCTCATCCTGGACTTCTTCGAGGTCATCGAAATCGAGTGCCTGGCCGACCGAATGTGGAGTGCCAGTCCGCGAGCTTCGGGAATCAAAACCATGGCCAAATACAAGGTCAGCGATGGCATCCCGTTGGCGCTGGCCATGCTGGAGATTCCCAAGGGATTCGAATGGGGCTCAGACGAAACCCTGATTACCGGCCTCAATGCGCTGGCGGCCTACGGGGACGCCGCCCGCTATACCCTGCCGACGCTCAGGGGTTACCTCGGCAAGTGGAGCACGACCTCGACCCAATACACCACGCTCGTGAGCACTATCGCCTCGATCGAAGCCGCCATCACCGCGCCGGCCCAGGTTCCCGGCCTGGCCGTGGCCAACTCGCAGATCGTCGCCACCACCGCTGCCAAGGCCATCACGCTCACTGGCAGTTCGCCTCGGACGGCTGTGACTTTCATCAATGTGACCGCTCCTTCCCACGGCACGCTCGTCGGCACCGCCCCGAACCTGACCTACACCCCAACCCCCGGTTACACCGGGCCGGATCGCTTCACATTCCGGACCACGGACGGCCTGACCATCTCCAATCCAGGCGCGGTGGGCATCCTGGTCGGCACCGCCGGTGCCGGGCTGAAGGGCGAGTATTTTGACAACATGGACTTCACTAATCTGAAACTCATCCGCACCGACGCGGAGGTGAATTACGACTGGGGCACCGGCTCCCCGAACACCGCGCTCGGCGCGGACACCTTCAGCGTGCGCTGGGATGGTCTGCTGCTGGTTCCGGAGACCGGAACTTACACCTTCTCGACCCTGAACAGCGACGGCGTCAGATTGTATTTGAATGGGGTTTTGGTCATCGATGACTACGTGGATCAGACGACCAACTGGAAGGACAGCGCATCGCTCAACCTGACAGCCGGCCAGGTCCTGGACCTGCAAATGCAGTATTATGAAAATACCGGCTCGGCCGTGGCCAAACTCAAGTGGACCGGCCCATCGTTCGCAGGTGCCAATGGCGCAATCATTGCCAAGGAGTGGCTGTATGACGGCACCGGAATGCCCCGCACGGCCTACGCCCATGCACAGAGCGTGACCCTGGTTCAGAACACCCCGCAGCCGATCACTCTATCCGGCAGCGGTGGCACGCTGACCTACACCGTCGTGACGCCGCCAACCAACGGCACCTTAACAGGAACGGCTCCGAACCTGACCTACACCCCGGCGGCTAACTATAGCGGAGGGGACAGCTTTACCTTTCTGGTCAACAACGGCACTGGCAACTCGGTTCCGGCCACCGTTTCCATCGGCGTTCTGGCCGGCCAGCCTGTGGACTTTCTCTGGGCTGCGGCGGCGTCTGGCAATTGGGGCGGAGCCACCTCGTGGACCAATGCGGCGGGCGCAACGGCGGTGCCCGATGCTGCCGGTCAGGCGTATTACCGCATGTCGATCAGCAAGTCCGGCACCTACACCGTGACCCAGGATCTGAGCGGCGGGTTTATGCTCAACCAGCTCAACTTTGCAGGCACCGTCACGCTCGCCGGATCCAATAGCCTGACCTTCGCAGCCAACGGCACGTTGCTGCCGCAGTTCAATCAGAACAGCGCCAACTCGGTGGCCATCACTGCTCCGGTGAGTTTGACCGCACTCACAAACTTCGGCGGCACGAGCGGCGGCCAGGTGACTATCGAGGGTTTGGTGTCAGGCGCGGGAGGTCTGACGAAAGACAATGCGGGCATGCTGCAAATCAACAATGTCACCAACACCTACAGCGGCGGCACCATCATCAACAGCGGAATCGTCTTGTTGGGCTTGCAAGCGAACCAGGCGCTGGGCACCGGGCCGGTCACCCTCAATCAAGGTGGCGCTCTCACGATGGAACGGGTCAGTGCGACCAACCCGCTCACCTTGAACGGCGGCACGATTAATTCCAATAACGGATTTGGCAATAGCTTCAGCAGTCCTGTCAGCCTGAATGGAAACACGACCATCAATTGCAATTACAACATGACCCTCAGTGGCAATGTTAGCGGTGCCAGCGGATTCACGAAGACAGGCAGTAACTCGCTGATTCTCTCCGGCACCAACAGCTTCACCGGGGCCAACAGGATCACGGCTGGTACGTTGTCCTGCTCGAAGTCCGCGGCCCTGGGCACGGGCTCCCTCGATATCACGACCGGGGCCAAGGTCGCCCTCAATTACACCGGCACCCGCACGATCGCGGCGCTGACTTACAACGGCGGTGCCCCGATGCCTGCCGGAACCTATGGCTCCACGGCTTCGCCAGCGACGAACAAGAATGACACTTACTTTTCCGGCACCGGCACAGTAACTGTCCCCAGCGCCACGGCCACGACCGTGACCAGCAGCCTCAACCCCGCCGCCCTGGGCACCTCCATCACCTTCACCGCCACGGTGAGCGGAGGCACACCGGCAGGCAACGTGACTTTCTATGATGGCCCCACGGCCATGGGCACGAACGCCCTGAACGGCAGCTTCAATGCCAGTTTCAGCGTTTCCAGCCTCGCGGTTGGAACGCACAACATCACCGCGCGGTATGCCGGGAACGCGAACCATGTCGGGAGCACTTCGACGCTTCTAAGTCAGGTCGTGCTGTCGCCCTACGGAGCCTGGGCGGCCAATCCCGCATACGGGCTGACGGCCGGCGTCAACGACAGACCGCTGGACGACCCGAATCGTGATGGCATTTCCAACCTTCTGGCGTTCGCGCTTGGCGGCAATCCGATAAGCTCGTCGCTAGCCGTCCTGCCGAAACTGACGCGGAGCGGAAACAATTGGATCTTCGAGTATGACCGCAGCGACCTGTCGCTACCGGTCACCACACAGGTCGTGCAATACGGCAGCGATCTGGCCGGCTGGACGGCGGTGGCCATTCCCGTAACCACTGCGGGTGCGGTAGCGATCACTCCCGGCAGTCCCTTCGATCACGTGGCCGTCACCATTCCCAATCCGGGAGCCAAGTGCTTCGTGCACCTCAAGGTCACCAATTAACCTTCAAATGGATTCGGTGATGGGCGCGTTGGGTCAAAGTGACCTTCAAAGGACGCGGTCATCCGGTGCGTCTAAGGCAGTCCCGCGATTTGGGTCACCTCCGGCACTCTTCCGCCGATGAAACCCCGCGCCGCCCTCTTCACTTTCGTCCTATGCATTTTAATCGCCGGGTCCGGTCGCGCGGCCGACCTTTTCGCCCGCGAGAATCTCATCGCGTGGTGCATCGTGCCCTTTGACGCGAAGAAGCGCGGGCCGGAGGAGAGGGCGGCGATGCTGGAGCAGCTTGGGTTCAAACATTTCGCTTACGACTACCGCGCGGAACACGTGCCGACATGGGACGATGAACTCTCGGCGCTGAAACGGCATGGCGTGGAGCTGAGTGCGTGGTGGTTTCCGACGAAGCTGAACGATGAGGCGAGGAAGACGCTCGAGCTTTTCCAGCGGCACGGGGTGAAGCCGCAGCTCTGGGTGAGTGGGGGCGGCGAGATGACGAAGACAGCGGAGGAGCAAAGTGCGCGCGTCGAAAGCGAGTCGAGGCGCATTGCCGAGATCGCGCAGGCTGCGGCGCCGCTCGGGATGAAGGTCGCGCTGTACAATCACGGCGGATGGTTTGGCGAACCGGAGAATCAGCTTGCGGTCATTGAGCGGTTGCGGCGCGACGGCATTACGAATGTCGGTCTCGTGTACAATCTCCACCACGGGCACGAGCATCTCGATCGCTTCCCCGCGTTGCTGGCGAAGATGAAGCCGCATCTGCTTGCGCTGAATCTCAATGGGATGACGCGCGGCGGCGACAAGGCGGGGAACAAGATTATGGTGCTCGGGACGGGCGACCTCGATCTGCAACTGCTGCGAACCATCCGCGACAGCGGCTGGCATGGGCTCGTGGGCATTCTCAATCACACGGGCGAGGATGCGGAGGTGCGGCTGCGCCAGAATTTGGACGGGCTGGAGAAGCTGCGGCAGGAACTCGGGCCGAAAAATACTGACGCTGTTTTCACGATCCCCGCCGCGAAGCGGGAGGAACTCACGGCGGCGAACGGCTGGCCGAAGCTGGAAGACTTTCGCTCGTGGACGCGCTCGCTCGGCGGGCCGACCTCGAACCGCTTCTCTGCGCTTGAGCAGATCAACAAAGACAATGTGGCGAAACTTACAGTCGCGTGGACTTATCGCTCCGGCGACGGCAAAGCCAATGTGCAGTGCAATCCCATCGTTGTCGGCGAGACGATGTATTTGCCGACCGCCGGGAAGCAGATCGCCGCGCTCGATGCGGCGACGGGAAAGGAGCGGTGGAAATTTAACCCGAACAACGATGGCAAGCGGCTCGAAGACACGCCGGCGCGCCGCGGGCTGCTCCACTGGCCGGGCGATGCGCAGAATGCCGCGCGCCTCATTTTTGCCACGGGCAACTGGATCTACACGCTCGATCCAGCGACAGGTCAGGCACTCCCGAGTTTCGGCGAAAACGGGCGCACGGCGCTGCCCACGGGCGGCACGGCGGTCGGCGCGATCTTTCGGCACGTGCTCGTGGTGCCGGGTTATCTCGGCGACGTCTTTGGCTACGACGTGCGCGATGGGCGGCTGTTCTGGACTTTCAAGACGAAGCCCGACCCCGGCCAGCCCGGCGCGGAGACGTGGAGCAAGATCGAGGATGGCGCGAACTGCTGGGGCGGCATGGCGCTCGATGAATCGCGCGGCATCGCCTTCGTCGCGACCGGTTCGCCGAAGCCGAACTTTTTCGGCATGGGTCACCTCGGCGACAATCTCTTCTCAAACTGCGTGCTCGCGCTCGACGCGCTGACTGGCCGGCGGCTCTGGCACTTTCAGGAAATCCGCCACGACATCTGGGACTGGGACATCCCCGCGCCGCCGAATCTCGTGACCGTCGAGCGCCACGGGCGCAAAGTGGACGCCGTCGCGCAGGTCACGAAGATCGGAAATACGCTGCTGCTCGATCGCGTGACCGGGCAGCCGCTTTACGACTTCCCGCTCCAGCGCGTGGACACGCACGGTCTGCCGGGCGACGTCACCGCGCCGTATCAGCCAGCAGTCGAGTTGCCGCAGCCCTTCGTGCGGCAGGGCTTCCGGATGGAAGATGTGACGCAGCGCACACCCGAGGCCACGGCGGTCGTCCTGCCGATCGTGCAGCGGGGAAATCTCGGGCCGTATCCGAGCTTCGACGAAGCGAAGCCCACGGTGATGTTTCACATCCACGGCGGCGCGGAGTGGACCGGTGCCGCAGCCGATCCGCGCAGTGGAAAACTCTACGTGAGCGCAAACGAGATCCCGTGGTTCATGACGTGTTTCCGCGACGACGATCCCGCGCCGCTCGTGCCGCCGACGGCTGGAGAGCAAGTGTACCTGAGCATCTGCGTCGCCTGCCACGGGCCGGATCGCAAAGGCCTCGGCCCCGCGCCGCCATTGCGCGGCCTGCGCCACCGGCTCACCGATTCCGAGATCCGCGCGCAGCTCAAAAACGGCAAAGGCACGATGCCCCCGATGCCCCAGCTCACTGAGGATCAGCTCGGGCCGCTGCTCGATTTCCTCCTCGTCCGCGATCGCCCGATCACTGCGAAGAAATCCGCCGAGCCCGCGTGGACCTTCGGCGGCTGGAATCGGCTCGTGGATCACGAAGGCTACCCCGGCTGCACCCCGCCGTGGGGCACGCTCACGTGTATCGACTTAAACACGGGCCGGATCGCCTGGCAGAAACCGCTCGGTGAATACGACGAACTGACCAAGGCCGGCATGCCCCAGACCGGTCAGGAAAATTTCGGCGGCGCAGCGGTCACCGCAGGCGGCCTCGTCTTCGTGAGCGGCACGCGCGACAAAAAAATCCGTGCCTTCGACGCCGACACCGGCGCGGAGTTGTGGAGCCACCCGCTCGAACTGCACGGCACCGCCCCGCCCACGAGCTACGAAGTCGCTGGCCGCCAATTCATCGTCCTGCCCGCGACCGGCGGCGGCAAACTCGGCGGCCCTGCAGGCGACGCCTGGGTGGCCTTCGCGCTACCGGAGTAGGTCGGCTCAAGGAGTCGGGGCGCCCTCGCCCCGAGGAGATCCTTGAGGCGAGGGCGCCCCTGCTCCTTGCTTCGTCCCGCCGGGATTCACCCTCGTCAGCATCGGCATTTGGCTCTAAACATTGCTCATGGCGGTGGTTCCCTTCCTGATTCACTCCCGTCTCCACCCTCCCAACGCTTCGCGCTTATGATCCGTATCCCTGGCCAACCCGGTCGCGACCTCTGCGACACTCACCTCGGCATCACCCGTCGCGATCTGCTCCGCGTCGGTGGCTCCGCCATTCTCGGCTGCACCCTCGGCTCCATGCTCAGCTTGAAAGCGAAGGCCGCGGTTGCAGAAGGTCTCGCCAAGGGCGGCCCTGGCTGGGGCAAGGCGAAGAGTGTGATCCTCGTCTATCTCCAGGGCGGGCCGAGCCACCTCGACATGTGGGACCCGAAGGAAAACGTCTCGGACAAAATCAAGAGCCCGTTCACGAACATCCGGACAAAGATCCCCGGCATCAATTTCACCGAGATCCTGCCGAAGCTCGCGACGATGAACGACAAGTTCTCGATGATCCGCTCGATGAGTTACACGCCAAACGGTCTCTTTAATCACACTGCGGCGATTTACCAGATCATGACCGGCTACACCACGGACAAGGTCTCGCCCTCCGGCCAGCTCGAGCCGCCAAATGCGAAGGACTACCCGAACTTTGGGGCAAACATCATCCGCCTGAAACCGCCGCAGGAGCCGATGCTTCCTTTCGTGATGCTGCCGCGCCCTTTGCAGGAGTCCAATGTGGTCGGCAAAGGCGGCACCGCGGGCTTCCTCGGGAAGGCCTACGATCCCTACACGCTCTTCCCGGATGGCGACGATCTCGACATGACGAAGATGAACCGCGTGAAGGTGGACGACCTCAACCTTCGTCCCGAGGTCTTCGCCCAGCGGCTCAAGCGCCGCGCGAGCCTGCGCGAGTCCATCGAGAGCACCATGCCGGAGATCGAGAAGGCGGTGGAAAGTTACCAGCTCGACGAATACTACGGTAAAGCGCTCGACCTCATCACCAGCGGCAAGGCGCGCGATGCTTTTGCGATCGATCGGGAGACGGACAAGATGCGCGCGGCTTACGGGATGAATACTTTCGGGCAATCGCTGCTCCTCGCGCGCCGACTCGTCGAAGCCGGCACCCGCGTCGTGGAAGTCGTGTGGCCGAAGGTTGCGAACTCGGACAACCATTCCTGGGACATGCACACTGGCCTCACCTCGCGCCTCAAAAGCCAGGCTGGGCCGATGTTTGACCAGGGCTTCAGCGCTTTCATCGAAGATCTCGATCAGCGCGGCTTGCTCGATGAGACACTGGTCGTCGCGCTCGGGGAATTCGGCCGCAGCCCGGAGAAAGGTCTGAGCACCAGCGGCAATGTGAACAGCGCCGATGGCCGCGATCACTGGCCATACTGCTACACGGCAGTGGTCGCCGGAGCCGGGGTGAAGCGCGGCTACGTGCATGGTGAAAGTGATGCCACGGGCTCCAGCCCGAAGAGCGATCCGGTGCATCCCACCGAGTTGCTCGCGGCGATCTACCACGCCTTCGGCATCGATCCCGAGACCATCGTGTATAACCATCTCAACCAGCCCCGCGAGTTGGTGAAGGCGAAGCCGGTCACCGCAGTCTTCGCTTGAAATCAGGCAGAAGTGTAGTGGGCTCCGCGGCCCCACCATGCATCGCCCCTCCTCCCTCACGCTTGCCCTGTTCGCGCTCGGATTTCTCGGTTCGCTGGCGCACAGTCGAAGTTTTCGCGTCGCGCGGATTCCGAATGGGACCGTCATCAGCTGCGCAAACTGCCACGTAAACCCCGCCGGTTCAGGCACCCGCACGGCCTTTGGCGCGGCGGTCAATACGGCGATCAGCGGCACTTCATCGAACGTCCCGTTCTGGACCCCGGCCTTCGCGGCGCTCGATAGCGACGGCGACGGACGCACGAATGGCGAAGAACTCCGCGACCCCGATGGCGACCTCCTCCCCATCGATGCGGTGGGCGTGACCAATCCCGGCAATCGCCCGCCGAACTTCACCGGCACGCCCGTCCCAACCGCGACGATGGGCGTCGCCTACAACTCCACGACGACAGCCACCGACGCGGAAGCGAACGCCTTCACCTTTGCCAAAGTCTCCGGTCCAACGTGGCTCTCCGTGAGTTCGTCCGGCGCGGTCTCCGGGATTCCGCCCGCCGGTAGCTCCGGTAGTTATTCCGTGGCCATCCGCGTGACCGATAGCGGGACTTTGACCAAAGGCTTCTCCCTCGGCTCTAACACGCAGACCTACACGCTAAATGTCATCTCCTCTTACTCCGGCTGGCAGACGCTGAACTTCACCCTGCCCACCGAAGCCACGCTGGCCTCCCCGCTTGCCGATCCCGATCGCGACGGCCTCGCCAATGTCCTCGAATACTCCGTCCGACTCCCCGCCCGCACTGCTTCTTCCTCAGCGCTCTTTGCGACGACGCCAGATTTCGATGGCCGTCTCACCACCACCCTCGACGTGCGCGACGACGATCCGAAGCTCACCGTCATCATGGAAGCCGCAAACGATCTTACTTTCACAAACCCGACGATGATCGCACCCATCATCAGCGATCCCGTCCCCGGCGATGGCGTGCGCCAATATCTCTTCATTGATAACGTGCTGCCGCAGCCCGGCGCAGGTCGGTTCGTGCGGATCCGCGTCTCTCTGCTGCCGTAGGCTTTGGCTGAGGGTGCGCCCCTTTCCGAATTCGCCGCGCCCGAGAACGGTCGCCCCCAAGGAAATCACCCTCGCCCGACTCCTTGCTTGCGAACATAAGAGTTTCTCAACTCTCCCTATTCATGCGCCTTCTTACCCTCCTCCTCACCTCCCTCTGCTCTGCTGCCGGTCTCCACGCCGCGCGCCTCGCCGAGCACGTTTTCATCATCAGCTTCGATGGCGGAAAACCCGCCGTCATCGCCGAGAGCGAGATGCCGACCCTGAAGAAGATGGCCGCCGACGGCGCGGTGACTTGGAAAGCGCGCACCATTTTCCCGCCGAAGACCCTGCCCTCGCATACTTCCATGCTCACCGGTCTCAGCCCGGCGAAGCACCGGGTGCTCTGGAATAACTTCGAGCCGGATAAGGGAAAGATCCTCGCCCCGACCGTCTTCGCGATCGCCCGGAAAGCGGACCCCAAGCTCGTGACGGGCCTGTTTGCCGGGAAGATGAAGTTTCATCACCTCTGGCAGGATGGCTCGCTCGATCGGTTCGATTTCAAAGGACCGCAGACAGCGACGCCGACCGTGGGTGGGGCGGACGAATTGGAAAAGACCGTCAACCCCGCGCAGACTGTGTCGGCAAGCGCCGCCGCTTACATCCTGGAGAAGAAGCCAAACCTTTGCTTCATTCACTTCCCCGATCCTGACTCCGCCGGACACAAAAGCGGCTGGGGTTCGCCGGAGCAGAAGGAAGCCTTCAAGGTGTCCGATCAAGCGCTCAGCCAGATCCTGCGGGCGCTCCACACCGCGGGGATCGCAGATTCCAGCGTGGTCATCATCAGTGCCGACCATGGCGGACATGACAAGACCCATGGACTCGATATCCCCGAGGACATGGAGATCCCGTGGATCGCCTGGGGCAAGGGAGTCAAAAAGGACTTTGCCCTTGCGGAGCCCGTGACCACTTTCGACACCACCGCCACCGCGCTTTGGTTACTGGGTGTTCCCTTGCCTGCGGAATTTGACGGGCAGCCCGTGAAGCAAGCCTTCACCGGTCACTAACGCTCAGCGAAACATCAGCCGCTCGCCGGTTAGGCGCGAGACGATGACGTTCGGGTTCGGCGGATACTGGAGATACTCGCAACGGGGAAAGAGGGTTTCGTCCATGAGATGATCGACGCCGATCCGAAACTTCACGGCGGTCGTCTCCGCAAGCACCCACGGCTTTTTCTCCCAGAGCAGGGTCAAGCCATTGTAAGCGCCGAAGTGTCCGCGCGGGACAGCGACCGCAATGTGGCCGGGCATATAAGCAAACAAGTAAGGTTCCCCGAGTTGGTCGAGTAACGAAGCAAAGAGGATCGACTTATTGCTGCAATCGCCACGGCGCGTCATCAGGATTTCATTCGGTCGCCGGAGCACCTCCACGCCCGCACCGGCCTCGTTCGGATCGTAGGCGATCTCCGTCGTGACGAAATCCAGCAGGCGCTGCACGCGCAGTTCCCGTGCTTCCGGGCCGCGGGGCAAGCCGAAGACGAGCGCGTCGGCCAGCCGTTTCAGGGAGGGCTCGCCGCGCACGGCGACAAACGCCCCGTGATTTGAAAACACCAACTCCCGACCACCGATCGTCTTGCCCGTCGCCGCATTGAGCAAGCCACCGACCACGGACTCATTGTGGAGATAGTCCATCGTCTCCTGGAGACTCACCGTGTAAGTCGCCGAACGATACGGGAAGACAAACCTTTTCCCCGGCGTGACGGCAAAGTTCTGCACCGCAGTGGCGAAAAAGAACGCCGTCTCTGGAGTCCGCGGGAGCACCAGATCGTCCAGCTTCATGACTTCCTGATCGGCAGGGGCAAAGCGCACCTCGTCGAAACGCGTCACAAATCCCGCGACAGCGGATTGTGGGTAGCCCTGCTGGCCAGGTTTTGCCGGCAGGGAAAAGTAGGCGATCCCGGTGTCCAGATTCCAACGCTGCAACTGCGCGTCGCCGATGACTTGTTTCGTGAACTCACTCCCGGACGCATCCAACTGAGCGAGGTAGTTCAGCAACGTCTCGCGGAGCTGCATCTCGGGATCGACGGGCTCAGGCTCTGCCACGGGCGGGGGATTGTCAGACAGTATCCAGGTGAGCCTCGAACCCATGACGATCCCGTAGATGCAGACCAATGCCGCGCCGGTGACGAAGAGGAATACGAGCCTGCCGAAAGTTTTCTTCCACATAAGGATCGCGCGGAATACGTGCAGTCCGCTCATCCGAAATGCGCGGCGCGGACACAAGGAAAATCCCCCCGACGATGGCCGCATCGCCGCCCGCCAGACACCGTCGGCGCGCGCTTGCACTCGCGGAAATGGCCGCCAGAGTCGGTGTGCTGAAGATGTCACCCCCACTCGCTCCCCTTCGCTTCGCCTTCCTCGGGTGGTTTACTGCATGGTCCAGTCTCACCGGCGTCGTAGCGGAGGAAATGCGCCCCCCGGGCCATCGCCCCCTGCCCGCGTCGGTGCACGCGCTGGTCGGCGGGCGGGTGGTCGTGAAGCCGGGGGTGGAGATCGAGAAGGCGACGATCGTGCTCCGCGATGGGCGCATCGTGGCGGTCGGCGCGGATGCGGCGGTGCCGGCGGATGCGCGCGTGCATGACCTAGCGGGGATGACGATTTATGCGGGGTTCATCGACGCGCACGTTTCCTTTTCCAAAGCAGCCAGCGAGCGGTCCACGCCAGACGAAGCGCCGCCGGTGGATGAACTCGCGGCAGGCGTGGGCACGGGATTTCTCGGCGCGTCGTCGGTCGCCGTGGGTGGAAATGTGAAGTCTGTGGTGACGCCGGAGCGGCGGATGGCGCGCGAGTATGCGCCGGAGAAGAAGGCGCTCGAGGCGCTGCGCGCGGAAGGTTTCACCGCGGCGAATGTGGTGCCGGATCGCGGTGTGATCCGCGGGACCAGCACCTTCGTTTCGCTGGGGTCGAGCGATCCGAGTGAGGCGATCATTCGCGCGGAGACCTTCCAGCACATCGCGCTCGACACCCCGCGCACGGAGAAATCAGAGGACGCACCGGAGCGTCCCAAGGCGTTTCCCGGCTCGCTCATGGGTGTGATCTCCGCGGTGCGGCAGACCTTCTTCAATGCGCAGCATCAGGCGGCGGACCTCGCACACTTCACGGCGCATCCGAATGACCGTCCGCGGCCCGCGTTCGATGCCGCGCTCGATGCACTCCAACCCGCGGTACGCAAGACGATGCCGGTGGTCTTCGAGTCCTCGGCGATGCTGATGATGGATCGCGCGCTGAACCTTGCCACGGAACTTGGCGTGCAACCGGTCCTGCTGGCTACCGGTCAGGAGTGGCGTCGTCCCGTTTTTGTCCGGGCCGCTGCCGCGCCTTTCATCGTTCCGGTGGACTTCCCGGAAGTGCCGAAGCTGCCCGAGGACGACGACTGGCTTGCCGTGCCATTTGAGACACTGCGTGCCTGGGATCACGCGCCGAGCAATCCCGCCCTTCTCGGCAACGAAGGTCATAATTTCGCGCTCACCACGTATGGTCTTGGAAAAAAGAGCCGCTTTCGCAGCAATGTCCGCCTCGCCATCGCGCGTGGCTTGAGTGAAATCGACGCCATCGCCGCGCTCACCACTGAACCCGCGCGCATCTGTGGCGTCGCGGATCAACTCGGCACCATCGAGCCCGGCAAGCTCGCGCATTTCACCGTCGTGGAGAAGGGGCGCTACTTCGATGAGGAAGCGATCGTCCGCGAAGTGTGGATCGATGGCCGGCAATTCCCCGGGCCGATCAAGGACGACAAAAAGAAAGACGCCGACGCCAAAGCTGACGCGAAGAAAAAGGAGAAGGAAGCGTTGCGTGCGACGCTCACCGCCGCGCCTGCGCAGAAAGATCGCGGGCCGCTGCTTTCACCGAAGGCGGTCTACATCAAGTCGGCCACCATCTGGACGAGCGGGCCGCAGGGCCGACTCACGGATGCGAGCCTGCTCATCGTCGATGGAAAAATCCGCGCAGTCGGCACGGTGGACGCGCCGGCAGACGCGCACGTCATCGACCGCCCCGGCATTCACGTCACCGCGGGTCTCATCGATTGCCACAGCCACAGCATGGTCATGGGTGGGGTGAATGAAGGCACGCTCCCGTCCACCGCGATGGTCCGCATCGGCGACGTGGTGAATTCCGAAGCGGAGATGATCCACCAGCAACTCGCCGGCGGGCTCACCGTCGCGAATCTCCTGCACGGCTCGGCGAATCCCATCGGTGGACAGAACTGCGTGATCAAACTCCGCGACGGCGCTGCACCCGAAGACTTGAAACTCGCCGGCGCGCCGAGCGGCATCAAATTCGCCCTCGGCGAAAACGTGAAGCAGTCGAACTGGGGTGACAATTTCAAGAGCCGCTTCCCACAGACGCGCATGGGCGTGCCGGCCTTTCACACGAACCGCTTCACCGCCGCGCAGCTCTATGCCGCCGCCCTCGCCAAAGGTGACAAACCCGTGCGGCGCGACCTCGAACTGGAGGCCATCGCCGAGATCATCCGCGGCGAGCGCCTCGTCCACTGCCACAGCTATCGCCAGGATGAGATCGTCGCCTTCCTCCGCGTGATGGAGAGCTTCGGCGTGCGCGTCGCGACGCTGCAGCATATCCTCGAAGGCTACAAAGTCGCCGATGAAATCGCGAAGCACGGCGCCGGTGCGTCGGCGTTCTCGGACTGGTGGGCATTCAAGTTCGAGGTCTATGACGCGATCCCGTATGCCGGCAGCATCATGCGCGAACGCGGCGTGAATGTGTCCTTCAACTCCGACTCCTCCGACCACGCGCGGCGCATGAATCTCGAAGCGGCCAAGGCCGTGAAATACGGCGGCACACCCGAGGAGGAAGCGCTGAAATTTGTGACGATCAATCCCGCCAAGCAGCTCGGGATCGACAAGATGGTCGGCTCGCTGGAGGTCGGGAAAGACGGCGACTTCGCCGTGTGGAGCGGCAGTCCGCTCGCGACTTCGAGCGTGTGTCTGGAGACGTGGATCGACGGGAAGCAATACTTCGAGCGCGACGCCGCGCACCGCCGCGGCGCAGCGCGCGACGCCGAGCGGCTCACGCTCTTCGACAAAGCCAAAAAGCTCGCGACCGAACCGACGGGCGATCCCGCGGCGGCGAAGGCGCAGGAGAAATTCTTCTTCCGCGCCCTCGAAGACCGGG
>JANNXQ010000190.1:0-10461 GCA_031409655.1 Chthoniobacteraceae bacterium | reverse complement strand
GGCGCCCTCGCCCCGTGGATCAACTCGGGGCGAGGGCGCCCCTGCTCCTTGGGCGTGCGACCTGGCGTGAATTTGCAAACACGTCAGGCGGCTGGGACGCGGGCATATTTGAAACCCGCGAGCGGCGCTGCTTCGGGCGTTCCTTTTGACAAACAGAGCGCGTGGAAGCTCGTGCCCATCATCGTCGGATGCATCAGCGTCTTGTAGGCGCGCAGTTCAGACATCTCGGGCACCGCGTCGTCGCGGAAGTGGAGCGGACCGAGGCCGACCATGAAGTGATGCTGATCCGTGAGGCCCGCGACGCGGAGTCCGATTTGCGCAGCGCGCTCCATGAGACTGGTGAACTCGACATGTGTCGTGAGATCGATCTCGCCGGGGCGGGCGAGCGGATCGTCGCTGACCTGATGTCCCGCGTAGGCGCGGAGCGTGCCGGTGCGGCGGTCGGGGGCAAAGTAATCCTCGTGGCGAAGTCCGTAGTCGATCGTCAGCACCCAACCACGATCGAGCCGCGCTGCGACGGTATCGAGCCACGCGAGCGCGTCGAGATTGACCTCCGTGATGTAACCCGCTGGCACTGGCGGGACCGTCGCGAGATAGGCCCGCAGCGTTTCCGAAGTGAGCGGAGCATCGGTGAAAACGAAGCCGTCATCTTGCACCGCGACGTGGCGCTCAAGCCACTCGGTGCCAGTCCACGTCACGAGATGCACCGGCATCGCGTCGAGCAGTTCATTGGAAAAGTGGACGCCAGTGAACGGCGGCAGATCAGCGAGCGACGGGTGCCAAACCACGTTGCCCTTGAGCGCCGCCTCCTGCGCCGCGCGGAGCTTGGGCGCGGGCTCGATGATGTGATAGCGGGTCGCCGCGAAACATCCTGGCGCGAAGCGGTCCAGGGCCGCGAGAACGTCGCTCGCAAAATCCCCGCGATGCGCGCCTTGCTCGACGATCGCAAAATCCGCGGGCCGCCCGAGCCGTTCCCACATTTCCGCAAACTGCCGCGCCAGCAACTGGCCGAAGAGCGGCCCAACACTCACGTTCGTAAAAAAGTCCCCGCCGCGTCCGATCTTCGCGCGGTCGCTGCCGTAGTAGCCGTGCTCGGGATGGTAGAGCGCCTGCGCCATGAACTCGCGGAAGGGCATCGGCCCTTCGCTGGCGATGCGTGCTGCGAGAAGCTTGGCGAGCGCGGTGCTCACGTGAGTTCGGCGTCGATCCAGCGCACCAGATTCCCGATCGCCGGCTGGCCGTCTGGATGCCACGTCCACGGCGGCATCTGCATCGCGCCGATGGGGCAGATGCGCGAGACACCAGTCGCCGCGAGGGTCTGCGCATTCTCCAAAGTGGCCGGCCAGATGCCCGCGCAACTCAAGTGCGGGCGGACGGCCGCGAGCTCCGCCGCGAAATCAGCAGGCAGCGATTTCACGTAGATGAAGCGATGGAGTGGCGATTGCGGGAAGCCGGGCGACTCATCAAAGACCACGGTCCACGCCGTCGAGTGGCTGCTCGTCCACATCGCGATGGAGTCGCCATTTGCGGCGCGAAAGTTCAGCTCTTCGCGACGGGCGCGGATGGCATTGGAAGTCGAGAGCGAGACGGGCCCGCGCGGCTCGCGATCTTCCGCGCGCTGCATCTCCACGGCGAAGCGCGCCGCGCAGGCCCGGGCATCGCCGGCGATGTAGAAAACGTGCGGCGAGAGGCAGCCGAGTTGATCGAAGGCGATGGCGTCGGCCACGGCGGCGGGCACGCGCGCAAATTCCGGATCGGCAAAAAGCACGCCGAAGCTGAGCCGGTGACCGTGCGCGACGAATGTCTGATTGGGTCGCGCGAGACCGCGGAAGTGCGCGATGGTCTGGTCGCTGCCGAAGACGATGAGCGCATCGGCGCGGGTGAGCCATTCGTCTGGCAGATCGCTCGAAATTTCGACGATGCCTGCGAGCGCCGACGGCAGTACATTCCGAAAGTGGGTGAGTTCCGGCAGGCCCGAGGAGGGAATCTTGCAGAGATTGTGCGCACCGAGGAGCAGCCCGCGGATCAAGCTCTGAAGCCCGGCGGCGGGCGTATTGCTGCTGACGATGTGCAGGATGGTGGCCGGCGCGGACGCCCGCGCGAGATGCGGCCCGCGCGGCACGAATTCGTCCAGCGCGCTGGCGTGGCCGAGTTCGGACTCGACGATGGTGAGCAAATTCTCCGCACTCGTTTCGCCTAGGAAAGGAAACAGCGTGGCGGCTCTCGCAAGCTGGTTGGCGCGCTCGCGGGTGGTCATCGCGTTTGCATCGCCTCGTCCGCCATGCGGGAACAACCCCGCGGCAACGCCCCGGGATCCCGCCCGATCAACTCGAACCGCTCGCCGCGCCGGATCGCGAGATCCTGCGTTTCGATGGCGAGCACGGAGCCGAGATTGGCAAGGTCGAAGATCCGCAGAATCCCGATTGCGCCATCTTCCACCTCAGCGCCCGTCTCCGGATCGGTGACCGTCGCGCGCAGCCACGGCGGACCGGCGTGCGGCGTGCCGAGGCCGCGCGCGTAGAACTGCGAACTCAGCTCCGTCATCCCGTACTCATTGATCACGGCATCCGGGCGGAGACCGAGGAAGGTCTGGAACATGTCGTAAAGATCCGCCTTCTCGAGCTCGCGCCCCGAGCCTTTGTAGCCGCCGGTCTCCATCGCGAAGCTTCCCGGCGGCAGCACCAGCCGGCGCGAGCGAATGCGACCGAAGAGATTCAGAAAAGCGAGTGCGGTGCCGAGCAGGCCGATGGGTTCCTGTGCACCGATCGCCGACTCGATCGCGGAGACCAATTCGCCAGCATCAAGGCGGCCATCCGGCGCGACGAAAAAACGCCCCGCAGCGCCGCGCCCGACGACCACACCGAGCATGTGTGAAAGCGACGAGTGCGGCGCATCCGCGGGCGACGGGGTGAGGGCGAAGAGCCGGGCACCGCCGAGTCCGAGCAACTGCCAGCCGCGGCGCACCGCCTCCGCGCAAAGCCGCACATCGATGAAATGATGCTCGCCGTAGCCTTCGCCCGTCGTGCCGCTGGTGCGGAAGGTCGTCGTCACTTTCTCTGGCGCCACGCTCAGCCGGTAGCGCTTGAAGATGCCCTGCGGCACCGCGGGAATCTCGCGCCAGGTCCGCGGCGACGGACGCGCGGCGCACCAGCGACTGTAGGGAATATTCCACGTGGCCTGAAACCGATGCACGGTGAGCGCGAGCAGCTCAAACTCCCCTTCGCCAAGATCGTCGCGCAGGGCGTCGAGCACAGTCGCCTCCAGGTCGAGATATTCGGGGATGGCTTTGCTCATTCGCGGATGATCTTGCGGAGCAGGTGCTGTACCCGCAACCCGGCAGATTCACCGGCAACTACCCTGATCGAGGGAACGTCTGGATATCCGGTCGCTGCGACCGGTCCGACTTACGAGTAGTAGACCTCGAGCGTCTTCTGCTGGCCGGCCACCACACTAAAGTTCTGCGTCGGCGGATTGGTGTCGCCTGCGGGCGCGGTGAAAGTGACCGTGTGCGCGCCGACTGCGACGTTTGAGACCGGCGTGCCGGGTTTGGATTGGACACTCCGAGTGCTGCCGCCATCGAGTTTCCAGGTCGTCGTGTGGGTGGCATCCGCCGCCGTCTTGTAAACGACGAGAATCTTGCCCAGCAGACCGCCAGGATTTGAAGTGCCGAGTGGGGTTACTACGCCTCCGTTCATGGGTTTGGTTCTTTCGATTTTGTTTTTGGTGCGCGCCTTTTGTTTTCGGGTCACACAATCGGTGGCACGCGATCCGATGCGGGTGAAAGGGGTGGATGAAATCGCGAGGAGCGATCCGCGAGAGGACGAAAATTTCGAGTATGCGCTGCCCTCTGTTTGTGAGGGTCGGATGCAGGCGTCATCGCAAATTGAACGCGGCAGCCCAGCGATCTTTCCTAAAATCTATCCCCCACTGCCTCAGTTTCGCTCAGAACTGGAACTTGCAACGGACGACCAGGGTTCGATCGCGCACGAGTTCGTTGTAAGGGTTGAGTGGATTGACGAGGTAATCCGCGCCGGTGACGTTGAGCAGCCCGCAACTTACTTCACACTGGTTGCGATGGAAACGGTACCCGGCGAGCACATTGAGCTGCCAGAAATCTTCGCCGGGCAGGCCTTCATTGCGGCTTTTGAAGGTGCGCGTGCTCTGGCCCGTTGCATCGGGCGCGCTCGCGCTGCTGGTGGTGATGAGGTCGTCGTTTTCCTGGCGATACCAGTTCGCTTCGGCGCGGGCGAAGAAGCCGCTGGGGTGATTGTAGAGCGCGGAGAGGCTCAGGGAATGAAGCCCTGATTCCAGGTGGCGATGGGCGGTCTTGGCCAGGCCGTCGATGGCCGAAAGATCCACCGTCCGTTTGGCCGCGGCGGTGAGGGCGGGACTTTCGCGATCGAACTCCGAGTGGATGTAGCGATAGCGCGCGCCCACGGCCCAACGGTCGCCGACGAGCTGATTGATCGTCGCCGTGATCGCCTCCTCGCGATAGCTGACGCGCTCCGAAAGGGAAGATGGCAGGACGCCGAGGCCGATGCCGCCGGCGGTCAGCAGGTCCAGCACGCCGCTGGTTTGTTCGAGATCCTGCTCGAGGACGCTCAACTCCACGCCGAGGTAGGTGCGGCTCGGCAGCTTCTGCTCCACGCTCCAGCCCGAGAAGCGGTACTCGCTCCCCGCGACCGAGCCAGCGAGCGATTCCGAAGCCAGCGTGCGATAGGACTGGAGGAAGCCCGCGACCTGCGTCGGCTCGAGGCGGATGCTCTCGTCGAAGCTCGCCCCGCTGATCGCTTCGGCATACGCGCCGCGGAGGGTCGCGCCGCGCCAGGGCTGGAGGACGAGGCCGACTTTGGGGGAAACCTTGTCGAGCGAAGTCTGGCGACCATTGACCGGCGGGCTCCGAAAATTCTCCGGATACTCGACCCGATCCCAGCTCACGCCGCCGGTCAGGCTGAGCCACGGCGTCACTTCCCAGACGTCATAGAGGTAGAGGCTGGTGCGCTCGAAATCGACGTCGAAGTCCTGCTTTGCCGGCGGATCGCGGAAGAGGATGGCCTCTTCAGGGGATTGATTGTTGTTGTGATCGGTGAGGCGCACGCGCGTCTCGAAATCGCCGCGCTGATAGCGCCCGCCGAGGATCACCGTGCTCGGGCCGAGCGTGAAGATCTGCTGCAGTTCGCCGCTGTAGGTCTCAAAGCTCGATCGGTACTCGAGATCGAAACTGGCCTCGCCGAGGCGCAGGATCTCGCCCTGCCCGGTGAGCCCGTCGAGCAGCGAAAACAGGGCGGCATCGCGCGCCACCGTGGAGTCGATTTCCACATCGATGCCGGGCGGTGCCTGGAGCGTGACGTCGCGGAAGACCACCGTGCGCGAGGTGTCCTGGTTGCGCTGTTCCTGTTCATTGGCCAGTCGTCCGAGCAGCAGCAGGGTGTGATTGCCCGGGCTCCACTCGTGGCGCCAGCCGAGCAGGAGCAGCGCGGGATCCTGGGTCTCGCGGAAGTCTTGGGTGAGTGCGGCGGTGTTCGGCGTCTTGATCTTCCGCCCGTCGGCGCCCACCTCGATGGTCCGCTCCACGTTCCGGGGGTCGTATTGCGGGAAGACATCGCCCGTCAGTAGGTCGCCATATTTCGTCTGAAAAAAGACGGTGTCCTGGGGGCTGAGCTGGAGCTTGAAGGTCGCGTAGGTTTCGAGCCGGGACAGGCTGTTGTTCGGGCGCAGGCCGTCGTTGTAGCGATACTCGGCGTCGAGCGCGTAGCTCACATTGCCAAAGGTTCCAAACTGCGAGCCCGTCTCCCGCCATTCCCCGTTGCTGAAATACTCGGTGGTGGATGCGATCCCGAAGCCGTCTTTGGCGAAGAGCTTGGAGTACTCCTGTTGCGAGACGAATTGGGAGAGCGGCCCACTGCCCACGGGGGAGAGCAGATTGGCGAGGAGCCGTTCATTGAACCAAGCCGTCTCGTAGCGGAGGAGCACGCGCGCGGGATCGCGCAGGGCATCGTAGCTGTCGGCGAGGAAAAGGTGCGCGGAGGCGCTGGCATAGTCGTGCCCCACGGCCCGCACCGCTTCCCGCACGCTCTGCTCGGTGAAGCCGTTGTTCTGGTAGATGGCCGCGAGGTTGGCACCGCGCACCGCGAGATCCTGGTCGAGCAGGAAGCGCGAGCGAAAGACGCCGCGGTTGTCGTTCAGCGCGATGGATCGCTCCAGATCGGCGATGGCTTCATTGTAGCGGTTCTCCTGCTTGCGCTGGATCGCCGAGTAAAGCCACGGCGTCGGGTCCGCCGGGTCGATTTCCTTCGCCCGGTCAAACTCGAGGTTCGCCTTGTCGTCGCTGCCCACTTCGCTGAAGGCCTTGCCGAGATAGCTGCGCAAGATCGAGCGATTCGGCTCCAGCGCGGCCGCGGCTTGCAGATCGCGGCGGCCTTCCTCCTCCCGCCCCTGGCGGATTGCCGTGAGGCCGCGTCCGAGCCACGCATTGCCGAGCGCGCCGTCGAGGGCGATCGCTTCGTCGAAGGAACGGCGCGCGGCGCCAGTACGGTTTTCCCCGCTCAGCAGGAAGCCTTGCAGGGCGTGCGCCTGGGCGTTTCTGGGCGTGAGTTCGAGACCGCGTTCGTTCCGCTGCATCGCCTGCCGGGTCCGGCCAAAGGAAAACTCGAGTTCTGCGACGCGAGTCCAGGCGAAGCCAAAGTCTGGCGAGAGCTCCACCGAGTTGCGCGCGGCGGTCAGCGCGCCTTCGAGGTCGCCGCGCGACTGCTGGTAGTAGGACTGCGCCAGCCACTCGCTGGCCGTGCCGGGTTCCTCTTCGCTGGGGAAAGCGCGGAACTGCACGGCAGCGATCATGCGTTCGAGGGCGCGGCGTCGGGCATCGCCAGGGGGAACCCCTTTCAGCACGGTTCTCGCCTTCTCCACCTGGCCGACGGAGAGGATGACCGCAGCCCAAAAGAGTCGCTCGTCGAGAGATTTCCCGGGCCGGGTGGAGTGAGCCGTCAGCGCACCCGGCAGATCGCCGGCCCGGTAGGCGGCGAGGGCGCGCGATTCGGGGACGCTGAGTTCCGCGGGATCGAGCACTGCGGGATAGTAGAGGCACCACTGGAGGACATTCGTGGCCTCGATCATCGCCGTCTTGCGCGGTGCCCGGCCGACTTCGGCTTCACCCTGCTCACCACTGCGCAGCAGCACGCGGCCTCGCGCATTGCTCAGTTCCACTTCGCCTTCGAACATCGAGAACGTCGTCTTCCCATCCGCCGCGACGCGCAGCGCAAACTCCGTCCCCTTGATCGCCCCATTCGCGGCAGCGGTGCGGATCTCGGTCTGTTGCGGCTTGTCGCGGTTGTGGAAAAAGAGACCGCCAGCTTTCACCTCGAGCGTCTTGCCCGACCCGAAGATGGACGAAATCTGGATGGTCGTCAGTTCATCGAGGCGCAGGACGCTGCGGTCGGTAAGTTGCACCGTCGCGCGGCTGAACTCGCCGGTGCGCAGTTTGCCCCCCTCCGCAAGGGCCGCGCCGACTCCCGCGTTTTTCCACGCCTGACCGCGCGGCTGCATCTCGACGAAGTTTTCCCGTTCGATGACGACGGCGGCAGCTTGAGGTGCGCGTTCCTCCGCAAGGACGGGGAGATCCAGCGCAACCATCAGGCCGACGCCCATGAGGATGGAGCGCGCTGTGACCATGCGCGGCGGAGTAAGAGGTCTCGCGTCCCAGCGGGCAAACCAAATCCGCGGTGAGGGATAAGTTGGCTCTTCTTCGAGTTTCTGGAGTGCCGGGCCAGGAAAACTTCAAACGCCAAACTTCAAACGCTAAACGCCAAACGTGCTCCCGCTCCGCAGGCTGACTCGTTTGGCGTTTGACGTTTAAAGTTTAAAGTTTGGCGTTCCTCCCCGCCCGCCTCACCCCTTGTCTTCCCACCCGATCACCACCCCATCATCCAGCGTGATCTTCAGCCCATACCGCCGCTTCCCGGACGGCTGATATTTCCAAATTTCCTTAACCTTCGTCTTGAGAACCGTCTGATCGATGTCCGCCGGCTTGCCGATCGCGTCCCGGAGTTGGTCCGCCGTCTGCCCGCGCCAATACATGCCCTTCATGATGCGATCCGCGATGCTGGGATCGTAGTAGCGCTCGATGAGGTGGCGGCGGCGTTGCGCGAGCGCCCAGCGGGCGAAAAGGAAGACGAGCAGCGCGACCGCGAGCAAACCCGCGACGATGAGCCCGAACGTCTTCATCGGCAGCGCTACCCTGCTACCACTTGATCGCCTGCATGCGCCGAGCGACCTCCTCGGCGTTCGCGCGGGTATTGAAGGCACTGATGCGGAAGTAGCCCTCGCCCATCGCGCCGAAGCCGCTGCCCGGCGTGATCACGACATTCGCCTCATTCAGCATGCGATCAAACATCTGCCAGCTCGTCGTCCCCGCCGGAGTGGAGACCCAGATGTACGGCGCATTCACGCCGCCATAGACGCGCAGGCCGACCTTTTCCGCCGCCTCCCGCAGGATCTTCGCGTTGCCCATGTAGTGCGCGATCAGTGCGGCCACTTGTGCTTTGCCTTCGGCGGAATAGAGCGCCTCGGCGCCGCGCTGGACGATGTAGGAGACGCCGTTGAACTTCGTCGTGTGCCGGCGGGACCAAAGCGGATGCAGTGGCTGATACTCGCCGGCGCTCGTCGCAGCCAGGAGCGTCTTCGGCACGACGATGAAGGCGCACCGCGTCCCGGTGAAGCCGCCATTCTTCGAGAAGCTGCGGAACTCGATCGCACACTCGCGCGCGCCGGGGATTTCGTAGATGGAATGCGGCACCGCCGGATCGCTGATGTAGGCCTCGTAAGCCGCATCGTAGAGGATCACCGAGCGATGCTCGCGGGCGTAGGCGACCCAGGCTTCGAGCTGCGCGCGGGTGGCGACGGCGCCCGTGGGATTGTTCGGAAAGCAGAGGTAGATGACGTCCGCGTGCTCCTGCGGCGGCGCGGCCACGAAGCCATTTTCCGCCGTGCATTTCAGGTAGATGAGGCCCCCGTAGGCGCCGCTCGCGTCGGCTTCGCCGGTATGGCCCGCCATCACGTTCGTATCGACATAGACTGGGTACACCGGGTCCGTGATCGCGATCCGGTTCTGGCTGCCGAGGATGTCGAGGATGTTCCCGCAGTCGCACTTTGAGCCATCGGAGACGAAGACCTCGTCATCCGCGACTTCGAGTCCGTGCGCGCGATAGTCATTCTCCGCGATGGCGTGCCGCAGCCACTCGTAGCCCTGCTCCGGGCCGTAGCCATGGAAGCCCTCGCGCGTGGCCATTTCGTCCACCGCCTGGTGCATCGCCGCGGTCACCGCGGGGGGCAAGGGCTCGGTGACATCGCCGATGCCGCACCGGATCAGGCGCTTCGCCGCATCCGGATGCCCGTCATTGAAGGCCTTCACCCGCCGACCGATCTCGGGGAAAAGGTAACCGGCTTTGAGCTTGAGATAGTTGTCGTTGAGAAAGGCCATGGGTCGTTTGGGAAATGGGCGGGATTTGTAACGCCGCCGTCAGCTTGCGGCAAGCGGAAGCACGGCCGCTCCCTCCTCGTAATCGTCCTCGTAATCGTCCTCGTCCTCGTAATCGTCCTCGTCCTCGTCCTCGTCCTCGTCCTCGTCCTCGTCCTCGAAATTCCGGGCGCAATATTTTTCGAGGACGAGGACGAGGACGATTACGATTACGAGCGGGCGCTCCCCACACTCCGCCAAATCGCGGACTGGACACCCGCCCGACCCGCCTCGAAACTCCGCGGGCATGAACTTCATCGAGTCCGTTTTTCAGAAACTGAAGCGGCACCCCAAGCGGATCGTCTTTCCCGAAGGAACGGAGCCCCGGGTGCTCCGGGCGGCGGCGCGTTTCGTCAAACTGAAGCTGGGCGCACCCGTCGTCCTCGGCACGAAGGACGCGATCGAAAAGGTCGCGGTGGCGGAAGGCGTGAGCCTCGATCACGTCGGGGTCATCGATCCGGCGACTGCCTCCGATCTCCCGATTTTCATCAAGCGCCTGGAGAAGCTGAAGCGCTACCACGACCTCGGTCCGAAGCAGGCCCGCGACCTCATCGTCCGCCCGGACTATTTCGGCGCCATGATGGTCCAGTACGGGCAGGCCGATGGCCTCGTGACCGGGGCGCGCGAGACGGCCAGCAGCGCGCTGCGCCCGCTCATCCAGCTCATCAAGCCCGAGACCGTCGGCAAGAGCATCTCCAGTTGCATGATGCTCGACCTTTCCAACAAGCGCTACGGCGAGCGCGGCGTCATGCTCTTCGGCGACTGCGCCGTCATCCCCGAGCCCACCGTGGAGCAGCTCGCCACCATCGCCGTGCAGACCGGTCGCGTCTGCCGGCAGATCACCGGCAATAAACCGCGCATCGCCCTGCTCAGCTTCTCGACCAAAGGCAGCTCGCAACTGGCCTCGCCGCAGCGCATCGCCGCCGCCGCGGCGCTGGCGCGCAAGCAGG
>JANNXQ010000189.1:0-7865 GCA_031409655.1 Chthoniobacteraceae bacterium | reverse complement strand
AAGGAACAGCCTGATCGCGCAGGTAACCAAAGCCCCAGTCTGCCAAGCCACCGCAAGTCATGCTGACCAAATTCATGACGCCGTAACCTGTCGCACGCAGTTCGGGACGCACGATCTGGGTCAGGATCGGCATGTTATTGGCGTCGAAAAATCCCCAGCCAAAACCGAACAGGGCAAGGAACCCGGCGGCGACCATCAATGAGCCTGCGTTGCCCACGCCGAATAAGGCGGGGATGATCAGGCTGATGCCAATGGCACTGACAAAAATCCTTCCCCGGTTCCCACGCATCATCCATCGATCTGCCAGCCAACCTCCGATCAGGGCACCGAAGATCGCCGCAAGCTGCCAGTAGAGTGATGCCGTGACGCCCGCTTTGCCTTGGCCGATGTTGAACTCCTGTTTGAGAATGGCCGGCATCCAGTCACGCACGACCCACGCCGCCATGGCAGGCAAGGTGAAGACCATCAAGAGCAAGATGAAGGATCGGTTTCGCATCAGCTCCTTCGCTGCAGGGAGTGGCGAGATTCCAGGTGCCACCGCCGATGACGCTTCCCGCGGAGCGTCTCTCAGCCATAGGATAAGCGGAAAGGCATAAATCACGCCGACAATCCCGCACACGTTGAATGCCCAACGCCATCCGAGGTCGGGTGCGTCCGCCACGTGCCCCGCAAAGCCGCCAATGATCACACCGCAATAGATGGCCATCTGATGAACGCCCACGGCCCGAGATCGCGTCCCACCCGAGTGAAAGTCGGCGATGAGCGCGAGTGCTGCGGGAATGTAAAACGCCTCGCTGATCCCCATCAGTGAGCGGGTCCACAGCAGTGCCTCGTAGCTCTGCACATGGCCGGTGATCCAAGTAATCACCGACCATGCAAAGAGGCTCCCGCAGATGGTGATGCGCCTGCTGAAACGATCCGCGATGTATCCACCGATGGGACTGCAAAACGCATACACCCATTTGAACTGGCCGAGCATACGCCCCCAGTTTGCATCCGTTCCGATGTCCGTGATGTCACCCATCACGGAGAACTTCATGACGGCGAGCAACTGCCGGTCCATGTAGTTCAGCAAGGCGACCGGGAAGAGCAGGGCGACAACCAACCAAGCGGTTCGTGTGAGTGATCGGGATGACGGGGGCACAGCGCAGGTGGTGGTGGTTTTGTTTTTTAACGGTCGTCAGTTTTCAGTGGGAGTGTGATGCGCTTGCCGCTTCATGCTCGCACCCATTCAAAGAAGCCCATCTGCTCGAGTTCCGAGCGCAGTGCGTGGGTTTGTTCGGCATCAATATTTCCACAAGGCAAGCGCGCTGGTCCGACATCCACGCCCAACATTTTCATCACCGCCTTTGCCGCACCCATGTAGCCGCGAGCGGCCAGCTTTTGAATCGTGCGAACCGAGCGCACCTGCTCCTTCCGTGCAGCGTCAAGGTCGTTGCGTTGAAAGGCGGCGATCAAGCGGTTGTAGATCGGCGCGGCGAAATTGAAGGAGCTTCCCACCGCTCCAGTGGCCCCGAGTGCGAGCGCCCCGAGCAACATTTCATCAAACCCGAACGGGATGTCGAAATGTCCATCGCGCGAGGCCCGGCAGAGCTGATACTCCATGAGGTTACTGCTGGTGAACTTGATGCCTGCCAGATTCGGGATGCGATCAGCCGCTTGGGCCAGGAACTCCGAGGGCGATAGAGTGATCCCAGTCATCGTCGGAATCTCGTAGTAGTAGAACGGCAACTCCGGCGCGGCGGAGGCGATCTGCGCCATGCTATCGACCAGCGTGGCGACATTGCCCGGCTTGAAATAAGAAGGTGCCAGCGCGCTCATTGCCACTGCATCAAGTTCCTGAGCCTGCGCAGCGAGGACGCGCGAATCAGCCAGACAGTTCGATCCCACATGCACGATGACCTTCAACGCAGAGCCGCCTGTCACATCAAACCAACGCACGGACAGCGCCCGCCGCTCTTCCAACGTCAGCGAGCTGCTCTCACCCGTGGTGCCACCGATGAACGCATGGCTCACGCCAGCGGTCTGCAAATGAGCCGCCTGCTTTTCGACGACGGCCAGATTCAGTGATCCGTCTGCGTGAAACGGCGTGTGTGTGGCGGCGACGAGGCCGGTGATGCGATGGGTAGTCATGCTATGCACGACTCTAACGCTGAACGTGCCCGAACCCTGCCAACGAACTAGCTGTTCTTTGTGGGAACAGGTGCCCCTCCCAGCGTCTCGCCCCTCACAAAAGTCGGCATCAGCAAATGCTGCGCTTTCTTTGGCGGCACACCATCGCCAAGCGCGGTGACGAGATGCGCCAGCTTCTTGGCGAAGACTTCCGGTTGGCGCTCGTAGCGTGCAGGCTCAGGAACGAGGTGCGTCAAGAAAAGTTCATGGTCACGCGACAAGAGCGACATCTGCGCAGGCACTCTTATACCCTGTTGAGACAAATAGGTCAGGGCCGTGGCGGCATGACCGGCTTGGAAGACAAAGAGCGCCGTAGGACGCGGCGAGCTGCTCAGCATCGAGCGCAGTGCCTTGATCACACTAGCTTTCGAATCGTTGCAGAGGTGGATCTGCAAGCGTGCATCACCCGCACCTTCCCGAAAACCCACAAGACTTTCGTCATCGCCCGCGAACGAGACCGCCGGAGCCAACACTGCGAGATGCCGATGTCCCAAACCCAGCAATCGAGCCGCCGCATGTCGAGCGGTAGCGCGGAAATCCGTGTCCACTTGCGGCAGCCTCACGCCCGCATGACACGAGCCTGCAACCACCGTGCATACCTCCCGTTTTTCAAACCAACGTTGCATCGCCGCTGTGGATCGGAACAGAATCCACACAGCCGATGGATGTTGAGCGGTCAGCGACTCAAGTGCAGCCGTCGGAGCCCGACGAAACGCCGCCGCATCCACAAGCATCTGCAACTGCCAGCCTGAACCCTGTAATCGCGACCGCAGAGCATCCATCCAAAGCAATGTGGACGGCGGCAGCGTATGCCATGGCGAAGGCATTAGCATTATCGCCACCTTCCCCAACTTCGGGCGCACCTGCTTCACCGGCGTCATCAACTCGCGCCGCCGCCCCGTTGCAGTGCGCAGCAAGCCCTCCTTCTCCAAGACCGTAAGCGCCGCACGAATCGTATTTCGCCCGACCTGAAGCTCCCGCGCCAACCCCAACTCCCCCGGCAAATGCCGCGCCCAATCCCCACGCTGCAAACGCTTCCGCAAATACGCCGCCACCTCCAGCGGTAGGGATGTGCGACGAGGAGGATGCGCAGACGGGGGATTCATCGTTTCATCGTGAGTGGCGTTCAGCTTTACCGTTCCAGCCGTTGCTTCAGCTCAACGACCTTCTCTTTGAACTTCGGATACGCCACCTGCTGCACCGGCACCTTTGCTTCCACTGCCATCGAAGCCGCGACACCAGCGGATTCGCCGAGGATCATCCACACGGGTTCCATGCGGATGGAGGTCATGGCGATGTGGCTGGCGGAGACGCAGACTGGCACGAGGAGGTTGGTGCATTCGCTCTGCTTCGGGGTGATGGCGCGATACGGGATCTTGTAGATGCCATCGTGCTTCTCATCGAGATAGAGCATGGAGAACTCGCCGCCGTAGAGCGCCACCTTGCCTTCGAGCGCGTAGGTTGCATACGGCCAGTCGTCCACGCCGTAGGAGGCGAGGCCGATGCTGTCTTCGGGATCGGTGATGCCTTCGAGGTCCTTTTGCGTGAGCACATATTCCGACTTCATGCGCCGCGCCTCGCGCACATAGAGCTGATGTGGCCAGCCGCCGGTGTCGTCGAAAATGCCGCGCTGAAAGCCAAGCTCAGTAGCGAGTTGCTTGAACTTGTCGGGCACGCAGTCGTCGGTGCGGAGAAAGTGCGTCATGCCGCGCATGAACTCCTGGTCGGCTTTCCAAATGCGGGCGCGGGTGGCGTAGTCGCCATCGGGATACTCGGCGTTGCTGCCGTAGTTTGTCGGGGCGAGCAGGGCACGCGCGAGATTGCCTTGGCCGATGGAGTGGATGCGTCCGCCCGCAGGCTCGAAGAAGCCGAGCTTGCCCTTCATGCGGCGGCCTTCGTCGATCTTGGCTTTGTTTTTGAAGCCGAGACGATACAGCTCCCACTGCTTCGGGTCGTAGTGCTCCGGCGCAGGGATGGGGAGGCGATCCGCGTCTTTGCTGAACTTCCAGCGGAAGCCGTAGCCCATCGTCAGACGATCCGCGCTGCCTTCCGGTTGCGCTTTCATGTCCTGCACAAAGGGCAGCAGGCCGCTCTTCGCATCGCCCGGCGTCACATACGGGTCGATGTCATACACGGCGAGATTGGTCCGCACACCGGCGAGTGATTCGCCATACTCATCGCGGCTCTCGCGGCCCCAGGTGTAGCTCACGCCCGCCCGCGCCATGAGATCGCCCTCATACGAGCAGTCGATGAAAACCTGCGCGGTGATCGTCATCGCATTCGCCTTGGTCGGCGCAGCCACCGGGCAGCCCAGCGCATCCGGCGGCGCATGATCGAGCACGATGCTTCGGATGTTCGTGCCATCCTTCTGCACCGACGCGACACGATGCTCATAGATCACGCGGATGCGATACTTCTTCACCAACTCGCGAAACACCTCGCGATACTTCGCGTCGTCGTAGTTCTTGGAGAGAATGCTCAACGCCGATCCGCCCACCGCCTTCTCGCGTCCCCAATCCACATGACTCAAGCCTCCGCCCGTCATGCCTCCCAGCCAACGACTCGGCTCCACGAGCACCACGCTACGACCTTGTTTCGCCGCCGTGACAGCAGCCATCACTCCGCTGGCCGTGCCGCCATAGACGCAGATGTCGGTGCTCTCCGCATCGGCTGCGAAGCTGATGCCAGGCAGCAGGCTCGCCGCGACCGTGCTGGCGATGAAACGACGGCGATTGAGTGGGGCCGTGGGCACGGGGAGCAGGACTCGCAGCCTACTTGCCCATCTTCAAGAACTCCTCGCGAGTCAGGAACCCATCCTTGTCCTGGTCCCATTTGGTGAAGCGTTCGGCGGCTTCGGCGGGATTGGACTGGTGGGTGGTGTAATATTCGCGGCTCAGCCTGCCGGCCTTCCCAACGTCAAGTTTGTCGAAGCGCGCGTTCCGCTCGTCGTTGCTGGCAGGCGCGGCGGTGGGAGCGGGAGCGGCGGCGTTGCCCTTCTTGCCTTTGCCTTTCGCCTTGGTGCCGTCGCCGGGAGTTGAGGAGCCCACCGGCGGCAGGTTTTTCGCCAGCGTTTCGAGCAACGCCTTGTGCTCCGGTTTGCCGGCGAGGCTGACGGTCTCGTTGGGATCGTTTTGTTCGTCGTAGAGTTCGGTGGCGACGATCTTCGCGCCGTCGCGTGCGCGCCAGAAAGTGGCCCGCCAGCGTGCGTCGCGGATGCTGTAACCCATGACCGGGCCTTCGTCGGACTTACGCGGATATTGGCTGATGGCGACCTTCTTTGCGGGAGCCGCGGGGTTCTCGATGAAAGGCTTCAAGCTCGCGCCGGTGAGTCCCGTCGGAGCGGGCAGGCCGCAAAGATCCGCCAGCGTGGGATAGACATCCACGAACTCCACCGGTGCCTCGCATTTTTGTCCGGCAGTCTTCGACTTCGGCACGCTGATGAGCAGCGGCGCACGTGCGGCGATTTCGAAGTTCGTGTGCTTGTGCCACAGGCCGTGATCGCCGAGCTGCCAGCCGTGATCGCCCCAGAGCACGATGATCGTGTTATCGGCGAGACCTTCCTTTTCCAGCGCATCGAGCACCTTGCCGATCTGCGCGTCGGTGTAGCTGATGCAGGCGTAGTAGCCGTGGCGCAGTGTCTTCGCGAAGTCCGCGGGGATAGGATTCTCTTTCGGCACCCCTGGGTAGGCGTGGAGCTCGCTGTTGTTGTGTCCGGAGAATTCAGGCGCGCCTTTCGGAAGATGATCGATCGCCGGCAGCGGGATCGTGTTAGGATCGTAGAGATCCCAATACTTCTTCGGCGCAACGAAGGGCAGATGCGGCTTGAGGAATCCGACCGCGAGGAAGAAGGGCTCACCCTTGACTTTGAGCGCACCGAGCCGCTTCACGGCCTCGGCGGCGGTGGCGCCATCGGGGAGTTGATCGTCCTCCTTCGGGCTCACTTCAAAGGCGGGGCCTTTCTTCGCGCCCTTGCCACTCTTGCGCTCGGGCCCGGCCTGCTCCTCGGCAAACTCGGATACATTCACCGCATGACGCGTGACGATCTGCTTCGTCCAGTCCACCTGATCCGTGTCCACCGCGCGA
Organism: Chthoniobacteraceae bacterium; assembly: GCA_031409655.1. Classification (GTDB taxonomy): domain Bacteria; phylum Verrucomicrobiota; class Verrucomicrobiia; order Chthoniobacterales; family Chthoniobacteraceae; genus JANNXQ01. The sequence goes on along the minus strand of JANNXQ010000189.1, from coordinate 1,610 downwards.
CCTTTCGGATACCAGTGCGGCTCATTCCACGAGCGACCATCTTCAAAGCCCGAGTGATAGACCTTGCTCAACGCTGCCGTGTGATAGCCGTTCGCCTTGAAGTGCTGCGGCAGCGTGATGCAGTCCGGCTGCGCGACGCGGAAATGCGTCTCCAAATCCCAGACCTTCGTCACGTCCGGCCGCAGGCCCGTCATGATCGCCGTGCGCGAGGGGCTGCACACCGCCTGCGAGACGTAGGCCTTGTTGAAAACGATGCCGCGCGCCGCGATGCGGTCGATGTTCGGTGTCTTGATGATCTTATGGCCGTAGCAGCCGAGTTCGGGCCGCAAGTCATCGACGGCGATGAAGAGGACGTTGGGTCTATTCTCGGCGGCGTGGAGCGAGGTGAGCGAGAGCAGCGCCAGAGCAAGGAGGTGGGTGGTTTTCATATGGGTGGAGTTGTTGAGGGGAGGAGGCTGGAACGGTGATCGCCTGGCGGTGGAAAGGCGACTGTTTCCTTGATCGCGGTTTTGCGGACGTGTCGTCATTGACCAGTCGGCCAGTCGGGCGAGGCGCGCGGCGCTATCGGGCGGCTGGGGATTTGGTGGCCGAGGATGCTTTCCAGTTCTTCTCGATGACTGGCCGCAAGACCGAAGTAATTCGGCGGTAGCCTTCGGCCGTGAGGTGAAGTTTGTCCGCCACGTAGCACTCGGGCGCGGGCTCTCCGGCGGGGGTTTCCAGCGCGGGATTCACATCGACAAAGACGACACCCGGGATGGAGGCCGCCAGTTGAGGCAGCCCCTTGTTCACCTCGTCCACCAGGGAGAGTAATCCCTTCTCGCGCTTCTGCGGAGCGCGGATGACGGATACGATCAGGATGCCGGCGTGCGGTAGCGCTCCCTGCGTCCGCCCGATCCACTCCCTGGTGTTTTGCAGAATGGATTCCGGCGTCTTCTTCGCGTTGAGATCATTGCTGCCGCAATACCAGACGACCAGCGCGGCGCGGGAGGATGGAACGATCTGATCAAAGAAGAACAACTGGTCGTCGGTCTTGGAACCGCCGAAGCCGCGGTTCGTCACCGGCAGCGGCGCAAGATCCTCGGCCGCGGTCGTCCACTTGCGGAAGATGCTGCTGCCCACCATCAGGATTCCGTCCGGTGCCGGTGCCGGGGCGGCTGCCAGTTTCGCCACGTCTTTGGTGTATTTGCGTTCTGCGGCCGGGAGGTTCGCGCAGGTGAGGGCGAACAGGAGGATGAGGAGTCGTTTCATGATGGGGGGCTTCCGGGGCAGCAGAAGATCATTCTTATACTGCCGATTCCAATGCTGCCACCATTGGCCACCTGGCCAAGGTGAACCCTCCACCTTCCGCAACCCGCTCGCTAAGGCCGACTGAGTCGTCAACTCCGGAACACGCCAGCGTGCTCCATTTTGGAACACTGATCTGCCTCAAGACCGGGAGGCGAGGATGGAACGCGCAGAACGACAGAAGACCTGTCCCGAATGGCACTAAGATAAGTGGAAAAATGGATGATTTGGCGTGAAGTTGTCGGAATGCGGCTAAGGGTTACATAGAGAAGGGGATCTGAAGTACATGGGACTTAGAACACCTTTCTTCTCGGCCTTCGGTCCGT
>JANNXQ010000188.1:0-32431 GCA_031409655.1 Chthoniobacteraceae bacterium | reverse complement strand
GTGCCGGAACCGTTGGAGTCGGATCCAATTTGCACCTGACGAGTCGTGGAGGCAGCGGCACTGGCGTTGATGAATTCCAAGATTCCGGACCGGGAACCCGAGCCAAGCTGGATCAGTCCATTGGCCGCGCTGGTCGGCGCGCCGAGGGAAGAGGCGGGTGCGCCGACTCCGTAATCCGCGATGCTGTTGATGCTAACCGTGATGTTGTTGACGTTGTTGCCGATGACCATCGGGCCGCTGAACGTGTTGAGACCGTTCAGGACCAGGGTGCCGGTGCCAGCCACCGTGAAACCGTCGGTCGCGCCGCCGATCACTGAATTGATCGTGCGCACGGCGCTGCCCGCCAGGGTGATGGTCGTTTCCGCGGGCATTGTGATGGTGCCGCCGTCGAACGTGATGGCACCGGTGCCTGCCGCGAAGGCCATGTTGCCGGAAACCACCGTGCCCGAAACCGAAATGGTTCCGGTGGCAAGGCCCGTCGCGTTGCTGCCGAAGTTGACCGTATCGAACATGGTAGTGGTGACGCTCACCGGCTCCGTCGTGCCGGTTTCATTGGTGCTCCAGCCTCGGGTCGCGTTGCCGGCGGTGGGCGCGGCCCACATGCCCGCCGCCGTGCCGAAGCCGGCATTGGTGCCGTTGTTGTCCCAGTAGTAGGTGGCGGGCGGGGGAACCGGGGGATCGGTCGAGACGCTGGTCCTGGCTCCGCTGACGAAGAGCAGGCCGTCATTGCTGGTCGTCCCCGGTTGCGAGCCGGGATAGATGCCCCAGCGAAAGATGACCTGGTTGGTCGGCGACTGTTGGTATTGGCCGATGGTCACCAGAATCCAATCCGCGTCCACGAGCGGAATCTTTTTGAAGACCTCGTAGTTGTAACCGTTGGCGCGGACCTTGAAGGCGATGGATTTGCCCACCATGTTCTCGGCGATCGTGATTTGATCCGGCAAGCCCAGGACGGAATTGCGGCGGAGGAAGGTGAAATCGCCCGAGCTGGACATGTCGATGTGGAAGCTCCAAAGGTCCGAGCCGGCGTGAAACAATTGGAAGATGTTGCCACCTAGCGGATCGATGATCGTGTATGTGCCTTCCCACACGCGATAAGTGCCGGCTGCGACCGTCAGGGTGGGCGAAATGGCTTCGACCCGGGACGGCGGAGCGTCTGCGGGGATGTCGTAGCGGTAGTTATTCTCGCCCTGGAAGAGGCGGAAGATCTGGACGTTGCCGTCCTGCTGATACCAGCGCGTGATGTTAGCGTAATCCGTGCGCCGTCCGCTGACCGGGATGTGGACGCCGTAGATGCTCGAAAAAGCGCCGAGCACGCCGGTCTGCTGATCCAGCAGTGCATTGTTCACGTTGATCTGTGAGCCGCGCACGGTGCGTGTGCTGAAGGTCTCGCCGAACACGATCGTGCCGTTTGCCACGAGTTCGGCCGGGGTGAGGTCGGTGCCTATGCGCGTGTAGAGATCCGCCGGGTTGGCGGCAAACGCCGCTGGGAGGACGCCGAGGATAAGGGCAAAGGCGATGGATTTGATCTTCATCGGGACAGGGCACGTAACTGTTGGCATGTGCGGTGACTGTTTGAAAGTGTGTGATTCGGTTTCATCGCTCTCGGAGCTCTCAGCAAACAGCCGCGAAACGCATGGTTCGTGTTTGGATGGTGCTGCCTCACTGCGCTCCCGCCTTTTTCTCCAGCCAGCCGAGCCCGCGAGCCCGACCAGGGGACGTAGGGGTCAGGCGACAATTCTTGACTGATCGATCCACTTTTCCGCCTTCGTTGCCAAGTCGAGGACTTGAGAACAAAGGACAAAGGGGTCGGTCCGTGCATACGTGCAAGAACTGGATTCTGCACGTCTGCACGATCTGAGCCCTCCCTCTCACGACCACTTTTCGCAGATCGACCTAGCGCGCGATGATCCGGGATGGCATCAGCGCGCGGCCTTCTTCGGCAACTTCGGCTGCGTCGAGGCGCTGACGGACTCGCGCCACTCGTTGAGTTTCGCGAGCAGGCGCTGCGTGTCGGCGGGGCGTTGCTCGGCGAAGTTCTTCGATTCACCGGGATCGCTCGCAAGCTCGTAAAGGCCGACGCGTTTTTCCTCGGGGAATTCGATCAGCTTCAAATCGCCCACGCGAATGGCGGACGAGAACAGGTCGGCGGTGCTCGCGGGACGCGGCGCGGGATTGTGCCAGTAGAAGGCGTCGCGCGCTGGTGCGGCCTGGCCCGCGAGCAAGCCGGCGAGACTCGGTCCGTCACCGTGGAAAGCCGCGGGCTGCGCGAGCAGCGTCATCTCGAGGAAGGTCGGGAACAAATCGAGCGAGCTGACCGGCGCGGCGATTTCGCTGCCGGCGGGCGCATGGCCGGGCCAGCGGACGAGGAGTGGGATGCGCAGGCCGTCTTCGTAGAGATGACCTTTGCCGGCGCGCAGCGGACGGTTCGAGGTCGCGACTTCGCGTTTGCCGCCGCGCGTGGAGAGTCCGCCGTGATCGCTCGCGAGCACGACGATGGTGCGTTCCTCGACGCCGAGTTGCCGGAGTTGATCGAGCAGACGTCCGAGGCCGTGATCCACGCTCTCGATCATCGCTGCATAGGTCGCGTTGTTTTGCACGAGGAGGTTTTCGCCCGCGCTTTCTTTCTCAAACTCGACCGCGGCCTTCGGCGTCGCGTCGAGCTTCGCCTGGTAGCGTTTGGCGAGGTCGGGCTTCGCCTCGATGGGCGTGTGGACCGCGTAGTGCGCGAGCACCGCGAAGAAGGGCTGCGCCTAGTTTGCCTCGATGAATTTCATCGTCTCCTGCGTGAGGCGGTCGGTGAGGTATTCGTCCGGCGGCGCATCCTCGAGACCGACGATGTCATCCTTCTCATCGCCGCCACCGCCGCACCCTTTGCGGCGCGGCGTGTTGTAAGGCGCGAAGTGCGACTTCGTGGCCCCCGCCGCACCGGCGGCGAAGGTGGTGCCAAAGCCGACCTTGTCCGGGCTCGACGCGCCCGCGCCGAGGTGCCACTTCCCGCAATAGAAGGTCGCGTAGCCCGCTTCCTGGAAGGGCTGACCGATGGCGATGTCGCGTCCGGGTTCGACGTGCGGACTGTCTTTCACTCCCTGCGCACGCGCTGGATGCCGGCCAGTGAGCATGGCAAAGCGCGATGGCACGCAGCGCGGATACGCCACGTAAGCCTGCGTGAAGCGCGCGCCCGATTGCGCGAGCCGATCCATGTGGGGCGTCTCGTAAAGCGTCGAGCCATAGCAGCCAAGATCGCGCGCGCCGAAGTCGTCCACGAGGATGAAGAGGACGTTTGGCTTCGTCGCCTCGGCGACGTACGTGGAGGCGATGCCAAGACCGGTGAGGGCGAGGAGAAGAGGAAGGAGTTTCATGGGATGAGAGGGGGAATCATTGACCGAAAAGCCGCTCGCAGCCCTGCCCGTCGCGGTGAGCAGGGAGGAGCGTGTCATGGGCTGGGCAAAATTGAGCGCGCGGTTCGTCACCGCCGAGACATCAATTCCACACTCGCGGTGCCGGCAACCAGTCTTGGCTCCCTTTGGCGCAAGTAGTTCGGGGCTTTAGCCCGTCCGGTGGCCGATGCCGGTTGGCCTGCGTTTTCACTGCGAACGCCTTTCAGACTTAAGACGGTTCTACGAGCTGAAGCTCCGGACTACTTTCACCCGCGCTCCTGCCAGAGGATATTCACGTCAGGCCACGGTCCTTGATGATACTTCCTCCGTTGCGCCGGATGATTGGTCGCCCGCACGATGGGCGACCAGATCGAAGCCCGAAGGAATAGCGCCCGATCCCGCATCCTTCGCGAGCAAATCCGCATCCCCCGGCGCCCCGCGCAAGAGCGCCACCGCTTTTGTCCGCGTGTCTGCATCCATGTGCTCCCAAGCCTTCGCTGCCACCACCCGATGCCTCTTCTGATCCCATGGCGAAACTACTGCCATGGCACTTTGTACCCGACCGCGCACGGGGCGATGAGGGCTTATCTGAGTGCCATTCCTTCCCGATCCCGTGGGCAATCGGAGGATTTGTGGATTTCCGACACCCGGCGGAAAGTCCGTTTCGGCGGGACGCCGAAACCAACCCGCGAGACGCGGATGCTCTCCGGAAACTCCGAGCCGTGCGCTTTCGCTCTTCCTATACGCCGTGCGCGGCGTCGGCGAGCGGGCGGACGAAGTCGCTGAGCTTCGCCACGAGATCCGGGTCTTTTCCGAACTCGGCGATGCGCTTCACGATCGCGCTGCCGACGACGATGCCGTCCGCGTGAGCGGCGACCTGGCGGACGTGCTCGGGATTCGAGATGCCGAAGCCGACGGCGATGGGCAGGTCGGTGGTCGCACGGATCGCGGCGACGCGTTCTCCCAGGGAAGTCGCGATCTCGGTTTGCTCGCCAGTGACCCCTTCCCGCGAGACATAGTAGATGAAGCCGCTCGCGCCAGCAGTGAGCTGGGCGATGCGCGCGGGGGGCGTCGTCGGCGCGATGAGGCGGATGCGCTTGAGGCCGGTCTGCTGCGCGAGTTCGGAATTCTGCGCGTCCTCATCGGGCGGAAGATCCAGGATGAGGAGGCCGTCCACTCCCGCCGCTTCCGCAGCGCGATGGAACTCCGCGAAGCCGTAGCGATAGATCGGGTTCATGTAGGTGTAGAGTACGACGGGAAGTTGGGAGCGCTCGCGGATCGCGCGCACGCAATCGAGGACGCCGTGCACGGTGGTGCCGGCGGCGAGCGCGCGCGTGGCGGCGAGTTGATTCACGATGCCGTCGGCGAGGGGATCGGAGAAAGGCACGCCGAGTTCGAGCACGTCCACGCCGGCCTTCTCAAAGGCCCAGGCCAGCTCGCGCGTGGCGTCGAGATTGGGGTCGCCGGCGGAGATGTAGGCCACGAGCGCCTTGCGCCCGGAGGCGCGGAGGTCGGCGAATTTCTGATCGATGCGATTGGGCATGGGAGTCGAGTGAGGAAAAGGAGCGCGTCCGTGTAGCGGAAGCCGCTGGCTGCCGCCAGTCCATTAGTCCATCGTCCCGTCCGACACTGCCGATGACTCCGATGCTGAAGATCAACGAAATCTACGAATCCATTCAGGGCGAAAGCTCTTGGGCGGGGTGGCGCTGCGTCTTCGTGCGGCTCACCGCCTGCGATCTCCGCTGCACTTACTGCGACACGGAGTACGCTTTTTACGAAGGGAAGAAGCGCGCGCTGCCGGAGATCCTCACGGAGGTGCTCGCGACGGAATGTCCGCTCGTCGAAATCACTGGCGGCGAACCTTTGCTCCAAAGGAATGTGCACCCCCTGATGACCGCGCTCTGCGACGCCGGCCGCACCGTGCTCATCGAGACGAGCGGCGCGCATGATATTTCGCTCATCGACCCGCGTGTGCATCGCATCATGGATCTGAAGACGCCCGGCAGCGGCGAATGCGCGCGCAATCTCTGGAGCAACATCCCGCACCTCGCGAAGCGGGACGAAGTGAAGTGTGTGATCGGCTCGCGCGAGGATTACGAGTGGTCGCGCGAAAAGGTCCGCGAGCACGATCTCACGAACCGCTGCGGGGGAGTGCTTTTCTCGCCCATCTTCGGTCGGATCGAACCGCGGGAGATCGTGGAGTGGATCGTGGCGGACAAACTCCCGGTGCGCTTTCAGCTCCAGATGCACAAGTTCATCTGGGAGCCGCGGGCCCGCGGCGTGTAAGGATTGCGAATTGCCCCGTGGGGCCTGACACTCCGCGCGCGCCTGCCGCCACCATGAAAGTCCGCCTGACCAAAGATTTCACCTTCGAAGCTGCCCAAACTCTGCCCAACGCGCCGGAGGGTCACAAGTGCCGGAAAATGCACGGGCACAGTTTCAAGATCGAGGTATCGGTGGAGGGTGAAGTCGATCCCGCGACAGGGTGGTTTTACGATCATGCGATCATCGGCAAAGCGATGCGCCCGTTGGTGGAAATGCTCGACCATTCCTACCTGAATGAGATCGCTGGGATGGAGAATCCCACGATCGAAAATATGGCCGCGTGGTTTTGGGCGAAGCTCGCGCCGCAATGTCCGGGCCTCAGCGAGATCGTGATCCACGAGACGCCGACGGCGCGGTGCAGCTATCGCGGGGAGTAGAAAACCGGCAATCGACGATTGGCAACCGCGGGACGCGCCGCTAGCGTCCCCCGCTCTTATGAAACGACTTTTCGTCCTCTTCGCTGTCGCCATCCTTGGATTCACTGCCTGTGAGCAGCACAAGAAGGATAAGCTGCCTGCGGAATTCCAGGAGCACGGTGAATCGAAGAAGGACGCGGCCGCCCCAGGCGAAAAGGCTGCGCCCGAGGCGGCCAAGCACTAGCCGGAGTTCCGGGGCATGAGGGAGCGCCGCTTTGCCCATCACGGTTGGGGGAAGGCGCGCCTGCACAGTTTCGCGGATGCTTTTCGCGGGCTGGGGTCGGTCCTGCGTTCGCAGATGAATGCGCGGATTCACGCAGTGGCCACGGTCGTGGTCTGCGGCGCGGGATGGTGGCTGCAGCTTTCGGCGGGCGAGTGGGCGGCGATCGTGGCCGTGATCGCGCTCGTCTGGACGGCGGAGGCGGCCAATACGGCGATCGAGTTCCTCGTCGATCTCGTCTCGCCGGAGGAGCACCCGCTCGCGGGCAAAGCCAAGGACGCGGCGGCCGGCGCGGTGCTCGCGGCGGCGATCGGTGCGGCGATCGTCGGGGGGATCGTCTTCGGGCCGAAGATCGCGGCGCTCCTGCGCTAGGACGCTCCGGTCCGGCTGGCCATGAGCTGGAGCAGAGTCTGCGCACAGGCCTCGGCGAATTCCGGGTCGTTGATCTTGCAGTCCATTTCGAGCACCGGGATGTCCTTGCGCAGGTTGGCGCGGATTTCGTCGAAGAGCGCCTGATCCGCCGAGGGATCGTGGAAGGGCTGGCCTTCCGCGCTGATCACGCTGATTGCCTTTTTCGGAAGGGCGACGGCGACGAGGCCGGTCGAGAGATTCAGCTTTACGCCGAGGATGCGGCCGAGCTGGGCACACTCTTCGGCGTTGGTGCGCATCAGCGTCACTTGCGGGTTGTGATGGTAGAAGGTGCGCCCGGTGAATTTCGCCGGCACGGTCTCGGGGCTGGAAAAATTCACCATGTCGAGGCAGCCCGGAGCGACGACCGCCGGGACGCCCGCGCGCGCGGCGGCTTCGAGCCGCGTGGGGCCGGCACTGAGCACGCCGCCGACGAGTTCGTCCGCCCACTCCGTGGTGGTGATGTCGAGCACACCGGCCACGAGACCGCTCTCGATGAGCGCTTCCATGCAGCGACCGCCGGTCCCCGTGGCGTGAAAGACGAGCACTTCGTAGCCCGCCGTCTCGAGCACCGTCCGCGCCTTTTGCACGCACTCGGTGGTATTGCCAAACATCGACGCGACCACGATCGGCTTGTCCTGCGCGGGCGGCGGCGTGACCTCCACCATTCCGCAAATCGCGCCCGCGGCCCGCGCGAGGATCATCCGCGAGATGCGGTTTAAGCCCGCGACATCGACGATGCTCGGCATCATCACGATGTCCTTCACGCCGACGTAGGGCGCGGTATTGCCGCTCGCGAGCGTCGAGACCATGAGCTTTGGCACCCCCAGCGGCAGGGCGCGCATGGCCGCGGTGGCGATGGCGGTGCCGCCGCCACCCCCGAGCGAGATCACCCCTTCGAACCGTCCCTCTTCGTATAATTTTTCCAGAGCCACCGCCGCTGCCCGAGCCATCGTCGCGACGGCGAAACCGCGGTCATTTTTTGCGACGATCTCCGCCAGGTTCCCGCCGCCCATCGTCAGGACCTCGTCGCGAGAAATGTCTGGCGTGAGGCGCGGCGGGTCCGCAGTGCCGACATCGATCACGAGGGTGTCGTGGCCACGACCCCGGATGAGTTCGGCGACGAAGGCGTGTTCGTCCCCCTTGGTGTCCATGGTTCCGACGATCGCGATGGTGGGCATCTGAATAAGGTTCGTTTTGGGGCTGGGCCGCTCTTCGGTGAGAAGGCAGACGCGGTCCGCCTTGGCAAGAGGAAACACGCCCGGGAGAGACGGCCCCTACCGCCGGAGACGGATTTCGTCGCCGTAGAGCGCGCCGCTGGTGTTGCGCACGCCCGGGCTCACGAGGTACTCGTCCGAGTCGAGATTGTGGGTCTCGAAGTAATCCGGCGGCGCGAAGCGCGTCACGAACCGCTCCGAAGCGGCCCGCAGCGCTTCGATCACGCCCTGGTTCACCCCGGCATTGGTGAGCAGGGCGACGTCGGATTTTGTGAGCGCGTAATCGACGCCGATTTTGTCGAGCTGCTTCTCGATGAGGGGCTGGGGGACCCGTCTGCGCCAAAGTTCCACGATGTCCTGCGGCGTGATGGGCTGCCGTTCCTTGAGTTTGCGATAGACAACGGGCGGGACTTGGCAGGCGCGGATCGCGGCGAACTCTTCCTCTTTGAAAGTGACGCATCCGCCCAGCAGGAGTGCGGCCAGCGAAAGGCAGGAGAGGAGCGGGCCGCGCGGGATGGTCATGGTGTGGGAGGAAGTGCAGCGATTGAAGCGGGCGGCGCGGGGGGCGACAAGCGCGTGAATCTGCGCAGCGCGCGGACGGCGGCGACGAAGTTCGGAGCGGCGGGAGGGCGCTCCGAGTAGCGGATCGCGGCGTAGAGCTGGCCAGCGTCGCGCAGCGCGGGCGCTTGCTCGGGAAAAGCAAGTGCGGCGCGTTCCGTGAAGCGCAGCGGGCCTTCCGCAGGTTCGCGCGGCACGCCGGCGATGGCGAGCCGCCGGCAGAGTCGCGCGTAGCTGTGCGCGGCTTCGTCGCCGCGGCGGCGGACGGGCGCTCGGAGCCAGAGCGCGCAGGCGATAAGGAGCACGGCGATCGCCAGCCCGCTCCAGAGCAGGATCGGCGACCACCTCAGCCCGCCGAGGCCGAGCCTGGTGAAAAAGCTGCGCTGCTCGTCTTCGTGAAAGTTTTGCACGTGGAGATCCCAGCGATAGTTGATGCTGTCCCAGGCGAGGCCAATCTGCCGCGTGACGCCGCGCCAGCCCGCTCCCGAGGCGCGACCGCCGCCCGCGGCTCCGGGATCGGCGGCACCTGCCTCGCGCAGCGGTCCCAGCCCCGCGCTGACCCTTTCCGGCGCGATGGCATCGGTCGGATCGATGCGCTGCCAGCCGCTGCCGGGCAGCCAGACTTCGCACCAGGCGTGCGCATTGTACTGGCGGACGATGACGTAGGTGCCGATCGCGTTGTATTCGCCGCCGTGGTAGCCGACTACGATCCGCGCGGGCACGCCGGCCGCGCGCATGAGGGTGGCAAAGGCCGCGGCGTAGTGCTCGCAGAAGCCGGTGCGGCGGCGGAAGAGGAAGTCATCGAGCGCGTCCTCGCCGTAGGTGCCGGGCTCGAAGGTGTAGCGGAAATTTTCCTTCCGGAAGTGGCGCAGCGCCGCATCGACGATCGCGCGTCCGCTGGCCGCGCCGCTGGTCCAGGAAGCAACGAGCGCTTGCGCGGCCGGAGACAAAGCGGGGAACGCCTGGGCGGCTTCGAGTTGATCGAAGGGCAGGCGCAGCTCGCGATTTTCCGGCTGCGATTCGACCGTGTAGATCACGGTGTTCAGCACGGGCCGGGTGCTCTGGAGGAAGCCGCCGGGCTGAAAGGGGGCGGTGCGCAGCTCCGTGGACGGACGATCGAGCGCAAAGATCCAGCGCTCGCCATGCGGCTGGAGGCTGATGCGTTGCTTGATCGTCGGGCCTGCGAGTTGCCCGCTGCGGCGCTCCAGCGAGAGCGGCGGGCCGCGAAACCAGGTGAGTCCTTCGCAGCGCCAGAGCACCGCGCCGCGCCAGTACATGTCTTCGCTCGAAGGGATCGTGCCGTCGGGGAATTCCGCGCGGAAGACGGGCGTGTCGCTCTGCGCGAGGGCGGCGACGGAGCCGGGTTCGAGGCGATCGGAGATGCCCTGGTTCCCGAGGATTGCGCGGCTGAACTGGAAGCGATAGCCGCCGGAGATGCGCGGGGAGAAAAAGAAGAGCACCGCGGTGATCGGCAGGGCCTGGAGGAGGAGAGTGAAACCGAGGCGGATCGCGCGCGGCACGGCAGCGCGCCTTTCGCCGCCGTGGAAGAGGATGAGCGAAATCGTGAGCAGGGCGACGAGGCCCGCGACGTAGATCCAGAGGAGGAGACTTTGCGCGAAGAACAAAGCGCAAAGGCCGAGGAAGAAGCCGACGAGACAGAGCACCTGAAAGTCCCGGGGATTGCCGGTCTCGAGCACTTTCATTGAGATGAGCAGGATGAGAATGCTGAGCCCAGGCTCCGGGCCGATGAGCGTGCCAAAGGTCGCCGCGATCCCCCCGATGCCGAGCGCGCAGATGAGCAACTTCAGCGGGAGCGAAGGCAGCCGCCGCCCGCTCCGATTCAAGAAAAGCCGGGTGACGACCGCGACGAAGAGGAGCCCCGTGACCCAACTCACGACGTGATCGAGCAGCGGGATGGCGGCGAGCAACAGCGCGGCGCAGACGCCGATGAAGGGCAGCATCTCGATCGCTCGGGCCGGCTTCATGCGCCACTTTCCTCCGGTGAAAAGACGGCCAGGGCACGCAGGCACGCGTGGAAATGCGCGCTGCCGCGGCTCGGCGGGAGCGTGGTTCCGGGCAGGGCGAGGCCGTAGCTGGCGCCGCCGCGCTCGGATGTCTGGACCCAGCGCGCGAACTGGCCGAGGCGCGACTCAATGTCGCCCGGCGGCGTGTCGCGCCAGTCGAGGAGCACGGTGACGGTGGCTTCCCCGGCCCACTGTTTGGTGAGCAGCGGCTGTCCGCGCGCGGCGGCCTTCCAATCGATGTGCCGCTGCGATTCGCCGGGGAGCCAGGAGCGCGTCCCCGCAAAGTCGTCGCCCTCGACTTTCGCGCCCTCGCGCGGCTGCCGATCGGGTGCGGCCGAGCGCGGGATGGGGGCCGATCCGGAAGGCTGCGGATAGACAAACCAAGTCTGCCGCACGACGAACGACCGGCGCGCGGTGAACAGGCCGAGTGGGTAGAGGCTCGTGGCGACGAGGTTTACTTCCTGAAAACGCCCGCGCTGTTTAGCCGTGAAACGCAGGGTCGCGCGCTGCTCCTGTCCGTCGGTCATTCGCGGGACGAGTGCGCCCTTGGCCGCAGCGCGGGCGCGGATGCTGATCGCGACTGGCTCGGCGCCGCGCTCCGCGTTCAGGACCAATGGGACGATGACTTCTTCACCGGCAAAGACCGGGGCAATCGAGTCTGCGCGGACGGTGGCGCCGCGCAGATTTGCCCAAGCGTGGATCGTGGAAACCGCGGCAAGCGATCCGAGCAGAAAGCAGAGCAGGTAAGCCGCGCCATTGCTCTGACACAGCCCCGCGTACCACATCGCCGCGAGCACCGCGACGAGGCCGATGGTGTTGCGGCTGGGGAGGACGAAGACGCGGGTGGATTTTGGATGCACGGGTGGGGGAACATCGAACATCGAACGTCGAACATCCAACATCGAACGAATCTGGCAGACCTCTGCGCGCTCCGTTCGAGGTTCGAGGTTCAGTGTTCGATGTTCGATGTTCGATCTTTCCCCGCTCCGGCAGGGGCGCACCCTACGGCACCGCCACCTCGCGCACCAAGGCCTGCGCGAGCGTGCGGCCCGAGTCGCTGGCGCTGTCCAGATCGCTCCCGAGGCGGTGGCTCATCACGGCTGGGCCCACGGCTTGCACATCCTCGGGCAGCACCATGTCGCGACCTTGCATCAAGGCCCAGGCCTGGGCAGCGTGGACGAGGGCGAGGCCGGCGCGCGGGCTTAGTCCGGTGCGATGTCGCTGGCGGCTGGCGGCGAGCAGATCCTGCAAATAGTCGAGCAGCGCTGAGGAGGTGTGAATCGCCCGCACGCTCTTCTGCATGTCGCGCAGCGACTCGGTGCCGAGCACGGGCTCCACTTTGCGCAGCAACTCGCGGCGCTCGAGGCCGAGCAGCATCGCGCGCTCCGCAGCGCGATCGGGGATGCCGAGTGCGAGGCGCATGAGGAAGCGATCGAGCTGCGACTCGGGCAGGGGAAAGGTGCCGATCTGGTGCTGCGGATTTTGCGTCGCGATGACGAAGAACGGCGCGGGCAGCGGATGGGTGATGCCGTCGATGGTCACATTGTCCTCCTCCATGGCCTCGAGCAGCGCGCTCTGGGTCTTGGGCGTCGCGCGGTTGATTTCGTCGATCAGCACGACTTGCGAAAAGATGGGTCCGGCGTGGAAGACGAAGCGCTGCTGCTCGCGGTCGAAGATCGAGTTGCCGATGATGTCGGCGGGCAGCAGATCGCTGGTGAATTGGACGCGGCGGAAATTCAGCCCGATCGAGCGGGCGAGCGCCTGAGCGAGGGTCGTCTTGCCGACGCCGGGCACGTCTTCGATGAGCAAATGTCCCCGCGCGAGCAGGCAGGCGACGGCGAGGCGCACGACCTCCTCTTTGCCGAGAATGATCTCGCTGACTTGGGAAACGAGCGCCTCGATGCGGGTCTTCATGGGGCGGGAATTTCGATTCGGAAAACGCGGGTGTCGAGCGGGGAAGGCGGTGGTTCTTCCTCTTAATCTTCCTCCTCCTGACAAATGAGCGGGGACGGAGAGGAAGAGGAAGAAGAAGATTAAGAGGAAGAGAAAGAGCGATTCTCAATCGCCAAACCGGATGCCCATCGCGCGGGCCTGCTGGACCATCTGGCTGTCGGGGGCGACGAGTTTGGTCCGGTTCACGGCGTCTTCGATGGGTACGGATTGCACCTGGTAGTTTTGATACGAGACCATGTGGCCGGTCCGGCCTTCCGCGATGATCTGCACGGCATAGACGCCGAATCTGGTGCCGAGGATGCGGTCGAGGGTGGTGGGGTCGCCGCCGCGCTGGAGATGGCCGAGGACGCAGGTGCGCGTTTCTTTGCCGGTGCGCGCGGAGATCTCCCGGGCGACGCGTTCGCCCATGCCGCCGAGGGTGTATTCCCCGCTGCCCATCTGCTGCATCATCTCGGAGCCGCCGCGCGGATGCGCACCTTCCGCGACGACGACGAGCGTGCTCAGGCAGCCATCCGCCTCGCGCTGCCGCACGGCTTCGGCGACGCGCTCGTAGTCGAAGGGGATCTCCGGGATGAGGATGATATCCGCGCCGCCAGCGAGCCCGCCGTAGAGCGCGATCCAGCCGGCATGGCGGCCCATGACTTCGATGACCATGGCGCGCTTGTGGCTGGAGGCCGTGGTGTGCAGGCGGTCGAGGGCATCGGCGACGCAGGCCACCGCGGAGTCAAAGCCGAAGGTCATGGCGGTCGCTTCGAGGTCGTTGTCGATGGTCTTCGGGACGCCGATGCAGGGGATGCCGGCGCGCTCGAGTTGGAGCGCGGTGGTGAGGGAGCCGTCGCCGCCGATGACGATGAGCACGGAGACGCCGAGTGCCTGGAGCGTGGCGCGGGTCTGCTCGATGACTTCCGGTAAAACGGTGGCGCGTTCGCCTTTGCCAACCTTGGCGACGAAGTGGCCTTTATTCGTCGTGCCCAAAATGGTGCCGCCGAGGTGCATGATGCCCGCGGTGCGCCGCACATCGAGCCGCTCATGCCGGGCCGGCGGGAGCAGCCCTTCAAAGCCATCGTGAAAGCCGATGACTTCCCAATTGAGGTTGGTGGCGGCGCGGACGACGCCGCGGATGACGGCGTTCAGACCTGGACAATCGCCGCCGCTGGTGAGGACTCCGATGCGTTTGGTCATGGCGTGGATGGATTCAGAGGACGTCTATTACGGCGAAACGGAGGGCGCGTCATCAGTCCTCGATCGTGATGGTGCGGCGGATTTCCTCGGTCTTAAAGCCAAGCGCGCTCGGAGTGCGGACGCCAGGGAGGATAGCCACGTCGTAGAGTTCGCGGACGAGGCCGGTGATGCTGAGGGAGTGAACGACGTCGCCAGTGCGGAGATCGACGACCTGCAGACCGCAACGCGGCTGGACCTGGCGCGCGGCGAGCGCGTCATCGAGCGGGAGGCCGGAGAAGGTGCGGTTCTCGCGGCAGGTCGAAAGGCCGATGACGGCGAAATTTCCCATGATGGCGAGACCGCGCGCGTAGCCGGGACAGAAGCACACGGGCTCGAATCTTCCGCTCGCGAGATCGACGGTGCCGAATTCACCGGCGCCGGAATTGAGCACGAAAAGGCGACCGCCGTGGAGGCGAGGGGAGTGCGGCATGGAGAGGCCGCGGGCGACGATTTCCCCGCTCGGGACATCGAGGATCACGCCGCCGTCGCGCCGATGTTCCCGCCAGCCTTCATGCACGTCGGTGGTGCTGACGGCGGTGACGAAGGCGGGCTGGCCGTCGCGCATGGCGAGGCCGTTGAGATGGCAGCGATCTTCGGCGGCGAGGCGCGAGATGAAAGGCGGCTTCCAGACGACGCGGAAGCTGTGCGTTTCGCTCGGCGCGGCGAGGCAGGAGAAGAGCGTATTGACGAAGATGGGCCGCTCCTGCGCGTCGAGGGCGATATCGTGCGCGTCGATGTCGCCAGTGGTGAAGCCGCACTGCGGGACGTAGAGGCGATCGAAGCCCGCGGGTGCGGCGGCGGCTGCGGGCAGGGCGTTCTCAAAACGCCAGAGCTGGTAGAGCGAAGTCATCCAGAGCGTCTGCCCATCTGCCGCGACGGCGAGTCCCATGCAGCGTTCGAAGGTGCGCTCGAAGACCGAGAGCGCGCCGTCGGGCTTGAGGCCGATGAGGAAGAGCTTCCCGCTCTGGTAGGTGGTGAAAGCAAGGCTCAGGTGCTGCTCGCGGAGCCAGGAGGCAAACTGACGCGAACCGGCAAGCTCGAGCTGGGGCTGGGACATGGCAGCGGTTTACCGGGTCGGCGCGATGGCGACAAGCGGCGTGCTCCCCGGATCTGGGACCGGATGCTGCCTTTGCTCTACGGGGGGAGAAGCTTCGGCACCTCGACGATGCGGAAGTTGGGGTCCACCGGCGCGGGGTTGGGAAGGATGTCGTCCACGCCCTTGGTCAGCGCTTGCTTCAGGCCATTGATCTTCACCGTGCCGATCTGCTCGGCGGTGATGCCAAAGTGACCACCGATGGCGCTGCCGTCCACGGTGCCCTTGATGGTCACGGAGGCAATCTTCGCGATGAGCGCGGTGTCGTTGCTTTGGATCGGGGTGTCGCCGATGCCGAATCCGGTCTGGCCGTCATCCGAAACGCCGGCGACGAGGCTGCTGGCGATCCACGTTCCGCCGACGGAGACCGCGCCCATGCTGGCGTCGCGGCTGGCGGCGCCGAGGGTCGGGCTGTAGCCGGCGAGGATGCCGGCATTTTCCACGCGGCCTTTCACGGTGAGGCCGGCGATGGCGAGGGCGTCGGCGGCCTTGAGCCCTCCGAGCTTGCCGACGGCGCAGATGATGATCTGCGAGGCCGTGCTCTCGCCGAGAAGGTCGCCGCCGATGCTCACCCGTCCCAATTTGCCGCCACCGACGATGCCGTGGCTCGGGTCGCCGGTGAAGGTGCCGCCGACGGTCACATTCCCGACATTGCCGGTGGCCTGAAGATGCGACCCGGTCCAGTTCCCCTTCACGGAGACGGCCCCGATGTTGGCGTCGCCGATCTGCGTGCTCTGATTGTGAGTGGTGTTCGGATCGCCGAGGATGACGGTGTTCAAAATGTTGCCCTTCACGGAGAGGCCAGCGATGGCGAAGGCCGCCGCGGCATTGCCGAAAATATGCACGGGCTTCGCGGCATCGGCGCTCGAGAGGTCGGCGCCGACCGTCACGCGTCCGAGTTTGCCCCCGGCCTCGAGGCCAGCGGCGTCGGCTCCGCCGAGGATGCTGAGTTTCACGGAAACGGCGCCGATGTCGCCAGTGGCTCTGAGCAGGCCGGCGGTGGCCCCGACGGCGCTCCCATCGAGACTGCCGCCGATGGTCACGGGACCGATCGCACCCGTCACATCCACGAAGCCTTTCACGATGCCAGCGGCGCGGAGTCGCCCGAGTTTGCCCTCGATCTCGCTGTGCAGCCCGTCGAGCGTGCCGACCGGCTGAGTCCCGGCGAGCGCGCCGAGCGAGCCGACGCTCAGTGAAGCGATGCCGGACGTGAGAAGATCGGCGTTGCCGGCATCGATCTGCCCGAGATCGCCGGAGACGGTGACATTGCGGAGGTCGATGCCGGTGGCGTCGATTGCGCCGACATGCACCTTCCCGTCGCCCGTGCCGCCGCGCACTTTCCTCGCGGTGATGGAGACGTCCGCACCGGCGAATTCCGTCCCGTCATCCGCGAGGTTCAGGCGGAGCAGATTGCCGGTCGTCCCGAGTTCAAAGTTGCCGTCGTCGAGGGTGCCTTTGTTCACGCGGACGGTGACGAGATCGCCGTCGCTGTCGGTGAAGGTGGCAGTGCGAAAATTCTTCGCGTAGGTGATGGCCGGACGTTCGCCGTAGATCACGAAGGCGCTACCAGGGCCGGGAGTGCCCGCGAGATCGGGCGCGCCGACGAGCAGATCGTCGATGCCGTCGCCGTTGAGATCGCCCACGGCACTGACGGCGAACCCGGCGCGGTCCCCGGCGGCGTCGCCATTGATGCGGAATCCATTCGTGCCATTGAGCGTGGTCAGATCGAGGCTGGCGGCGAAGCCCCTGGACTTGCCGAAGACCACGTAGGCCGAGCCGGCATCGACATCCGTGTTCGGCCTGGCACGGTCGGCACCGACGACGATATCGTCGAAGCCATCGTGATTCAGATCGCCTGCTGCACTGACGATGCTGCCGAGATTCGCGCCGGCTTCGTGACCGGGGATCTTGAATCCATTCGTCCCGGTCAAGGCCGAGAGATCGAGGCTCGCGCCAAAGGAGGTGTTTTTCCCAAAGACGACATACGCCGCGCCCGAGTAGCTGTTTGCGCCCTTTGCTCCTATCAGCAGGTCGCTGAAGCCGTCGCCATTCATGTCGCCTGCGCTGCTCACGGACCAGCCCGCGTAGTCCCCTGCGGCTTCGCCGTTGATCTTAAAGCCGTCCGCAGCGGCCAGCGTGGAGAGTGCGATCGCGGCGCCAAAGGCGGTGCCTTTGCCAAAAATGACATAGGCGGCGCCCGACTCGTCTGCCGCATTGGGATCGGCCCCGTAGGCACCGACGATGACGTCGTCGAAACCGTCGCCATTGATGTCGCCTGCGCCGCTGACCGAGCGTCCGGCGTAGTCACCCTCGGCGCCGCCATCGATCCGGAAGCCATCTGCGCCGGTGAGTGTCGAGAGATTCACGCTCGCCCCGAGTCCACCCGTCTTGCCGAAGATCACATAGGCCTTGCCCGGTTGATCGCCAGGCCCCGCGCTCGGGGCGCCGAGGATCAGGTCGGCCTTCCCGTCCTTGTTCACATCGCCCGCCGCCGCGACGGACAGGCCGAAACGGTCGGCACCGTCCTCGCCCACGATCTTGGTGATTCCCAGAGAGGAAAGACTGACGTTGGCGGCAAAGGGGGGGGCCTTTCCGTAGATCACATAAACTGCACCCGCGCCTGTGGCACCCGCGGGGTCGTGGCTGTAGGCACCGACGAGCAGATCATCGAAGCCGTCGCCATCGATGTCTCCGGCGCGACTCACCGCGCTGCCGGAGGAATCGGTCGCTGCTTCGCCGCTGATCTTGAAGCCATTCGTGCCATTGAGCGTCGAGAGATCGAAGCTCGCACCGAGGCCGCCTGTCTTTCCGAAGACGACATAGCTGGCGCCACTCTCGCTGCCGTTCGGATCGGCCCCGCGAGCGCCGATGATGAAGTCATCGAAGTCGTCATTGTTCACATCGCCCGCCAAACTGACCGCCACTCCCGTGCCGTCACTGTCCGCCAGTCCGATGATCTTCACGCTGCTCGTGGCGTCGATGCTGCCGAGGTCGAAAATGGCCGCCGCGGGAACCACGCGCTGTTCGAGGGCTTCGATGGCGCTCGCTCCGGAGGAGGCAAGGGGGCGGGGGCGAGCGGGGTTCGAGGCGGAGCGGAGTGGCGGCATGGCGTGAGGGTGGGGTGCGGATGGAATTCGGGAGACGCGCCGCCGACACCGAAAAACCGCGCATCGGACGGACTCTCAGATGGGGGCGTGGTTAATGGAGATAATGATATTTGTCAATCTATCGACAACCTCGCCGCATCGGAGACCCGGGCTGGGGAGCTGCCGCAGTGGCTTTCCCGCTTGCCCGTTCCGAGCCGGCGGACCACGCTCCTGCAATGCCCTCGTTCCCACCCAAAACCCCATCCTCTATGTTCTCCGTCCGCTTCCTCGTGGCGTCCCTTCTCTTCACCGCGGCTGCCGTTCAGGCCGCTGATTTCACGCCGGATCCTGGCTTCACGAGCCTCTTTAATGGCAAGGACCTCACCGGCTGGCGCTATCTACCGGATGAGAAATTTGACGGGAAAACGGAGGCCAGCGACGGGCGCTACACGGCTCGGGCGGGAGCGCTCGTGGTGAATCCGCCGAAGCCCGAAGGCCCACGCCTGCGGCAAATGTGGACCACCGCCGAGTTTCCGAAGGACTTCATCCTGAAGCTGGAATTCCGCGCCGGAGTGAACGCGGATAGCGGCATTTTCCTCCGCAAACCTCAGCTCCAGTGCCGGGACTACCTCGTGGCCGGCCCCTACAAAACGCTGAAGAGCTACAAGCCGCAGGATTGGAATGTGATCGAGGTGACGGTGAAAGACGGCGTGGCTCGCTGCACCTGCAATGGCGAGGTGCTCGAGGAGGCGCTGAAGCTCCCGGAGACTGGCCCGATCGGGCTGGAAGGGGATCGCGGGCAGATGGAGTACCGGTACATCCAGATCAAGCAACTGCCGTAAGACGACGCGCCGGTCCGGGCGGGTCAGGCGTCGAACTGGATATCGATGGTGCCCTCCGCGGGTGCGCTGGGGCGGGGCGGGGCGGGCTGCTTTTCGACGATCGCGGTGAGCCGCGTGAGGGTGGCGGAGATTTGCGTCAAGGCGGCGTGGATGTCGGGATCTGCCGTCGCGGTGGCCGTTGGCGGTCCGTGACGGAGAGCGTCCATATCCTTCGCCATCCGCGTGATCTGGGTGTCGCTCGCGAGCTTTTGTCTGGCCATTTCCTCCTGACTGCTGGCGAGCGCCCGGCGCATCGCGTCCGCTTCGGCCCGGAGGCGGTCACGTTCGCTGGTGAGGTCGCCGACTTTCCGTTCGAGGGCCATCGCGAGCATCGCTTCATTGGCGAGCTGATGCCGCTCCTGGCGCAGCTCGGCGATACTCGTGCAGAGCCGGGCGAGATCGGCCTGGGCGTTCTCGAAGACCTTCTGCAAAACCGCGATCTCGTTCGTCTTTCCTGCCTCGTGCTTTTGAAAATCCGAGGCCAGCGCATTGGCCTGATGCACGTCATTGTAGAGGGCTTCGTAGTCGTGACGCAGGGCCACGCTCAGGCTCGGATTCAGGAAGGTTCCTGAGCCTGGGGTGACCCTCCGGGTGTTGTAGTTCGTCGGCATGGCGGCAGTATCAGAGCAAGCCGCTTGCCCAGCGTCCCACCTGCCGTAAGTCTCCACCCACATGCCTGCCTTTCAACTCACCCCGGTCGAAACCCGCGTCCTTGGCTGCCTCGTCGAAAAGGAACGCCACACGCCAGAGAACTACCCGCTCTCGCTGCACGCCCTCACGGCGGCCTGCAATCAAGCGACAAACCGGGAGCCAGTGGTTGGCTACGACGAAAAGACGGTCGAGGACGGCGTGAATAGCCTGCGGGAAAAGAAGCTCGCGACGGTGATCTTCGGGGCCGGATCGCGGGTGCAAAAGTATAAGCACAAGCTGCTCGAGCATTTTACGATCGATCCGCGCGAGGTGGCGCTGCTCTGTGTGCTCCTCCTGCGGGGGCCGCAGACGCCGGGGGAATTGCGGACGCGTGCGGAGCGGATGTTTGCCTTCCGCACTTTGGAAGATGTGCAAGCCCGGCTGGACGAACTCTCAAAGGGTGATTCTCCGCTCGTGCGGGTGCTCGCCGCGCGGCCTGGGCAGAAGGAAAGGCGCTACCGTCAACTGCTGTCCGCCGAGCAGCCGGAAAGCTTCGGAGACGAGCCCGCGCCGCCGGCGCCACCAACGCCGTCGCGCTCCGACGAACTCGCGGCAGAACTCGCGGCCGTCCGCGGCGACCTCGCGGCTCTGCGGGAGGAGTTCGCCGCTTTTCGCAAACAGTTCGAGTAGGCGGAGAGAGGCCAGTTTGGGAGCGGGGGGCAGGGGCATGGCCTTTGCTGAATCAAGGATGCAGCCGCGACGAGTTGCCCCGGCCCACCTTCCGATTCGTATGCACCGCACCAGCCCCGTTATTCTCCTGCTCGAGAGCCATGACATCAATGCTGTCCGCATCGTGGCCGATTTGATGGAAGCGATGCCGGACTGCCGCGTCGTTCATGCGCGCACGGTCGCGGCGGCGCAGACCCTGGCCATCAGCACACCGGTCGCCATCGTCCTTGCGGACACCTCCGAGACGGAAGGCGACGTGCTCAAATTTCTCTCCGACGTGAAGCTGATCCACCCCGATGTGACCAGCATCGCGATGGCCAACCCGGGCAGGATCGATGATCGCGCCCTGCGCGACGCCGGCTTGTTTGCCGTGGTCGAGCGGCCGATCGAGCGGGAAAGTCTCGCGCGGGTCTTGCAGCGGGCGCTCTCGGCGTCCGTCAATCTCGGCGGCGCGGCCGGGCAGGAGCAGGACGAGGCCTTCGATGCGCTGCTGCGGAATCTTTCCCCGATCGACATCATCCAGATGACGTGCCTGCGCGCGTCCACTTCGGTCCTGGAATTTGTCTCGCCGAGTGGGGTGGGCCACGTGCGCGTGATCGGCGGCGAGATCGTCCACGCTGAGACCGGAGAAATCATCGGCGTCGAGGCATTGAACGAAATCGTCGGTTGGAAGAAAGGTCGCGTCACCGAGGCCTCTCATCCTTGCGTGGTCATGCCAACGATCCGGGGAAACTGGCAGACGCTGCTGATGTGCGCCGCGCATTCGATCGACCAGGCGCAGGCCGGCGAGCAGGTGGATTGCGCGGGTTGATTCGCACGGCCTCCGCTGACGACTGCGCGGAGAACAGTTATCGTTTCGGAAAATCCCTGGTCATCCGCGCTGTCCGCGGTCCCTCCCGGCCCGATCCTTACCGGATATTCGGCGGCGGTGTGACGCTCCGGTGCATGCTTTCCTTCCAGCCTTCATTCGACTCGTAAAAGGCCTGCTGCACGATGTGCCGGAAGGCGAAGAGCAGGCACGCGGCGGCAAAGCCAGACGCGAGGGTCATCAGGATCTTGTGAGTGAAAGTGCTGCCAAACATGGAAGCAGCAAAAGCAGGACTTCTGCCGCGGGCTCACCAAAATCCCCACTGGCCGGTGCGCAGGACGTAGAGCCCGAGGGCGAAATTTGTAATCGCATGCGCCAGCACGCAGGCGCTGAGACTGCGCGTCCGGTAGGCAATGAGATTGTAGAGCGCGCCCGCCAGAGCGGCCGCAGGCCAGTCGGATTGCGCGTGTTCAAAGGTGAAACCGAGCGTCACTGCGAGGAACGACACCCAGGTGAATTTTCCAAACGGCACCTTCGTGAAATCCTGGTCGATGACGTAGCGGAGGAGGAAGCCGCGCCAGAAAATCTCCTCCACGAGCGGCACGACGATCACCAGCCGCAGAAAGCGAAAGATGAGATTCACCCAATACGGTGCGCCGCCGCCGAAGTGTGCGGGCTCGAAGCCGTCCAGTCGCTGCTCGGCGTGGAAGAGTTCCTGCGGTGCGATCCAGATGCCGAGGACGAGCAGCCCGATGCAGATCGTGAAGATCGGACGGGTCGGCATCTTCAACTCGTAGTGGTGCCACCAGCGCCAGAGCAGCCAGCCGCAAACGAGCGTTTGTAACGGGAAGACCCAATACATGGGCGTGCTGAGGGGCCACGCGACGGCCATCCCTTCAAACGGCTTTTTTACGAGTTCGCCCAGCCCAATGAGCCCGAGGAAGACCACAAAGGGTCCGAAATAAGCTTTCTGAGGCGATGCAGATCCAATCATCCGACGCGAATGAATAGCACGATCGAAACCCAGCCCGTCCAGCAAACACCGGAACAACTTGCGCGCTTGCTCGAAATCCAGCTCACGGCGCACCGCCAGAAACGAGAAAAGGCGCGTGGGTCCCGCGGTCTCGGGCTCGCGATCGGGGTCGTTTTCATCGTCATCGCGGCGGCTGCGGCCCTTTTCATTCTTGACCACATGCTCGGGGAATTGCGCGGCTCACGAGGGGCGGATATGCCGCCGGACCAGCAGCCACCAATCGTCTCTGGTGCGCGCTGAGAGATTTCCCGAGAAACCAGAAACTCCGGCACATCGACTGCTAATCTTTCAACCTGTAATGGCAAAAACTCCCACCTCAGTCATCGGCGTGGATTTGGGGCGCTACTCGCTCAAATCCGTCCGTCTCCAGCGGAAGGGCAGCGACCGTTTTGCGATCACGCACTTCGCTTCGCAAGTGCTCGAAGAACCGGCGGCAACGGCCGACGTGCTCTCCGGGCATCTGAAAAACCTGCTCAAGGAAATGGGCGGTACGGCGAAGTCCTGCGCGGTCGCAGTCTCGAGTCCCGAAGCGCTCATCCGCATCATCGAGCAGCCAGAGACTCCGCCGGAGTTACTCCGCGAGGCGCTCCGTCTCAACGGCATCGCGTTGCTCAATCAGGACTGCAAGGAGTTCGTCCTCGATTGCGATCAGATCCCGATCGACAACTCCGCTGGCGAGCAGGGCAAGTCTGCCCAGAAGCGTTACCTCGTCGGCGGATTGCCCCGCACGCAGGTCACGGAAATCGGCAGTGCCTTTGAGAAGAACAACGCGGCCATGAGTGTCATGCAGCTCGCCCCGATCTGCAGTTTCAATGCTTTCGAGTTTGCCCATCCAGAGATCTTCAACAACGGCGCCTTTTTCCTCGTCGATATCGGACACACAAACTCGACGATGATGGTCGGCGTGAAACGCGAGTTGGTGCTGGTGCGCACGATCGACTTCGGCGGCAGTGCGCTCACGGAGGCGCTCATTGGCCTGACGGACGAGCCGCGGGAGGCCGTCTTCAGTGCGCTGGATCATGAAGATGAAGTGATGGTCGAATACACGCGGGTGGCGCTGAATGCGCTGGTCCGCGAGATCCAGAGTTCCATCGGCTTTCTGGAGCATCAGCGCGATCAGCGCATCGATCGTGTCCACGTCTCCGGCGGTCCGGCGAAATCCCGGACCCTGCTCAAAGTCATGGCGGAGGAGCTGGGGCTGCCGTGCGAATCGTGGACCGCAGTGGACAAATGCGAGAACAGCGTGCCCGCCAGCCGCCGGGCGAATCTCGTGAGCGAAGCCATGGACCTGAACGTCGCCTGCGGTGCCGCGGCTCAACTTTTGAAAGGGAACTGATCCATGCCTCTTCGCCTCAATCTCTATCACGAAGTCCAGAAAAGGGCCGCGCTCAAGCGGCGCGACCCGCTCAAGCTTTCGCTCTTCGGCCTCGGGGCTGTCGCCGTCTGTTTCGCCGGTTACTACTTTGTGCAACTAGGCCGATCGCATGGCCTGAACTCGGAGCTCAATCGGGTCAAAGCGGAGCACGCCAAACTGGAACCGGAAGCCAAAGTGGCCAAGGCCCGCGAAGATGAAATCAACGCGAAGATCAAGGTGAACGACATCGTCGAACGCCGGATCGAGGATCGCTTTCACTGGGCGCCCTTGCTCGCGCAAGTCGTGGAAGTCGTCCCGCGCGAGGTGCAACTCGTGAAGTTCAGCGGCGAGTCCAACATGGAAGCTGGTCGCAAGTGCTCGCTCACGATCGACGGCATTTCCGCCGGGCCAGACCCCCGTAAGATCGCCGAGGAACTGCGCATCCTGGTGACCGAACGGCTCGGTGAAAAGTATCGCAATGTGGTCGCCACTTTCCGTTCGCTCGACGACGGCTCGGACTCCGTGGCCTTTGAGGGCAAGCAACTGCCGACCGCCAGCTTCGCCATCATTGTGGCCTTCAACTGGGGAGTGGAGGCTGCTGAACCTGCCGCCACCGGCCGCAAGAAACGCTAAATTTTGAACGTATGAAACTCGGCAAAGATGAAATCCAAAAACTGGCACTCGGCATTCTCCTCCTGATCGGAGTGGTCTATAGCTACTTCGACATGCTGCTCTTTCCTGAGCTGAAAAAGCAGGACGCCATCCGCAAGAACATCGCCGCGCTCTCGCCGGAGATCACGAAGGCGAAGGACCAGGTCAAGAAGCTGCAGGAGCTCGAGCGGACCGCGCCCGAGAAGACGAAGGTCTTGCCGCAGATCGAGCCGATGATTCCCGATGGTGCTCCAGTAGCGTGGTTTCCGCCGCGCGTGAGCGAATTCTTCAAGCGCTATGGGATCGATCGCGTCGCTGCGAAAATGAATACCGAAACGGTCGAGAAGGATTTGCCCGGTTTCCGCAGGATCGCGTGGACGATCGATCTGCCGAAGGTCGATTTTGCGAGTTACGGCCAGGCGATTTGCGCGCTCGAAAACGAAGAGCCGCTCGTCGAAATCACCAGTCTCATGCTCGAAGTGAGCCACGACGACGTCTCGTCCCAGCACGCCCTCATTACGGTCAACAATATCGCCAAACAATGAACACCAAACTCGCCGTTCACACTCTTACCATCAGCCTTTTCGCGCTCACCGTCGCTGGGGCAGAGGAGACGCCGGCACCTCTGGCCTATCAGGTAAAGCACCGCTCGACATTCACCACCGCCGCGGAGGCTCGCGCCCCGTTCTGGCCCATTGGCTTCGCCAGGCCTGCGAAGACGGCGCCGGTCGGTGCGGTGGCGGCACCCGTGGCGCAGAAGGTCGCGACGCTCGATGCGAGCCAGTTTAAGATCACTAGCATTCTCCTCGGCTCACCGTCACTCGCGGTCATCAATGGCCGCGCCTACGGCGAAGGCGAATATCTGAAAACCGCCAAGGCTGCCGTCCCGCCCGGTGTCACTCCGGTGGCGGCTCCGGCGCAGGCGGCCCCGAGGATTCGCTTGCAGCAGATCACCGACGGGAGCGTTGTGCTCCAGTGCGGCGAGCAGTCGCTCACGGTTCAGTTTCACCGTCCCGGACTAGCCGCGAAGAGCGGTCGCGAGCTCTCCCTCGAAGACCGCTAGGCGCGGCCTAGCGGGCGTTGAGTTCCGCGAGCACCGTGGGATCGCGGACGTCGGCCCAATCGCCTTTTAACTCAAAGGCCTGCACCACGCGGCCACTGAGTGCCAAGGCACGAATGGCGTCGGTCAGTTCGTATTCGCCGCGCGGGGATTTTTCCAACCGCGCCGTGAACTCAAAGATGCTCGGGCGAAACGTGTAAATGCCCGCGTTATACCAGGGACTCGTCGGTTCGCCGGGCGCGGGCTTTTCGCGGAGGTCGGTGAGTTCGAAGCGCTCGTTCACGAAGACCGCACCTCCCTTGGCGATTTCGCCGGGATTGTGTTTCACGCTGATCAGCGCCTCGGCGTCGCCGGGCACGGTGAGGCGGCGGTAGTTCTCGGGATTCATGAGGATGTCGCCATAGCTGAGGACGAAGGGATCGGTGCCGGCAAAGTCGCGCGCCAGTTCAACGACGCGCCCCGTGCCGTCCTGGACCTCTTGGGTGATGTATTCGATCGCGACGCCAAACTTGCTCCCGTCGCCAAAGAACTCGCGTACCACTTCCGCCCGATAACCCACGACGATCAGGATGCGGGTGACGCCGGCCGCGCGCAGGCCATCGACGATGTGCAGGAGGATGGGCCGGCCTTGCACGGCAAGCATCGGTTTTGGGAGTTCGTTGGTCAGCTCCAGCATTCGCGTGCCTTTGCCGGCCGCGAGTAGGACGGCTTTGGTGACCTGGCTCATTTCTTTTTTGCTTTCCTGGTTTCGGCGACAAAGTCGCCCACGCGCTCCATCGCCACTTTGATTTGCTCGAGGCTCGTCGCGTAGCAGCAGCGGACGAAACCTTCGCCGCTCGCACCGAAGGCACCGCCAGGCACGCACGCGACCTTTTTTTTCTGGAGCAACCCGAGCGAAAACTCGCGACTGCTCAGCCCGGTGCTCTCAATGTTTGGGAAGGTATAAAAGGCTCCCTTCGGCTTGTGGCACGGGAGGCCCAGGTCATTGAAGGCGCGGACGATGTAATTGCGCCGGACTTCGTATTCCTTGCGCATCGCTTCGACTCCGCGCGCGCCGTGTTCGAGCGCTTCGATCGCCGCGTCTTGCGCGATCACCGAGGCGCAGAGGATCGAATACTGGTGGATCTTCATCATCGCATCCGTCAGCGGTTCCGGCGCGCAGGCGTAGCCGATGCGCCAGCCAGTCATCGCGAAAGCCTTGGAGAAGCCATGCAGAAAAATGGTGCGCTCCCTCATGCCGGGCAGCGAGGCGATGCTGACGTGCTCGTTGTGGTCGTAGGAAAGTTCGCTGTAGATCTCGTCCGTCAGCACGATGAGATCGTGATCGATGGCGAGCCGCGCGATCTTCTCCAGCTCCGCCCGGGTCTGCGTTGCGCCCGTCGGGTTGCACGGAAAGTTGAGCATCAGGACCTTTGACTTCGCGGTGATCCGCGATGCGAGAGCTTCAGCGGTGACGCGAAATTCCTCCTCGGCGCGCGTCGGGATCGCCACCGGCACGCCGTGCGCCATGACGACACTCGGCGAGTAACTCACGTAACAAGGCTCGTGGTAGAGCACCTCGTCGCCGGGATTGAGCAGCGCCCGCAGGGCGAGATCGAGGGCCTCGCTGACGCCGACGGTGATGATCACTTCCGTGCGCGGATCGTAAGCCACGCTGAAGTGTTTCTGCACGTAACGGCAGATGGAACTCCGCAGCTCGGGCAGGCCGAGATTCGACGTGTAGTGGGTGCGGCCGTGCTCGATGGAGTAGATCGCCGCCTCGCGGATGTGCCACGGCGTGTCGAAGTCCGGTTCACCAACGCCGAGAGAGATGACTTCCTTCTCCTGGGCGACGATGTCGAAGAATTCGCGGATGCCGGATTTGGGGATGTCGCGCACGTGATGCGCGACGCGTTTGTTGAGATTCATTGGGATTTAAGATCGAAGATTTCAGATTTCAGATTTGGAGAGAGCGAAAGCGCCGCGCTCCTCCGCGAGCAAGTTGAACGAGCCGCGAAGAGCGCGGCTAGCGGGCTCGGGCCGCCGAAATCTGAAATCTGAAATCTAAAATCTGAAATCCCTTCATGGCGTCACCGCCAGCCGGTCTGGCTTTTCTTCGCGCACCAGTGCGACCCCGTTTTCCTTGTAACTCTTCAGCCGGAAGCGCGTCGCCGTGGAGATCACGCCTTTGATCGTGCTGAGCTTTTCCGAAATGAACGAGGCCACGTCTTGCAGGGTGTTGCCCTCGACGACGACGAGCAGATCGTAGCCGCCGCTCATGAGGTAACAGCTCTGCACTTCCGCGAAGCGCGCGATGCGATTTGCGAGCCGATCAAAGCCCCCACCGCGTTCCGGCGTGATCCGCACTTCGACACACGCGATCACCTTCTGCGCCGCCGTCTTACTGGGATCGACGATTGCCTGGTAGCCAAGCAACACGCCCGCTGCCTCGAGTTCCGCGATGTGTTTGGCCACTTCCTTCGGCGTCGAATTGAGTTCCGCCGCGAGCGTCTCGAGAGACGCGCGGGCATTCTGGCGCAGAAGATTGAGGAGTTCGTCCATGGTTGGCGAAAGGCGGGCAGAATACACGCGACCCGCGCTCGGTCAGTGAAAATCTTAGCGCCCGAGATACTTGTCCCGACCAGCCACGAGCGCCGCCATTTTCCGATCCGCGACGGAGCGTTTCAGCATCCAGAATCCGCAGTCGGGATGGGCCCAGCCGACGCGGCCTTCGCCGAGCACCCGCTCGGCAGCTTCGAGGCGGCGCGCGACTTCATCCGCGGTCTCGATGTGGTTCACCTTCACGTCGATGACGCCGATGCCGAGCGAGATCTTCAGATCGACGTTGCGCAGCGCATCGAGGTCGTCCGGCGGACGGTGGGCGACTTCGAGCACGAGGTGATTGGTGTGCAGTTTGGAGAGGAAGTTGGTGAGCTTCTTCCATTCGCCGCCCTGGATGGTTTGCCCACCGTAATTGCCGAAGCAGAAATGCACCGCGCGCTCGACCTTCACCGCGTCGAGTACGCGATTGATGGCCTCCGCCGCGAGATCGGCGTCGGCGGGATTGCCGGTGACGTTGGCCTCATCCACCTGCACGCAGGCGCAGGGCAGCTCGCGGACTTGCTCCGCGAGCAGATCGGCGAGCGCGAGGGTGAGTTTCTCAAAGTCCCGGTAGTGTTCGTCGAGCAAGGTGCGCGCGAGCATGTAGGGGCTGGTGACGGTGAACTTGAACGGATACGCCGTCGCCGACGCGGCCATCGCGCAGTCGGCGTAAAGATTCAGCCCACCCTCGCCGAGCGGTCCGGTCACGATGCCCGCGGGTTTGCGGCGGAAGCCCATCGCCGCCGTGCCCGCAAAGCGCCGCCACGCGCTCGCGCCGACCGCCGTGCTGACGCCGGCGAGAGGGCGGATGAAGTAGTCGATCATCCCATTGGTGTCCGGGTGATTGATGTCGAAGCGGTAGAGTTCGCCATCGGTCGGCAGGTCGATGCCGGCCTGGTGCTGGATGTCGAAGATAACACGGGTCGCATCGAGGCGCGCTTGCTCGCTGGGGAGCGCGGCGAGCCAGTCTGGGACTGGATAGGAACCGACGGTGGTGGTGCGGATGCGGGGAGTGGACATGAGGAAGTGGGGAGTAGGAGAACATCGAACGTCGAACATCGGACGTCGAACATCGAATGTTGTTCGCTGGGAGGCATCGACAGCCAATTCGATGTTCAATGTTCGATGATCGATGTTCTCTTTCCGCCATGCCCATCGCTGAAGAATTCCAACTCATCACCCCCCGCGTCGCTTTCTGGCAAGCGTACGAGCCGGCGGTGAAAAGTGACCTCTCGTGCTGCGCCATCGTCACGCCGAGCGGGCTCGTCTTTATCGATCCGATCCCGCTGGCGGAGGATGCGCTCGCGGAGTTGATCCCGCTCGCGCCGCCGGCGGCGATCGTCTGCACGAATGGCAATCACGCCCGCGCTGCGGCCGATTTCCGGGCGCGCTTTTCGATCCCGATCCATGCGCACCCCGACGCGGTCGCGGAACTTGGCTTCGCCGTCGATCACGAGTTGAGTGAAGGGGCGACGGTTTGCGAATCGCTCGGCGTCATCGAGTTGCCGGGCGGCGGAGCGGGCGAGATCGCGTTGCACTCGGCGGCGGGGGCGCTGCATGTTGGCGATGCGCTCATCCATCTGGAGCCCATGGGCTTTGCGCTGCTTCCGGACAAATACTGCGCGGACGCCCGTGAAATGCGGCGCTCGCTGGGAAAACTCTTGCGGTTTGATTTTGAACTTCTGACCTTCGCGCATGGTCTGCCGCTCACGGTTAAGGCCCGTCACCGTCTCGAAACTTTGCTCGCATGAACTATCGACTCTCTTTGCTCCTCGCCACCGCCGCATTTTGCACCTTCGCGATTGCGGAGGAGAAGCCGAGGACCAAGACACTCGTCTTTCCACCGGGCGCGAAGACGCCTGAAGCGCCCGTGCAAACCGGGGCCAATCCCGTGGCCACTCCGGCTTCGAACATCAAGGAGACGCACGGCGACGGAGGAGCTCCGGCGAGGATTGCGGCGCAATTTTTTGCATCCTTGCGCGAAGGCGAGATCGATCAAGCGTATGCGACCCTCACAAAGGGTTCGCGCATCGCGGATCGTCCGGAGGAGATGCGGCTGCTCAAGCAGAAGACCAAGGAGGCCATCGACGTCTTCGGCGTGATCAGCGGCTTTGAACTCGTGGAGGACAAGAAGGTCGGCACGCGTTTGATCCGCTCCACCTACATCTCGCTGGGCAAAGAGATCCCGCTCCGCTGGCGCTTCTATTTCTATAAGGCGGACAGCGTCTGGCGCCTCGTGGATCTGCGGGTCGATGACAAGCTCACCGGCATCTTCGAGGAAGCCGAGGAACCGAAGTCGGCCGAACCGAAGTGAGCGACGGCGCGGCGCGCGAGCTTCTGCCGGTTCGACTGCTGCGGTTCGTCCGATTCTCGCACACGATCTTTGCGCTGCCCTTTGCGCTCGGTTCCATGCTCGTCGCGGCGGATGGGCTGCCGTCGCTGAAAATCTTCGGCCTCATCGTGCTGACGATGGTCTTCGCGCGGACGGCGGCGATGGCCTTCAATCGGCTCGCGGATTGGCAGATCGATCAGCGCAATCCGCGGACCGTCGGGCGGCATCGACTCGTGTCGCGGGCCGCGGCCGGGGCGCTCCTCGTCGGGAGCACCGCGGCCTTTGTGCAGACCACGTGGTTTATCAATCCGCTCTGCTTCCGGCTCTCGCCGGTCGCCCTCGCACTGGTCTTCTTCTACTCGCTCACGAAGCGTTTCACTTCACTCAGCCACTTCTTTCTCGGGCTCGCGCTCTCCGTCGCGCCCGTCGGTGCGTGGCTGGCGGTCTGGGGCGGATGGGCCTTTCCGCCGCTCATCCTCGCGCTCGCGGTGCTGCTCTGGGTCGCGGGCTTCGACATCATCTACGCGACGCAGGATCACGAGTTTGATCGGGCCGAGGGTCTCCGCTCGCTCGTCGTGCGCCTCGGCATCCCGCGGAGTCTCGCGTGGGCGCAGCGGTTGCACTGGATCATGCTCGCCGTGCTGGTCTGGTTCGGGGTGTCTGCGCAGCTCGGCGCCGCCTACTACGGCGGCCTCACGGCCATCGCGGTCGCGCTCGTCTATGAGCATCGCAGCGCCGCGCAGCGGGATCTGGAAGCGATCAACCGCGCCTTCTTCGCGAGCAACGCCTTCGTCGGCGTGGTCTTCGTCGCCGGGATCTTTGTCGATCGCGTGCTGCGGTAGGTAGGAGCGCGGGCTTCCAGCCAAAGACGTTTGGCATAGAAAGTGAAGAACCCGAGTGCCTTCAATGCGGCACGGTGCTGACACGTGATTGTCAGTTGTACGATCGTTATCGCGGCTGCGGGCGCTCGCTTGCCCGCACCTCGCGCCCACTCCACGCCCGTCTTCACCGAAAAAGATCTTCGCTCCTTGAAGATGATGTCGCGCTTTCGTGAAGTGCTCGAGGAAGCCATCACCCAAAGCCAGACGCCCCTCCACCGCTCCTTCGCCGACCCCAAGCGGCGCCTGGCCCTCGGCGATTACCTGAGCCTTTTCCTGCTCGGCCTCGCCAACCCTGTCGCGCGCACCGTGCGCGGCATCGTCGCGGCCAGCAGGCTGCTCGGCGTGCAGGAAAAAATGGGCGTCCCCAAAGTCAGCCTCGGCTGCTTCTCGGAGACGCAGCGTCTCATCGACCTCGCCCTGCTGGAAAATCTCTTCGCCAGCCTCGCCGGCGAACTGCCCGACCTGAGCGCCAAAGGCTGCCGCTACCTCATCCGGGTCATCGACCACGGCCGCGAACCCACCCTCGAGGAAGAACTCCCCGTCAGGGAAGAAGACGCCCGCAGCGGCATCCTGCGGCAGGCCTGGGTGCGGCTCGGGAGCCAAAAAAACGCACCCAAAGCGAACGGCTGCGCCACCTCTGGCTGCGCGGGATCACCGGCCAAATCCTCCACCTCGTCACCAACCTCGGCCCCGAAGAACTCCGTGCCGCCGACGCCGCGCTGCTCTACAAAAAGCGCTGGCCCTTCGACAAGCTCAGGGTTTGCAGCAAGTGGAGTATTTTTTCCGCTGGGTGAAATGCCTCATGGGCTGCGGACACTGGCCCGTTCGACTGCGCTCAGGGCACCCGCTGGCCGAGAGTCCGCGCGGCGCGACCAACCAACTCTACCTCGCCCTCATCGGCGCGCTGCTCCTCCAGCTCGACCTCGGACGCCGCCCCAGCAAACGCGTCTGGGAACTGCTCCAATGGCACCTCCTCGGCCTGGTGGACGACGCCACGCTCGCCCAAAAACTCACCCACCAACTCGGCGCCGAAGAGCAAGCGCGGGCGAAAAAAACAAAAGCCACCGCCCAATAAGGCGCCGCCTTTATCCCAAGGCCGCGCCTGGGCGAAGCCTGCCCAAAAAGGACGCGCCTCCCCGAGCCCACCACCCCCGCCGCGCCCGACCGGCAACGCCCCCCCCTACGCCGTGCCCGCCCGCACCGAAATCGCCATCCTCTCACCATTAGCCCTGCGTGTTGCCTCATTGAAGAGGACACCGAGGGAGTATTTGGAGGAGCGGGAGGAAAGCTCCATTGCCTCATCATGAAGGACACCGTGGCGGATGCCCGCCGCCATGAGTCAAAAGAGTCTTGCTGAATACATTTTCCGCGTCCGCGAACGCTATGGGCGGAGGACCGCCGAGGCGGCGCGCAGCCGGCTGCTGGATGAATTTTGCGCGGTCAGCGGATGGGAGCGCAAATATGCATTGAAGGTCTTGCACGGACAGCGACGGAGCGGTCGGGGCTCCGGGCGCGGTGGAGCGCCGCGGCGCTATGGAGGGAAGGTGGTGGAGGTGTTGACGCATTGCTGGCGAGAGATGGAGCAGCCTTG
>JANNXQ010000187.1:0-135514 GCA_031409655.1 Chthoniobacteraceae bacterium | reverse complement strand
GATGGTCGAAGGCTCGGCCGAAAACCCGGCGACGCCCGGCATCGATCTGCGCAAAGCGCCCGCCGTCCTGACCGAGGCGAAGCACTACGGCCTGCACCGCCACTTCACCGGCGCGGGCTCGGTGCTGCTGTTTGGCGGCGGGGTGAAGCGCGGCTACGTCCACGGCAAAACGGCCGACGAGCGCCCGTGCAAGGCGATCGAAAATCCGGTCACCATCGCCGACCTGCATCAGACGATTCACCACTGCCTCGGCATCGCGCCGGACACGCACTACGAGATCGAGGCGCGGCCCTTTTACACTACGCCCGACGGCACGGGCGCGGTGGTGAAAGAACTGCTGGCGTAGGCAAGCCGAGAATCCCGGCTGCACCGTGTGTGTGTGGATAAAGGGACAGGTCAGTTGTCGGCACAAACTACCGCCGCAACGGTTGCATCGAGACGGCGGCGCGTGAACTGGTGCGCCGGCTGCACCCACTCATCGCCCGCTCATCGCGCCGACGTCCCTGTCTATGAAAGCATCGACGGCGGCGACTGCCCGCTTATGGGCACTCCCGCGACGACCCTGCCAAACGTCAATGAGGGCTCCATTCTCATCGTTCATAGCGAAGGAGACGACAACATCACCCGCATCGACATCGGTGCGCCAAAGAAATAGTTCAATCTTAAGCAGCGTCAGCGTTTCAATGTTCAACCAACCTCAACTCATCCATCCAATAACCTATGAAAACCGCATTTCGTAACATCGTCAGCAGCATCTTGCTCGGAATGGTCACTCTGCTCAGCACCGCATCGTGGACTCCCGTTGTGGCCCAAGCACCCATACCGGACATGATCGACCAGAACGACAACGCTGGCTGGGGGACCTTCGTCTCATTCAAGAACGGCGCGCTGATCCTCAAGGGCAGTGCCGGTGCTTTGGGCTGGGCGAACATTCCTGAGCCTACCAAGGTCTTTCATTGGGACACTGCCGCTCGAAATTATAAAACATCCAGCTTCGCAGCGATCCTCGAGAAAGTGGAGGCCGGAACGTGGATCTTCGTGGCCGAAAACAAAGCCCACGTCGTTGTGGGCGCTGGAAAAGAGGGCCGCACGACGGGCGCTTTCGTCTCGTTCAAGGACGACACGATGCTCTTGCTCGGCAAAGACCTCCCGGTGAGCGATTTCACCAAGAAATACGGCAACCAGCTCAAATACCCCAAGTTCGCCGAGCACGTCCCCGTGTTCGAAAGCATTGATGGCGGTGACTACACGTTTGCAGGCACACCGGCTGTGGCTTTGCCCAAAATCAAGGAAGGAACTCTGGTCACGGTTTATTCCGGGCCGTCGGACGGATTCTTCACCCGCATCGAGATCGGTGTGAAGAAGTAACCCCGCTCCGTATCAACCGCCATGCATCTTATGAAACACGCATCCCGTCATCTCATCATCACCTACGCCCTCATGCTGGGCATGGCTGTCATGCCATGGACACCCGTCGCAGCCCAAGCCCCAGCAGGGGACACTGCCGACCAGAAAGACAAGATGGGCTATGGCAAATTCGTGTCATTCAAAGAGGGCACGCTGACGCTCAAGGGCAATTACAGCGGCTTGGTTTGGAAGGACGTTCCTGCAAAGACCCCGGTCGTTCGTTGGGACGATGCCTCCAACTCCTACATCCCTTCAGGCACCGCAGAAGTCTTGAGCAAGGTGGAAGCTGGAACCTGGATCATCGTCGGCGGGAACAAGGCGCTCGTCCGCGTCGGCGCGAGGAAGGGCAGCACGACTGGCACCTTCATCTCGTTCAAGAATGAGCGGCTGCTCATGCTTGGCAAAGACCTCGGCCCGGCCTACACCAAGAAATACGGCAACCAGCTTCACATGAACAAGTTTGCCGATGACGTGCCCGTCTATGAAAGCATCGACGGCGGCGCTTTCGAGTTTGCCGGCAACCCCGCGAAGGTTCTCCCCACGGTCAAGGAAGGTGCCATCATCACCATTCACGGTGCGGGAGACGATAACATCAACCGCATCGATCTTGGGGTGCCGAAGAAGAAGTAATCACACCCAAGGTCTTCACCACCTCTCCCGAAACGAAGCATGACGCACTCCTGCTCAACCATGCCAACCAACTCAGCGATCTCATTCCGAAGGAGCAGCAAGAGGCCGTGCAGGCATGGTTCACCAAAAGGGAACGGGATCGTCGGCCTCCTCGCAGCGCTCGTAAAGCAAGACGGCTGGCCTTGGCTCATGGAACTCGGCTGCTGCGACTTCAACAGCGATTCGGACTTCCTAAAAGCCAAGGTGGGCGTTGATCCCACCCCGAAGGATCACCCAGCCGTTAATCATGAAACAGACACTCATTCTCGCGCTCCTTCTACTGCCTTCCTCGGCGCTCCGCGCTGCCCAGACGCTGCTCGTTGAGAAAGGTGCGCCGCGTGCCCAAATCGTGATTGCGGCAGAAAAGCGCCCCAGGATGGTGACGCTTGCGGCTCTTGAACTGCAGCGCCACATCCAAACCATGAGCGGGGCGCGACTGCCGATCGTGACGCGCCCGGAGGCGAGCCTGCCGGTCAAAATCCATGTCGGCAAGAGCCCGGCGACGGACAAGCTGGGCGTGATCGACACGGATCTGAAATACGGTGCATTTCGGGTGGTTTCCGGGCCGGACTGGCTGGTGCTGCTGGGGAATGACTTCGACTTCGCTCCGCCCGCGTATCTGGCCAGAAAGCGGAACGACAAGACAGCCGAACAGGCTTGGAAAAAATCACTCGCGGGCAAGACCGACATGGAGTGGGGTTTTCCTTTCCAATCGGGTGTCGAAAGCCAGTGGACTCCCGCAAAGTTCGACGCGACGCTGGAGGCGAATTATGGGAAGGGCGCGGCCGGGCTTTGGCTCACCGGCGGGAACACGACGCGTGGGTTCGAATACCAAGATGAAAACGGATCGCTCAATGCGGTCTGCGAGTTCCTGCGCGGCCTGGGGGTCCGCTGGTTTATGCCCGGAAAGCTGGGGGAGGTCGTGCCGGAGCAGAAATCAATCAGGTTGGCCGCTGTGAACAAGACCGTGGTGCCCGACACCCAGTTCCGCTCATGGATGTGGAATAACTACTCGAGCTTTTCCTTCGACGATGTCCTCTGGGCACGGCAGATCGGGATCAACTCACCCTACCAGAAGATCGGCTTTGCCGGAGGCGCTCACGGGCTCACCAATGTCTACAGCGGCGAGGCGATGAAGAAGGCGCATCCCGAATACTACGCGCTCCTCGGTGGCAAGCGGGACATCGAACATCGCGGGCACGGCACGCCGTGCTTTTCCTCGGAGGGACTCATCCAAGAGACCGTGAACTATTGCCGATTCATGTTCGACGTTTATGAAATGCCCGCCGTGGATCTCTGGCCGGGAGACGGCCTCTCGCACTGCGGCTGCGAAAAGTGCAAAGCAAAATCGACTCCCGATCTGGTGTGGGGTTTCACCGAGCGCGTCGGCCGCGAGCTTTACCAGACTCATCCCGACAAACTCATCACCAGCGGGGCCTATACTTCCTACAACGATGTTTCGGACAAAGTCGGGAAGTTCACTCCCAACGTGGCGATCAAGATATCCAATTCAGGTCGCCCGAAGATGAACGACCCCGAGCACTGGGCCGACTACACGAGCCGTGTGGAGCGCTGGAAAACGAAGGTGGCACCCGGGAACATCCTCCGCTTCGAGAACAACCTCTATCACCTCTGGGGCAAAGAGGATGGTGTCCGAGGCGCGGCGATTTCCTATCCGGCCCTCCACCCACGGGCGATGGCGAAGGATCTCAAGTATCTCAAAGGGGTCGCGCTCGGAGGGAGCGGCGAGGTCAGTCAGTATCGGGGAAAATGGCAGGCGATGGGATTGGAGCACATCACCCTCTACGTTCAGTCCCGTTTTTTCTGGGATGCAGACCAGGAGGTTGACCAGGTGCTGAATGAATACTGCACGCTATTTTACGGCCCGGCCGCGAAGGCGATGAAGGAGGCGATTGACTTCGCCGAGAGCAATCTGGCCACCAGGGATGAAAGCCGCGGCAGAGGCAAAGGGAGTCCAATGAAC
Organism: Chthoniobacteraceae bacterium; assembly: GCA_031409655.1. Taxonomy (GTDB): domain Bacteria; phylum Verrucomicrobiota; class Verrucomicrobiia; order Chthoniobacterales; family Chthoniobacteraceae; genus JANNXQ01. The sequence continues at coordinate 131,454 of JANNXQ010000187.1, read as the reverse complement.
GTCTCATCGAGCACCGCCCTCAAGTTCAGGGACATGCTCGACCAGGCCAAGGCGGCGGCGGGTGACACCCTCTACGGGCAACGCATCCAGGCCGTGATCTCGGAGCTTCAACCAAGGGCGGATATGATCGCCAAATACAAGGCCAAGGATCAGGAACTCGCGGAGGCGCGTGCGAAAGCCCCGCTCGCGGTCGGCAGCGAAGGCGCGGATCTTTCCAAGGCGACCACTTACAAGCTGAAAGCCAATCGAGGTGCCAAGGAGGCCGTTCCAGGAACCACGTTCAAAGTGGGCTGGGATAAGAATGCATTGCTCCTCGACATCCACTGCATGGAGCCAGACATGAAAAAACTCAGTGTCACCCAGGATGTCTTCAGTGGAGACAATGTGGCGGTGTGTTTGGAAACGCCGAACCACTCCTACTACATCATGGAGATGTCTCCCGATGGAGTCGTGGTGAACGGTGACCCAACAGAGGGCTGGAAATCCCTCGCCGAGGTCAAAACGGAAAAGGGCGCCGATTTCTGGCGCGTGCAATTGCGCATCCCCGTCGTCGGCGAAGCAGAAGCCGAAGCCGACCCAAAGCACCGCGTGGCAGGAGCCAAGCCCACGGCGGCGGCCCCATGGTTCTTCAACGTAGGCCGACTGCGCATGGCCGGTCTGGAAAAACCGGAGCAACAGGCCTTCTCCCCGACCGGTGGCGGCTGGCACGTGCCGGCGAAGTTCGGGAAACTCGAAATCAAATGAGGGCAGCCGAAGCTGCACTGGCGCTCAGAACACAACCCGACACGTCCGCAGCAACCCGTTGAAACACACCCTAACCCTCCTGACCGCCCTGCTGGTGGCGCCGCTAGTTGCGCTGCATGCCGAGAAGCCGGCCGGGCCATTGCCTTCACCTGACCTCGCGCTCGAACCCGCGCACATCATTGTCGCGCCCTGGAAGCAGCACATCCCGCCCACGAAGCGCCAGGGCGTCGCGGGCATCGAGCGCACGGCGAAGGGCCGCCTGTGGGCCGTGTATGGACGCGATGTCGAGAGCACGCGGAATTTTCAGGTGCTGAAGTGCAGCGATGATGACGGCAAGACGTGGTCGGAAGTGAAACTCATGATCCTCCCGCGCAACGGCACGCGCGCCATGTCCCCGGCGATCTGGATCGATCCGCAGGGCCGTCTCTGGCTTTTTTGGGGCCAGTCCGTCGGCTTGCAGGACGGACGCTTCGGCATATGGGCCATCACCACGGATGATCCCGATGCGGCTGAGCCGAAATGGTCAGCGCCGCGCCGCCTCGGCGACGGCATCATGCTCAACAAACCCACCGTGCTCGCGAATGGCGACTGGCTGCTCACCTCGTCGGTGTGGAAGGCAGACGACAGCATCAAAGTTTATGCGTCCGCGGATCAGGGCAAGACCTTCACCCTGCGCGGCACTGCAAACGTGCCCGATCCCGCGCAGCGCGGCCCGGACGAGCCGATGATCATCGAGCGCAAGGACGGCTCGCTCTGGATGATGGTCCGCATGCAGGGCCTGGCCGAGACGATCTCCCGCGATGGCGGCAGGACATGGACGCCGGTGGAAAAGATCGCAATCCGTCACTGCACCTCGCGCTTCTTTCTGCGGCGACTGCAATCCGGCGCGTTGCTGCTCGTGAAGCACGGCCCGCTCAATGAACGCGCCGGCCGCGAGAAATTGATGGCCTTCATCTCCGATGACGACGGCCAGTCGTGGGTTGGCGGCCTCATGCTCGATGAACGCGACGACGTGACCTACCCAGACGGCGTGCAGGCGAAGGACGGAACGATTTACCTCATCTACGATCACCAGCGCACCCCGCTCGGCGAGGTGCTGATGGCGACGTTTCGTGAGGAAGACGTGCGGGCAGGCAAGATCGTCTCGACCCAAGGGTCGTTGAAGCAAGTCATCGACCAACTCAGCGTTCCATGACGCAACGCACCCATCACCAAATCGACCATGAAGACTGCCCACTTGTTCTGCCTGCTGCTGCTCACGGGCTTCGCATTCTCAGCTGAGATCAGCAATAATGCTGGAATCGTCTTGGTCGAAAACGGCAAGAGTTTGACACCGATCATTCTGCCAGCAGAGCCGACGATGTTCACCAATATCGCGGCGGCGGATTTGGCGGAATACATCGGCAAGGTCGGCGGCGTGAAGCCTGAGATTCTGGAAGGACTGCCGAACCCCATCCCGGAACATGCGATCTGGGTTGGATTCCAGCCGCAGCTCAAGCCGTTGTTTCCAGGCACTGATTTTGATTTCAAGCATCCCGAGGAGATCCTCATTAAGTGCGACGGGAAACATCTCGCCATCCTCGGACGCGATGTGTGGGACCCGCTCACGAACAAGAAGAAGATCATCGCAGGCCAGACGGAGGCGGAACGAAAAGACTATCTCGCGGGATTCGCGGAATCGAACCGGGATGTGGAGGGCTTTCAGTTTGAATATGGAACTGTGAATGCCGTGGCGACGTTTCTGCAAGACCAGCTCGGCATCCGCTGGCTCTGGCCGGGCGCGGCGGGAGAAGTCGTGCCGAAGAAGTCGAAAGTTGCCGTTGCTCCGCTTGAGTTTCGCTACCACCCGCAGATCCGCCAGAGAACGACGGTGTATGCTCAACTGGCCCTCTATAAACAAGGAGGGAAGCCGGGACTGAGCGGTGGCGACTGGGTCCGTCGCCAGCGCCTTCAGCTCGACTCGCTCTACACGCCGAGCGGTGGTCACGGCTTCACCGAATGGTATGCGACCTATCACAAGACCCACCCGGAATACTTCGGCCTGCAATCGGATGGCACGCGCATTTATCGAGGTGAGCCGAGACATGCGAAAATCTGCCAGTCGAACCCCGCCGTGGTCGAGCAGTGGCTGGAGATCGTGGCGGCGGCGATTGCCAAAAACCCGCACCGGAATGTCTTCAATGTCGCGGCCAATGACAGCACCGGCAGTGGCATTTGTTGCTGCGACAAGTGCCGGACCTGGGACCATCCCGAGGCGGCGAAAATGATTTGGAACTATCCCGGCGCAAAGGAACTGGTCGGCGTCGCCACTTCGGATCGCGAGGTGACGTTCGCCAATATCCTCGCGAGAAAACTCAAGGAGCGTTACCCGGACAAAAACTACCAGGTGCTCATTCAGGCGTATGGTGGCGCGGCCACTCCGCCGGTCAAAGCGGTGCCTGGGAGCAACGTGATCGTCTCCTCCGTCGCCTCCAGCTTTTCCAATCTCGAAGAATGGTCCAAGAAGACCACGGCGGGCATGATCTGGCGTCCGAACTTCGCTGATCCGGCGCACTGGAAGACCGGCGGACCGCCCGACATCATGGGCACAGCCACACTTCTCAAACGAGCGGCGGCCAATCGCGTTTCGGGTGTTTCCATCGACATGCTGTGGTCGTGGTGGGCCACGCAGGGGCCGATGTATTACGTCATGGCGCAGCTCGCTTGGAATCCTGACAAACCGGTGCATGAAGTCATGGATGACTACTGCCAATCGGGCTTCGGACCTGCGGCGGAAGACATCAAAGCGTATTGGAAACTCCTCCAGGACAACCGCACCGCGATCCAGCCGGACAAGATGACCGCAGGCACCAAGTCCTGGGCGGAGGCCTTCAATCCCGACTTCTTCAAGACCGCCTACGCTCTTCTCGACACGTCCGCAGCCAAGACCTCCGCCGCAGGTAAAGAATATGCCGACCGCATCGCCTTCGTGCGTGCGGGCTTGGATTATCTGCGGCTGAACACGGGAAATCAGGCATTCGCGAACCAGATCATTGAGGCAAAAACACCCGATCCCGCCATCAAGGCGAAGATGCAGGCGAACTGGAAAGCGATACAAGACATCGACAAAAAATTCCCCGACGCCCTGAACATCACGCGCGTGTCGGAACTTGGCTACATCCATCCCAACGCCGACCACAAAGGGATCGCCAAGAGGCTGGAGAACAAAGCGATTCTCAGAGACCGGAAAAACGCCAAAATACGCGAACTCAATGCGAAGTAGTAGTTTGTTCATCGCCCGCCTAATCCCTCGCTAAACAGTTCACCAATGACGATCAATCTCCTCCTCTCATCCCTCGCGCTGGCTGCTTTGGTGTGCGGCCACGCGAACGCGGCGGCAACCGAACTTGCGCTCGTCCAAGAGGGCCGCAGCTCTTGTGTCATCGTGCATGCGGCGGGTGCGCCGGGCTCCGTCCGCAAGGCAGCGCAAGAGCTGCAGCGCTACATTGAGAAGTCCACGAAAGCGAAGCTGCCGATCGTCGCGGGCGACGCGCCAGCGGAGAGCCCATTCATCGCGTTGGGCAACACGCCGGAAGCACGTGCGGCAGGAATCAGCGTGAGCGATGTGCCGCTGGAAGGGTTTCGCCTCGTGAGCCGCGGCGGCAATTTTTTCATCGCCGGACCTGACACACCCGACAAGGAACTAACGCCCGAAGGCGGCACGAGCACCGGCACGCTGAATGGCGTCTATACATTCCTTGAGGACACCCTCGATGTGCGCTGGCTGCTCCCCGGTCCGATGGGCGAGGATGTGCCATCGCGGGCGACCGTGCTCGTGCCGGCGGTGGATCGGATGGAGCATCCGTTTTTTCGCAACCGGCGAGTGCCCGGAATGCAGAACGAGCAGCCCGCCGTGCAGGAATGGTCGGCGCGCCAGAAGCTCGGTTTCACGATGAAACTCGAGCACTCGCACAACTGGCAGCAAGTCGTCCCAGCCGCGCTGCACGCGCAGCATCCCGATTGGTTCCCCGAGGTGGATGGCAAGCATCCGCCCGTCCTCGGTGATCGCTACAAGATCGAGACCACCCATCCCGGACTGATCCAGCATTATGCCGAGGCAGCGATGGCGGCGTTCCGCAAGAATCCGAAGCTCCCGGTGTTCTCGCTCTCGCCGACTGACTCCGATGGCTGGAGCACGAGCGCTGCCAGCAAGGCGCTCTATGACCGCGATCCGCGCGGCAAGCGCTCAGTAACTCCCCTCGTCCTCAAATTCTACAACGACGTCGCGAAGATCGTCGGCAAGGAGTTTCCAGATCGCAAGCTCGCGGGCTATGTCTATGCGAGCTATCTCTACCCTCCGAGCGCGGGCGTGCCGCCGCTCGAGCCGAATCTCTTCCTCGTCGTCGCGCCGAGTATCAGCTATGGCTACCAGCTCTACCGCGAGGGTGTGAAGGAGGAGTGGGAGAGCATCCTCAAAGCCTGGACCGCGCAGACCTCGCAGATCGCCTATTATGATCTGTTCAACTGGCTGAAAGGCAGCAGCGGCGCCATCACCCCACCCGCGCCGGAGATCCTTAACTTCGCATTCCCCCGGCTGGTGAAGTATGGCATGAAGGGCGTTTACATTTACGGCACCGCGGAGTGGAGCCAGGCGGCGGTGAACAACTATGTGCTGTCGAGAATGGCCTGGAACCCGGCGCTCGATGCGAACGCCGTCTGCGATGAATTCTACCGCCGCGCCTACGGTCCTTCTGCGGGTGAGCATGTGCGGAAAATTCACCAGCTAGTCGATGCCGTGGTGATGGTGTTCTACAATCAGGACCCCACCGCGAATTACACCGCCACGCCGCGTTATCAAAGCGAGGTGCTCGCCGCGAATTACGCGAAGATCGAGGCACATTACCTCGACGCAAAGCAGGCTGCCGAGACAGCAACTCCGGCGCAGCGTGCGCGACTGGAGTTCTTTGGCGACAATCTCGTGCTCATGCAGTCGCAGTTGCGCGCGTCGGGCTTCCTGCCCGAGACGAAGACTTCGCCCCTCTATCGCGCCGATGCCGAGGTGGACACCATGCTGGGCCGACTGCATCCCGGTTTCGGCGTCGAGTTCGCGCCCAAAATGAAGCGCATGGAAAAACCATTCCCGCCGGTGCGCGCTGCATGGATGCCCGCGCTGCCGCACCCGCGCCCGATCACGCCGCTGGGACTTCGCGGCCAGACACGCTTTTTGTTTTTTCCGAATGCTGATCAGGACATCAGCGTCATGGTGACGAAGATCGTCAAGCCCGGCTCTCTGGTGCGCTACGATGCCTACACCGCCTCCGGGGCAAAGGTGGCCGGGGGCCTCCTGCGCATTGGCACGCCGGCGCTGTTCCTCGGTTCGGCGGGCCAGATCTATTACGTCGAGATCAAGAGCGACTCGCCTTACGAGGTGGCACTCAAAGGCGCGCCCTACGCCCTCGCGGCAGACGCCGAACCTCGCGGCATCCACCTTTCCGGCAGAGCCACACCACTCTATTTCCAAGTGCCTAAGGGCGTGCCGCAGTTCACGATCTCCATCAGCAGCAGCGCACCGGGCGAGACGAGCCTGAGCCCGCTCTACGCACCGGGCGGCAAACTCGTGCAGACCTTCGATACGCAGACAGAGTCGGTCGCACGTGCGACGATCACTCCAGCGCAGGCTGGCGACGAGTGGGAGGGCTTCTGGTGCCTCTCCGTCGAGAAAGCACCGAAAGGCGGCTTCGACGACGTCTATGTAGTGCTGGATGCCGCATTGCCGCAATGGTTCACCCTCGACCCCGCCGAGCCCTTGGCGATCTCAGCGCTCAAAAATCTGAAATGACCTCACCCATCCCTGTGAAAACCATCCTGACTTTTTGCGCGCTGCTGTTCTCGGCCGCGATTTTCGCGGCGGAACCCGTCGTCTTCGACGCACGCACCGCGCATAGCGGCAAATGGTCGGACGCTCAGACTTGGGAAGGCAGACGGCAGCCCCAAGCAGGTGATTTCGTGCAGGTTCGTGCAGGTCATGTCGTGACCTATGATGTGAATTCAGATGCTGCGCTGCGGATGCTGCACGTCGCGGGCACGCTCACGTTTTCGCAGGAAGTGTCCACGTTGCTCGATGTCGGACTGATCAAGGTCGAACCGGGTGAAACGACAACGGAGGATGGTTTTGACTGCCACGATGCCGCTCCCGCGCCACTAGCTGGCGCTGCGCTGCCGGTGTTCGAGATCGGCACGCTGGCGTCGCCCATCCCGGCGGGTGTGAAGGCGACCATCCGTTTGCGTCAGTTCAAAGGCACGAATCCAGAAACCCTGCCCGCCATCATCGCCTGCGGCGGGCGCTGGGACGTGCATGGCTCACCGATGCAGCGCACCTGGTTGAAGCTCGCGGCACCAGCAAAGGCGGGCGATGTGAAGGTGACGGTGGAACAAGGCGTGGCCGACTGGCACGTTGGCGACCGGATCATCATCACGACGAGCGAGGCACCCGCCATTGAGTCTGGGACGACGTTTCGAAAGAAGTCGCGTGGCAGACAGAAACCCATCGGCACGGAGGAGCGCGTGATCACCGCCATCAATGACGCGGTGCTCACCGTTGACCGTCCATTGGAGAAGGCGCACCACGGCGCGGGATGGATGCGTTGTGAAGTCGCCAACCTCTCGCGCAATGTTGTCATCGAGTCCGCAGATCCAGCCGGTGCTCGGGGTCACACGATGTATCACCGCGACTCCTCCGGCGGCATCAGTTACGCGGAGTTCCGGCATCTCGGCAAAGAAGGCGTGCTCGGCAAATACCCGATCCATTTCCATCTCGTCCGCGATACGATGCGCGGCAGCGGCGTGCTCGGCGCGAGCATCTGGGACTCGCACAACCGCTGGGTCACCATCCACGGCACCGACCACTTGCTCATCCGCGATTGCGTCGGCTATCAGTCACTCGGCCACGGCTTCTTCCTCGAAGACGCGACCGAGCAATGGAACGTGCTCGACCGCAATCTCGCCGTGCAGGCCTTTGGCAGCGTGCCCTTGCCGAAACAGGTGCTGTCGTTCGATCCCAACGATGGCGCGGGCTTCTGGTGGGCGAATGGACGCAACACCTTCATCCGCAATGTCGCGTGTGAAAACGACCGCTATGGCTTCCATTTCCAAATCACCAAGACGCCCGACTTCAACCCCGTGCTGCGCGTCCGCTCGCCGGATGGGGAAGTTGCCGAACGCGATGTGCGCACGCTGCCGTTCATGCGTTTCGAGGACAACGAATCTCACAGCGAAGGCCTCTTCGAGTTCCGCTTCGGCGATGAGGAACACGGCTCCGTGCATGGCGACCGCGAGCATCCCTTCATCGTCCGCAACCTGCGCGCCTGGGCCGCGCATTATGCGATCCGGCCCAACGTCAAGTTCTTCCTGCTCGACGGCCTCCGCGTGCAGGACGCCGCATTCGGCATCTACCACCCCGACTACGATGCGCATGTGTATCGCGACATCGCCTTCCACAACGTGACTGCCGAGCCAATCAACGGCGGCCACGACGAACAGAGCCTCCCTTATGGTGACTTCACCTATGACCGCCTCACGTTTTCGGACTGCATTCTCCAGCGTGATCCGCTCGTTCAACTCACCGGCATCGCGTCAAAGCCAGGCCTTGCTGGGCATTTCCGCAGCCTGACGCTCACGAACAGTCAATCACGAGAAGGCAGCGTCGTGGATTTTGGCGGCGGCCCAAGCACGAAGAAGACGGAGCATCCCGTTAACTATTACTTCCACGACCTGCCCAATCCCGGCACGGTGACGCGCGTGGCGAGTGTGAATACGCCCGCAATCACGCAGGACGCTTGTTATCGAAGCATCCTTCACTGGACTGGACCAGAGGCGCGTGCGGCCGAGGTAAACCGCATCGCCTTCCCTGACCTCCTCGATCCCGTAGATGACCTGCCACCTGCAAGCTTGATCACCAGCATTCAGCACGATCGCACCCAGCGGACGGTGCGTGGCGTTTCCCACGACAACGGCGAGATCGCGACCGTCTCCGTCAATGGCCATCATGCCACGATCACGCGCCGGCACGCGGGAGTGGCGGACTGGATCATCACGCTGGAAGCGCCTGCCGACGGCCGCTACCGCGCAAGGGCCACCGACCTCGCGGACAATGCAGAACTCACGCCGCACAAAGTCATTCAGGAAGTCAAGTAAGCTCTGGAGACCGGTGGAGTGGAAGACCTCGGGATCAAAGAGCATTTGCTGGTGCGGCTGCGCAGAGGTGGCGTCCTTTTCCTGTCGATGAAACTGTGAACAACTGCCGGCCTTTCACCCGCGTCCGCGTGGTAAAATGCGGGGATGACGTTCCCCCGACATCGGCGCTTTCGGCGCATGGACAATTGTGCTCCGATGGAAATGACCGCGCGCGACACGGTGATTCTTCGCATGGTGAATCGCCACCGCTTTTTGCGCTCGCATCAAATCGCTGACCTCGTGGGCGGCAGCCGTCAACAAGTGCTTCGCCGTCTGCAAAGGTCTACCACCACGGCTACCTGGAGCGCCTCGCCTGTCAGATCGACTACTACCAGCGCGGCGGTTTCGGAGCATCGCCTACGGCCTTGCCAACCGCGGAGCCGCGCATCTTCGCCGCGTGGACGACACACCTTTCTCTCGACTCGATTGGATTTCGCGCAATCGCTCCGTCAGACGCCTCTTCCCGGAGCACGCGCTGATGGCGAATATGACCGCGGCCATCCCGCCGAGCGTCTTCACGGGCAATGCCGACGTGCGGCTGCGCGTCTGGTTTTCCACCAATGGCACCACCTTTGAGCAACTCACGCCGGATCGCCGGATCACCGCCGCGCCTATGCGCTCACGGCCGGCGCGGTGGCGGACCCGAGCTTCCTCGGCACCACGGGGAATACGCCGCTCGATCTCTCGGTGAATGGCCAGCGCGCGCTGCGCTTGCAGCCGGGAGGGCCACTCGCACCGGATAGTCCACGACCCCGCGGCTTTCGGGGCCGTGATCGCTGGAGGCGGGCTCAGCGGGAACAGCCGCAACGAGATCACCGCGTCCGGCTTTGCCACGATCGCTGGCGGCAGCGGGAATAGCGCTAGCAACGGTGGCTCCGTCATCGGCGGTGGCAATGGGAATGTGGCCAGCGGGAGTTCCGCGACCGTCGCTGGTGGCTCAAGCAATATCGCGAGCAATACCGGTTCCAGCGTGGCAGCGTCCTGACGAATACCCCGACCCTCGTGATCGGCAGGCTTTCCCAGTTGTAGGCGTTGTAGTTCGTGCCAAAAGTCCGATATAATGTTCGATGGGAATCAGACGGGCATTTCGCGCGGCCACCCATAGAACCTTCACAGGAGGAAAACGCCATGTCCCGATTTATGGACTTCAAGGCGGTGAAGGCTGCCGTCACCATGCTCCAGGTGCTCGAACACTACGGCCTTGCCGCAGGGTTCAAACGCTCGGGGAACAGCCTCAGCGGGCCTTGCCCGCTGCATGGGGCTGGAATTGTTTCGGCACCTGCAAGGGTGGCGGAAATGTTCTGGATTTAGTCGCGCGCTCGGGGGCTTCGCAATTGCCTTCAATTCCAACATGCGATACGCTCGCTGGTCATTGGCCAGCGGGCGTTTACGCAGGCAGCTTGCGGCTCAGGTGAGGAAGCGGTGCTTCATCCATCCGTGGAATTCCTCCTTTGCGGAGCGCACCTGCACTGAATACGCCGAATCCGCCCGCTTCATCACCACGCCTTCGAAGAAATCGCAGCCGAAAGCCCGGTTGGCGGCGCGGAGCAGATGGTAGAGCGCGAGGGCATCGGCGTGTGATTCAACGTGGAGGGTCGGCGTCAGCACTACTGCACCGCACGGCACCGGGCGCGACGTATCACCGCTGAACACCGCGTCAGTCGGGATAAGCGTTTCAAGGATCGCGCGCCTCTGCTCGTAGCTCGGCGCGCCCGATTCCGGAACCACATCCAGCACGACCAGAGTGCCCCGTCCGAGATTGTGTCTGCGTTCGAGGGCCTCACAGTCGGCCCAAACAAGGCCGCGACTGGAGAGCTTCGCCAGCACGACGAGTGCGGGTCGGAAGCAGTCTGCAATCGTGAGCAGTGCCCCATGCCGGTTCCACATCGTCCCGGTCGGCGTGTGAATGAGCGCACCATCCATTGAGTTTCGGCTCCGCATACCACAGGCCGCGTTTCGGTGGAGCGAGTTCGAGGCGCCCTCCCTGGATCGGCCGCGCCGGGAATGTGATCAGCGGCGGAGCCTTCAATCCGATCTCGCGCACCACTTCGCTGCCGTCGATCTGCATGTCGTGGAGGGCGTCTTTGTGGCTTTGGAGCATTTCGCCTGCGAAGAGGTCTTGGGCCTCTGCCAACAGGCCGACGTTCTCAGCACCGTGAGTGCGTTTGCTCTGCCAGGGCACGAGTTCCAGCGGGCCATGAATGCGCTCCATCTTCCGCCGCAGATCCGCCGCCGACTTGTGGTCGGCGGCGGTGAACACTCCAGCGAGGTTCGGATTGCTCGTCACAGTGTTCGTCGGCGAACTCACCCAGCGGCCGTCTGCCAGCCGCAGAGTGAACTCATTCATCCTCGCTTCCTCCCTTCCCGAGCTTCGTCTTCACGCTCGCGATGATCGGCACAATCTTGTCCAACTCGAAGTTCCGCTCGACGCTGAACAGCGTGTGTCGTGCGGTGTGGAATTCCCTCGTTGGCTTGATGGTGGCCTTGGCAGAGAGCGCTGCGCTTGCTCCATGGCGAGCGAACATCTCCTGCAATTCGGCAAGCAGCGGCTCTACCGCGGCATCCGGGATGAGGTCGCCTTTGATCTTCAGTTCAAACGACTGCTTGAAATACCGCGCAGCGTGCTCCCCGGCGAGTCGGCTGATGGCGGGTTCATCGCTGGTGCCGCGGTCGGTAGGAGTTGTTGAATCCCACTCGGACCGCTTTGCCGTCTGCGCTGCGGGCTTCCACTGCCGACGCCACCACATGCTGGCCGTGGTGGTGTGGGCAAAGTAGAACGGCTTGGCGATGGCGATCAGCTCACCCTTTTCAAGCTCAAGGGCGCCTTCGAGAGCTTCGAGTTGGGCGCTCTTGTCGAGGATGCTGGTGACCAGTTCCCCGACTTGACCGTCGGGGTCGGGCAGCAGCGGATAGGCTTTTGCCGACTTGCTCGCGGGGGTCTGCGTGGCGAACCCGGCGAGGCTGACCTTCTTCAAGGCAGGCGCGGGTGCTTTTGATTCTGCGGCGATGGTGGCCGCGTTGGTGGTGTTCAATTTTTTCATGATGTTTCTGAGTTGTGTTTGGGGCCGCTCCCCACGCGAACGGCGTAGGGGCGCGGCAAAATTCGGTTGCGTGGCGCGGGCTTCGCCCGTTTGAGCCCGGCGAGCAGGCTGGGAGAACTGCTAGGGACGGTTTGCGATGAGGTCTGGTCCCCGCCATTCCAAAGCGGGCAGCGCAGGTGCCGGAGGACGGGGTGGTTCGCTTCCACCGCACTGTCACCCTAAAGCTGGATGGCGCTCATGAGACCGGGCCACCCGGCCCACACACAAAGCTCTCAGTTTTTGGCAATGAAATGGCAATGGCCATTGCCACCCATTGCCACGTGACGCACTTCGTGTCGCGCAAGCACCACTTTTCCAAGTATTTGCGAAGAGTCGGGCTGGCGGGATTCGAACCCACGACCTCTTGAACCCCATTGAGGGGTAGCGGTTCGCACAGAGGAAGCGGAATATTGCGGCAGGATGCGGCATGGAGCGGCACGGATGGCCGCGAAGCAAGGCCGCTACAGGCTTAGCGGGCGATTGAGATGCGGCACCGTGGGCAAGGTGCGGCACAGAGTTTTTTCGCCGGGATACACCGCGGGATACACGGCCCAAGTTCGCCGATGTTGGGTTCAGGGAACGAACGAGTGGCTTGCGGAAGGCGCACGGCCTGCCGACCGAAATAGTGGGGCTCCCGAACGGGAGCTTTCGGGACGGGTGTAAACAGTAGCAAGGAGGTGACCCAATGGACTTCACCTAACCTCACCATCTACCCAGCAAAAAGGGCTTGCCGAGTTGCTTCTCAGTGGCTTCCCCGGAATGTCCGTGGGTGGGATTACCGCCTCAGCGCGTTGATCAGCTCGTCGCGCTTGTTCAGCACGTCCTGCATCTGCTGCTGGTTGTAGCTGCCATCGGCTCACTGGCCGAGCGTGCCCACGACGTTGCTGTTGTTGCTCGTGCCCGCGAAATGGGGCGGAGTTTGGAGGCTCAGGACCACCCTTTTGCCCAGGAACTCCGCGCTTGGAGCCGGAATCGGCAGCCGTGGTAGCGACGGGCAGGTGCTTGTTTGGAAGAGAAGCTTCATCACGGGGGACGGCGTTGACGCCCGCGACTTCAGCACACCTCCCGAGACCGGCGTCAGTCCGATATTCAGGACGGCCCGGGCTCGTCCTCGATCCCGGTGAAGAAGTCCGTGATGCTCTTCTCCACGACCCAAGCCAGCCGCGCCAGCACATGAACGCCGGGGATCGTTTCACTGCCTTCGATGCGGCTGATGGTGTCCCGCGCCACGCCGCACTTTTACCAGAGGGCATCCATGCTCAGGCGCTCCGCCTCACGCAGTTCTTGATGTCTGCGCGGCAGTCGCTCACGGATGCGCTCGGCGTAATCATAGGCATCGTGGTTGTCCGGCGCAGACGACATTCTGCTTTCATGAATGGTCTGAGCGTTCCGGGTGCACGAGGGGTGCCGTGATTGGCCTGCAGCTTTCTACCTCGTAACCTTCAATCTCAAGAACCGCGCGACTCCGTTGCCTGCGGCCATGGTCACTTTCACCTGCTGCGTCACGCCGTTGTCGCTGAGGAATGTGGGCGCACTCAGGCCGGTGTCGCTCCAGCTTGTTCCGCCGAGCGTGTCGCTCCACTCGACGACGCAGGTCACGTCGGTGGCGGCTTTGTTCTTTGTGTAGATGAACTCCAGCGCACTGGTCATCTTGGTAGCGAAGGCAGGCACCGTGTCATTCAAAACGGGGTTCATCGCAGTCGCGTATTCGATGAGGTTGGTCACGCCGTCAGCGTCTGGGTCCGCGGATTGACCGGTGATGACCGGATCGGCCAGTTCGCTTGGATAAAACCTTCCCATCAGCCAGCCATGCCAGGGGGTGTTCGGGGCGAGGGCGGCGATGGCTGTATTGTTGGCGAGGGTTGAGCCGATAGGATTGCTGAGTTGCACGATGAAGGCTTTGGTTTCCAGTGGTGAGGCATTGGGCAGCAGGGCGATGGTGATCGTCTTGCTCGTCTCGCCCGCTGCGAAGGTCAGCGTGCCGCTCGCGGCGGTGTAGTTGGTGCCTGCGATGGCGGTGCCGTTCATGGTGGCCCATGCCACACTCACAGCTTGGGTGGAGGCTGCGGACAGCGTGACGGTAAAGCTCGCCGTCTGCCCACTGGCGCTGTTGGCGAGCGATGGCGCCATGCCGGCCTGGATGTAGGCGAGCTTCGTTTGGTTCACGGTCGTCCAGTCGTCGCCGACGATGCCGCCGGTGTCGCCGCTGTTGGGATTGAAGCACCACATGGTCCAACTGATCCCGCGTTTGCCTGCGGGGAGATCGTTGATGCCGTTCAGATCGAAGTCGCCGTCCATGTAATCGGTGAGTTTGTCCATCCACTGCTGGTCGGAGGTGGTGAGCAGCTTGCTACCGAACTCGCCGACGATGATGGGAGCGGTGTTATTTTTGAAGATATAGCCCCAATAGCTGTCCCACACGCCGCCGAGATTCTGCGGGTAATTGCCTGCGCTGAACCAAGTCTGTGCGGAGACGCTCGCGGGATAGTCGTGGATGGAATAGACGAGCTTGTTCGGCACATTCAGCGTCACGGGCAGAGTCGCCACGCCCATCAAGTTGCCGCCCCACCAATACGATTGGCCGCCGAACTGCTCGACGCCTTCGACGATGATGAGCCAGTTGGGATTGACGGCTTGGATAGCATTGCCACAGCGCTCAGCGGCTCTATTCCAATCAGTGAGCGGTGCGCTGTTGCCCCAGGTGGCGGTGCGTTTGGGTTCGTTGAAAAGATCGGCTCCGATAACGGTGGGGTTGCCTGCGTAACGAGTCGCCAGCATCACCCAGTCATCGATCCAACGCTGCTCGGTGTAGTAGGCGTCGCCGCTGATGAACCAGACGTTTTCATTGAGGTAGCCGTCGGCATTGGCGGAGTGGCGGTCGAGGAAGATGCGCAGCCCGATCTGCCCGCAGTAGTCGATGACTTTGTCGAGGCATTGCAGCGGTGTGAGTCCTTGCAGATCAGGATTGAGGGCGAAGTTGATGCTGCTCGTCGCGGCACCCGCACGCAGCATGGCGTTGGAATACGGGATGCGCAGTGTATTGAAACCGAGCGTCTTGATTTGATCGAGCGCTGATTTGTAACCGCGTGCCCACAGTCCATGCAGCACGCGGTTGCTCGTCTCGAAACCGAACCAATTGATGCCGGTGATGCGCACCGCATTGCCTGCCGAGTCCACGATCTGATTGCCGCTGGTGGAAAGATAGCCTGAGCCTGCATTCGCGGCAGTGAGCGTCACGGTCACGTCGTTGATCGAGAGGGTCGGCGGAGTCGTCACGGCGAGGGAGAGCAGCTTCGAGGCTGTTCTCACCGGCGACGAACTGTCGATCACCTGCGCGGTGAAATTGGCGGTGCCTGTGCCGTTGGGGTTGCCGCTCAGCACCCCCGTCGTGCTGAGTGTGATGCCATTGGGCAAAGCTCCTGCGCTCACGGACCACGCATACGGTCCGGTGCCACCTGTGGCGGCGAGCGTATGGGAATACGCACTGCCAACACTGCCGCCGGGGAGCGTGCTCGTGGTGATAGTGGGATTCGAGGTGGTTCCGCCCACTGCCACTCCATTGAAGAGGTAATTCGTCGGCGGCTGACTCTGATTCGCGGGATCGGCGCTGAAGCCCACGACCACACTGGCTCCGGCCGGGATGTTGGCATTGTAGCTCACGTTTTGAATGACGTAATGCGTGCCCACGTGGCTCGTGATCGTGCCATTCCAGATGTTCGTGATCGTGCCGGTGAAGTCGAACTCCAGCGTCCAGCCATTCACTGCGGTATCGCCATCATTGGTCACGGTGATCTCACCATTGTAGCCCGTGGCCCAGGTGCTGGTGATGGCAAATGAGACCGCCGTGCTGGCGGTAAATGCCGGGTAGGCATTCTGCACCAACTGCACGAACTGCGACTGAAACCAGCGCCCCGAGACGGGCGCATTGGGCAAGGCTCCGGTGAGCTGATTACCGTTGAGCGAGTTGCCGTGATAGGTGGGATCGCACATGCGGTCGAAGCCTTTGCCATCGGGGTTCTCGGGACCGGTGGGGATGAGCGAGCTGGAGCCATCGGACTCGCCGGGCGGCTTCACCCAGACGAAGGCGTCGTAGTTGGGAGACGGATTCGCCATCGGGCGTGCGCCGATGCCCGCGCCGCTCTGGTTGCCCCAGTTTCCCTTGTGGATGCGGCGGTCGAGCGTCGTCGCCCGCACAAAGGTGTTCCGCACCGTCGAGGTGCTCGGACCGGTCGGTCGGGCAGTGCCGCCCCAGCCGTTGCGTGAGGTGTCGAGCAGCAAGCCGATGATGGTCGGATACGCATCGGTGCCACTCGTCAGAGCGGTGCGCAGGGCCAGGGCAAAGCTCCGCTCCTCGATGTGGTCATTCCAGTCATACCAAATCGGTGTCGAGCGCACGGGCTGGCCACTGATCATCTGGTTGGCGGTCATGTAAGGCTCGACGAAGACATTGTAGTTCGCCGTGTTGCTGATGAAGCCATCCACCTTGCTGTTGCCACCGGGAATTCCCGCACCGACTTGCTTCAGCAGATTCGCAAAGGGTGTGAGGTTGTTTGGCCAGCCGAGCCATCCCGCGTGTGCCACATCGATGTAGGCGTAGGTATTGGTGAGCGAGCGCAGCGTGCCGATGGCATACTGCACGCCCTGCACATACGCACCGGTTGTGTTGGCCTCCGCGACCTTGGGGAAACTCAGGTTCGTAATCAGATTCGGCAGCGAGTCCGGCTCGATGACCATCACGATGCGCAAGCCACTGTATTTCGCCTGGCTGATGATGCTGTAGATCACGTCGATGTATTCCGTCTTGTAGCGATTGAGACCATTCTGCGCGATGAGCAGCTCGCCATTCGACGCCAGCGCCGAGCCATCGCGGTTCGGCAGATTATAGATGACGATGCCGATGGCATTCGCGCCTTGCAGCAGTGCCTGGTCGAGATGTCCCGACAGACTACGAGGATACGAGCCCGTGCCATTCACCGCGGCGATGGTATCCAGCCAGACAAAGGTGGGAAAGTTCGCCACGCGCCGCATCTGTTGGCCCACCGCGCCGCCTTGAAGATTCGCCGCCGCATTCACCGCAGCGACGTAGTCCACGTTGCGGTAAAAGGTCGCGGCGACAAAAGGATTGTCCAAATGCACCGCCGTCTGCGCGGCAGCAGTCATGGCAAATGCCAGCGCGGCGATGAAGCCTGCGGAGAAGGCGCGGATGCTGATTGGGCTCATGGAGTGGGTTTTCAGAAAAGGGATCGTGGCGAAAGCTTCACCGCCACGAATGCCCACGCGGGCGTCTAAGCGAGGTTGCTGAAATGTCGGTCATTCATCCACCCTGTAACGCGAGTGAGGCGGAGCGTTACATAACCGTGAAAAGAAGTCGCAGAACCTCATTTTTCCCACTCCAGAACGATCAACGATACCGCCTGCCGGGGAAGCTGGAGCGGATAGGACGCAACGCCATTCTCAACCGGCACCGGGACCGGAGCGTCGGTGAGTTGAGCGAGTTGACCGGCGCGTTCGAGTTGGGCGCGTTGCGCAGCATCGGGTTGTTGAGGGGAGCCGAGGGACTTCCAGAGCGCGAAGGTATTGCTGTGGGTCTCGTCGATCCGGTAGTGCGTGAGCCTCGCCGTGCCACTGCTGGCGAGCCCGGGAATGGTGAGCGTGATTTGAGCATTCGGGCCAGGAACATCGTCGTCGTGATAGTGCCACACGAGGATCGAGAGTTTCCGGCCGTCGAGGCTGGCCTGCGCGGAGACGTCGGGATGTTCGCGGACGTTGCGGGCCAGAATGGTCGCGGCATCGTGGCCCGTGCTGCTGGTGACCGCGAGCCGCTGTCCGCTCATCCTCGCGAACATGCGGAAGGTGTTGAGCACGGGCAGGTCGAGACCGCCGCTCGCGAGCTGGCGGAACCCAGCGAAAAGGGGTTGATCCTCAAACGTGAACGCCCAGGTCAGTGCGCCTTCGAGATTCACCCCGCGCTGGTCCGCGAGCTCGACGATCCGGGGAGAGCTCGCGGCCGTGTAGCTCGAATACATCGTGCCATTGCGGTAGGCATCCCGGGGTCGTCGGCACGCGGCGCAACCTTCCGGATCGCACTCGCCGATGATGACGGGGGTCCGGCGGTATTCTGGAAACGACGCGATGACGGCAAACGCATCGTCGATGTCCTTGAGCTGAGACGCCATGCCCATCCGGACGTGGCCGGCGACCACTTCGGGTGCTCCCTTGGCGTGAAACGCAATGAAATCCACGGGCGTGCCGATCTCGCCGGTCGCGTAGTTCTTCCCCCGCGCGCAGTGTTCGAGAAACTCTTGGAGAAATGTCCCGCCAGGGCCGCCGGCGGTGTGCGGGCCGCCGACCCGAGCCTCGGGCAAGGCGCGTCGCACGCCATTGATCGCGTAATCGTGAAGCTTGAAGAAGTCCTCCCGCGTGCCCTGCCAGTAAAGGATGTTTGGCTCGTTCCACACTTCCCAATACCACGTTGCCACCTCGGCGCGACCGTAGCGTGCGACGCAATGTTTGGCCCACTGGTAACAAAGCTCGCCCCACTTTGCGTAGTCCTTCGGTGGGTAGGATTGACCCGCCTTGACGCTCACCATTTTATCGCGGGGCGGGTTGCGCGGGTAGTCCTCCGGGTGGGTGGAAAGCGCTTCCGGCATGAATCCGAGCTGCACAAATGGCTTCACGCCGCGGGTAAGGTAGGAGTCGAAGATGCGGTCATTGATCGTCCAGTCATACACGGCGGCTCCGCTGGCATCCTCCTTGTAGGCGCTGGTGGAGCCGAACTTCAGTGCATAGGCTCCATCGCCACTGGTGAAGAGATGATGGGCGCGGAAATAGACCTGCTTTGGCGCCAGTGCTCCCAGCTCTGCGAGGAGCTTCGCGCCGTCCTTCATGTAAGCATAGTTGGGTTCATCCGCGCCGAAGAAGCGCCAGATCGGTTTCAGTCCGCCGATGGGTCTCGCGACATCGACGGTGATCGTGACTGGAAACGAATCCGCTGCCGAGGCCGAAGCGAAAGCAAGGCTGGCGGAGAGAAGGGCAGCAGCAAGGTGATAGGTAGTTTTCATGAGGCGATGGCTAGCCGCGGACTAATGCGACCCGAGTTCCTTAATCCGCAGGTTCCGCCACCGGACTTCATGGCCTGCTTTGGCGTTGTCGTTGATGCGATGCACCTGGAGGCCGATGATCCCCTTGCGCGTCATCCCATCCATAAGGTCGGCGGCTTGCACGCCATTGATCCAAGTCTGGAGATGATCGCCATGGCATTCGATGCGGGCCTGATTCCACTCGCCGGGCTTGAAGGCTTTCCGGGCCGCCTCGTTCTCCTTGAGGTCGAAGAGCCAGCCGCGCCGTGCTTCATCATAGATGCCCCCGGTGTAGGCGCGCGGCGAGGGATCGATCTCGTATTGATAGCCATGCACGCGGTCTGCAGGGATGACCTTCTGCTTTTCTTTGATCGTCAGCTTCGTGTCATCGGCGAAGAACTGGCTACGAAACTGGACGCCGCAATTCATGCCGGTGGGAACCTTGAATTCGAACTCGAGAATGAAATCGCCATATTCCCTCTGGGTGCAAAGAAAGCTGTTGATCGTCTTGTTGACCGTGCGTCCGACAATCACGCCGTCTTCGACGCTATATTCCGCCACACCGCTATGGCGTTCCCAGCCATCGAGATTCTTCCCGTTGAAAAGCGGCACCCATTCCGACGCTGCTTCATCGGCGGCGCGCATTGGGTTGGAGATCGTGGGTAAAATGACGAGCCCGATGGTGGCTACGATGGTGAGCGTTTTGAGCATGAGATGGGCGTTTTCTTGCGGAGTGGATCGGATTACTTTGCCAGGGGTTCGAGCGTCACCTTGCGCACTTCAAATTCCGCGCCTTCGCTTTGCAGGCCGATCCAGCCGGATTGGTTCGAGCGACCGGTGATGCTGTTCACCTCCGTTCCATTGACGAGGATCACGACCTTGTCGCCCGCGCAGCGCACTTGATAGGTATTCCATTCGCCGATGGGTTTCTCCACTCCGGGGGTTGCCGCGGGGATCCCCGTCTTGCCTTTGGTCAATGGCTGATCGGCATGCACTCCACTCCACAGATAGAAGTCGCCCTGGCGGCCGTGCGCGCCCTGGCACTCCACGCAGGACGGCCAGACTTTCGGCTCTCCGCCGCCATGAACGATCACGCCGGTATTGCCCGGTTTGATGAAGCGCCACTCCACCATGAGCACATAGTCAGCATACGTCTGCACAGTGCGCAGATAGCCAGCGGGCTTCCCGACGCAATGAATCACGCCGTCCTTCACCGACCAGATCTGTTCCATCGTCGCCCCCTCCTTCGCGAACGCGCTCCAGCCATCAAGGCTCTTGCCGTCGAATAGCGCAAAACTCTGCGCCGGGACAATCGGTTTGGCTGCTTCGTCGGCGGATGCCAGTTGGGTGGTGCAGAAGATGGAGCAGAGAATGGTTCTGGTTAGTGAAAACATGGTGGGTGATGGGATCGGTGCTGTTGGTTTTGGAGAAATGGGTGGGATCTAACTTCGGCGCGGACTCGTGATGACCTGAGTTCGGCGTTCTCTATGGCTGGGTCACTTTCAGGCGGACGAATCGCTTTCCATTCGTGCCCGTCGGGCACGTGGCCTTCACGGTTTGCACGGTGCCGTTGTCGCCGATGAGTTGCTCGGTGACTCCGGCGCTGCTCCACGAGTTGCTGGCGAGCGTGTCGCTCCACTCGACGGAAAAGGTCATCCCTGCCGCCATCGCGGCTAGGCTGCGGGAGTAGCTGAACTCCACCGTTGCGCCATTGCGCACGAGCGGTGTCTTCGTCGTGGTGTTGGCGTTCGGGTCTTGTCCGGTCGCAAATTCCAGGAGGTTGAGTTCCCCGTCTCGATTGGAATCGGCCAGGTCGGCGGCGGTGCCGGTATTTGCCGTGGTGCCGAAATTCGCAAAACGCCAGGTTTGCAGAGCGGTGCCGAGGACATTGACGGTGAAGGTCGTGCTGCCCGTCGCGTAACCGTCGTTCACATTCAGCGTAATCAAGGCGGTGCCAAGCTTGTTTGCGACGGGCGTGATGGTGACGGTGCGATTCGCGCCGGTGCCGTTGATGCTGATGCCACTCTGCGGAACGAGGGTGAGATTGCTCGAACTGGCGGTGGTGATGAGCGCGGTAGCGGCGGTCTCCCGGTCGCTGACGGCAAAAGCCAGCGGAGCACTCGCGGCCCCGGGGCTGAGGGTCAGGTCGGCGAGAGCGCTGAGCGTGGGCGGGCTGTTCGGATCCTCGATGTCGAGCAGGCCGTTTCCATCGCTGTCTCCCACGGCTTCGCTGCTGTCGAGAATGCCGTCGCCGTCGAGGTCGCCATCCGAGGCGCGGACCCAGTCGATCTCGAAAGACATGTCCGCCGTGTTCCCGGGATCGAGCCGGAGGTTGGTGATGGTTTGCCCGGCCCATTCGGCGTGGGAGCGGACCGGGAACACGATCGCCTTCCAGACATTGGCCGGCGAGGTGGACGAGGTGAGCGACTTGCCGGCCGTGAAGCCTGTCGAACCGATCCGCCCCCAGAAGAGCTGTAGCGAGTCCGCGGCGCTGAATTTGATTTTCACAATGAGGTTCACCGCGCTGTTGCCGGAAAACAGAAACCCATTGCGGGAGAAGAATGGATCGGCAGCGGAAATGGTGCCTTTCAAAACGCCGCCGAGCGCGCTGGGTGCGGTGACGCGGGTGAACGCGCCCCAGCGCTCAAAGTTTCCATCCGTATTGAACTCGAAGCCGAGATCGGATGCGCTTCCGGGGTCGCGCCCCGCGGGGACTTCTTTCACATCGGTCAAGCCATCGCCGTCGGTATCCTCATTCACCAGCACGTTGAACGTATCCACGCTGGAGAGCGCACCGTCACTCACGGTCAGCGTGATGGTCGCCGTGCCGCTCCAGTTCAGCGCCGGAGTAATGGTCACGGTGCGGTTGGCGTCCGTGCCGGCAATGACGATATTCGCATTCGGGACGAGGGTTGTGTCGCTGGAAGTCGCCGTGACCGTGAGCGACGTCACGGGCGTATCCGGATCGCCAATGATGAATGGAATAGGCGCGGTGGCGGTGTCTTCGTCGGTCGTCTGGTTGATGACGTTACTGATCGTGGGCGGCGCGCTGGGAGAAACGAGGGAGTAATCAATCTGCGGCCGCGTGTCCGGCGGACCGACGACACCGCTTTCGGCCATGGTGAGCGTGGCGCGGCTCACACTGGTGGGCGCGGCGGCGGTGTTCACTCGCAGGAAGACATACTGCCCGGCGCCTGCGCCGCCCGCATACTGTGCATTCAGATAGTTCCGCAGGCTGGTGCCGCCGGTAGCGCTGGTGGTGATGATGCCCTCGGGTGTGGCATCCACGAGGATCCCGGCCTGGATGACCGTGGCATCCGTGAGATCATCCACCGCCGTCCTGCCATAGTAATCGGAGCCGAGCACGGTGGCAGCCGCGCGGCGCCCGAGGCCGTAGAGATCGTTGTTCTTCAGCGCCGTGCTCTTGGACACATAGTTAAAGCTAAAGTCTGCGGTGATGAAGGGATTGTTCACCGCGCCAGCACTGGGCAATTGAAAGACATAGACCGTGCAGCGGTCCGTCCATGGGTCACTGCCGCTGGAGCCCATGATAGTGGTGCCGGTGGCTGCGTTCTCCACGACGAGGCCTTCACGCACGTTCGCATCATTCGTCAGCCCGAGCATCGTGCCGGGCACGCCGATCACGGTGCTCGCCACGGTGAGGTTGAAGCTATCGGTGGCCACCAGTGCGCCATCGCTGACGCTGATTGTGATCGTGACGGTGCCGCTTTGCCCGGGAGCGGGCGTCACGGTGACGGTGCGGTTGGCGCCGCTGGTGCCGAATACGATGTTCGCATTCGGCACGATCGTGGTCTGCGACGAGGTGCCAGTGAGGGTGAGTGAAGCCGGCGCCGTCTGTGCATCGCCCACGGTGAAAGTAATCGCACCGGTGTGGGTGTCCTGATTGATCGTGCGGTCGCTGAAACTGCTGATCCACGGCCACTCCACGGGCGGTGTGACCTCGTCGTAGCGTGTGTTCAGCGCAGTGATGATCGAACCCGCACGTTGAGCGGCGGTGGTGACATTCGTGACCGCCGCGGCACCCAGCCGATCCTGGAGCTGGCTCATGTAGATGCTGCGCGGCGTGATGGGCACGCCCCAGGATTCGAAGATGCCGTCGGGCCGGGGCACGAATTCATTTCCGCGTTTGCCTTTGCAGCCCAGCGCCCAGTTGCTCGCCGTCGGGGGCGTTTGGCAAATGATGGACGCATCGCAATTCCACAACAGATGGTTCGCGCCCGCCCAACCCTGGCCCGAGCCGAGATAATCGCGATCCTGCACCGCGAGAGTGTCGGTCTTGATGTTGTCGTAGAGGGTGCCGGTGGCCCATTCACTGTGCGGGCCGGAGTCCGCGTAGGTCGTTTCCGAAAAGCAGTCCGCATACGCATTCGGACCCATGGTCGAGGTGCCGGTGATGAAGTCATGCCTGCCCTTGCGTGAGTAGCAGCGCTGCACCAGCGCTTGCTGCCCTTTCATGTAAAAGGAATAGCGCTGGCCGCCGGTGATTTCCGACACGGGATCCAGGTTCGCGCAGTCTTCCACTGTGATTCGGATGGAAGGGTCCAACATCGCCACCGTGCCACCGCCGAAGTAACGGCCCGTCACCTGCCGCACCCAGCAGTTCTCCGCCAGATTGATCGCGATGCCGAAGCCCACGTGCGAGGCCTGGGTGTCCTCCAGGCCCACGAGATATTGCGACATGAGGCGCAGCTTCTCCACGCCCGCCTCGCTCACGCGCGCCGCCGCCGTGAACTTCACCAGCGTGCCGCCGCCATAGATCGTTTCCATCGCCATCACCACCGGCGCATCCAAGGTCACCGTCGTCGCATCCACCGCGAGCACCTTGCGTTCATAAGCAAGGTCCACCTTGCCTGCATACCACTGCTGCGTGGAGTTCGGATCGCCCGGTCGCTGGGAGATATTGTCCATGCCGATGGCAGTGATCCAATTCGCCTTGCATGGCCGCTCGACGAGGACAGTGTTCCCCGGCTGAAACGCCGATGGATTCGCAACCCGGAGCCGCGTCGCGCCGACCGGCACATAGCTGTCGAGCAAAGTCTGCCGCGATGCGGTGTCCACGCTGGCCACGGGACTGCCGCTCGCGCCGATGCTGACCATCGTCCCACCCGGGCCGGTGAAGATGATCAGCGTTCCGCCGGGGTCCTGGCCCGCGCCGCGCAGCACCGTGCCGGAGGGCAATGTCAATCCACTGCCAATCCGATACACACCTGCATTCAGCAACACCGCGCCGCGCAACCCATTCGCATCCGGTGCGAGAGCGCCCACGTTATTGAGCGCAGTCTGGATGCGCGCGCGGTCATCGCCGGTCGCCGCTGGCGAGAGCGTCTGCCGCACCACCGCATCCGGGATCGCCGCGCCACCGCCGCGATACCCACACCACGAGAAATCAGGGATCGTGTTCCCCCTTGCATCCGCGACATACGTCAGCCGCCCATTGGTTCCGGTGTAGAGCAAGGTAGAGGTCGCCGCGAGGCCGGTCGCGGCGGACACCGCCGCGAGGGCGGCGGCGGCTCGCACGAGGGCAAGCACTGTCTTTTCGATGGAAGCGATGAACATAGGGAACAAGTGGAAAGCCTCGATTCTACGATCCGGCTACTCGCAAGCGAACGAATCGTCTCCCGCTCGCGCCCGCCGGGCAGGCGGCCTTCACGGTTTGCACGGTGCCGTTGTTGGCGAGGATCTGTTCGGTGACTCCGACGCTGCTCCAGGAGTCGACCGCGAGCGTGTCGCTCCACTCGACGGTGAATGTGACGCCACCGGTCATCGCGGCGATGCTGCGCGGGTAGGTGAATTCGAGTGCGTTGCCGTTGCGGACGAGCGGTGTGTTGGTTCGTCCGGTCGCATCAGGATCCTGCCCCGTAGCGAACTCCAGCAGGTTATTTTCGCCATCCTTGTTGGGATCGGCGAGGTCGGCGGCGCTACCGGTGTTCGCCGTGGTGCCGAAGTTGGCGAACCGCCATGTCTCCGCAGCGGTGCCGGTGACATTTACGATGAAGGTGGTGCTCGTCGTCGCGGTGCCGTCGTTCACGTTCAGCGTGATGATCGCGGTGCCGAGTTTGTTTGCCGCGGGCGTTATGGTGACGGTGCGATTCGCCCCGCTTCCGCCGAGAACAATTCCGGCAGCGGGCACGAGCGTGGTGTTGCTGGAGGCTCCGGTGAGCGTGAGTGCGGTCGTCGAGGTTTCGACATCGCCGACGGTGAAGGCGATCGGTGTGCTCGCGGTGTTCGCGCTGAGGGTCTGCGTGGGGATCGCACTGATTGTGGGTGGGTTGTTGACGGTGATCGTGAAGGTGTTGCTTGTGCCAACAAAGAAAGCCTGCTGGGCCGGGGTGAAGCTGCTGTAAGTATAGATGCCGGGCGCGATGGGCGTGCCGTCGATGACTAAAGAAGTGAGGGACACGCTGGCATCATGCGCATATTTGCCCGTGCCAGAGAGGATGATGCCAAAGGACGCGTTGTTCGGCGCGATGAACGGCAGATTCAGGATACCGTTGTCCTTCACGTCGAAGATGCCCGCGAAACCCTTCATCGCGACCGTGGATTGAAACTCAACATCCGACCCAGTCGCATCCGTGCCGGTGACTTGGACGGTGCCGCTGCCCGCGAGCGAGCCATTGCGGAAGCGGACATCACGCGTGTTCGCAGTGCCTCCGGCTTTCAGCGTGCCGCTGTTCAAAGTGAGGACATCGCCGCTGAGATCCATGACGAGCGCACCGCCGGCATTCATCGTGATCGTGCCGCCGTTGAGCACGACATTATTGAGCGTAAGAACGGCAGAAGTGATCCCCGGTGCAAACTCGCCGCCTGGCTGAAGGACAAAGGTCCCGCCATTGAAGGTCTCCGGCGTGGCCGCCATGCGGATCGCATTGGCTCCGGTCCGCCAAAGCTGGGTATCGCCCACGATAGGCAAGGCTCTGTCCCAAGTGCTCGCATCATTGAGCGGCCCACCAGCAGGTAGGGCGAGAACTACGTTGGCAGGGCGAGGCACGTTGAGCGTGAAGGCGCTCGTGCGAGTGCTGATACCATCGCTCACAGTGAGCGTGATGACTGCCGTGCCGCTCTGCTCGAAAGTGGGTGTCACGGTCACGGTGCGGTTCGCGCCGCTGCCGCCGAGGACGATGTTTGCCGCAGGCACGAGAGACGGGTTGTTGGTGGATGCGGTGACGATCAACAAACTCGCTGCCGTGGTGTAGTCGCCCACGGTGAAGGGAATGGCGCCGGTTGGCGTGGACTCGCTCACCGTCTGGTCGGCAATCGCGCTGATCGCCAGCGGAGCATTGGATGTGGCAATGTAGGTGATTCGGGGCCGCGTGTCCGGAAGTCCGGCGACTCCGCCTTCCGAGAGCGTCAGCAGGGCGCGGGCGACGCCCGTCTTGGCGGCGGCGGAATTGAGCCGGAGAAAAACATACTGCCCCGCGCCCGCGCCGCCGGCGTATTGGGCGTTCAGGTAGCTAATCAAGGCGCTATTGCCGGCCGGCGCGGTGCTGATCAGCCCCAGCGGGGTCGAGCCGGTCAGGATGCTGGCTTGCAGCCGCGTCGCGTCCGAGGGATCCGGCACGGCAGTCTGGCCATAGTAGTCGCCCGCCAGCACCGTGGCGGACGGTCGGCGGCCCAATCCGTAGAGGTCAATGATGGGAGGGGTGCCGACTAGATCCGCATATTCGAAGGTGAACCCGGCGTCGTTGAACGGAGCCGGCACCGGCCCCCAATTTGGCAGTTGGAAGACATAGACGGTGCATCGGTTCACCCAGGGAATGCTCCCGGTATCACCGCAGTAAGCGCTCGCGGCCGTCCTGCTATCAACGACGGGAACCTCCGTGATGCCAGCATCGGCGGCCTTGCTGTAGAGCGTGCCCGCCACCACGCCCACCGGCAGCACCGTGATGCGGAATTTAGCGGTGCTTGCCAGCGTGCCGTCGCTGACGCTGATGGTAATGGTGGCGTTCCCAGATTGACCGGCGGCGGGAGTGACCGTGACGGTGCGGTTGGCACCGCTGCCGCCCAGAACAATGTTCGCCACCGGCACCAGACTGGGATTCGAGGAAGCAGAACTTAGCGTCAGCGCCGATACAGGCGTGAGGTCATCGGCAACGGTGAATGCCATGGGACCCGGGGAGGTGTTGAACGGCACCGTCTGATCCTGAATGGGACTGACGGTAGGTGGAAACAGGCGCACCAGGCTGTCCGCATCGGCCACGGTGGGCGTCCGCGTGCAGCCGTCGAAGAGGGAACGCTGTTCGATCAGAGACAGGCAAATGCTAGTCAGGTTGTTGGCATAAGACGCTCCTCCGGAAACTGTCTCCGGAACATACGGATAGTTATCGTTGTAGGTGACGGGCAGGAACACCAACCGGCTGCTGCGGACGCCATCGTCGCCATAGCCCAGCAGGGTTCCAAGCATCTGAAGGATCCGGCGCGTTCCGGCATACTGGCTGATGGCGTCCTCCGTGCGGGGAATTTGGAGGATTACCTTCTTGCCGATCGTCGCGGAATTGGTCCAGATCCACTGAAGCAGGGTGATCTGGCTGTGCTGATTGCCTAGCAATTCGGTGGTGCTGGCCTCGATCACCACGTGGTCCACCAGGGGATTGACGCACCATGCACGATTGGCTGCGCTGTTATTCCGTGCGTCATAGCTCAGGAGAACGTCGGCGTGTCCGTTCGCGTCCAGCCAGTCGCGCATATGTTGAACCTCCACTGTAGTCCAGTTGTAGGTGTAGTTCGTCCCCTGATAGGTTGCCGCGTTGTCGTAAAACATGATCATCTCGACCGGATAGCCATAAGTAGCGGAAGCACTGAACAGGCGATCCAATGCCGCCTCCACTTTGGGAAACGCCAGTTCATCTGTCAGCGCGGGATCAATCGTCACATTGGTGCGCGCCAGTTCCGTGTAAATGGGACTGGCGTGAGCGAACTGGGCGAAAATGGTTCGCCGCTCGGCTGTCGAGGCCGGGTCATTGACATTGGAGCTGAGGTTGATGTTCACCCCCTCTAACTGCGCAGCCGTCAGCGCCCAGGACGCCAGATCGGTGGCCATGGCGCCCGGCACCAGATGCGTGCCCATCCACACCTCGTAAGCAAAGGAATGGGAGGCGCACAGCACCTCCAGGGCGAGCATGGCCGGCAACAATAGTCTTTTCATGATTCTATGGTTCCAAATGCGCGCGATGATTGAGGTCATGATGGGGAATGGGATTAGTCAGAGCCTGCTCACTTCACTCCCGGCGAGCAGGAACGCGCCGGTGGAAAAGAGGTGGTAGCTGTCGCGGTCGTAGCTGCGGATGGGCTTGGCGGTGGAGCCTTCGCTCCAGCCGACCCGGAAGTCGGGTTGCAGGCAAATCGTGCAGAGTCCGGTCCACGCCTTTCGCACCACGGGTTCAAACTCTGCGCGCGGCAGCAGGCCCGCGTTGACGCCGTAGGCTAGGCCAAAGGTGATCAGACTCGCACCGGTGGACTCGGGATTGGGAAACGACTTCGGATCGAGCAGGCTCGCGCCCCACGTTCCATCCGCGCGCTGAAGGGCGGCGAGCCGACGGGCCATGCGCTTGAAGACGGCTTCATACATCGGCCGCTCCTTGTAATCCGCTGGCAGTTCTTTGAGCATCAGTGCCAGTCCGCCCAGCACCCAGCCATTGCCGCAGCCCCAGAATATTTTCTCGCCGTTGGCCTCGCGCTGCCCAGGATCAGGCCCATTGAAGCCCTTGTAGATCGAGTTCTTCGGCGACACATCGAAGAGGTTCTGTTGCTCATCGAACAAGAGGTCGTAGCACTCGCGCCAGAGCCGGTCGTTGGTGGCCAACAGTTGCGGACGATCCAGCATCAAGCCCAGTTTCACGAATACGGACGCATCCATGAACACATAGTCGCACAGCCACCAGGTGATGAGTCTGTTTTGTGTGTCGTTGGCGGGTGACTGGATATAGGCGTCGGCGAATCGTTTGGCTGGCTCGATCATGCGCGGTTCTTTCCGCAGTCGAAACAGATCGATGTAGGGATTGAGGATGATGTGGTGATCCGGAAACATCATCTTCGGCCCGGGCTTCCATTGATTGGCCTCGCCCATGGCTAACACGGCCTTGAGCAGTCCTTCATTCCCCGTGACCTGATAGGCGGCGACAAGGCCGGTATGAAAGACGCCATTGGGTGCGCCGAGCGGCTGATGCCGCGGTGGCAGATGCTGAAGCTGCCACTCCGCGACCTTGATCAACGTGGACTTGATGTAGTCAGCGTCGAAGCAGTCGGGGCGGGCGGAGTTTGCGTCTGCGGAGACGTTTGCTGCGAAGCCGAGGCCGAGCACGAGTGAGAGTGAGATGATGTGAAGGATTTTCCGACCGCAAAGACCGCAGGGAACGAGGTTCATGGGCATTTCACCATTTCAGGTTTCCCCTTCCCCGCTTTGCTACCGCTCTCAATCAACGTCACCGGTTCTCCGAGGAGAACCGGTTCGCCGAAAGGTGAGAGCGAAGCGACGCCGGGATTTTCGGGTTTGTGGTTTGGCTCGGAACCGTTGCGGGCAGGCCAGAGGCCGGTGAGCAGTGCCGTGCGGCTCGGTCCGCAGGATGGCGAGGCGACAAAGTCGTGCGTGAACTTCAAGCCCTCCGCCGCAAGCTTGGCCATGGTCGGCGTGCGGACCTCGCTGGAGCCGTAAGCCTGCGAGTCGAGCTGGCTGTGATCGTCGGAGATGAAGACGACGATGTTAGGTTGGGCGGGTGCGGCGACCAGCGAGCCGACCGCCAGCGCGATCAAAGCGATGATGAAGCTGAATGGTTTCATGGCATCTTTTTTGAAACTTCCGTTTT
Source organism: Chthoniobacteraceae bacterium (assembly GCA_031409655.1). Classification (GTDB taxonomy): domain Bacteria; phylum Verrucomicrobiota; class Verrucomicrobiia; order Chthoniobacterales; family Chthoniobacteraceae; genus JANNXQ01. The sequence continues at coordinate 101,520 of JANNXQ010000187.1, read as the reverse complement.
GGCACCGGGTTGTCCGCGAACCGAGGGCGGCATCGGCCCTTGCCAGGTTGTCCACCGCTCGGTGAGGTCCGAAACGACCTGCGCCTCGCTCGCCGCGAGGTCGTGTTTTTCCGCGAGGTCTTTGCTCAGGTCGAACAACTGCGGCGCGCCGCCAGGCTCCATCACGAGCTTCCATGAGCCACGGCGGACGGCTCGCTTGCCATCGATGCTGAAGAACAGCGCGTCGTGCGGCTCGCCCGGCTTCTCGCCTTTCAAAAACGGCGTCAGGTCCACGCCATCGAGGTTGGCAGGCGGCTTGACTCCGGCGAGCGCCGCGACCGTGGGAAAGATGTCCAGCGTGCTCACCGGATGGCTGAAGGTGAGGTCCGCCGGAAACACGCCGGGATAGGCCGCCAGAAAGGGCACGCGGACGCCACCCTCGAAAACGCTCCATTTGTAGTCGCGCAGCGGAAAGTTCTCGCTGCGGTTTTCGGGATGCCCGCCATTGTCGCCGAAGAAGAAGACCATCGTTTTCCGTGCGAGTCCGGTCTGCTGGAGTTTATCCAGGATGCGACCGACGGCTTCATCCAGCGCGTCAATCGTAGCCACGGTATCGGCGCGGGCCGAGTCGCCGGGGAACTGACTGGCAAACTTCGCAGCCTCGCCTGGACGCGCCATGGGTTCCTTGGGGACATCCATCGGCTTGCCGGCAGCCAACGAGGCATCGTATTCCTTTTGAATGAGCTGGGCGTTCTTTACGACCTTGAGGATGTGCGGCGCGTTAAAAGCCACGGTGAGCGCGAAAGGCTTTGCCTTGTTGCGCTCGATGAATTCCTCCGCCTCGCGGGCAAAGAGATCGGTGCTGTATTCTTCGCAGGTCTCGACCTTCCCGTTCCGCGCGAGCTTCGGGTGATGGTAGTCAATGAAGGGGCTGGATTGCGGCGAGCAAAGCGTCTCATCGAAACAACCGCGGGCGTGCGGCATCGGGCCGGAGCTATGCCATTTACCAAGCAATCCCGTGTGGTAGCCCGCATCGCGAAGCACGCCCGGCAGCAACGGCACCGTGGTCGGAATGCCTCCGCCGTTGTTCGTGAAGCCGAACCGCTGCGGATACAGCCCAGTCAGAAAGCCCGCCCGCGACGGTCCACACTGCGGCGCGGTGACATAACCGGAAGTGAACTTCACGCCCATCGCTGCGAGTCGGTCGAGATTGGGCGTCCTCACCGCGCCATTCGTCAGGCAACTCACGTCGGCATAACCGAGATCATCGACGAGCAAGACGACCACATTGGGCCGCGTCTCCGCGCTCGCTAGGGCACCGCAGCACAGAAAAGCGAGGAGCAGGGATAGCAGGGAGAATTTCATGGTTCAAAAGATGGATAAGCATTCCGCACCAACTCCTCGAACTGCGCTTGGAACCAGCGGCCCGCGACCGGTGCATTTGGCAAGGCACCGGTGGGACTGTTCCCATTCAGCGAGTTCCCGCGATAGGTGGGATCGCACATCCGGTCGAAGCCTTTGCCCGTCGGGTTCTCCTGCCCGGTCGGAATCAATCTGCTCGAACCGTCGGACTCGCCCGGTGGCTTCACCCAGACGAACGCGTGATAGTTCGGCGCTGGATTCGCCACTGGCCTGGCCCCGATCCCGGCCCCGCTCTGATTGCCCCAGTTTCCCTTGTGGATGCGTTTGTCGAGCGTCGTCGCGCGCACGAATTCACGCAGATCCGTCGAGGTGCTCGGACCGGTCGGTCGGTTCGGGCCGCCCCAGCCATTGCGCGACGTGTCGATCAGCAGACCGACGGTGCCCGGATAGGCGTTCGTCCCGCTGATCAACGCCGTGCGCAGCGCGGTGGCGAAGCTCTGCTCATCAATGTAGTCATTCCAGTCATAGAGCTTTGGCAGCGAGCGAACCTCACGGTTTTTGACCTTCTGGTTGGCCTTCATGTAGGGCTCGATGAACACGTTGTAGTTCGCCGTGTTGCTGATGAAGCCATCGACCTTGCTGATGCCACCCGGGATGCCCGCGCCCGTCTCCTTCAGCAGCTCGACAAACGGTCGCATATTATTCGGCCAACCTAGCCAGCCCGCATGCGCCACGTCGATGTAAGCATAGGTGTTGCTCAGCGAGCGCAGCGTGCCGATTGCATATTTCACTCCCTGGACATAGGCGCCGCTCTTCTTGGCCTCCGCGACTTTTGGGAAGCTCAGGTTCACGATCAAATTCGGCAGCGAGTCCGGCTCGATTACCATCACGATCCGCAGCCCGCTATATTTTGGCTGACTGATGACCTTGTAAATCGCGTCGATGTATTCGGTCTTGTAGCGGTTCAGGCCATTCTGCGCGATGATCAGTTCACCGTTCGAAGCAAGCGCCGCTCCGTCGCGGTTGGGCAGATTGTAGATGACGATGCCGATCGCATTAGCACCCTGTGCGAGCGCCTGGTCCAGATGACCCGCGAGGCTGCGCGGATAGCCATTCGTGCCGTGGATCGCGGCGATGCTATCCAGCCAGAGGAAGGTCGGAAAGTTTGCCACCTGCCGCATCTGCCTGCCCAGCGAGCCGCCTTGAAGCTCCGCGGCGTTGTTGACTGCAGCGACGTAATCGACGTTGCGGTAAAAGGTCGCGCCGACGAACGGGTTTTCCAGATGCTCGCCCGCTGGCTGCACAGCGGTCATCACGAACTTGGCTTCATTCGCCGGCATTCGCGCAGAAACGCCGAGCACAGGATCGAGCGCGGCGGCTTCGCCTGCGATGAGCTGCACGAGTTGCTGCTGCCCTGTCGTGACCTCCACCTTGCCCTCGAAGACATGCACCTCGGCAGCATCAGCAGCTCCCGTCAAAACGCCAAAGCGCGTGCCCAGATCTACCACGCGTCCAGCCCGTGTCTGCACCGCGAACCCGCGCGCGGCGGGCGGCACGAACGCCACGAGGCGTCCGCTGATGAGGCGTGCTTCGGCAGGTCCGACCGTCTCGAGGCGGGCCGGTCCGTAGACCGTGACCCGTGCACCATTCGCAAAGTCCAGCGTTCCGGTGCCGCTGTCGATCACGAGAGGCATCGGTTGTCGCCCGTTCGTCGCGACATCCTGACCTGGAAGCGCGACACGATTCTGCTTCATCTCGTGAGAAGGCCACACGGCCACGATTACCGCCGCCGCCATGACTACCGCCGCTGCTGCCAATGCCCAGCGCACCCATGAGTTGGTGGGCAGCGGCACGACTTTGTTCACCGCCGGCGTGTGGACCGTCTCGGCGGCGACGCGCCTCACCGACTGCGCGACCGGCGGCCCCGCGAGCGCGCAAAGAATTCCATTCTCCAAATCTGAACTGTCGCCCAGCAGAGCGCGCAAGCTCTCGGACACGCACCGTTGTTCGAGCAGCCGGCGCCGCAGTGCGGCATCCGCGATGGCCTCGGTTTCAAACTCCGCGCAGGCGGGTTCGTCCAACGCGCCCGCGAGATACGCGGCGATTTCTTCATCAGTTTTCATAGGTGACATGCTCGAGTTTTCCGGCGACGCATTCGCGCAATTGCGCCCGGATGCGGAACAACGTCACGCGCACCCACTCCGACGTCCGCCCCATCGCGGCGGCGAGTTCTTCGTTGGAAAGGCCACGCCGGTAGCGCTCCTGCACCAAATGGCGCGAAGTGTCCGGCAGATGCGCGAGGCATTCCTCGAGGAACATCGCCTCATCGCTCGCCGCGCTGGGAGCGCCGGCCGCCGCCAGATCCGCGAGCTGACTCTGCTGAAGTTTGGAAAGATTCGTCTGTTCGCGCGCGAAGCGGAGCAGCTCTTTGCGCACGAGGTTCCACGCGATCGCGCGCAGCCAGGCGCGGAAAGATTCCGCCGAGGTCAGCGCATCGAGATTCCGAAACGCGAAGACGAAACTCTCGTGCGTGATTTCGTCCACCAGATGCGCCACTGGCAGCTTCATCGCCACAAACGCCCGCACCGCCGCCAGATGCCTGCGCAACAGGGGCGCGAATGCGTTCGCCTCGCCAGCGCGCACCCGCGCGATCCATTCGGCGTCGGTCGGTTCTGGAAAGTCAGGTGAAAATGCCATTCACCCACACTGTAACGAGGGAAGTGTGCGGCGTTACAAGACGATGGAAAGAAAAGCTTGTCACGATCAACATGAGGGCTAGGGCTCACGAGAAAAAGCCCCACTGCCGTTTCCAGCAGTGGGGCTCGCAACCACCGAATGATGTCTGTCGTTGGTGAAGCGCCGGCCTTCCGCCGCGAGGCGATCGATGTTCGGCGTCTTCACCAGCGCGGGATTCGCGCCGTAACAGCCGGCGCTGCCGTAGCCGCAATCGTCGGCGAGGATGACGACGATATTCGGCGTCGCCGACGCGCCTTGGAGGGAGTTGGAAAACGCGCCGCAGAGCAGCAGCGCGAGGATCCTGAGTCGGGAAATCGGACGGTTGTTCATGCGCAATGGGGGTTACTTAATATCCTGCTTCTTTGTCCGCGCCGCCGCCGGTCCGGCAAAGACGGGTGGGATATTTTCGGAATTCCACGCGGCGTAGGAGGCTTTGAGCTTTGCTGCTTCCTCGTCTTTCTCCCCGATCAGGTCGTGCGCTTCTCCGATGTCGGCGGCGAGGTCAAAGCACTGATCCTTTGGGTTGCCCATGTTGAGCAGCTTCCAATCACCCTCGCGCACCGCCCAACTGCCGTGCGAAGTCCGCCAGAACAAATGCTCATGCGGCGCACCAGGGTTTTCACCCTCGAGAAATGGGAGGATGTTCACCCCGTCGAGATGATGCGACTCCGGCACCTTCGCGCCCGCGAGCGCGACGGCGGTGGCGAAGACATCGAGCGAACTGACCGGCACATTGTAGTCCTTTCCCTGCGCGAGCCGTCCCGGCCACGAGACAAGGAACGGCACGCGCACACCACCCTCGAAGACCTGCCCCTTCGCACCGCGCAAAGGCGCATTGTCGCTGTGGGTCACGCCAGTCGGGCCGCCATTGTCGCTCATGAAAATGACGAGCGTCTTCTCGTCCTGCCCCGAGGCGTGCAGCGCGGCGAGCACTTCGCCCACCGCATCGTCGAGACCCACAACGAGGCCGGCGTAGTTCCGACGCGTTTTGTCGGCAATGGCCGCGACGCGACTGAGTTGCTTCTCGGTCGCTTGCAGTGGCGTGTGGGGCGCATTGAAGGCGAGGTAAAGAAACCATGGCTCATTTTTGTGCCGGGTGAGGAAAGCCGACGCCTTGTGACCAAGGAAATCCGTGAGGTATTCCTTAAGCGGCTCCGGCGTGCCGTTGCGATCGATCGGGATGTTGTATTCCACGCCGCCTTTCGCGCCCGGGAGGTAAAATGTGCCCGCCACCGAGGAAGTCGACGTATTCATCGAAGCCGCGCCGGTTCGGATGAAACTGCGGGTGAGCGCCGAGATGCCACTTGCCGATCGCGCCTGTCCTATAGCCCGCCGTCTTCAGCATTTGGGGCAGCGTGGTCTGCGAGAGCGGCAGGCCAGAGATTGTGTCGTCGGGATTCCACACCGGATTGTTCTCGTGGCCGAAGCGCTGCTGATAGCGACCTGTGAGCAAGCCCGCACGCGTGGGGCTGCAAAAGGGATGCGTGACGTAGCCATTGGTGCAACGCAACGAGCGCTTAGCGAGTTTGTCGAGGTTAGGCGTCGGGATGTCTTTGCAGCCTTGGAAATGCGGTCGCGCACGTAGGGGGACACCTGCCATGAGCGATTACCGCGACGCGCGCGGGGCGCGCAGTGCATTCCTGCTTTTCCGCCACGCCGCGCAACCACCCGTTCCTCCTGCGCGCGCCCGAGAGATTTAGCAACGAACGACATCCACACGCCGAATGAAAAACGAGCGAATCATCCCGCAGCAAGCGACCTACACGGCCAAGGAAGCCGCCGCTTACCTCAAAGTCAGTGAGCGCCAAATCCGCAATTTCATTGCCCGAAAACTGCTCCGAAAAAGCAAGGCCCAGGCGCGGACGCTCATCCCCGGCGAGGACGTGGAAACCCTCCTCGCGAGGACGAGTTAAGCCGAGGATCAAGCCGCCTTTTTGAGCCGCCCGGTTCGGGCCATCGCCGCTTCCGCTGCCGCCGCCTTGGCGAGCTGCGCGCGTTCGTAGCTTTCCGAATTGCTGCCAAAGACCTCCGTGTAGGTTCCCATGATCAGCCTCCCGCCGTCGCTATGGCCCTGCCACTGCGCGATCACCTTCACATCCACGCCTTGCTCCCAAAGCCGCTTGATGCGCATGGCGCGCAAGTTGCGCTGGGTGACGTTCGGCAGCCCTAGCCGCTGAGTGGCGCCGCGCAGCGCCTTCTTCACATTCTTCACCTTGAAGACCGGGCCGCGCGGATTCGGCCCCGCTTCGGCACGCAGTCGTTTCAGGAGGGGCTTCAGCCACGGGAAAATGGGAGTGCTGAAATCTCGCCCGGTTTTCTTCCGCCGGTAGTGGATGACATCGCGCCTCTCATCGATGTCTTCCCAATTCAAACCGACTGCTTCGGCCTGGCCGATGCCGGCGCGACCGAGAAACTCGGCGAAGTCCGCACTGTCGTCCTGCGTCAACGGTCGCTGCCCGCCGTGCTTGCCTTTTTGAGCCCTCCAACTCGGCTTGCGAATTTCGGCGATGATCTTCTCAAACTCGTCGGGCGACGGGATGAGCCGAATGATCGGCTCCTTCTTCGCCTTTCGGATAATCTTCGGATCGAAGGGATTTTTTGCGATCACGGTGTCGGACACAGCGAAGTCGAAAAGCGCGCGAGCGAAGGCGCGGAACTGGTTGCGGGTTGAGGGCCGTTTCCCCTTCCCGACAAGACCGACCCACACCGCGAGGTCGGAGTTCACCACGCGGGCCACGAGAGTGTTCATCGGACGCGGAAACAGCTCGCGAAATTTAGCGATCCGCCCTTTCTCCCCAACCCGTGTCGAGTCCGCGATGTCCGTCCTCGCCGCCTCGTATTTTTCGAGAAGCATGGCGAGGGTCATATCGCGGTTGCCGGGGTCCACTTTTTTCAAATCGCCGAGCCATTCGGCCAATTTCCCGTCCGCGGTTTTTCGATCCGCCGTTTCGAGAGCATGCACAAATCGACGGCCCTCGATTTTCCTGACTCCCCAATACGACTGATTCTCCCGGTGGCGGAACAAATTGGGAGCCACCGTTTCGAGCAACGCGAATGTTCCCCGGTTCTTCCCGTCAGACTTCGTTTTCATCGTGCCCAGAGTATAGGGGCTACCACCGGGGGCTACCACCACTTTTTTCGGGTCCAATTCGAGCTTTACCTTATCGACCCGGAAAGCTGATTCTATCAGCTCTCCCGGAGAGTCGGGCTGGCGGGATTCGAACCCACGACCTCTTGAACCCCATTCAAGCGTTCTACCAAGCTGAACTACAGCCCGAGTTTTCGGAGAGGCGGAATCTAGGGCGGTGCGGACGGAAGGGAAGCGGATTTTTGGCGGCGGGCTTCTCCGCGTTTGGTGTTTGGCGTTTGAAGTTTGAAGTTTGGCGTTGAACTGGACGGGGCGGAAAGACGTTCATCTTGCGCGGTGCTGGCTTGGGGCTCCGGGCACCTGCCTTAACGCCAAACTTCAAACGCCAAACTTCAAACGCCAAATCATGGATCCATGCAAAGCAGTGGTCGTCGGAGCCAGCGGATACTCGGGGGAGGAGCTCGTGCGGCTGCTCATCCGCCATCCGGGCGTGGAGCTGGTCGCGCTGACTTCCCGGCAACTCGCGGGGCAGACGGTCGCGCAGGTCTTTCCGAAATTTGCCGGGACCCGTTACGCGGGGCTGCCTTTCATCGAGTCGGACATTTCGCGCATCCGCGAGACGGGCGCGCAGTTTATCTTCCTCGCGCTGCCGCATGGAGTGGCCACGGAATATGCGAAGCCCTTGGTGGCCGCGGGGCTGCGGGTCATTGATCTGAGTGCGGATTTTCGGATCAAGGACGTGGGGGTCTATCACGAATTTTACGGTGAGGTGCATCACGCGCCGGAACTCGCGGCGCTGAGTGTGTATGGCTTGCCGGAGATTTATCGGGAGAAGATCAAGGGCGCGCCACTCGTGGCCTCGCCGGGATGTTACCCGACGAGCATCATTCTCCCACTTTATCCGCTCCTCCAGCGGGGGCTGCTGAAGCCGCAGAGCATCGTGGTCAGCTCGATGAGCGGGGTGAGTGGCGCGGGCCGCAATGCCAAGGTGGACTACCTTTTCCCGGAATGTAACGAGAGCCTGCGCGCCTACGGCATCCCGAAGCATCGGCATCTCGCGGAGATCGAGCAGGAGCTGTCGCTGGCGGCGGGGGAGAAGGTGACGATCGACTTCGCGCCACACCTCGTGCCGGTGAATCGCGGCATTCACTCGACGATCTTTTGCGCGCCCGCGGATGGCATCGAGCCGTGGCACATCGCGAATGCGCTCGAGGAAGCTTACGGGCGCGAGCCTTTCGTGCGGCTGCTGAGCGAAGGGGCGCTGCCCGATACGAAGAACGTGGTGCAGACGAACTTCGTGGATATCGCCTGGCGGCATGACCCGCGGACGGGGCGTTTCGTGCTGCTGAGCGCGCAGGATAATCTGACGAAAGGTGCAGCGGGGCAGGCCGTGCAATCGCTCAACATCATGAGCGGGCAGGACGAAACGACGGGGCTGATCTAACGGACCCGGTAGGAATCCAGCACCGCGAGCAGCGCGGCGCGGTAGCGATCAAGGTCACGCGTGCTGCCGTGCAGGCCGATCTCGACCACGCAGTCCTTCTCCGGCGCGAGGGCCACGAGGTGCAGGCCGTTGGAGGATTCGCGGAAGAGCAGGAACTTGCGGCCGCTGGGAGTCGCGTGGGTGCTGTCGCTCGCCAGCCGGGTCTCGGGGAAATCGTGGGTGAGCCAGTACTTGAGGTACTGTTTGCTGAGCGCGAGTTGCTCAGCGGCATCGTCATTCTTTGGATTGCGGGTGAAAGTTTTCTGAGTGAAGGCGACTGAGATCGTCGCGGGCTGCCACTCGCCCTCGGGCTTGAGGCTGTGAAAACCAAACTCCCCGGCTTGCTGATCCGCGACCCACTCCGGTGGCACGGCAAAATAGATCGTGGATTTTCCTTTGGTGAGGACTAGTTCACCTTTCCGCGCGCCCTGCCGGAAGGTCGAGCAACCGGCAAGCAGGAGCAGGGCGAGGAGGAGGGGGCGGCGCATGGACGCCGGGAAGATAGAAGACGGAGGACAGCGGACAGAAGACAGATTTATGGCCAGCTCGGCGGTTCGTTCTGTCCTCGATGGAAGCGCGAAATTTCGAGGACGAGGACGAGCACGAGCCGGCATAGACCCGCCGCCGAGAAAGCTCTGGCCATCGCGGGTTCGGTTCGTAAGCTCGCGCCGATGATTCTCCGACCGCTGTCCTGCCTCCTCGCCGCGCTGCTGCTCAGCGGGTGCGAGACTCCGTACAAAAAGAAGGATGAAGAGGAAAAAAAGCCGCTCAAGGACGTGGCGGGGGACCAGAGTTTTCAGGCCTTCGTGGGCCGGCTGCGGGCGGCCGTGTCGAAGAAAGATCTGCCCATCTTGACCACGATGATGGCGACGGATTTCGGCTATCGCTGGGATGCGGCACCGGCCACGGAAAATGTGTTCACCTACTGGGATGAGAAGGGAGTCTGGGCGGAGCTCGACGCCGTGCTGAAGGAGCAGTTCGTGCCGGTGGACAACTACATGGTGGCACCGCCGCAGTTTGCCTCGGACCCGAACTACAATGGCTACCGCGCGGGGCTGCGGACGATCAAGGGGAGCTGGAAATTTGCCTACTTCGTGCCGGCGGAAGCGGGGCACTGATAGATGCCCGCGGATCCTGTCGCGCTCGGGCTGCCGCATCGGGAGCCGTTCATTTTCGTGGATGAAGTGCGGGCGATCGTGCCGGGCGAATCGGCGATTTGTGGGAAGAAGTTTCCTCTCGAAGAACCGTTTTTCCGCGGCCATTTTCCCGGCGATCCACTGGTGCCGGGCGTCATCCTCACCGAGGCGCTTGCGCAGACTGCGGGGATCGCGGCCGGGCAGCCGGGACGGGGCTTTCGGCTGGCGGCGATTCGCGGGATGAAATTTCCGGACGCAGCACGGCCGGACGATGTAATCGAACTCCGCGCGCGCAAAGGCGCGGTGGTCGGCGGGCTGTGGCAATTCGCCGTGGAAGCGCGCGTGGGTGAGCGGATCGTGGCGGAGGGCGTGGTGGTGCTGAGCGAGGTGTAGCGCTGGGAGCGCCGCCGTCCCGTGCGGCAATCCTCAAGATCCGCGCGAAGCGCCATTCCTCTGCGAGACTGAGGAAGGGTGCGTGCGTTGCACGATTGGGGAGGATCCCGCGCGGGCCGGCGGCGCTCCCGGGCTTACGGCGCTTCGAGCCGGTAGTATTTCGGCGCGGCGCCCATCGGCACCGTGAGCTGGAATTGGCCTGAGCCGTTATCGGTGGGTGTGCCGCTCACGGCGGGCCAACTTTGCAGATCGACCGAAGACTTGAGCTCCCAGGTGGTCGCCCAGTTTGGCCAGAGGATGTTCAGGTTGCTCGCTTGGGGGGTGAGCGTGAGCTGCGGGATGGCGGTGCGGGCGTAGGCGAGCAGTTGCAGATCAAAGCTCACGTCGTCGCTCGTGGCGCTGGATTGATGGACCTCGACGGCGAAGGTATTCGTGCCGGTGACGAGCTTCGCCGGATCAAAGCGGAAGACTTGCCACGCGTTCTCATTCGCCCCAGCGACATCGGTCGTGGCTGGCGTGCCATTGCCGATGCCGCCGGTGGTCAGATTCACGCGCGCGAGTTCCTGACCATTCAGGAAGACCAGCGCGCCGTCGTCGCAGAGCAGCCGGATCGCGGCTTGGCCGATCTGCGAGGCATTCGCGATCAGGAAGGTGCGGCGGAAATACGTGGTGATGAAACGCGCGCCGGTCGGGCCGCCCGGGATCACCGTGCCTTCGTCGCCATCGCCGTAGCCGAGTTGCGCGGGCGCGGTCAGCCACGCGCTGTCATTGAAGGCCGTCGAAAACCACGTTGCGCCGGGGCTCGCGCCGGTGGCGTGGTAGCGCCAGTTCGCACCGCTGCGCACGGTGAAGGTCGGATCGCCTGCATTCACCGTGACAGTGAAGGTGCGGGTGCCCGTGAGGCTGCCATCGCTGGAACTCAGCGTGACCGTGGCCGTGCCCGTCTCGCTCGGGATCGGCGTGAGCGTGATCGTCCGCGCCGCGCCGGAGCCGGTGATGGCGATCCGGCTCGCCGGCAGGAGTAGTAAATTCGAAGACGCCGCCGTCAGCGTGAGCGCTGTCGCTGCCGAGTGGACATCGCTGAGCGTCACATTGAAGGACGCGATCGCCGCACCGTCTGTGCTCACCACGTTGGTTACGGCGGAGATCGTCGGCGCGCTGTTTGGCCCAACCAGCAGGGTGAAAGTGTCCGTGCCGGCGAGCGCGCCATCGACAGCCCCAAGGGTGACGAGGGTCGAACCGGAGACGCCTGACGCGGGCGTGAGCGTGACGGTGCGTTCGCCGCCGAGTTTCACCGTGCCCGCCAGGCGATCGAAGACCGCCGTGCAATTCATCGCGTCCATGCGGCTCGTCACTGCGAGTCCGCTCAGGTTTGGGGCCGCTCCAAAGGTCACGGCCTGCGTGGTGCCGATCACCGTCCACGGCCCGCGCACGCCATTTGTATCCGTGGCGTAGTAGGCCGTGCAATTTCCGCCGACGCGCACCAACGAAAGCCAGCAGGGCGCCGCGACAAAATTCACGGTGCCGTTGACCACTGCCGTGCCGCCATCGGCCGCGCGGTAGAGGAAAGTCACGCCATTGGCCGGCGTCACACAGGCGAGCGCGAAGGCCGCATTGGCCGCGCTCGACGAGCGGAGCATCACGCCGGCTTTCGCGTTTTCATTCGAGAAGTCCATGCTCACGACGCGCGCCGAGATCGTGGAATCGCCGCTGATGTCCTGGCGGACATAGCGGAACTCATCCAGCGTCCCGCCAATGTCGGCGCCAGATCCGGCGACGATGAAGGTCCCGTGATCTTCCGTGTGCGAACCCGCCGTGCCGACGGCGCCGATGTCGCCGCTGGTCCACGCCGCTGGCACCGGCGTGAGGGCGATTCCCGTGGCCGGCAGCACCGCTTGATTTAAGGATGTGACCACGACCGACAGACTGCGCGCCTCCGTCTCCGGATCGGCCACGGTGAAGGCGAGCGGTGCGGAGACCCCGCTGACCGGCAGTTGCAGGTCCGGAAGATCGGTGACCGTCGGCGCTTGATTCGCGCCGGTCACGGTGACGTTCACGGTCGCGGTCGCACTGAGGCCGTTGTAGTGCCGCGCATTGAAATGACTGAGCCCCCAGACCTCACTGCGGCCATTGAGTCCGCTTTGGAAAAGCACGTCTTCGAGCTTCCCGTCGAACCAGCGATCGAGGCTCGCCGTCGTGCTGTTGTGTCCACCAGCCATGAGCGAGGCCGACTGGCTCACGTCCATCGTCACCGAGGCCACGGTGCCCGCGACGAAGCCATCCACATAGAGGGTGAACGTGCCGACGTTCGTCCCAGTGCGGTCATACACGAGGCAGAGGTGATGCCAGGCGCCGATCAGTACGTTTGGACCGACGATCTCTTTCTCCAATCCAGCCGAGCCCCATTTCTGGAGCCGCAGGGTGTCGCTATTGGCGGGGAAAAAGAGCTCCAGTTCCGCTTCGGTGCCGTGGCCGTCGCCGCTGCCGAGGTGCAGGATGAAATCTTCGGTATCGCGAGTCGAGCGCTTCACCCAGGTCGAGAAGGACCAGTCCGCGTCATTGTAGTTTTGGTCGGTGGCGGCGAGCGTGCGGCGGAGGCGCGCGGCCCCGGTGCCGGCTTCGCTGACGCTCAGCGATTGCGTGCTCCAGGGCGCGAGCGCGGCCGGCACGTCCGCTGTGTAGGCATACTCGCCGCCGACGCCGGCGACCTCCAGCGTGCCGGTTCGGTTGAAGTTCGACTGGTCGGTGCTCTTCGCGTCCGTCGCGACATCCGGCAGATCGAAATCGTAGAGAAAGAGCACGCGCGTGCCGAGGGAGAGGTCGCGCGCGGTGAGCCAGAAGGAGGCGGCGCCATGGTAGTTCGCCGCGGGCGTGAAGCGCGCCGTGTAGCCATCCGGCAGGAGCGTCACGGTGCCATCGCGGACGCGCTGCAACTCGAAGCCGATCTTGTCATCGGGGGTGACGTCGGTCACGAAAGGGCGCAGATCGATGTCGATCGGGGTATTCTCCGGTGTGGTCTGTGTGGTCACCGCGAGCACGGGTTTCGCATTCACCGTCACCGGCCAGACGTAGCTGTTCGTGCCGCCCTCGGGATCGGTCGCGGTGATGGTGAGATTTAGGGCGCCAGCGACCGTCGAAGCGGCGGCCGCCGTGACCGTGCGGACCGTCGAGCCCACGGTGAGGAAGGTGATGCTGGCGTCGGGGATGATCGCCGGATTCGACGAAGTGCCGGTCAGGGTGAGGTTCGCGATCGGGGTGTCGGCGTCGCTCACCGGCACGATCACGGCGCCGGTGTTTGATCCCTGATCGAGCAGCCCCGCCTTCATCGTGGAAAAGTACGGCGACCCCGGCGGCGCGGTGAAGTTCACGTTTAGCTTGTTCGGCCCGACCACCGCGGGATTGGTGAAGTTGCCCGCATTGATCGAGAGGCCCGTCTTCGTCGCGGTGAGGGTGTAGCTGCCCGCATTCAGCCCGGTGATCGCGTAGTAGCCTTCGGTGTCCGTGGTGTCGCTATGCGTCGAGTCAGCGCGCACCACCGCGTTTTCCACGAGCACGCCAGCCGTGGTCGTCACGGTGCCCTGGATGAAGAAGGTGGTGCTCGTGCCGACCTGGATCAGCACTTGTCCCGTGGCCACCAGGCCTTTCATGTCACTCACCCGGCAGCGCACCGTGCGCGTCCCGGCGGTGCTCCATTTTTTCGTCGCCGTTGGGAGATTGTTCGCGGTGAAAGTCCCATCCCCCCAATCCCAACCGTAGGCCAGCGGATTGCCGTCGGGATCGGTCGCGGTAGCGGTGAAGGTAACGTTGTCGCCGATCGCCGGATTCAAGTTTGTTGCCGACATCGTCACCGTCGGCTTGCGGTTGCCGGGGAAGGTTCCGCGATTCACCGTCACATCCACCCACGTCGTGCCGTCCACGTCCGCCCCGCGCAGGATCGGCGTGATGTGGATGCCGGCCGCGGTGTCGGAAAAAGTGCTCCCGATGAGCAGCGGGGAGTCGTCCTTGGAACTCGTCGCCGGGGTGATGTCGAGGAGCAGCGGCTTGCCGTTGTTGATCGTCACGTCGCCCCAATTCAGGAAGACGCCGTCGCGCGCCCAGAGGTTCGTGTCGGCGTAGTCCTGGCGGTACTCGATCCAGTAGTCAAACGCAGTACCGGTGCGATCCACGGCGATGGCCTTGTCACTCGTGGCCACCGAACGATCGCACGCGCGGATGCGCGTCGTCGTTGTGCCATTCGCCGTGATCTTCACCACGTCGGCATCGACGAGCCAGTCCAGGTAGTTCTTCTGGCGGGCGCCAAAGTGGGCGTCCATCGAGCTGCTCGCGCCGCCCATTTGATCGAAAGGATTTCCATATTCTACCGCGGCACCCGCGCCGATCGTCGTGCCATCGGTGGTGTCCCAAAACCCGGCGTGATTGAGGCCGAAGTTGTGGCCGACTTCGTGGCTGCCCACGCCGAGATTCCACTGGCCATTGGCGAGCCACGCGCCGCGCCCGCCGACGTAGGCGACGCCGCCGAAGCCCACGTCCGGCTTGTCGCCGGTGACCACGACATCGTGGGTGTAGTTCGTGTAATTGAACCCCGCCGCCGTGGCGGCCGTGCGCGCCGCGGCGAGCATCGCGCCGAGTCCGGTGTAGTTCGCGTGGCCGAGCGGCAGCCGCAGCGTCGGCGTGAAATCCGAGCCCGCGCCGAGCGCCGTCCAGCTCATCTTGCCATTCGACATCTCCGCCCAGTGGGTGACGAAATTCCCGATCAAAGTGGTCAGCGTCGCGTCGCTCACGACCTGGCCCGGCTGGTCGGGAAAATCCACGCGGATGATGAGCAGCTTCTTCACGCCTTCCGTCGCGCCACTCTGCGCCCCTGGCCCGCCGCCGCCGTCGCCGCCCGCCATCGCTTCCAGGCCGGACGCCGCGATCAGGGAATCGAGCGCGTGCTGCGGGCCGCAGAAAAAAGTGTGCTCCTTGCCATCCCAATCGACGACGACCTCATCAGACTGTCCGGCAGTCACTTCGCCCGAAGTCGGGCAGATCGGCGTCGCGCCGCTGGCCGCGTGGAGTTCCTGCACTTCCACCGGCTCCAGCACGCGGCCCGGCAGTTCCGTCAGCGCGAGCTTCCCGTCGAGTGCGATGCCCTGCACGGCGATGCCCATCTTCGTCTGGACGAAATCGCGCTGGCCAAAGGTGAAGGCGTCAAATTTCCGCCCGTCTTTCATCTCCACCGTCCGCTGGACAGGGCGCACGCGCAGCTCCTGGCCCGGCATCGGCAACGCCGCTGCGACCCACAAATCTCCGCGACCCGCGACGGGCTCCTCGAGCTGCGCGACGATGTCCGCGGGCAAAGTCCGCCGGACCGCTGCCGGCACCGCGAGTTCCAGCGCGCGACGCGGATTTTGATCGATCAGATCGGCCATCACGTTCCGGCGTTCCTCGACGATCGCGAGACCTTCGGGGAGAAGCTCGGCCTGCACCTCCGGGGCCTGGGCTGCGGCGAAGCGCTGGGTCCAATCGCGGAACTGCGCAAAGACCGGCTCCGGCATTGGCGCCTGCCAGCGGATGTCCTGGCGGAGCTGGCGGATCGTTTCGGCGGCCGGTGCGGCGGGGGTGGGCGCGGGAACGACGGCGACGGGTTGCGGATTCGGCGCGGGCAGGACCGCGGCGAGGCCCGGAGTGGCCGGCGTCGAGGGTTTCGCCACTTCCGGCGCAGCGACCGGCGCCGGAGCCGGGGTGCTCGCGGCTGCACCGCGCGGCTGCGGTGCTGGCCTAGGCCAGAGCAGCGTGGCGGCGATGGCCGCGAGGGCCACGAAGACGAAAAGTGCGGTGCGGGAGGGTTTCATCGGGAGGGGGGAAGAATGTGCAGAAGGCGAGTCAAAGGTTAGCGGGTTCAGCGGGCGGCGGCAAGGAACAGTGCCGCGGCTTCCAGCGTTGCCGCGCGGCAGGTTTTGAGGCATGGTCAGCGGCCCCTGGCTGAGACTTGGGCGGCTTCCACCCGACTTTATGCATTCCTCCCACCTTCACGCCGCTCCGGCTCGCTTCACCTTATGGCCGGTATGGGCTTGCGCGTTCGTTGTGGTCCTGGCTCTGGAGGTCGGGGCGTTTGCCGTGGGTACCGGGCTCACGGGGCAGTACTACGACACGGCGAGCTTCGGGACGCTGAAGACGACGCGCACGGATGCGGAGGTGGATTTCGCCTGGGGCACGGCGATTCCCAGCGGGACGACGATCACCGGTGCGGATACGTTCTCCGTGGCGTGGACGGGGCAGATCGAGCCGGAGTTTTCGGAGCTGTACATTTTCTACGTCACGGCGGACGATGGAGCGCGACTGTGGGTGGACGATCAACTCGTGACACTGCGCACCTTTTTCCAGGCCGGTGCGGGGGAGATGCGCGGGCAGGCGCGGCTCGGGGCGGGGCAGCGGGTGAATGTGCGGCTCGAGTACATCGAGCAGGCGGGTGGGGCGTCGGTGCGGCTGGAGTGGTCCGCGGCGTCGCGGGCGCGGGAGGTGATCCCAGTGACGCGGCTTTATCCGGCGCGGGTGGATCGCGCGGGTGGATCTCTTTTGAAGGAGCACTGGAGCGGGCTCGCGGGCGGCTCGATCGCGACGCTCACCGGGAATGCGAACTATCCGGCGAAGCCGAGCGGGCGGGAGTTCATCACGAGCTTTGAGTGTCTCGCGCAGGATTGGGCGGACAGCTACGGCACGCGGGTGACGGGGTTCATCGTGCCGGCGGTGACGGGGAGTTACACCTTTGCGGTGAGTGGGAATGATGCGGTGCAGCTTTTCCTCAGCACCAACGCGACGGCGGCGAGCAAGACGCTGATCGCGAGCACCACGAGCGCGACCACTTTCCGCCAGTGGGCGGCGCCCTCCGCACCGCGCGCGCTCGTGCAGGGCCAGCGCTACTACGTGGAGCTGCTGCACAAGGAAGACACCGGCGCGGATCACTGGAGCGTCGGCTGGATGCGGCCCGGCGATGCGGCCTTCAGCGTCATCCCGGGGAGCGCGCTCTTGCAGCCGGGCATCACCACGGCGCAGCCCGCGCAGGCGGCGCTGCTCGACACCATGGCGCAGGAGCATCCGCGCATTTTCTCCACGGCGGAGCGCTTTGCGGGGCTGCGCGCGCAGTGGCTTGGCGCGACATCCTCGAAGCCGAAGACGTGGGCGCAGAATGCGATCAACTCCGCGGACAACACCCTCACGCTGCCGGTGAACACCTACACGCCCGACGTGCGCGGCACGATCCTCTCGCAGTCTCGCTCGGTGAAAGATCGCATGTACCAGCTCGGCCTCGCGTGGTGGCTCACCGGTGACGCGCAGTATGCCGAGCGTGCGTGGACCGAACTCGACGCCGCGGCCGCGTTCCCCGACTGGCATCCCGCGCACTTCCTCGACACGGCGGAAATGACGCACGCCTTCGCGATCGGCTACGACTGGTTTTACAACTACTGGACGCCCGCGCGGCGCACGACGATCCGCACCGCGCTGATCAACAAAGGTCTGAACGTCGGCCTCAGCCAGTACACGGGCGGTGCGTGGTGGTCGGAGATCAACGCGAACAATTGGAACGCCGTCTGCAACGGCGGCCTCACGCTCGGCGCGCTCGCCCTGGGCACCGAGAGCGAAGCGCTCGTCGAGAACATCCTCAATCGCGCGCTCAACTCCGCGCGCCCGGTGCTGGCCCACTTCACGACCGACAACGGCAACTGGTACGAAGGCCCCGGCTACTGGGGCTACACGATGGAGTATGCGATGCGCATGATGACCGGACTCGAGTGGGTGCTTGGCAGCGACTTCGGGCTCAGCGCGACGCGCAACTTCGCGGACAGCGGCTGGGCGGCGATCCACAGCGCGGGGCCATCGAATGTGATCTTCAACTACGCCGACGCCGGTGCGGGCGGGGCGCGGCGCGGGCCGGAATTTTTCTGGCTCGCACGGCGCTTCGGCCAGCCGGTCTATGCGTGGTGGGAAAACCAGGGCGGCGGCAGCACGCTCAGCGCATTGTGGTGGGCGGACAGCGCGACTTCGCTCGCGGGCAGCGGCGCGACGCCGGACAAAGGTTTTCACGGCGAAGCGACGACCGCATTTCTCCCCCAGGAGATGGTGACGCTGCGCGGAAAGTGGAATGACACGCGCACGACTTTCATCGGCTGCAAGGGCGGTGAGATGGGCGCGGATCACGGGAATCTCGACGCGGGCACCTTCGTGCTCGATGCGCTCGGCAAGCGCTGGTTCCACGATCTCGGCGGCGACAACTACGCGCTCGCCAATTACTTCAGCAGCACCCCGAATCCGAGCGGCACGGATCGCTGGGACTACTATCGGATGCGAGCCGAGGGGCAGAACACCCTCGTCATCAATCCCGGCGCGGCGAACGACATGGTGCTCAACGCCGTCGCGCCGCTCGTCGCGTTTCAGTCCGAGCCGAATGGGAGCGGCTCCTTTGCGATCCACGATCTCACGCCGGTCCACAGCGGCATGTCGCGCGTCTGGCGCGGCACGCGGCTCTTCGGTGCGCGCGACGAGGTGCTGGTGCAGGATGAGATCGTCGCCGGCTCGGGGAAAACGGTCTGGTGGTTTGCGCACTTCACCTCTCCGACGACCACCGTGGTGATCGATCCCGACGGCACCTCCGCGACCATGACGCAGGGTGCCGAGCGGCTCTGGTGCAAGATCCTCAGCAGCGCCGGCACTTTCCAGATCATGGACGCCGTGCCGCTGCCGACGTCGCCGAATCCCGCCGGACAGAACGCGAACACCGGCCACAAGAAACTCGCGATCGCCCTCACTGGCGTCACGAATACGACGCTCGCCGTGTGGTTCGTGCCGCTCGCCGCGGGCGAACTTCCGCCGCTCACGCCGCCCGCGATCGTGCCGCTGAATACCTGGAACATTGCCGCGCTCAGCGATCCGCCCGCGGCCAGCAATGGCAACGCGACGCTCGTAGGCGAGAACGCGGTCGATATCGATCTCCGCAACTACGTGACCGACGACAGCACGCCCGCTTCGCAGATGCGCTTCAGTGTGAGCAGTCCGGCGAATGGCACGGTGATCCTGCTGCCCGATGGCCACACCGCGCGTTTCACGCCGACGCCCGGCTATTCCGGCTTGCCCGCATTCCAATTCACCGCCACGGACACCACGCCCGATCCGCGCGCGGTGGTCGCCTATGACTTCGAGCTGCCGGACGCGACCGTGGCATCGGAAATCTCGGACGCGTCTGATCACGGCCGCAGCGGCACGCTCGACGCGATCGGCACCGGCACGGCGACGCTCGTGAGCGATGTGCCCGCCGCGCTCGGTCGAGCCGGACGCGCGCTCGATCTCGCGGAGAATGGCGGCGCGAACGCCGCCCGACTCAGCCGCACGATCTCAACCGCGGAGCTAAACTTCAACACGTCGGACTGGACGATCGCCGGCTGGTTCAAACGCCGCGACGCCGGCAGCGACGACATGATTTTCCACCTGAACGCGGGTGATGGATTCGGCACCGCGGAGGAGTTCTACCTGTTCGCGCGCGGCGCGAACCAACTGACTCTGCACCACTATCCTGGTCCCGATGTGGACTTCACCGTGAGTACGGTGCCGCCCGGTGCGTGGCGGCACTTTGCCGTGGTGCGCAGCGGCACCGTGCTGAGCGTGTATCTGGATGGCGTGCTCGTGGGCAGCGACAACAGCTTCGCGCTCGCGACGAACCAGACCGCGCCGCTGATCTTCGGCGGGCACACCGACATCACCGCGGCGTTTGTGCCGCGCTGGTTCGATGGGCAGCTCGATGAACTCGCGGTTTTCTCCGATGACCTCAGCGCCACGGAGATCGGAAATCTCGCCGGCGGCATGACCGTGCGGCACTTCGGCGGACTCAGCGCGATGGGCACGATCACGCTCAGCGCGAGTCCCGCCACTTACACCTGGACGAATGCGAGCAACGGCGCGCAGACGTGGAGCACGAATACGAACTGGAGCGGCAACACGCCGCCCGCAAGCAGCCGCGGCAGCACGTTGCAATTTTTCACCGGCCAGACCATCACCGGCAGCACCGTCGCGGCGAACAACAACCTCGCCGCGAACTTCCAGATCAACACGCTCGCGCTCGGCGGCACGAGCACCGCGGCGACGAACGTGACCATCGGCGGCAACGCGCTCCAGCTCCTGAACAACGGCGCGCTCAATCCCAGCGTCGCGCTCACCGCCACGAACTCGACGATCACTTACGACGTCACCACGCCGATCATGCTCGGCGCGGACACCACCTTCACCGCGACAAATAGCGGGCGCTTCCTCTTCAGCGGCGACCTCAGCGGACCCGGCGGCATCACGCGCACGAGCAGCAGCAGCACCCTCATCCTTAGCGGCATCAATACTTACACCGGCGACACGACCATCGCCGCCGGCACGCTGCAAATCGGCAATGACGGCGCGACCGGCACGCTCGGCGCGGGCGACGTGACCGTGGATGGCACGCTGCGCTTCGACCGTACCGGCACCCTCACCGTCGCCAATAACATCGGCGGCAGCGGCGGCGTGATGATCGACTGCCCGATCAGCGCCGGCACCGTCGTCTTCACCGGCAACAACAGCTTCGCGGGAATCGTGAACGTGGTCTCCGGCGCGCTGCGCATCACCAGCGCCGCCGCGCTCGGCGAAGGCGCGAAGACCATCAAGGTGAACAACGGCACCAACGGCAACCCGCAGCTCCGCCTCGACGGCAGCAGCGCGGATATCGAGCTACCGCCCGAGTTCACCTTCCAGACGAGTAACAACAGCGCCGGCGCGATCATCAACGAAGCCGGCGACAACAGCATCGCTGGCAACATCAGCCTCACCGGCGGTGGTGGGGACACGGGGATCGTCGTCGCCGCCGGCGCGCTCACCATCTCCGGGGACATCGCGCCCATCACGACTTCGCGAAATCTGCGCCTGCGCGGCGCGGGCATCGGAGTCGTCACCGGGTCGATCAGCGATTATGCACCGGGCACCGCGCTCGTGAGCATCGCCAAATCGGAGTCCGGCACGTGGTCGCTCAATGGCCCCGTGACGCACACCGGCAGCATCAACGTCACTGCCGGCACGCTGCTCGTGAATGGCAGCGTCACCGGCGCATCGAGCGTGGCCGCAAATCTCGGCACGACCTTTGGCGGCGCGGGCACGCTCTCCTGCCTCGCGGTGATCAACGGCAATCACGCCCCCGGCAACGCCACCGCGGGGACGCAGGTCTTCGCCTCGAGCGTGAGCTACGGCAGCGCGAGCCATCTCCAGTGGGAACTCGTGACCAACAGCGCCGCGGCGAACGACTTCGATCAAGTGAGCGCCGCGACCGTGAATATGACGAATGGCGCGCGCCTCGACCTCTTTCTCAACCGTCCCGGCAGCACGGTGGATTTCACCGACGCCTTCTGGAGCGCGAACCGCACCTGGCCCGCAGTCATCGCTCCGAGCATTGCCGGCACCTTCACGCTCGGCACCCTCACCGCCGACAGCACCGGGCGGAGCGCGAGTGGCTGGGGCGCGTTTTCGCTTCAGCACACCGGCACTGCCGTGAATCTCGTGTGGACCGCCGCGAGCGCGTGGCAGCAATGGCAGGCGCTGAACTTCGGCGCGAACTGGAGCAACGCGACCATCGCCGGACCGAATGCCAACCCGGACCGCGACGCCCTGACGAACTTCGCCGAATTCGCGCTGCACGGTGAACCGAATGTCCCCGGCGTCTTCCCGATCAACTGCGTGAAGAACGGCGCATCGCTCGAGTTTACTTACTTCCGCAACGTCGCCGCCGTGGCGTCGTCCACCTTCATCGTGGAATGGAGCGACACGCTTGCAGCCGGAAGTTGGAGCGTGGCCGGGGTCAGCCAGAGTCCCATCGGAACCGCCGGTGGGGTGGAGGAAATGAAGGCCACGTTACCCGCTGGTCCGAATGCGCAGCGCTACGTGCGCTTGCGGATCACATCACCGTGAGTTGCCCACGCGGGCCCCGGTCGCGCGGGAACGAAAGGTTGACGCGGGTGCCGTTATCGCTGACCGCTCTCGCGTGCAACGCGCCTGCCGAACTCTCCTGACCGCCGTTTGCGCGCTCTATTTGAGCGGCGCTCACTGGGCGGTTTTGCAGATGACGGCGTGGACGGGAATGCTCGTGACCCGGACGCAGTCGGTGGGGGTGGAGCAAGCCGTGCGGACCACTTTCGACGGCGCGCATCCTTGTCACTTGTGTTCGGCGATCACCAGCGGGCAGCAAGAGGAGAAGAAGGAAGCGCCCGCGGCTCCGATGGTGAAAAAGCTCATGGAATTCAAGAGCGCGACGCTGGTGCGCTTTGAACTGGCCCAGCCGCTGGAGAGCGGCGAAATCGCTTGGAGTGGATTCCGGGCGGAAGAAGGACGGCGTCTGGACGCGCCGCCCACGCCCCCGCCGCTCGCCTAGTCGGGCGAACCTTCGTTTCTCGCGAGTGCCGCGCACTTCGCGCGGCCCGTTCGCCCGCTCTGCGCCCGTGCCGGGCTGCCTCGCGCCCGCGAGCCGGCATGGATTTTTTTCCAAAGAGGTCGGTCGGATGACCGCACCGCGCGCCTGGGAAGCGCACCCCCCGAGCCCCTTGCCCGGGTGATGTTCCTAGCCCAACCCGGTTCCACCGCCCTGTTTCTCTCGGGAAATGTTGCACCTCCAAATTCACACCCTTGCCCAAATTTTTTCACATCCTCGCCACGTTCTTCGTGGGGCAAATGCTCGCCTGCGGGCAGATTTTCACCCACGCCGAGGCCCGGCACACCCACGGCATCGCGCTCACACCGGATGGCGCGCGGCTGCTCGCGGTGCACTCGGCGGAGGCGCGGCTCTCGGTCTTTGCGGTGGGGGATGCGGTGAATGTGGAGCCGGTCTTGCTCGCGGAGATTCCGGTGGGGCTGGAGCCGGTGGCGGTGCGAGCGCGGACGAATGACGAGGTGTGGGTGGTCAATGAACTGAGCGACAGCGTGAGTATCGTGTCGCTCAGCGCGGGGGCGGTGGTGGCAACTTTGAAGGCGAGCGATGAGCCGGCGGATGTGGTCTTCGCGGCGGGGCGCGCTTTTGTGACCTGCGCGCGGAATAATCTCGTGCGGGTCTTCGATGTGGCGACCAGGCAGGAGCTCGCGCCCATCGCGGTGCAAGGTCTGGTACCGAGTGCGCTGGCGGTGAATGCGGCGGGCACGTTGGTCTATGCGGCGTTTCTGCATTCGGGAAATGGGACGACGATCCTCCCGGCAAACGTCGCGCCCGCGCTGCCGGCGCCGACCAATCCCAATCTTCCCGCCGCGCCGCAGACGAGCCTCATCGTCGCGGCGAATCATCCGGGCATCGGCTACACGCTGCTGGATCGCGACGTGGTGGAGATCAACGCCTCGACCGGGCAGGTCACGCGCTACTTTTCCGGCGCGGGCACGAATCTGCTCGATGTCGCGCTGCATCCGCAGAGCGGCGACGTGTGGGTGGCGAATACCGAGGCGCGCAATCTCGTGCGCTTCGAGCCAGTGCTGCGCGGGCATGTCGCGGATCATCGGCTCACCCGGCTCGCGCTGGGCAATGGTGCGGCGACGATCTTCGATCTGAATCCGGGCGTGGACTACGCGACGCTCCCAAATGCCGCGGCGCAGAGCACCGCGCTCGCGCAGCCCACGGCGCTCACTTTTTCCAGCGATGGCGCGACGGCGTGGGTCGCGGCCTTCGGCTCGGATCGCATCGTGCGGATCGAACCTGCATCGGGCGCGGTGCTCGCGCGCACGGAGCTAAGCTCGACCGGCCAGACCGCACGCCAGATGCGCGGCCCGCGCGCCCTCGCGCTGCACCCGACGCAGCCGCGCCTCTACGTGCTCAATAAGCTCAGTAGCACCATCTCCGTGCTGGGCACCGCCGCTGGCACGCTGCTCGCGGAGGTGCCGCTCGCCAGCCACGACCCGATGCCTGCGGCGATCCGCGAAGGGCGCGGGTTTCTTTTCGACGCGCGGCTCTCGGGCAATGGGCTCAGCTCGTGCGCGACCTGCCATCTCGATGCGGATCGCGACGGGCTCGCGTGGGATCTCGGCGATCCCGGCGGCGAGATGCAAACCGTCATGGGCGCGAATCTCGTCGTCCACGATGCCACGCCGCGGCCGCGCACGATGCATCCGATGAAAGGCCCGATGACCACGCAGACTTTGCGCGGCTTGAGCGGCGGCGCGCCGTTCCACTGGCGCGGCGACCGCGCGACCTTGCAGAGCTTCAATGCGACTTTCGACAAGCTCATGGGCGGCGCGGAACTCGCCACGCCCGACATCGACGCACTCGCGGCCTATCTCTTCACGCTGCGCAATCATCCGAATCCGATCCTGCGCCGCGACGGCACGCCGCCGCCCACACTCGCCGGCGGCGATGCGGTGCGCGGCGCGGACCTCTTCACGAGGCACAACAATCATTGCAGCTTCTGCCACACGATTCCGCGCGGGACGAATAACAACATCGATCTGCCGCAGGAAGTCGGCGCAGTGCAGCCACTCAAGAACCCGACGCTGCGCACCAGCTACCAGCGCCTCTTTTTCAAACCGATCGCCGGGCAGCAATCCTTGAGCGGCTTTGGGCTCGATCACGATGGCAGCGGCCACGCGCTGCCCACGGTGCATCCCTACGCGCTCGACGAGCTCGGCTCGGAATCGCCAAACGATTTCGCCGATGTCACGGCCTTCGTGCTCTGCTTCCCCACGGAGACGAAGCCAAGCGTGGGCGACGGCTTCACCGTGACCAGCGCCACCAGTGCGGCCTTCGCAACCGATCTTGCGCAGATGGAAGCGCAGGCTGCGGCGCAGGCCAGCGAGCTCGTCGCGCGCGGCGTGGTCGGGGGAAAAACGCGCGCGTATTTCTACCATCGCAGCACGCAGCGCTACGAGCCCGACACCGCGAGCGAGCCAGTGCTCACCCGCGCGCAACTCCTCGCGCTGCTGGGCCCGGGCGATGCGCTCACCTTCCTCGGCGCACCGCCAGGCGAAGGCCGGCACCTTTCTACCGATCGCGATGGCAACAGCGTGCGTGATCGCGACGAGCCGCTGCCCGCGCTCGGCATCGCGCGCGTCGGCAGCGATGCGCAACTGCAATGGCCCGCCGCGCCCGCGGGCTGGGCCCTCGAATCCGCGCCATCGCCCGCTGGCCCATGGACGCCCGTGACCACCGCGCGGGCAAAGGTCGCCGGCTGGCTGCAATGCCTCGACCCAATGACCGCCATCCCCACGCGTTTCTACCGGTTGCGCCGCACCTGGTGAGCGCCCGCCCGCAAATTTCTCCGACCAAATCCCCCGCTAACCAAAACCCAAAACACACCATGCAAACAACAAAACCAAACCACCTCATCCTCACCGCAGTTCTCGCCGCGCTGAGCACCAACACGGGGCTCCGCGCCGGCACCGTCACTCCGCGTGACTCACTCGCCCCCATCGTGGGCGGCATCGGCTATCGGTGGACGGTCTTGCTGGGCGAGACCGACAGCGCCAGCGCCTCGCGCCATGTTGGCGCGTGGAGCTGGGAAGACCAGAGCCTCTTCGGAGTCGGCGACGATCCGGTGGGCTGGACGCACACCTCGGATTGGGTGGCGCTCACGCTCACCTCGGCCACCACCTTCACGCTGCGCCTCGAGCGCGACGCGAATGTTTCCCAGCCCATCTCCGGTGACCCGCTGCATCTCGCGGATACGGAGTCGTTCTATCCCTCCTTCACCATCTGGAGCGGGTGGGACAATGACCTGATGCCAGCCGACGTGGCGACCGCGCTCGGTTACGTCCCGGCCACCGCAAATGACCATCACACCTGGAACAATGACGGTGCCGTCGTGTGGGCCGAAGACCTCACCTACGTCGGCTGTGTGAGTAACTCCTTGGCGACCTCCGCGGAAGCGACCTACACGCTGCCCGCCGGGCAATATTCCATCGCGCTCGGCAGCAATGCGGCGGCCACCGACCCGGATCGCCAGGGCTATCGCGCCACCTTCACCTCGGTGCCGGAGCTGGGCACGGCGGCCATGCTCCTCGCCGGGCTCGGGACGCTCGCACTCCGCCGTCGGCGTACTTCGTCGGAGGTCTCGGAAAAATGAACCGCGCGGCGAACCCAAGGAGTAGGGGCGCCCTCGCCCCAAGGCTCAGACACGGGGCGGGGGCGCCCCTGCTCCTTGGGCTCCCGTCGCACGCACGATCACCACTAAATCCCATGCGCAGAATCCTGCTCCTCCTACTGCTCGCGCTGCCGCTCGCCGCGTCGGCGCAGACCGTTCTTTCCGCGGGCGCGATCGAGCTCTCGATCAACTTCGTCGCCGCGCATGTCGGCACTGGCACCAATCCGTGGCTGGTCGGGATTCGGCAAAACGATGCGCTGGTGGAAATCGCCGGCTCGATTTCGGGGAGCGTCGAGCGCGTCATCCTGCACGCGAATGAACAGACGCGCACCACCGTGCCGGACGATCCGCGCTTCGCTCCACTGGGCGCGCCGGGGAGCAGTGCGTGGTTACTCCCCGATGCGCCGAGCAATGAAGTGCTCGCGCCCGGCATCACCACTGAGAACCGCAGCACGCAACCTGGCTGGCGCGGCGAGGGCGTGCCTGCAGACTTTCTCGCCGCGGGCGTGCCGTCGGGGGCTTTCGTGAGCAATCGCCTCACGCTCACGCTCGAATCCTTCGCCGGCCCCGGCATCGGCGCCGCAAGCAACAGCGCCATCCTCCTGCGCGCCGATGGCGAAACGACCGTGCTCGCGCGGACCGGAAGCGCCGCGCCCGACCTCGTGGAATCGAAGCTCCGGAGTTTCGGCGACCCCGCCGTCTCGAGCACCGGCCTCGTGAGTTTTCTCGCGACGCTCGTGGCTGGTGCGGGCGGCGTCACCGCGGCCACCGATGTCGCGCTGCTCGCGCAATATGTGCCGACCGGCGGCGGCACCGCGCTCGGCATCGCGTGGCGCGAGGGCCTGACTGCGCCCGGCCCGGTGGGCTTCCGCTTCACCCGACTGAATTGGTTTTTCCCCAGCGGCGACGGCTTCCTCCTTTCCGCAGGAGCCACCACTGGCCGCATTTCGGGCCATGGCGTCTGGCGGGTGAGCTTCGCCGGAGGCGTACCGGTGTTCACGATGTTGATCATGGAAGGCCAGCCCTTCCTCAGCGACCAGGCGCTGAAGACGCCAGTCACCATCGCCCTGCCCACTTCCGCGCCACATCCCGGCGGCACCGCCCGCGCCCTCGCTGCCGATGGCACGGTGACGCTCCTCGTGCGCTTCACCGATGGCAGCCGGGAGATCCTTCAATTCACCGCAGCCTTGCCATAACCACCAACCCCACCCACGACCCATGACCAAACTAACCCTCTCCGCATTACTCACCGCCTGCGCCACCACCATCGCGTTCGCTGACCACGGCCCCGGCACCTCCGGCAGCGGCTCGAATACCGAGAGCGCGGAGACGCTGAAAGCACGCCAGTGGTCCTCGACGCTCAAGTTCGACTGGACCGAATTCGATTCGCCCAGCACCGACACGCTCGTCGGTCTGGACCACTTCGATCTCATCGACCGCTCCTTCCTCACCACCCTGAGCATCGGCTTCGGGATCACGGAGAATTTCCAACTCAGCCTCGCCTTTGGCTACTACGCCGCCGACGGCACGCGCGAGATCGCGCACGGGCATGAAGAAGGAGAAGAAGAAGCGCAGGATGAATCCGCTCCACACACCCACGAGGACGCGGAAGCAGAGCACGCCGCTGCGGACGAAGCCGCCGAAACCGCCGAGGCGCCCCAGTTCGACACCTTCGACCCCGATGGCTGGACGGACCTCTGGCTCACCGCGAAGTATCGTGTCTATCGCGGCCCGCTCGGCCAGGTCGCGCTCTTCGGCGGCGTGAAATTTCCCGTCGGTGACGATCGTGTCTTCACCAGTGGCGGCGAGCGCGTTGAGCCCGCCTCGACGGCTGGCAGCGGCGCGTGGGATGGGATGTTCGGCGCGGCTTACACCCAGTCGCTCACGCCGAGCGTGGCCGTGGATGTGAGTGCGCAATACATCGTGCGCGGCGAGAAGCACGACTACCGGCTCGGCAATCGTTTCGATGCCGGCATGGCCCTCGGCTGGCGCTTCATCGGCAACGCGCAGAGCTTCCCGCAAGTCAGTCTGCAAGGCGAAGCGACGGTGCGCTCCGTGCAGAAAAGCAAAGTCTCCGAAGAGCGCGAGGAGAGCACCGGCGGCACCGTGCTCTTCCTCTCGCCCGGCCTGCGCGTGCGTTTCAGCGAACACGCCGCGTGGAGTGTCGGCGTGCAGTTCCCCGTGCTGCAGGAGTTGAATGGCGATCAAGTCGAGACGGACTTCCGCCTCACCAGCAGCCTGAACATTAGCTTCTAGCCATGCGCGCCCTCCTCCTCATCGCCGTGCTCTGCGCCGGTTGTACTTCGCTCCCGCCGGCCCCGCCGGCGGGAGCACGCGAGCAGCATTGCCCGGTCTGTCGTCATCGCCGCGACTTCGATTGCCTCATCGTCGATGCCTCGCCGCGCACGCCGCACGCCGACTACGGCGGACGCACGCACTACTTTTGCAGCGAGAATTGCTGCCGGGAATTCCAGCGTCAGCCGGCGCTCTACTGGCCTGCCGCTCGATAGATCACTTGCGTTTCCCGATGGGCTCGGGAACTTCCAGGCCTATGAAAATCCCATTCCCGAAACTCGCCCTCGCCCTCACCGCTCTCCTGAGCCTCACCGTCTCCGGCGTCCAGGCTGAGGACAAAGCCGCCGCCACGAAGTCCGCCACTTTCAAAGTGACGGGCATGACCTGCACCTCTTGCGAAGCGGAGCTGAAAGGTGCCACGACGAAAGTCGAAGGCGTAAAGAGCATCGAAGCCAGTGCCGAGAAAGGCACGGCGGTCGTCGCTTATGATCCGGCCAAGACGACCGAAGAAAAGATCGCCGCGGCGATCAACGCGACGAAGTACAAGATCGCCAAGTAACCAGCGCGGCCTGCGCCCGCCCTTCCAGAGCCGCCGGTGCGTTCACTCGCGCCGGCGGCTTTTTTTGGGCAGGGCCGCAGGGGAAGGACTACGCCGCACCCTTCGCGAAGGAAGGCGGTACGCCAGACTTGGTGGGAAGAATCCGCGGTGGCCGTTGCGTGCATCTGCGGAGAGTCGAGCGGCGCTTCACGGGACAGTCGGTCCCGAAAGTCAGTCGTGCATTGACAGGAAAAAACGCTGCCAGTTGCACTGTGCGGCCATTCCCGCGGAACCGCGCGCGGGATGAAATTTCTCCGAATCCAAACTACCCATGAAAAAACCCTCCCTGCGCCACCTGGCGCTCTTCACCTCGGGCGCTCTCGCGTCCACGGCCCTCGCCCACGATCCCTCCGCCGCGCAACTCGAAGACACCGTCATCGTCGGCAAGCGCACCGATGTGCTCGGCGTCGCCCCCACTGCTACGCAAGGTGCGGCCAGTGGCGAGGAACTGCGCGCGCGTCCGCTGCTCCGCCGCGGCGAAGTGCTCGTGGCGGTGCCGGGCATGGTGGTCACGCAGCACGCCGGCGGGGGTAAGGCGAACCAGTATTTCCTGCGCGGTTTCAATCTATCACGGGACGGACTTCGCGATCTCGATCGACGGGATGCCGGTGAATATGCGGACCCACGCGCATGGGCAGGGTTATGCGGATCTGAACATTCTTGTCCCCGAACTCGTCGAGCGCGTCGATTACTACAAGGGCCCCTACACCGCGCGGAATGGCGATCTCTCCAGCGCCGGCAGTGCGGACTTCAAGCTGCACGATGTGCTCCCGCGAGGGTTCGCGACGTTTGAGTTTGGAGAGCACAATTACTTCCGCGGCGTGATCGGCGACACCATCACGCTCGGCGCGGATGACGTGACCAAAGGTGGGACGAAACGCGCGCCGCGACTCACCTTTGCCGGTGAGTACACTTACTATGATGGGCCGTGGGCGAAGACGGAGTTCTATCTGAACTTCGGCACCGGTTTTCACAGCAACGACGCGCGCGGCGTGAACACCACGATCGACCCCGGAAGCGGCGACCCAGTACCGCCGGTCGATCCGCTGGTGCGCACGCTCGGCGCCGAGTTTGGCCTGCGCACGCAGCTCATCCCGAAAGTCACCGCGACGCTCGCCGCGTGGTATCTCGAGAGCGATAGCGAGCTCGTCTATGTCGGCGATGCCGGCACCAATGAACCCGGCTCCGGCTCCCGCCGCTACGGCCTCGAAGCCGCGCTCTATTGGGAGCCGACCGACTGGCTCACGGTGGACGCCGAAGTCGCGATCACCCACGCCCGTTTCCGCGACAGCGGCGACCTCGATCGCATCCCGGACAGCGTCCCGTGGATGCTCAGCGACGGCTTTGTCCTCGGTGCGCAAGGACAGCAGCCCGGCTGGTTTGCTGGCACGCGGGTGCGCGCCTTTGGCAAACGCCCGCTGATCGAGGATAACTCCGTGGAAGGTCGCCAGACCTTCACCGTGAACGCGAACGTCTGCTACCGGACGAGCAACTGGGAGGCCGCCATTGAGTGCCTGAACTTGCTCGATCGGGAGGACAACGACATCGAGTACTTCTACACCAGCCGCCTCCGCGGGGAGCGCGACCAGGGTTTTGACGACGTGCATCTCCACCCCGCCGAGCCCCGCATGTTCCGCGCGCGGGTGACCTATCGCTGGTAGCGGCTGCCACGGCGCTGGTTAGCGGGCGGGCTCGAGCTTGGGGTCGTCGGCCTCCGGATGGGAGGTGGGGAGATCGGGGCCGGTGCCGACGAGGCGATCGAAGATGGGTGAAGCCATGAGGGTGGTGACGACGGCCATGATGACCAGCGTGGCAAAGAGCCCTTCGGAGATGATGCCGCGCTGGAGGCCGATGTTGATGATGATGAGTTCCATCAAGCCGCGCGCATTCATGAGCACGCCGATCCCGAGGGCCTCGCGATTTGGGATGCCCGTGGCGCGCGCGGCCAGCCAGCAGGCCACGCCTTTGCCGAGCACCGCGGCCACGAGCACCGCCCCGCACATCAGCCAGAGGAAGCCGGTATTGAGCAGGGCGATGCGGGTATTGAGTCCCGAGTAAGTAAAGAAGAGTGGGAGGAGCAGCGCCACGGTGAGGGGCTGAATGCGCCCGATGAGATCCCGCGAGACCACGCCGCGAGGCATGGCCGCACCCATGACAAAGGCGCCGAAGACCGCGTGCAGGCCCACGAGATCGGTGAACCACGCGCCGAGCGCCATGAGCGCAAGGCCGACGACCAGCCCGGCCTCGGTGAGCGTGCCCTCTTTCACGAACCAGCCTTTCGCGCGGGCAAGCAGCGGCTTCACCACGAGGAGGGTAAAGGCCACATAGCCCGCACCGCCGCCGATATTCACCCAGGCGTGGCTCCAGTTGTCATCGAAGCTCGCTAGGACTACGGCGAGCAGGCACCAGGCGGTGGCATCATCGATCGCGCCCGCACCGAGGGCGACGGTACCCATGGTGGTGCCGGAGAGTTTCTTAAAGTGAATGATGCGCGCCAGCATCGGGAAGGCGGTGATGCACATCGCCGCGCCGAGGAAGAGCATCGCTTCCATCAGCGAGGTCTTCTTCGGAAAGAGCTCGGTGTGATGAAAGAGCACCCAGGCCAGCCCAGCCCCGAGGATGAAAGGCGCGATCATCCCGGCGGCGGAGACGGCGATGGAGCTCTTGAGGCGCTTCGCCACGATGTCCACGCGGAACTCCAGCCCGACGACAAACATGTAGAGCGCCAGCCCGAGTTGTGAAGCGGGGAAGAGGTAACTCTGGGTGTCGCGGACCTGCTGGGTCTTATCCCACGGGAAAAGCCACGCCTGCGCGTCGGGCGCGAGCAGCCCGAAAAGCGACGGCCCGAGGAGCACCCCGGCGATCATTTCCGCCACGACCTGCGGCTGGCCAAAGCGCCGGGCCACCGCGCCGACGAGCCGGCAGAAAAGGAGGATGACGGCGATCTGAAGGAAAAACTGAATGGCGAGATGGAGGTTGTTCATGCGAGCGGCGGCTTCCGTCCATCCCTACCGTTTGCCCTGCGATTGGGGAAATACTTGTGCGGTATCTCGGTGATCGCGCGGCGGCATGACGGCGCTCCCCGAGGTCCGCCTGCTGGCTTCCCCCAGCCCGCTCGGGAAGGTCGCTCCTCGGAGGTGCGGGGCCGGGCGTCCGCGAGCTAAGTTTTGGGCTCGTCCGGCATCATGTTTTCACCCATCCATTCCTCCATGACCCTCCTCCGCATCTTTGCCGGCGCGCTCCTTGGCGTCCTTTCGTTCCACGCTGCTGCCGCTGCCCCGCTTGCGGGGAAGCGGCCGAATATCATCTTCCTGATCACCGATGACCAGGGCTACGGCGATATCTCGGCGCACGGAAATCCGATCCTCAAAACCCCGAACCTCGACCGGCTCCACGCGGAAGGGGTGCGCTTCACGGACTTCCACGTTTCCCCCACCTGCTCGCCCACGCGCAGTGTGCTGCTCACCGGGCGGCATGAGTTTCGCAATGGGATCACGCATACGATCATGGAGCGCGAGCGGCTCACCCTGGACGCGATCACGCTGCCCCAGGTCTTGAAGACCGCAGGCTACACCACGGGCATCTTTGGAAAATGGCATCTCGGCGATGAAGCGGATCGCCGGCCAGACCAGCGCGGGTTTGACGAGACCTTCATCCACGGCGCGGGCGGGATCGGGCAGACCTATCCAGGCTCCTGCGGCGATGCTCCGGGGAATACGTACTTCAGCCCCGCGATCCTGCACAATGGGAAGTTCGAGAAGACCGAGGGCTACTGCACGGACGTGTTTTTCGCGCAGGCGACGAAGTGGATCGAGCGCGTGAAAGGCCAGCAGCCCTTCTACGTTCACCTCGCCACGAATGCGCCGCACGGGCCCTACATTGCGCGCCCGGAAGACGCCGCGCTCTTCGCCGGCAAGGTCCCCGGCGATGACGTGGCAAACTTCTTCGGCATGCTGCACAACATTGACGGCAACCTCGGGAAGCTGCTCGCGAAGCTGACCGAGTGGGGGATCGAAAAGGACACGCTGGTCGTCTTCATGAATGACAACGGCGGGACTGCGGGCACGAAGGTTTTCAATGCGGGCATGCGCGGGTCCAAAGGCTCGCCGTGGATCGGCGGCACCCGTGCGAGTTCCTTTTGGCGCTGGCCAGGGACGCTCACCCCAGGCGATTGCGGAGCGCTCGCGGCGCACCTCGATTTTTTCCCGACGCTGGCCGCGCTGGCGGGCGCGAAGCTCGACGAGAAGGTGCGCCAACAGGTGGAAGGGCGCAGCCTCGTGCCGCTGCTCGAGAACCCGCAAGCGGAGTGGGCGGAGCGGACGCTTTTTACGCAAGTGGGTCGCTGGACGGGCGCTCCTGCGGATGGGAAATACGTAAAGTGCAGTGTGCGCACGCCGCGGTGGCATCTGGTGAGCGACACGGGCCGACCGGGGAAAGCGGTGGCGGGTCCGGAGTGGCAGCTCTTTGATCTGAAGGCCGACTACGGCGAGCAGACGGATGTGGCCGCGGAGCATGCGGAGGTGGTGGCGAAGATGAACGCGGATTACGAAGCGTGGTGGACGAGCGTGCAGCCGCAGCTCGTGAATGAAGGCGCCAAAGGGCCGGACGAGAATCCTTTTGTGACGATGTATCGGAAGCAGTTTGGCGAGGAAGCACTGGCCAAGGCGTTGGCGGGGAAGAAGGCCGGGCGCAAGGCGGGTGGGGCAAAGGAGAACTGATCCGTGAAGCGCCAACTCCTCCTTTTCGTCGCCACCCTCGGCGTGCTCAGCGGCGCCGTCGTGGCGGCGGCGAAACCAAACATCATCTACGTCCTCTCTGACGATCTCGCGCAGGGCGACCTCGGCTGCTACGGGCAAAAGCTGATCAAAACGCCGCACCTCGATCGGATGGCGCGCGAAGGCACGCGTTTCACCCAAGCCTACTGCGGGACCACCGTCTGCGCGCCGTCACGCACTTCGCTGATCACCGGGCTGGACACCGGCCACTCGCCGATCCGGGCGAACCGCGAGATCAAACCCGAAGGCCAGAAGCCGTTGCCGGCGGGAACATTCACCGTGGCGCGTTTATTGAAGGACGCGGGCTATGCGACGGCCTGCGTCGGGAAGTGGGGCATGGGGATGTTCGACACCACGGGCAGCCCGCTGAAGGTCGGGTTCGATCATTTCTTCGGCTACAATTGCCAGCGCCACGCGCACTCGTATTTCCCGACCTACTTGTATCGCGACGATCAACGCTTTGACCTGCCGGGGAACGATGGGAAGGGCGTGGGCAAAACTTACGCGCAGAATCTGATCGCCGACGAAGCGCTGCAGTTTGTCCGCGCCAACAAGGATCGGCCCTTTTTCCTCTACTACGCGATCACCCTCCCGCATGGCCGGAATGAAATCGACGACTTCGGCGAGTACGCGGCGCAAAGCTGGACCGCCGGGCAGAAGGCTTACGCGGCGCAAGTGACGCGGCTCGACAGCGATGTGGGCCGGTTGCTGGCGCTGCTCAAGGAACTCGGTCTCGACGAAAAAACGCTGGTGATGCTCTCCGGCGACAATGGTTCATCGTGGGCGCCGCAAAGCGAGTTTGGAAAGCTCTTTGACCAGGCGGCGAATGGCCTGCGCGGCTTCAAGCGCGAGCTCTACGAAGGCGGCTTGCGGCAGGCCGCGCTCGCCCGCTGGCCGGGCCAGGTGCCCGCCGGTCGCGTGAGCGATGAGCCGTGGGCGTCCTGGGATTTCCTCCCCACGGCGGCGGAGCTGGCAGGCGTGAAAGTCCCGGCTGCCGCGCCGACGAATGGCCTCTCGCTGGTCTCCTTCCTGCAAGGTGGCCCGGCCCCGAAGCGCGACTACTTCTACTGGGAGCTGCATGAAAAGCAGCCGCTCCAGGCAGTGCGCTTCGGCGATTGGAAAGCCGTGCGCAACGGCCCCGGCACGCCGCTGGAACTCTACGATCTCAAGACGGATGCCGGGGAGAAAACGAACCTCGCCCCGCAGCAACCCGATCTCGTGGCCAAGGCCGAAGCGCTCCTGAAATCCGCCCGGGTGGACGATCCCGACTGGCCGCTGGTGGCGAAAGCGAAAAAGGCCGCCGCAAAGTAAATCCGCTCTCCTCCCGATGAAACGCTTCGCCTGTCTGCTTGCCCTCCTTTTCACCAGTGCCGCTCAAGCCGCAGCGGAAAAGCCCAATATCATCGTCATCCTCGCCGACGACCTCGGCTACGGCGACCTCGGCTGCTACGGCCATCCCAGCATCCGCACCCCGAATCTCGATCGCATGGCCGCGGAAGGCATGCGCTTCACGGATTTCTACGTCGCCGCGGAGGTCTGCACGCCGAGTCGTGCGGCGCTGCTCACCGGGCGCTACCCGATCCGCAGCGGGATGTGCCACGATAAATTCCGGGTGCTGCGCAATGTCTCCACGGGGCATCTGCCGGAAGACGAGGTGACCCTCGCGGAGCTGCTGAAGGGCAGGGGATACGCCTCTGGCTACGTGGGGAAATGGCACCTCGGCGTCTGGTCGAACAACGCTGCGGGCCACCCGAAAAATCACGGTTTCGACTTTGCTTTCGGCCTCCCGCACTCCAACGACATGGACCCGACCGGTCCCCGCCCGAAGGACGTGGACAACAGCGAGAATCCCGATCCGAAGTGGTTCAACGCGCCACTTTACGACGGCGAAAAGCTCATCGAGCAGCCCGCCGATCAAACCACGCTCACCCGCCGCTACACCGAGCAGGCGACCAAATTCATCCGCGAAAAGAAGGGCGGCCCGTTCTTCCTCTACTTCCCCCATTCCTTCCCGCACACCCCGCTCTACGCCTCGGAAAAGTTCCGCGACAAGAGTCCGCGCGGGCGTTACGGCGACGTGGTCGAGGAGCTGGACTGGAGCGTCGGGCAGGTGCTCGACGCCGTGCGCGCCGCCGGGATCGAGAAGAACACCTTCGTCTTTTTCACGAGCGACAATGGCCCGTGGTTGATCCGCGGCCTGGCGGGCGGTTCCGCGGGCCTGCTCCGCGATGGGAAGGGCTCGACGTGGGAAGGCGGGATGCGCGTCCCGGGCATCGCCTGGATGCCGGGTAAGGTGCCTGCCGGCACCGTCTGTCACGAACTCGCGACCAGCATGGACCTGCTCCCCA
This sequence comes from Chthoniobacteraceae bacterium, assembly GCA_031409655.1. Classification (GTDB taxonomy): domain Bacteria; phylum Verrucomicrobiota; class Verrucomicrobiia; order Chthoniobacterales; family Chthoniobacteraceae; genus JANNXQ01. Next base: position 65,236 of record JANNXQ010000187.1, on the reverse strand, counting down.
CCTGCGCCACCTGGGCCGGCGCGCCGCTGCCTGCCGATCGCCCGCTCGACGGCCTCGACCTCACGCCGCTCCTCACCGCGACCGGCCCGGTGAAGCGCGACGCCTTTCTCTACTACCGCGGCACCCAGCTCTTCGCCGCCCGCCTCGGCCAATGGAAGGCGCACTTCCTCACCCAGCCCGGCTACTTCGCCCCCAAGCCCGAGCCGCACGACCCGCCGCGCCTTTACAACGTGCAGGCCGACCCCGGCGAAAACCTCGACGTCGCCGCCGCGCACCCGGAGGTCCTGCGCGAAATCGCCGCCGCCGTGGAGCGCCATCGCGCGACCGTGCAGCCGGTCCCGACCCAGCTCGAGGCCGTCGTCGCGACCGTGCCGAAATAGACCGCCGGGCCTTTCCTACGGCTGCTTGATGAAGCCGTTCTGCGCCTTGAGGACTTTCAGGTTCTGCGCGATCCCCGCCTCGCCCGGATGGATCCAATGGGCCCGCTCGATCGACTTCATGGCGTCCACATTGAGACCCATGCTGGCTTGCAGGATCGCGAGCTGATTCCACGCCGTCCAGTCCCAGCGATCGCAGCGCGTCGCGGTCAGGAGCGATTGGAGCGCCTCCTCCTTTTTCCCCTGCCGGATCTGCAGTTCGGAGAGCAGCCGATGGACGCCGCCGAGCTTGGGATTGAGCGCGATCGATCGTTTGAAGTGGACCATCGCCTCGTCGAATTTTCCTTCCATGGCGCACAGGCTCCCGAAATTGGCGTGGGCCGCCGGATCGTTGGGCAGCATCTCGAGGATCGGCGCGAGGAGCACGCGAGCTTCGTCAAACTGCCTCGCCTGCCCCAGTTTCACCCCCAGCTCATTCATGAAATACGGATACTCCGGGGCCACCTCCCGACCGCGCTTGTGGTAGGCCGTGACCTCCTCCGCGGGACGCCCCGCGACCAGGGCGGCCGTGGCAAATTCCCGGTACACGATCTCGTGTTCCCCGATGGATTTGCGCATGTGCTCGATCAGCCCGAGGCCCGTTTTCCACACCGGCACCTGCTCCGTGGTCCGCCACCAGCACGCGGCCAGCACCAGGCCCGCGGCCACCGCCATCGGCGTCCGCAGCGTGGGGCGTCGCTCGATCAGCTCCGCGCCCGCCCAAGCGATTACCGTGAAAATTCCCAGCAGCGGCACGTAGGTGTAGCGGTCGGCCATGCTCTGCGCGCCCACCTGCATCACCCCGATCACCGGCACGAGCGTGCCCAGATACCAGCACCAGCCAAAGGTCAGCCACGGGCCTCTTTCCCGCTCGCGCCAGGCCAGCCAGCTCAAAAGCGCGACGAGCGTGAACGCGCCGAGCACGGCCGCCCACGGCCACCAGCCCGGATGTGGGTAGAAAGGCGAGAGCGTCTCCGGCCAGACCATTTTGCCGAGGTAGCGCGAGTAGGAAATCATCGCATTCCCGAAGCGCATCATCAGCGGGAATTTCTCCCCGTAATCCGTGGCCCCGAGCGCGCGCTGCACGAGGATCGTCACGCTGGCATGCACCAGCACCAGCGCGAAGAAGGGGATCTTTTCCACGAAAAGCGCCCGCCAGCTCCGGGTCGGCCAGCGGCGCAGCGGCCAGTAGTCCAGCAGGAGCAGGGTGCAGGGCAAGGTGACGACCATTGGCTTGGCCATCAGCGCCAGCGCAAAGAGGACCATCGCACCCGTGTAGCGGCGTGCGGTGGGAACTTCCACCCAGCGCAGATAGGCCAGCGTCGTGAGCAGCCAGAGCGCGGTGCTCAGCACGTCCTTGCGTTCGGAGATCCAGGCCACGGATTCCACATGCAGCGGGTGCAAGGCAAAGAGCCCCGCGACCAGCGCACTGGGCCAGGTGGCGCCGCTCAGGCGCCGCCAGACGTGGAAGACGAGGCCGCTATTGAGGACGTGCCAGAGGAGGCTTTCCCAGTGCGGTGGCCCCGGATCCAGGTCGAAGAGCGTGCAATCCAGCATGTGGCTCAGCGAGGTCAGCGGATGCCAGTTGGCCCCGTGGGTCGCGGTGAAAGCCCACAGGACTGCCGCCGAGCGCAGCCCTTGGTTGACCATCGGATTGTGCCGCACGTAGCTCGGGTCGTCGTACCCTACCCACCCGCACTCGCTCACCCCCCAAAACGCGGTCAGCGTCAGCACCGCGAGGGCGAGGAGGATGAGGTGATTGCGGCGCATCGGGCTCAAAGAGCGGGGACAGTGCCAAGGGATTCGGATGGAGGGAAGGGGGAAGATGGCGCACCACCGTTTCTCCAGGCCATGAGTCCTCTGCCGCGCCAGGAGCAATGCCGCCGGTGCCCTTCCTCCCGGATCCGCAGTCCGGTTTGATCGCGAGCCCAGGTTCCTCACCCTTTGTGCTGTTTGAGCACGTCATCGCGGCTCTTGCAGAGGACCACCGGGATGGAGCCCATCAGGTGCCGATATTCGCGGAGTCCAGCCGCCAGAAAACATAAAATTATGGAGTCGTCCGATCCTGGCCGCTTCGGACATTCCGCGTCTGGCCGCTCAAGCGAGAGGCGCCAGGTGTCGCAGCGCGGATCGGCGCGCCCTCCAAGCAAAATTCGAGCCTCGCGTCGGAACGATCTCCACTAAAACTCCTGAGCGCTGCAAAACTCTCTTCCATCTCGGTCGAACGAAAAATACAACTCCCTCTTCATCATTGATTTATGCTCATGATACCCGACCTTTCCCGGCTCCGGACCGGAGCCTGTACCGGACAAAGTGAGATCAGCGTCTCCGCGACCTAAATCGGCATCTCTCTTATCTTTTTCATAGATAGCGAAGAAAACAGTGGACGGAAGTCGCCCATTCTGAGTATTCCAACTGATGCGCATGTTTGCCCTCCGGCCTCTCAAATTGTCATGATGAAATCGAGTATCTATGGCGCTTGCTTCTAGTGCTCTGCTCCTGGGTTTGGAATCCCCTGTTTGAAAATATTTTATGAAATTGCCGTTGACTCAAAATGGTCGAATAGCTTAAAAGCATCCAATCTCTCGCGAAATGCCCCCGCTTTACGTCTCGCAGCCATCCCCTGAATTCCTGAAAGTCTCCTCCCCTAACTACGCTCTCCGCAGCAAAAATCCGTCCTTCTAAAACTTTACCCACGAACCTCTCCCATCATATGAACACCCGCCGCTCTACTATGAAAACCAACCGTCGCCCCACCGTCTGTGCCACCTCCATCGCCGCCTTCATGGCTGCCGCCGCAGTCTCGCCTGGCGTTACCTACAACGTGGATCTCGGCAATACCGCAACCCTGAGTACCGCTGCCGGAACCACGGCGTCCGGTGTGGATTTGACCAAGGTCGGCCTTGGCTCCCTCATCCTTGGTGCCGGCAATACCTACACGGGGGCAACGATTGTCAATGAAGGTGCGCTCGTCATCTCGGCTTCGAACTTGAGCGACTTGGGAGCTTCGACCTCGATCAGTATCAATCACATTCCGGTGGCGGGTGCGGTGACTACGGGTATCACTCAGGGCGTTTCTGGTGGTCAGTTGCTGATCGGCGGCACCTATGCTCCGCAGACATTTAATTTTGGTCCCTTCGGCGGACTGAATCTTTCCGGTGGCGGTCCTGGCGGCAATGGCTCGGCCTTGAATGTGGTCGGCAATGTGACTGTCTCGGGCGGTGTCGCAACCAGTGGCACTTCGGCGACCCGCATCGCCTCAAGTTTCGACGTCCTGAATATTCCCGCCTTGGCGATGTCCACGGTGGGTGGCTCGACTGCGCAGACTCTTCAGTTGATCGGCAATGGTCACTTCGCTATCAGTGGGCTGACCGGTAGTGGGACTCTCACGAAATCGAATGGCGGAACTTTGGTGCTCTCTGGCGCAAATGCCTACACTGGCATCGTCCAAATTGACGGTGGCAGTTTCGTGCGGGTCCAGACGGGCGCAAACTTGGGGGTCAGCGCTGCTGCGAACGCGGTCAACTTCAACACCGGGGCGCTCGAGGTCCGCACTGACGACGGATCCGGCTTCGCGACGAAGGGGGTCAGTATTGCGACGAATAACGGCACATTGAATCTTGACCGGGCGGTCGGTGGGACCAATGCCAGCGCAATCAATCAAACCGTGACCTTCGCTCAGTTGCAGCTCGCCGCTAACCGCGTGTTCACCGTCAATGGGCGTAACGGAGTTGGCGCAACCTTCGTGGGGAACCAAGCGGCCGCCGACTACAACAACACGATCACGATAGCGAACAACTCCAGCGGCACCCTCACCTTCCAGGGGAATATCTGGAATAATACCAATACTACGGGTAATCGTAACCTGACCCTCGGTGGGGCCGGGGATGTCATGGTCACCGGGAGTATCCTCACCACGGGCACGCTTGCGCACTCGGTGAGCAAAAACGGTGCTGGGATCCTGACCATCGATGGCGCGGCTTCTACTTTCCGCGGCACGACTGACATCCAGAATGGCACCGTTGTCGCGCGCAACTTCAGTTCGATCGGTCTGAATACCAGCGCTTCGAATATCAATCTCGGAAATGGCGCAACTCAAGGTATTCTGACTTTCGGTGGAGCCGCTGGAACTGGCGTCGTCGGAAGCAGCGCGCGGAACGTCGTCCTGAATGGGACCACTGGCGGCGGTCGGATCAATGCCAATAACCAAACCAGCACCGCTGCGACTGCAGTCGTTTTCGCAGGCACGGTCACGGGTTCCGGGGCAACTAACGCGCGGACGCTGACTCTTGGCGGCACCAGTCTTTTGCAGAATGAAATCTCCGGCATCATCAGCAACGGAACCTCCGCTCCCGTCAGTCTTGCCAAGACGGATCGCGGAACTTGGGTCTTGTCCGGCGCAAACACTTACACTGGCGGCACTACGATCTCTAATGGCACGCTCACTCTAAGGGCGAACGCGTCGGTGACTTCGACCGTTCTCGCTGACGCCGCTCCGGTCACCTTTAACGTGGATGCCGTCCAGGCTGGAGGTGGACGGTTGCTCTTCACGAACGCGGGTCCAGCGACCACGGAAACAATCGGCGCCATCACCACGACCGCCGGCCACGGGGTTGTAGAGGTGAATAGTCCTGGCTCAACCGCTACGACGCTCGCGACCTCCTTGGTGGCATCCAGCACGGGTGCCAGTGTGAACTTCAGGGCAGCAACCGCAACCGATATCATTACCCTGACGAACCCCGCTGGCTTCGTCCGCGGCTCGGCCTATTTCAACGGTGGTAATTATGCCTTCGTCGGCGCGGGCAGTGTCGTCCGGGCGCCTCTCTACGGCGACGGTCTGGGCGGGGGAGGCACCGATGTCGGTTACTTCGCGGCTCCGCTGGCATTGACCGCAGCAGCGCACAATCAAGTCACTGGCGCCGGGTTTGCCTTGGCCGCAGGAACGACGGCCATCAATTCTCTGCTCATCGACGGTTCCGGCACGCCGACCCTCACGATGGGCGCAACGGATGAGCTTCGGATCAACACTGGCGTGAACACCGTAGGCGGAATTTTGCTGACCGGTGGATCGGCGACGATCTCTGGCGGCAGCGTCACCCAAGGCCTTGGAGCGACCGGTGGAGCCCTCGCGGTTCGGGTGGACGGGGATTCAAGCGTCCTGACGCTCGCTTCTTCCATCGCCTCTTCGACCGTGGGTGGACTGAGTAAAAATGGATCGGGAATTCTCGTCTTGGCTGAGGTCAACAACCAGACCGGCGCGACCAACATCAACGAAGGCACCATCCGCCTCTCAGGGATCGGTCGGATCAGTGCAAACTTCCAGGCACTCTCCATTCGTCAGGGAGGAACTCTTGATTTGAATGGCGTGAGCACCAGTTCACTCGCTGGATTCAACGGCGCCGGTCTTTTAACTAATAGCAGCAGTGTGGCGGCCACGATTGCGGTCGGGGGCGGCAACGGCACCGGGGTGTTTAGCGGCGTTATTGAGGACGGAGCCGGCGGTGTCTCGATCGTGAAGCGCGCCACTGGCGGCCAGACCTGGAGCGGCCTGAATACTTACACGGGGTCAACGACGATTCTCAGCACGGGCTTGGTTTCTGTACCCTTCCTCGCGAACATTGGCTCGGCCAGCGGTCTCGGACGCGGCAATGCCACGAACGATACGACCAATGCGGCCAGCTTGGTTTTTGGATCGGCTGCGGAAACCAACACCGGTGGCGGTATCAACTATACCGGTGCCGATTCCATCAGCATCAATCGTTTGTTCACTCTCGGAAGCGAGAATGCCACCGCGGCAAATGGTGCTCGGATCAACGCGGCGGGCTTAAACAACGCCACCTTGATTTTCAATAATCCCGCACCAATTGCTTACACTGCTGGTGGGAATACGGTTGGCCAGACCTTGAGTTTGGGTGGCGGATCGACCGGAAATAACGAAATGGGTCTTGCCTTGGTTGATCCGACCGGTGGTGGTAGCGCGCTTCTTTCGGTCCTTAAGGACGGTGCTAGTTCCTGGACGCTCAGCAATCCGGGCAATACCTACGATGGGCGGACCACGATCACCGCAGGCCAGTTGGTGGTGACTGGTTCCTCGTTGTCTTCGACGAGTCCGCTGGTTCTCAATGGTGGCGTCCTCGAGACAAGCGGAAGTTTCACCCGCCCACTCGCAGTCGCCGTGAATGGGATCGGCTCCGTGAGCTACACCGCAGGTGGTGGTTTCTCGGCCTCCGCCAGCAAACTGACGGTCAATCACGGTGGAGTAGGTGCAACTTTGGGCTGGAACGCTGGCGCAGGTTTCCTGCCAAATACCGGCCTTGGCGGAACCGTTTCCAGCGCGCTGATCTTGAGCTCGACGACGGCTCTGGACGAAGTTGAGTTCCAAAACGGCATCGACCTGAACAACGCTGCCTCCACTTTGGCCCGCGTCATCACGGTCAACGATAACGGCACAACCTCGCTCGACCGCGCAACGATCACCGGGGTGATCAGCGGCGACGCGGGCACGACCAGTCTGACCAAAAACGGAGCCGGGACACTTTATCTCCTGGGTGCCAACACCTACACCGGCACGACGAACCTGAACGCCGGCGTGCTCGGCGTGACTTCGATCGCCACTGGCCTCGGAAACTCGGCCAATGTGCTGAGTTTGACCGGCGGCCGGCTTGAATATTTGGGGGCTGGCGAATCTTCGGCCCGTTCCATCGTCGTCAACGCATCCACGACCATCAACGCCAGCGGCTCTGGGGCCTTGGTGCTCAGCAACGTCACCAATGGTGTGGGCGTTGCGGCTAGGACGCTGACCCTCGAAGGTCAAAACTCGGACGACAATATCGTTTCTTCAAACCTGATTAACGCTGGCACGGGTGCGCTCAGTGTCACCAAGGGTGGCCCTGGAACCTGGACCCTCTCGGGTGTCAATACCTTCACCGGTGCCCTGACCGCTGGCGGTGGGAACTTGGGTGTGACTTCAGCGGCGGCGGCGGGTGCTGGCGCGCTCACCATCGGCAACGGCAATCTCTTTGCGGACGGAGGGGACCTGACGTTGACAAACCCGACGGTCAACTTCACGCAAAACCAGACCGGCGGGATCATCGGCCTGAACTCGATCACCCTCTCCGGTGCAACGGTCAACGTTGCTTCCGGCACCGGGGCCAACTCGGCGTTCAATAACTTCCTGCCTGCCGGGAAATCCTTCACCATCCAAGGAGTCGTGAGAAACGTCGAAACCGACGCAAACCGCGCCCTCACCATCGGCGGCAGCGGTCGCACGGTGATTTCAGGGATCGTTCAGAATCAGACAGGGACCACAGCATCCACCTTGGGTTTGACGCTCAGTAGCGGCACTTTGGTCCTCGGTGGTGCGGCGCCGAATACCTACACCGGAACCACGACGATCAACGGCGGCACCTTGCAACTCGACGGAGCGTCGGGTGATGTGATACCAGTCGTCGGCACGGTCGGTGGAAATGTGGCCTTCGGAAACACGGTCCTCCCCGCCGTTCTCGACCTGAATGGCAAGTCCGAAACAATCGCCTCCCTCAATGGTGCCAGCACTGGTGCTAAGACGATTGACAACACCACAGTATCCCCGGTGACCCTGACCTTCGGAACCAACAACGGGACCGTCACCTACAATGGTTCATTTGCCAACAGTGGTGGTGGCCCTCTCTCGATCGTCAAGGTTGGAACTGCTTCGGGAGCCCTCGGCACTCTGGCCGGCAGCACCATGAGCTTTGGCGGTTCGATCACGGTCAATGCAGGTGGCCTCAACTTCGCTGGAGCCAGTCCGGCCGCGACTTCCGGGATTACGGTCGCCGGCGGTGCGTCACTGGGCTTCAATAGCGGGGTTGGCAGCCCAATTGTGGGTCTGGGTACCCTGAACCTCGGGGCCGGCGCTGGCATCTCGATCCTGGGCCTCGATCTCGGGACGACTTCCGATACCCTCACGACGAGTGGTGCCGCCGTCACCGCCAACACCATCAACTTTGCGCTCAATGCAGTTTCTGGCTTCGCCGCCGGGACTTATGATTTGCTCGTTTCAGGTGCTGGAGGATTCGGAACTGCGACCTACGGAATCTCCGCTCTCCCCGGTGGCTACACTGCCGCTATCGATACCACCGACCCAAATAAGGTCCGTCTCGTGGCGACTGCGACTGCGGGTCTTGGTACATTCTACTACACGGCTGACCTGAGTCGTAGCTGGTCGGCAATCAGCGCTGGGAATACAAACTGGTCCCTGACTGATACTGGCGACGTAGGCTCCACTCCTGGATCGACCGACACCGTTGTTTTCAGTTCCCTGAATACTCCTCCAGCCACCGCTGCTGGAAACATCCAGCTCGTGAATCTTGATGGGAATCAAGCAGTCAATAACATCCTCTTCAACGGCAGCCCTGTCACTGGCACCCTCGCGTCAAATGTTACCATTGCTCAGGGCACCACTGGGGTGCTGACCATCAGCCCAAGTGTCTCGACCGACGGTATCAGTATCCCTGACAACGCGGGCACTGCCAATATCACTGCTCCGGTGGAACTCGGTGGCAATCAAACATGGAACGTAGGTTCGTTGGGGAGCCCAACGCCGCTCCTCACCGTGTCCGGCGTGATGTCTGGGACGGGTGAACTGATCAAGGATGGTTTTGGTACGGTGACCCTCACCGGGGTGAATACCCGCCAGAGCCGGACAACGATCAATCTAGGCGTGCTGAACATCAACGCTGAGACTGCCTTGGGCCTAAACCCCGGCGGACCTGATGCCAATCATCTCACGATCAACGGCGGAACCCTCCGTTCGACGGCGGTTCTCACGATCGACGATGCCAATCGCGGCATTAACCTCGGGATTTCGGGTGGAACGATCGATACCGGCGGCGGAAATATCACCATCGCCAGCACGAACGTCATTTCTGGCGCTGGTAACCTGACCAAGATCGGGGGAAACACCCTCATCCTAAACAACGTGAATTCATACGGCAGTGGGACCACCATCACTGGTGGTGCAATCCGGATGGGTAACGCCGGCGCTCTGGGTGCCAGCGCCGTGACGATGAATGGAACTGGGGCGATCCTCGAGTTGGCCGATGGGGTGACCAGCACGAATGCCATCACCGTTGCCGACGCCGGCAACGAAAAGACCCTTCGCCTGCTCGCTGGGGCAACCAGTGGAACCGTCAGCGGCAATGTCACAGTCGATGAGGCGGGCGGCGGTAACTTCCGTGCTCAAGCCGCTGCGGGTGGAACACTCAACCTTGCCGGAATTATTTCAGGCACGACGGCTACGGGTCTCCGGGTCAATGAAGCCGCTGGCAACAGCGGAGTGGTGACTCTCTCGGGAGCGAATACCTACACCGGATTAACTGAAGTCCGCGCAGGCACGCTTCGCAACGGGGCAAGCGATGTGGTTCCTGGAGCTATCACGTTGAATGCCGCGATCGCAGCTATTCCGAGCGCAACCTATGACCTCGCGGGCAACAATGAGACCGTGTCGGCCGTAACCTTCAGTGCCGCTGGGAGCAGCACCGCAGCTTATCTAAATACCATCACCACCGGAGCGGGAACGCTGACCTTGGGCGGAAACGTGACCACGGTGGCGGGGAATGCTGGGACTCAAGCGGTGATCAACGTCGGAGGGGGCAACCTCTCGCTGGGCACTTCCACTGCGGCCCGGACGATGACGGTGGCCAACGCCGCCGGTCAAGCGACTGATCTCCTCATCACCGGCGCTGGTGGCATCACCGGATCCACCGCTGGCTTGACCAAGGCTGGGGCAGGGACGTTGGAAATTGCCGCTGGCGTCGCCGGCACCTACGCCGGGACGACGAGCGTCAATGCTGGTCGCCTGTTGGTGAATGGATCGATCTCCGGCGCTGTCACCATCGGCGGTGGTATCCTCGGTGGTATTGGCTCAGTCGGAGCGATCACCGCGAACACTGGCTCAGTATCACCCGGTAACAGCATTGGAACGCTCTCCGCATCGTCACTCACGATGACTGGGGCATCTTCCTTCACCCTAGAAATCAACACCTCGACGCTGGGCACCGACCTGCTCAGCACCACTGGCCCGCTCACCCTTGTTGATGGCCTTTCTGGCGGATCGGTGCTGAACATCACCGACCTCGGGTCGAATGTCTCACTCGCCCTGGGAACGAAGTTCACCTTCCTCACCTACGCGGGCGCGCAGAATGGACAGTTCTCCATCGCGGGGAACGCGATCGACGACGATCTCGAGTTCTTCACCATCGGCGCGAATCAGTATGGCATCGACTACAACGACTTCGGTGGAACGGCGGTGTCGCTGGTCGTGGTGCCTGAACCCGGCATCGCGGCGTCGCTCCTCGGTGGCTTCGGAATGCTCGTCGGCCTGCAACGCATCCGCCGCCGCAACGACCGCCGCGCCTAATACCTAAACAAACATTCAATCCAACCGCCGCGGCAGGGAAACCTGCCGCGGCGGCTTGCGTTTGCAGCGAGTTGACGAAGGCTCGTGGCTGAATCCAAGAATCGGTATCAAACCATCTATCGGAAACCGTCGGACTGTTTTATTCCTCCTCGTCTCGGGTGTGATTAACCTGAAAGCGGGATTGGGATTTTTAACGCAGAGACGCAAAGACGCAGAGGACGCAGAGGGAGAGCGGAATCGAGGTGGCGGATGGATTCACCCGATCGGTGAGCGCCCTGGAAAGTGCGTTTGTTCCCTTCCTCTGCGGTCTCTGCGCCTCTGCGTCTCAGCGTTTAAAATCCCATCGCTGGATTCAGAATGAACGACGACGTTTCCGGGGGATCGGTGGCGAAGCGAATCCTCAGGGCTGCCTCCACCGGGCGCTCCGCTCTGACAGAGGATCAGTAATCCGTCCCGGGAGGATTTTCCTGCTCATCAGTCAACGCCTTCGTGAGCGACTCCTGAAACATGAGGAAGCGTTTGGTCACGAAGAGGGGGTCGCGCTGTTCGACGTTGCCGACGTAGGTTTCCACGAATTCCTCCACGGTCAGGTCTTCGTAGTCGTCCGGTTCGGTCTGCCAGAGTTTTTCATCGAAGGCGACCTTGTGGGTCGCTTCGAAGCAGCAGATGGCCAGTTCGAAATCGAGGTCGTCGAACTCGTCGCAGAAGATTTCGGCGATTTTGGTGCTCGCGTCGCACTGGACCAGATCATCGCTGATGAAGTGGACGATGCTGATGAACGAGGTGACGTAGTAGCTCATGGGGCGACGGCGCGATGGGCGGTAGGGCATCCGTTATTTCTTCGACGCGGTGATCGCGGTGGCGAGGAAGTCGAGGAACTGCTGGCGCGATTCTTTCACCAAGGCGGCGGGACCGGTCATTTTCACAAAAACATCACCCTCTGCGGATTCGATGATCGCGCCGAGGAGCGCCTGGCCGGTGAGCGGCGTGGTGGGCCCACCCGGCATGCCGCTCGAGAAGGTGCCCTCGGTGCTGACCAGCGTGACTTTCGCTCCCGCGATCTCCTGAGGCTCGATCTTCGAGGCGCCTTCCGCACTTTGGAATTGCCCAAGCCAGCGCTGGATATTGGCCTGGGTGCCGCCGCCTCCGCCGGGCCCGAAGTGGAAGAAGGTGATATCCGCAGAGCTATCGGCCGTGGCTCCGGGGACCTTGAGCTGGGCCTTGCGCATGGGCGAGGAGACCGGGATCCAGGCCCACGTCGCGGGGCGCTGAAACTCGAAACTGCCAACCGGGAATTTCGCCGGATCTTCCGCGAAAAGCGTGGCGGCGGTGGTCAGGCTGATTGCGAGGAGGGCAAGGTGTTTCATGGGAGTTCCGTTGTAAAGCGGGGGGCGGAGGTTCGCAAGCGGAAGCCTGCGTTCAGCCGACTCAGACCGCGTCGCGGGTCAGCTTGTTGTCCACGAGGCGCATGACGCCCTTCGGGTTTTCGTTCTGCAACTCGGGCGGCAAGGCGTTCGCGGGGAAGTTTTGGTAGCACACTGGTCGCGCCCAACGCTGGATGGCTGCCGTGCCGACGCTGGTGAAGCGCTCGTCGGTCGTGGCCGGATACGGGCCGCCGTGCTGCATGGCCGGGCTGACTTCCACGCCGGTCGGGAAACCATTCACGACGAGGCGGCCCGCTTTCCGTTCGAGGATGGCAATCAATTCGGCGGCATCCGCGAGATCTTCGGCGGTGCCGTGGAGCGTGGCCGTGAGCTGGCCTTCGAGACTGCGCGCGATCCGCAGCAGCTCCTGCGGATCGGTGGCATCGACGAGCAAGGTGAACGGACCGAAGACCTCTTCGTGCAGGGCGCGCTGCGTCAGAAAATTCTCCGCATCCGTCGCGAAGACCGTCGCTTCGCCCTGCGTCTTCGCCGGATCGGGATCGAGGTCCGCGGTGGCCAGCGCGACGACGCCGGGGATCCTGGCCAGGGCGTCGAGCCCTTCATGAAAGGAACGACAGATGCCGGGATGCAGCATCGTCGCGGGTGCCGCCGCCTGGATGGCCCGCTCGAAGTGCGCGGTGAAGGCCGTGAGGTCCGGGCCGCCAATCGCGAAGACGAGCCCGGGCTTGGTGCAGAATTGCCCGACGCCGAGGGTCACGGAGCCTTTCAATCCTTCCGCGATTTGCGTTCCGCGCTCGCGCAGGGCACCGGGGAGGACGAAGAGCGGATTGAGGCTGCTCATCTCGGCGAAGACGGGGATCGGATCGGGCCGCGCATTGGCCGCATTGAAAAGCGCGCGCCCGGCGGTGCGCGATCCGGTGAAGCCCGCCGCGCGCGCCAGCGGATGCCGCACCAGTGCGGTGCCGATCTCCTCACCGCTCCCGTGGAGCATCGAGAAGACGCCCGCCGGCAAGCCGCACGAGGTGGCGGCGCGGGCGATCGCACCAGCCACGAGTTCGCCGGTGCCGGGATGCGCGCGATGCGCCTTTACGATGACGGGACAGCCCGCCGCCAAGGCGCTGGCGGTGTCGCCCCCGGCAATGGAAAACGCGAGGGGAAAATTTGATGAGCCGAAGACGATCACGGGCCCGAGCGGGATGAGCATCCGGCGAAGGTCGGGACGCGGGAGCGGCTGGCGATCGGGCAACGCAGGATCGATGCGCGGGTCGCACCACGAGCCTTCGCGCACCACGGCCGCGAAGAGCCGGAGCTGGCCCGCGGTGCGTCCGCGTTCGCCGGTGAGTCGATCGAGCGGCAAGCCCGTCTCAAGATGGGCGCGCTGGAGGAGCGCGTCGCCGAGCGCGACGATTTCCTCCGCGATTTTCTCCAGGAACGCCGCGCGCGTCTCCGTGCTCACTTTGCGGTAGATCGAGAAGGCATCCTCCGCGGCCAAGAGCGCCCGCTCGACTTCGGCGAGGGAGCATTCGTGAAAGGCGGGCTCAAGGCGCTGGCCGCCGAGCGGGCTGACGGCGTGGAAGGTGCGCGCACTCGGTTCAACGAGCGCGCCGGCGAGGAGGCTTTTTCCGTGGAGAGACATGGGTGGAGAGGAGTGGCTGGGAAGCGCGTAAATTCCAAGCTCCAAGGTGGGTGGAGCGTCACCGAAGAGGGCTTCGGGTGTCCCCTTTCCGCATTTGGTGTTTAGCGTTTGAAGTTTGAAGTTTGGCGTTTAACTGCCCGATCACAGAGGCGCTCTTTGTTCGGAAGGGGGAAAACGCCAAACTTCAAACGCCAAACGCCAAACATCAAACGAGGTCTCCGCGCCACCGGTTGATCCATTGCCGCCACCTGGCTTCACGGCGTATGAGGGATGATGATTGGGCGCTTACTTCTGCTCCTCGCCGTGATGGTGGGCCTCGCCATGGGCGCTGGCCCGGCTTGTGGGGCGGGTGGGGTACTGCCGGTGGCGAAGGCCTGCGGTTGCTGCCCGGGGGGCGACCCAATGGAGTGCTGCAATATCTTCCACGCGCCGATCTCCGAGGAAGCGCCGGCCGCGCCGTCGCTCACCGCGCTCGAGCTGAAGCAAGCGCTCGCCCCGTTGCTCGTGAGCTGCGGACTTGCGCCGGGATTTTCCATGGCGGCGCCGCGCATTCAGCGGCAGGTCGCCGCGCAGCGGCCCGCGCCGTCGCGGCTCGCGCTCCGCGACCGAGTCTCGCTAGTCTGCCGACATGCGACATCTCCCCCGGACCTTTGCCCTCGTGCTCCTGCTCGTTCTGCCGCAACCAGGCTGCTCGACGATCCGGCGCGTGACGAAACGGAAAGAAGTCGGCCCCGATGCGCAGACGCTCGCGATGTCGCGGCGCCCTTTGCAGCGCGTCGGCGTGATCACCTTGTTTGATGAAGCCGGCGGATTCGCACTGATCGATAGCGGATCGAATCCCACGCCCGCCGCAGGCGCGCGATTGCTGAGCTACACCGGCCCCACGCCATCCGCGCAACTCAAAGTTGGCGACGTCCGCCGCCGGCCCTTTGTGGTGGCTGATCTCGAGGAGGGTGCGCCGCGAAAAGGCGACGAGGTGTTCGAAGCGGGCACTGGCGTGGCGGTGCCGGTTAAAGTGCGGTAGCGCTGTTTTCAAGGAGCAGGGGCGCCCTCGACCCCAGGAGCAACTCGGGGCGAGGGCGCCCCTACTCCGCCTTCGGGAGCGCCGCTTCCGCACTCGACCAGTACGCCATATTCACCAGGCGCGCGCTCGTCTGCCGCAGACGGCGCGACATTTCCGTCATCATCAAGGAGACGATCTTGTAGCCCGTGGCCGGGTTTGCCTCCATGAAAGCGCGGAAGCTGTCGTAGTCCACCGACGCGATCTTCGTCTCCTTCATCGCGTAGATGCTCGCGGTGGCCACGCCGGGGTCGAAGAGATTGATCTCACCGAAGAACGCTCCGGGACCGAGTCGGCCGAGCAACATCTCGCGCTTCTGCGCCATGCGCCGGACGTGTACCACGCCCTCGCAGACGATGTGGAAAGCGGTGACCACGGTGCCTTCCTGAAGGATGCGTTCGCGAGTGGGCACGGTCCGCTCCGTAAAGAGCGCGCCGAGGCTATCGAGTTCTTCGTCGGTGAGCGTGCGGAAGACCGAGACGGCGCGGAGGAGGACGTGATCCATGGGCGGGGAGGGTGGGGGCGGGATGCGAAAAAGACAAGCCGTTCGACCTGAGGGAGCGCCGCAATTTGCGTATGGCAACCGGGTTGCAGCGTTTGGCGTTTAGCGTTTGGCGTTTGAAGTTTGGCGTTCATTTCCAGACTCCCGGCAGACCGACGTTGATGCTCCCTCGCACCGAGCCGCGGCAGCGCAGAAAACGCCAAACTTCAAACTTCAAACGCTAAACACCAAAGGAGGACGCCGTCGCTCAGCGTGGGGCGGACGGGAGCGGCTTGCGGATCTGCACGCGCTTCTCGCCCCACTGCAGGCTCTTCGCCAACGTTGCGGCGTAGCGCCAGGGCTCCGCATTCTCAGAGTAGATGGCGACGGTCGAACGTTCCGCAGCCAGCGCCACGGCCTGCGGGAGATCGAGATGGCGGAGGACATTCAGGTAAGTGGGGCCATCGCGGTGCGTCGTCGGCAGCGCGTGGAGATCGAGCCGCGTCACCTCGGGGATGAAGAGCGAGGCGTAGAGCGCATTGGCCGCCATGGTGCGTTCGGCTTGCAGCCAGAGCGGCACTTTCGCCAAGCCGGGCGACGTGCGGAGCGCTCCCGCCGCCTGCTGGATATCCCAGACCTGGCCGCTCTCCAGCGATTCGCCCAGGAGTTGCAGACGGCGCTGCAGGTGGATCTGTTTGGTCGGTGGAAGCGCAGCCCAGCTCTGCGCTCCGGCACCGCGCGGGCAGACGTAAGCCATCGCCCACTTCGTCTTCTGCAGCATCTCGCGCACTTCGGCGAAGCCAGCGGCATCCGCGTTCGCGCCGGAAAACTGCGCGGGAAATCCCGCTGCCGCGACCGCCTGGAATTCCTTCCAGCCCGCGTCATCGAGGATGTTGAGCACCACGAGTTCGAGATTCTCCGGCGCGATGTCTTCGCGCTGGAGCAGCCAGAGCGGCAGGGTCATGGCCTCTTCGCTCGCAAACTCCGTGGCGGTCAGCCGGAGGCCGGCGGAAGTGGTCACCGCGGGTTTTTCGGCGAGCACTTTGGCCGGTGCGGACGGCCACGCGCGGAAGCATTCCTCGCGCAGCGACTTCATCCAACCATCGCGAAGCGCGGACCACTCCGCAGCCGAAGTCGGTGGCGCTTTCTCCGAAAACGCCGGCACGAAAGACTCATCGACCGTCGTGACGCGCTCGTCCTTTGGGATCTCGGTGAAGACTTTCAGCTCGCGTGGCTCGTGGGCTTTGCGCGCCGGTTCGTCGATGAGGTCCATCCGATCCCCACCTTTGAGGAAACGGTTCAGCCAGTTGAAAGCGCCGATGTTCAGCGGCTGCGTGTCTTTGTGCGGGCCTTCCGCAATGTGGATACCCACCTGATCCTCCTTCCCGAGTTTGCGGTAGAGCGCGCGGGTGTGGTTGAAGATCTCCAGCACGCCATCGAGCGGAAAGATGCTGTCGGAATCGGTATTCGCGATGAGCAGCGGGCGCGGCGCGACGAGCGCGGCGACGCGATCGAAGTCCCAGCGCTCCGTATTCACCATGAACATGCAATCGCAGTGCCCTTCGATCGCGCCATCGACGACGTGATTTTTCAGCGTCGTGATGCCAGCCGTCGGCACCGCGACTTTGATCCGTTCATCCAGCGCCGCGACCCACCAGGAATACGCCCCGCCGCCGGAGCGCCCCGTAATGCCAAAGCGCGTGCGATCCACCTCCGGCCGCGTCTCGAGATAGTCCAGCGCGCGGCTGCCATTCCACGCTTCGACTCCGGCCGGCGTGTAACCACGCGCTGCCCACCACCAGCGTTTGCCGCTGTGGGTGCCGTGATGTTCACCGCGAATCTCGCCGAGTTGGATCGTGTCGATGATCAGGCACACGTAGCCATGTCGCGCGAACCAGACACCGTGATGGTGATAGCCGGTTTTGTTGCCCATGCTCACGCCTTTCTCGACGACATTCGAGTGTCCGCAGACGTAGAGGATCGTCGGGAGCGGCGTGGTCACTTCCTTTGGGCGATAAAGGTTCGCCGTCACGTAGAGGCCGGGCAGCGATTGAAAGTGCAGCTTTTCTATGACGTAGCCGTCGCCCGGCACCGTGCCCGTGATCACCGGTTGCAGCGGCGTGCGCTCTGGCCACGGATCGAGCCCGAGCATCCCTTGCAGTTCGCGCCGCATCTCCTTTCGCCGAGCGGGCCAGTTTTCCGGCGTGATTCCACTTTGCCAATCGACGGAGGAAAGCTCCGCCACGCGGCGCTCCAGGTAGCGATCGAAAGGCGCGGGAATCATCGAGCGGGGAAGGCTGGCGGGCTTTTGGGCGCTGGCGGACAGGATCAGCGTGAAGGCGACCAATGCGGGAAGAATTCGGTGGAGGAACATTGCTCCAGGGTAATCCGCTTCGGCCCGAAACCTTGAGGGCGAGATCGTGCTACTGCACAAGCCACGTCACCCGCGCGGCGCGGACGCGGGAGGCCGGGTGGCGGGGATCTCCGGCGAGCACTTGCTCGACGACTTCGCGTTTGCTCGTGCCGCTCACGAGGAAGCAGACGTGGCGCGCGCAGTTGATGAGCGGGAAGGTCATCGTGACGCGCTGCGGCGGCGGTTTCGGGCCGATCACCGGGAGGACGTTGCGGTCGCGCTCGTCGAGCGCGGGCGAGCCGGGGAAGAGCGAGGCGGTGTGGCCGTCTTCGCCGAGGCCGAGCAGCAGCACATCGTGGACGTAACGCGGCTCGCCCGAGCGGGCGGCGACGGCGGCGAGCTTGGCTTCGTACTCGCGCGTGGCGGCCTCGGGATCGATCTCACCGCGGATGCGGAAGACATTGCCCGGCGGGATCGGCACGAGATCGAGGAGGGACTCGCGGGCCATGCGGTAGTTGCTGTCGGCGTGATCGGGCGGCACGCAGCGTTCGTCGCCGAAGCTGATCTGCACATGATTCCAGGCGATGTCGCCGCCGATGCGCACGAGTTCCTCGTGGATCGCGCGGGGAGTATTGCCACCGCTGAGCGCGAGCCGGCAGAAGCCGCGGACCGCGATGGCGCGGAGGATTTCCTCGCGCAGAAATGCCGCGGCGTGGACGGAGTAATCTTCCGGAAAGCGAACGACGTCCGGCGGGTGGTTCACATCAGCCGGCATGGGAGGGAAAAGTGAAACGTGGCGGCGCCGGCGCGCGGGGCGCGAAATTCGAGAAGCGTGAGCGCGGCCTTCCGGACGATGAATCGAGCGTGATCGGGAAGCCCGAGCAGGTGCGCGATGAGCATTGAGAAATCCGGCTCGTGGCCGACGAGCAGCACGCTTTCAAAACGCGTGTATTCGCGCAGGGCATCGGTAGCGGCTTCGGGCCTCATCCCACTGGCCAGCCACGGGGTGACGATCACTTTCACCCCGAACTTCTCCCCGATCGGCGCCGCCGTCTCCTGCGCGCGCGGCAGCGGGCTGGACAGGATGAACTCCGGGCGCAGTTCCCGTTCCGCACAGAAGCGCGCGACCTTCTCCGCCTGCGCGTGCCCTTTCTCCGTCAGCGTCCGCGCATCATCGCTCTCGGCGACGGTGTCCGCGTTCGCGTGGCGGAGAAGGTAGAGGAGCATGGGGGAAAGGATGAGGGATGAAGGCGGAAGGATGAAGAGAAGAGTGGCGGCAGGACATCATCCTTCCTCCTTAGGCCTTCATCCTTTTCTTCACATCACCATGCCGCCGTCCACGGTGAGCGTCTGGCCAGTGATGTAGCGGGCTTCGGCGCTGGCGAGGAAGCAAACAGCAGCGGCGATGTCTTCGGGTTCGCCAAAGCGCCCGAGCGGGATCTGGCCGATGACGCCGGTCTTCAGGGCTTCGGGCAGACCGCCCGTCATGTCCGTGGTGATGAAGCCGGGGGCGACCGCGTTGCAGGTGATGCTGCGGCTGGCAATCTCGCGGGCGATGGTCTTGGTGAGGCCGATCAGGCCCGCCTTGCTCGCCGCGTAGTTGGCCTGGCCCGCATTGCCCATGAGACCCGCGACGCTCGCGATATTGATGATCCGTCCGCTGCGCTGCCGCACCATGGGGCGGAGCACGACCTGGATGAAACTGAAGGCGCCCTTGAGATTCGTATCGATCACGGTGTCCCAATCGTCCTCGCTCATGCGCATGGCGAGACCGTCGCGGGTGAGGCCGGCATTGTTCACGAGGATGTCGATGCGAGTGAATTCCTTGTGAATCTGCTCCACCAGATCCTTCACCGCCGCCGTCGACGCGACATCCACGGCATAGGGGACGGCGAGACCGGCGTACTTTGCATTGATCGCCTCGGCGGTCTTGTTTGCATTCGCCTCCGTGCGCGAGACGACGGCGACGCGCGCGCCCTCGCTGGCGAGTTGCAGGGCGATGGCCTGCCCGATGCCGCGTCCGGCGCCGGTGACGATGGCGACTTGATTTCCGAATCTCATAAAGGGCGGGGAGTCTCGAAACTCCGGCGCGGTGTGTCGAGGGTTTTGCAGGATGGAACGCATCTGGGGACTCTTGCTGCGGCACCGGTGCTCGAAAAAAATCGTCGTTCGCCCCCCGACATGCTTCATCGGGGTCATGCCTACGCCATCAGTGTCGGAAATTTTGCGGGACGCAACCCTACACGATCATCGAGATCAAAGCCCCGTCGGCCAAGGACGGCAAAGACCAGCTCAAATCCTACACCCACGCCACCGGCGCCCCGCTCGCGCTGTGGAGCAATGGCGTCAGCCCCGTCGTCTGGCATCGCAAGAACCCGAACTACTTCGTCGAAATCCCCGACCTGCCCACGGCCAGCCAGACCATCGACGACCTCGCCGGCCAGCCGTGGACTATCGACACCCTCATCGAGAAGGAAGAAGCCCGCGCCAAGGACGGCCTCCGCGCCCGCGACCTCGGCCAGCTCATCGAGGACATGGAAGACGAAGTCCTCGCCAATGCCGGCGTCGATGTCTTCGAGGAAGTCTTCAAGCTCATCTTCACCAAGCTCTACGACGAACTCGCCTGCCATCGCGGCATCTACCCGCACCTCCGCTTTCGCAACTCCAACACCGCCGCCGAGCTCAAGGCCAACATCCAGTCCCTTTTCGACGACGCCAAAAGCAAATGGCCCGGCGTCTTCACCGATGATGAGCGCATCCGCCTCACCGCCGATCACCTCCAGGTCTGCGTCGGCTCCCTTGAGGAATGGAAGCTCTTCAACTCCAACCTCGACGTCATCGACGACGCCTTCGAATACCTCGTCAACCAATCCTCCAAGGGCGACAAAGGCCAGTATTTCACCCCGCGCTGGGTCATCGAGCGACGCATAGGGCAACGCGGATTTGGCTTGCAGCACGAACTCCAAATCGCGGCTTAGTCGCGTATGCCAATCGAACGTCAGCGTCCAAAGTCTGAGTGTTTCAACCCGGCGACGAATCTCCCATTCGAACTCCGCGTTGAGGACTTCTCGCTCGCGATGCAGGACGTTTACGACTTCTTCTTCGATGTGAATTCCTTCCTCGTGAAGAAGGGTCTGCAACGGCTCGACGATATGCTGCGCCCAGCAATCCTGTCGGGCCTGCTTTCCGATTTCCTTACTTCAAGTCTGGCTAAACACTCGCGCACGCTGACCCAGAATCAGCATTTCAACGGACACCCCGATCTTCTCGTAAAGGGCGCGTATCCCAAGGATGCGGCCAAAGCCGGCAGCGAAGGCGTGGAAATCAAGACGACGCGGAAATCTGGCGGTGCGGTGGATACCCACGGTGCGCGCGAGCAGTGGATGACGGTTTTCGTCTATGCCATCGACGATGAAACAGAACCGGCGCGGGACCGAATGCCTCTGCGCTTCACCGAGGTCTATCTTGGCCATGTCACAATTGCCGACTTTCGCAAGAATGCCCGCGGTGAACTCGGCACGCGCACGGCCACGCTGCACCGCGATGGCATTCTCAAACTGCGGAAAAGCTGGATCTATTTGGATTCACACTCGCAGAGCGGCTAGGAGGGGGATCGCGTTCCGGGCGGTTTGAAAATACGCCGCATCGCGCTCGACTCCGATACTTCGATAGCCGACGGCTTCCGCGGCAGCGAGTGTCGAGCCGCCGCCAGCAAAGGGATCGAGCACGATGCCTTCACCGAGCGGGAGCACGGCGCGCACGATTTGCCGCATGAAGGCTTGCGGCTTCAGGCTCGGATGTGGCGCGAGCGCTCGCTCGTTCGCTCGCGTCGGGCTGGACACGATCACGTCGCCAAACGGCTGCTCCATCGATGGGCGCCGGAACCCACCCGTGTGCCACTTCCGCAAATTGTCCTGCACCCGTCCGTCCAGCGGTTTGCGGAAAATGAGCCACGGCTCCCACATCGAGCGCGGCATGACGCTGACTTCGGAAAACTCTTCGTGAGCGGCTTTGGGGCGGTCTCCTCCGCGCATCGTCATCGTCAGCCGGATGATCTCGCCGCGTCGTTCCAGGCCGGCCCGAACCACAGCTCCGGCGACGACATATGAGAGCAGCGGATTCGAGGCTACGAGCACCTGGCCGCCCGGCACCAGCACGCGGAGAATCGCCCGTGCCCAACGATGGAAAAAATGGTCGAGCGCCTGCAAATCCGCCGGAGTCAGCACCGTGAAACGCGGGAGCGGCGAACGCTGGTGACCATCGAAGTTCGGTGGAATGCGCCACACCCCGCCTTTGCCAGCGCGCAATTTTGCCTGTTCGCGATCACTGTATTCCACGAGGCCATAGGGCGGATCGGTAACAACGGCGTGGACGCTCTGCGGGTCGCGGGTTTCCAGCCACGCGAAGCAATCCGACTCGATCAACGTCGCACCGCCAACTTGGCAACGATTCCCCTCCTCGCCGCGGCGTTGATTGCCATTGGCTCGTTCAACGAGCGGAAGCGTGACTTGACTCTCCTCGCGCACACGACCGCTCCCTGCGAGTGCATACCGTCCGCGATCAAGGCGCTCAAATAGACCGGGCGTATTCAGGCGGAGATAAGATCGGATCGAGGAGGCCGGCGTAGGGCCGAGCAAACGGGTCACTTCACCGCGGATCGCCTCCACCGTTCCTCCCTCCGGCTTCGCTTGTAAGGTGCCTAAGATTGCGTCCCGGACAGCCCCCGGTGAGCGCTTGAATGATGGCAGATTTTTCACACGTCGGAAATAAGACGTCGGGACGTCTAATGGCGAGAGATAAAACGCTGCCGTTGCAGTTTTGCCAATTCTTTCCGTCGCCGAACGCACGGACGCCGAGTATTTCCATCCGGCGAAACAAGGCTTCCTCGACCGGCTGCGCTCGATGCCCGGAAAACCCCTCGGCGCGCACTTCCGCTCGGTGAGCGAAATGTTCGACCCCACCGCCGCCTCGCCCGGCGCGATCGTGCGCAACTTCGACCTCGGCGACGCCCTCCAGCCCGTGCTCGACGATACCAAGGAGCCGATGTCCGCCCGCGCCGTCGGCAGCGCCAAGAAGCGCTTCGCCGCCGGCGATGTCGTCACCTCCCGGCTGCGCGGCTACCTGCGCGAGACCGCCCTCGTCCGCACCACCGCCACCGTGCCATCCGTCGGCTCCTCCGAGTTCATGGTCCTGCGCCCGCACGACCCCGAGCGCCCGAGCCTCAGCCAGGCCGCGCTCCTCGCCTTCCTCCGCTCCCAGCCCGTGCAAACGATCCTGCAATGGTCGCAAGACGACTCCCACCATCCCCGCTACGGCGACGACGACCTCCTCGCCATCGCCGCCCCGCGCATCGACGCCCTCATCGAAAGCATCCTCCTCGCCCGCGCCCGCGCCCGTACCCTCCTCGCCCAAGCCCAGCTAGCCGTGGAAATCGCCATCGAAAAGAACGAATCCGCGGCGCTGGATTTTCTGACGTCAGGTGCCCGCTGAGAAGTCGGGCGACTGCCGCGCGCCGTGCCAGAAGTGAAGGATGTTCACGACACCGCGGGGTTTGTCGCAGGTGTAGAAAACCAGATAGGCAGAGAGCGGCATTTTGCGAATGCCCCGCGCCGCATCGTGCCAGGCGTGCCGTTCAGGCATCGTGCGCAGGCTCAATGCACGCGCGATCAGCTTTTCACCCAAACGGGCTGCGGCTTGCGGATCATCTTGCGCGACGAATTCGACGATCTCCTGGAGATCGGCGAGCGCGCTGTCGGTGATCAGGACTTTGTAGTCCATCCGGGAAGCATCGCCCGCACCTCTTCGATCGGGCGCACCCGGCCTGCTTCCACATCGCGCAAGCCATGGTCGAGGGCGGCTTCCAATTGCGCCGCATCCGGCTCCGGTTCAAGCGCGAACAATTCGGCTGCGAGCATCGCCTTTTCCCGCGAAGGCAACTGCGCGATGGCCGTCTTTATTTCTTGAAGTGTGCTCATGTCGGTGGAGAGGCCCGCCAACGCCCTAAGAGGGATACCCCTCAACGACATGAAGTCGGATTTCAGGCGCGGCGGGCTAAGGGGTATGATGTAGTCAAAGCGCAGACAAAGCACGCCAAAATACGACGAAGTCATACTTTAGCGTTCCGCCGAGCCAACCGCCGTCAGACGTCCAGCTTCGTCCAGGCGGAGTTCTTCTTCGAGCTGGCGACCACGGCTTCGATGAAGGCCATGCCGCGTACGCCGTCTTCGATTTTCGGGTAGTCGTTTTCGACGGCGGTCGTTTTCCGGGCTTCGAGCTTCGAACGGATGGCGCCGGCGAAGTTTTTGTAAATGTTCGCGAAGGCTTCGAGGTAGCCTTCGGGATGTGAAGGAGGGGTGCGGCTGGCGGCGGCGGCAGTGGCGGTGAGGTAGCCGTTGCCGGTGCGGAAGATCTGCGTGGGGGCGTCGAGCCATTTCACGAGCAGGGTATTCGGCTCGGCCTGGTGCCACTCGAGGCCGCCCTTTTCGCCGTAGATGCGGATGTTGAGATTGTTCTCTTCGCCGACGCTGATCTGCGAACTGTGGAGCACGCCCTTCGCGCCGCCGTCGAAACGCAGGAGCACGTTGCCGTCGTCGTCGAGCTTGCGGCCTTTGACGAAGGTGGTGATGTCGGCGGCCAGCTCGATGACCTTCAGGCCGGTCATGTACTCGGCGAGATTTTCGGCGTGCGTGCCGATGTCGCCGATGCAACCCGCCGCGCCGCTCTTCTTCGGATCCGTGCGCCAGGAAGCCTGCTTCTGGCCGGAGGCTTCGAGGCGCGTGGCGAGCCAGCCTTGCGGGTACTCGACGACGACCTTACGGATTTTCCCGAGCTTGCCGTCGGCGATGAGCACGCGGGCTTCCTTCACGAGCGGGTAGCCGGTGTAGTTGTGCGTGAGGCCGTAGAGGAGGTTACTCTTTTTGACGACGGCGAGGAGCTTTTTCGCTTCGGCAAGGCTGAAGGTGGCAGGCTTGTCTGAGAGGACGTGGAAGCCATTTTCCAGCGCCATTTTCGCCGGAGGAAAGTGCAGGTGATTCGGCGTGACGATGGAGACAAAGTCCATGCGTTCGTCGGCCGGGAGCTTGGCTTCCGCTTTGATCATCTCCTCGTAGCTGCCGTAACAGCGCTTCGCCGGGAGGAAAAAATCCTGACCGGAGAGGCGGGATTTTTCCGGATCGGAGGAGAAGGCGCCGCAGACGAGGTCGATCTGCCCGTCGATGTTGGCCGCGATGCGATGGACTGCGCCGATGAAGGCTCCGCGACCGCCGCCGATCATGCCGTAACGAATTTTGCGACTCATAAAGTATTTCTGGGTGTTAAGTTGGGTGGCGAGGTGTAAGCGGTGGCAAGGGCGGCGGGCAAGGCGATTTGCGCCGGGAAGTGTCTGCGGGAAATTGCGTCTGTCCGCTGGCGGCTCGGTGCGCGTAGTTTTGGCGTCATGAAGTTCCCCTCCTCTCTCGTTGCCTCGATGCTGCTGGCGAGTCCGTTTTCCGTCACCCTCGCGGCCAATTGGCCGGCCTGGCGCGGGCCTACTGGCGATGGTGTCGCAGCCGAAACTGGCGTGCCATTGAAGTGGTCCCCAACGGAAAATGTGAAATGGAAAACGCCGTTGCCGGAGCGCGGAAATTCGTCGTCGATCGTCTGGGGTGATCGCGTCTTTCTCACGCAGGCGATCGAGAGCGAACGTCGGCGCCTGCTGCTCTGCTTTGACCGTGCGACGGGCAAAGAGCTCTGGCGTGCGGGCACCACCTATCCAGGCAAGGAGGTCACGCACGCAACGAATCCGCAGTGCGCTGCATCGCCGGTGACGGATGGCGAGCGGGTGATCGTTTCCTTCGGTTCGGCGGGCGTGTGGTGCTTTGATTTTTCCGGCAAGGAGCTGTGGCATCGCGATCTCGGGAAGCAGACGCACATCTGGGGAAATGCGGCGTCGCCAGTGCTGCACGGCGACCGCTGCTTCCTCAATTTCGGGCCGGGCCCGCGCACTTTCCTGATCGCGCTCGATAAGACGAGTGGGAAGACGCTCTGGCAGCACGACGAGCCGGGCGGCCACTCGGGAGAGAAACCGGAAGGCACGAGCGCCAAGGCGCAATGGCTCGGCTCCTGGAGCGATCCGCTGCTGCGTCGGGTGGGCGAGCGCGAGGAACTTTTCATGATGTATCCAAATCGCGTCTGCGCCTTCGATCCTGCGACGGGCAAAGAGCTGTGGACCAGTGGTGGCATCAATGCGCTCGCCTACACCTCACCGATCTTTGCAGATGGCATCGTCGTCGCGATGGGCGGATTCAATGGCAAGGCCGTCGCGGTGCGGGCTGGCGGCTCGGGCGATGTCACGGAGTCCCATCGGGTGTGGCATCACCCGCGCACCAAGCAGCGCATTGGCTCGGGAGCGATTCACGAAGGGCACATCTACATCCTCGACGATCCCGGCATCGCCGAGTGCATCGAGCTGAAGACCGGCAAAGTCGTGTGGGAAGAGCGCCTGAAAGGACCGGGGCCGAGTGGCACGAACTGGTCGTCGATCGTGATCGCCGACGGCAAATGTCACGCGATGAACCAGGGCGGCGACGCCTTCGTCTTCCGCGCCAGCCCGACTTTCGCACTGCTCGCCACGAACTCTCTCGGCGAACCCACGAACTCCTCCTTCGCCATCTCCAACGGCGACATTTTCATCCGCACCGCCAAGCATCTGTGGTGCATCGGGCAGTAGGCGCTGAAAAACGCGCGTCCGTCAGGGCGTCACGCCCAAAGCAGGCCGCGAAAGATCCACGCCTTTGCGTCGGGCGTGGTCGATCATCTCGCCGAGTTCGCGCTTGCGCTTGGCCTCCGGCAGGAAATTGATCCGCGCCATCTCCTCGCCAAAGGCGCGGACGTGGAAGTTGTACATCACTTTGTGCAAACGACGACGTTGCGCGGGAGTGAGCGGCTTCGGGGCAGGTGATTTCATGGTGCGAGGCCGTGGAAATTGCCCGTGGCCTTCGGCAGCCATTCTACGACATCCGGTCCCACTGTCACCCCGACAGTCGCCCGCACTTCAGCGAGCATTCGCTCGATCCCGTAGTCGCGCAGTGGGCTTTTCGGCAGATGCTCTGTGGCACAGGCCAGCCGGATCGCATGGGATGTCCGGAGTTCGCAGTTTCGCGCACCCTGCGCCCGCCGGACCGCCGAGGTATAGGGCCGTAGATGGCGTTGATGGATGTGAATACGCAACTCATCCAATTCGCTCCAGAAGGCGCGTTCAGCGACGAGCAATCGTTTCATACGGAGCGTGTCGGAAAATGGCGCGAGGCGCAGCAGCGGTCGCAGGTCCGCGAGCGCCGGTGGAATCGGGATGCTCGGGGCAAAGCGCCGCAGCACTTCGAGTTCATGGAGGTGGAGCCAGCCGCGTGCCTCATTCGCTTCGAGCATTTGGCCGCCGAGCGCGGTTGCGAAGGGCCAGTCCTTTTCGCGATTCGTGCGTTTCATTTCCGCCACCACATGGGGATCGACGTAGAAGCCGCGGAGCTTCTCCTCCCAAGGCGTGCTGCCCCGTGGTGCGACGCCGAAAATGTCCAGGCACACTTCATCCGGCGCCGCCTTCCAGAAAAAATGGGCCGTCCACCCGCCGCGCAGCCAGCGGGCGTCGAGCGGCGGCGAGAGATTGCCGCGATAGGTCGGCGCGATGTCCCGCACTCGCGTCGCGGCGATGAGGTCGAGGAAGCTCTCCGCCGACTCCGCCGCGCACAGGACGTCGCAATCTTTCGTCGTCGTGGAAACGCCGAAATGCACGCACGCCATGCCACTCGTGATGGCGCAGGTGATGCCGCGCGCCTGCGCCTCGGCGATGAGGCCAGTGAAGAAGGATTCGATCTCCGCGTAGGTCATCATGGGCAGCAAGACCGCATCGGAGCAGCGCGGGAGGGAAACTTCCAGCGCCAAGAGGGGCGGTTGACCGCCTCCGGCTTGCCGCGCATAGTGCGCGGCTCTCGAAACTTCCTATGTCGCTCAGCCGCACCCGCAACTTTTGCATCATCGCCCACATCGACCACGGGAAGACCACGCTGTCGGACCGCCTGCTCGAATTCACTGGGACGATCCAGAAGCGCGAATCGCAGGAGCAGCTTCTCGATTCCATGGACCTCGAACGCGAGCGCGGCATCACCATCAAGGCGCACCCGATCGCGATGACTTACAAGGCGAAGGACGGCCACACTTATAAGCTCAACCTCATGGACACGCCGGGGCACGTGGACTTTGCCTATGAGGTCTCGCGCTCGCTCGCCGCCTGCGAAGGCGCGCTGCTCATCGTGGATGCGGCGCAGGGCGTGGAGGCGCAGACCGTGGCGAATGTCCATCTCGCGAACAAGCAGGGGCTGACGCTCATCCCGGTCATCAATAAGATCGACCTGCCGAACTCGGATATCCCGACCGTGCGGCGCCAGCTCGAAGACATTCTCACCATCCCTGGCGACGATGCGATCCTCGCCAGTGCGAAGGCCGGCATCGGCATCGAAGACATCCTCGAAGCCATCGTCGAACGCATCCCACACCCGACTGGGCACGCTCATGACGCCCTGCGCGCGCTGGTCTTCGATTCCACCTTCGACACTTACCGCGGCGTCATCGTCTATGTGCGCGTGGTCGATGGGACGGTGAAGGCCGGGGATCAGGTGAAGATGATGGCCACGGATCGCAGCTACGAAGTGAAGGAAGTCGGCATCTTTCGCCCGCAACAGCCGAAGCTCCTCGCGCAACCCAAGCTCGGCCCCGGCGACGTGGGTTACGTGATCGCCAATATGAAGACGAGCACGGAGGTGAAGGTGGGCGACACCCTGACTTCCCGGAGTAACACCGCGCCCGAGCCGCTCGCTGGTTTTCAGGAAATCCAGCCAATGGTTTTCAGCGGCATTTACCCGATCAATACCGCCGACTTCGAGCATCTCAAGGCCGCCATGGCCAAGCTGCAACTCAACGACGCCGCCTTTCACTACATGGCGGAGTCCAGCGTCGCGCTCGGCTTTGGCTTTCGCTGTGGCTTCCTCGGACTGCTGCACATGGAGATCATCGTCGAACGCCTGCGCCGCGAGTATGGCATGGACATCATCGCGACCTACCCATCGGTCATTTACGAAGTCCTGAAGACCAATGGCGAGTTACTCCACGTCGATAACCCCGAGCACTTACCCGACGCCAGCGTCATCCAGGAGATCCGCGAGCCGATCGTGCGCTGCTTCATCATGATCCCGAACGACTACATCTCGCCGCTCATGCAGCTCATCATGGATAAGCGCGGCGAGGTGAAGCACACCGAGTCCCTCGACACCAAACGCGTGATGCTCACCACCGAGCTGCCGCTCAATGAGATCCTCGTCGATTTCGTGGATAAGATTAAGTCCATCACCCGTGGGTATGGCTCGATGGATTACGAGCAAGCCGGCTACAATGCCTCGAAGCTCGTGAAGCTCGACATGCTCGTGAATGGCGAACCCATCGACGCCTTCTCCTCCATCGTGCATCGCGACAAAGCCGAGGGCCGTGGACGCGCCCTCGCTGCGAAACTCAAGGAAGTCATCCCCACGCAGCTCTACCAAGTCTCCATCCAAGCCGCGATCGGGGGAAAGATCATCGCCCGCGAAAGCGTGAGCGCCCAGCGCAAGGACGTAACTGCGAAATGCTACGGCGGCGACATCTCCCGCAAGCGCAAGCTCCTCGAAAAGCAGAAGGAAGGTAAGAAGCGGATGAAAAGCATCGGCCGGGTGAACATCCCGCAGGAAGCCTTCATCGAAGTGCTCAAGACCAACTAGCCAGCCCACCCGCGCCCTCACGGCATTGGGGTTTTGGGATTGCCGGCTCGTGCCCGCGCCCGATTGCCCGGACAGCTCCTCGTCTTCCGCAAGGACCGGAACCGGTTAGCGTTTGAAGTTTGGTGTTCTCCGCTCTCCCCTCCCCAGCTCTTACTATTCAGTCCATTGAATTGATCCCGCAGTTGCACCGCATCGATCTCTTCTCCCGGCTTCGGTTGGGTAGGGTCAAAAGGCATAAGTTCAAAAAGGTAAAGAGCAGGATGGCAGGTTTAAGATCGGAGGCCGCCCTCCTCGGACCTTAGAGCGTGTCATGCACTTTGCCCGTTGCATGACGGGAGTACCAAGGGTGCGCAAACATCCCGCCGCACTCGATCGACAAAAAATTTCCGCAACTTCGCCAAGTCCGACCCGGATCTGGATAAGCTACGCAAGGAGTAGGGGCGCCCTCGCCCCGAGTCCGGTTTTCGTTTGATCCACGGGGCGGGGGCGCCCCTGCTCCTTGGCGAGCCGGCATAGCTACCGCCGCAGCGCGTTGATGAGTTCGTCGAGCTTGTCGGCGATGGCTTGCACTTCGGCCTGCGTGGGCGGGTCGCTCACCACCATACCCAGCGTGCCCACGCCGTTGCTGTTGGCCGAGGTGCCGCCGATCTCGGCGGCGAGCTGCGCCTGGGTAGCGCGCGTCTGCACGTCGGCGTTCAGCGCCGTGAGTTGCCCCCGCATCTCGGCGGAATTGAGCGGGGAGTTATCGGCGGGGAGGGCAGGGTTGAAGGGCATGGTGTGTTCAGGATTTCTGGTGGCAGGATTCTCCTCGTGATGGAGCCCCGAGCTTCGTCACGAGGAGGAAAGTTTTAACCGGGCGGCTGGACGAGGCGGGGTATTTACCGTGGCCTGCTGTGGCCGTGAAGTGGCGAGCTACCTTGCCTGGCGACGGCGGTGCCCCAGCAGCCAAACTGCTCCAGGGAGGAGGAGCATCGTTGAGATGGGTTCGGGTGCTGGCCGCACGTTATTCACATCCACCGTCAATGTTCCAGTCCCGCCGCCCGCGACGGTCGTTAAGAAACCCGTGCCAAATTGCATGGGTGCCCCGGCTGGGCTGGAATCGGGGCGATTCTTCTGTCATCCGCTAGGTTCCGCCCAGGGTGTAAGTCTTCCAATCGCTCCAGTTCCCGAAGTCTTCGCCCTCGTAGATATAACGCAGGCGCACTTTGACGATGGCGCTCTGGCCGGCGGCGGGGAGCCATTGCAGGGTGTAGTTCGGGCGGAGGTCGATGTCGGCTTTCAGCCCGGCAGTGCCGAGGTCGAACTCGAGCTTTACGCCGTCGAAGGGGCGCTTGGTCCAGACGACTTCGAGTTTGCCGCCGCCGGTGGGGCGCAGGTCAAACTCGGGCGTGACGGTGGGACTCGGGGGCTGCTCTTCGGCACCGACGATGCCGAGGTCTTCGCCGACCATGGTGCTGTAGGCGGGGGCGGCTTTGATGGCGTCGGCGATGAAATCGAAGACGCGGACGAGGGTGCCATTGGGCACGGCGGCGGGGGCGCCGGCGGGGACGGTGAAACCCATCCACATGGTCTGGCCGGGGACGGTGGCGCCGTAGAGGGCGTCGTCGATGCACTGGTAGCAGCTCGTGCTCGCGGGGCCGAGGGCTCCGCGGTAGCTGTCGAGGCCGTAGAGGGCATTGTCCACATCGAGCAGCCGGGCGGTGACGGTGGCCGGGACGAGGCCGAGATCGGTGGCGTGCAGGGGCAGCTTGGTCTTGAAGTTTTGCAGCCAGACGACCTGGTCACCGATGCGGGAGGGGTAGTAGTCCTGTCGTTTCATGCGTTTCTTTTTTTGTTTTGGGGTGGTGGAAGTGGGGTCAAAGCCGTCCCAGTAGGCGTGATCCCAGAAGGTGCCGGGCTGGTCCCAATTGGCCATTCAGGGGGCCTCCATTTGGGGAAAAGGGCTGATTTTCGCGAAAAAGGGCCGGAAATCCACAAAACGGGCTGGAAAATCCAAAATGGGGGCGTCGGAATCCAAAATGGGGGGAGCGGAATCCGCGATGGGGGCGTCGGGATCGTCGATGAGGGCAGCGGGAACGGGAATGGGGGTGGTGCCAGCGCGGATTCCAGCGTCGGAAAGCCCGATGGGGGTGGTGGAATCGAAAAAGGGGGTGCCCCCATTTTGAATTCCGCGACCGGAACGGACGATGGGGGCTGCGGAAACTTCGTCCCGGACGCCCCCATGGGCCTGTCGGAAAGTTTGTGTGGAGGGGCCCAAAGAGAAGACAACGGAAAATGAAAAGAACGAAGAACGAGAAGAGTGGAGCCATCAACGTGGAGGCGCTGGATGCGCTGATCGCCCGTCATGGGCATAGTCCGGAGGCGATCCTCGGGGAGGCCGGGTTGCTGGGGCAATTGACCCGGGCGCTGGTGGAGCGTGCGCTGGGGGCGGAGATGAGCCATCACCTGCGGGGCGAGCGCGAGGCGGCGGCGAGCCAGGAGAGCGAGCCGGAGGCCGGAGCGCCGGAGGCGGCCAACTGCCGCAACGGCTTTAGCCGCAAAGTGGTGCTGGGCGATAGCGGGGCGCTGGAGATCGCGGTGCCGCGGGATCGGCAGAGCCGCTTCGAACCGCAGCTGGTGCCGAAGTGGCAGAAGCGGCTGCCTGGCTTCGATGCCAAGATCAGGGCGCTGTATGCGCGCGGGATGAGCGTGCGGGAGATCCGGGCGCTGCTGGAGGAGCAGTATCAGGTGGAGGTGAGCGCGGACTTCATCAGCACGGTGACCGACGCGGTGCATGCCGAAGTCAGCGAGTGGCAAAACCGGCCGCTGGAGAAGATGTATCCGCTGGTCTTCTTCGACGCGCTGCGGGTGCGCATTCGCGACGAAGGCACGGTGCGCAACAAAGCCGTCTATCTCGCGCTGGGGGTGGAGGCCGATGGCACGCGCGCCGTGCTCGGGCTGTGGATCGAGCAAAATGAAGGCGCGGAATTCTGGCTCAAAGTCATGAACGAACTGCGCAACCGCGGAGTGGAAGACGTGCTGATCGCCGTGGTCGATGGACTGAAAGGCTTCCCCGAAGCCATCACCGCGGTCTTTCCGCAAGCCAGCGTGCAGACCTGCATCGTGCATTTGATCCGCCACAGCCTGAGCTACTGCAGCTACAAGGATCACAAGGCCGTGGCCGGCGCACTCAAGCTCATCTACCGGGCCGAAAATGCGGAGATGGCCGCGCAGAGGCCGCAGGAATTTGAGAGTGGCGAATGGGGCCGAAAACATCCCACCATCGGCGCGAGCTGGCGGCGGGCGTGGGAGCAAGTCATCCCCTTCTTCGCCTACCCCGCGGAAGTGCGGAAGATCATCTACACGACCAACGCCATCGAGAGCCTGAACATGCAACTGCGAAAAATCATCAAGACCCGCGGCCACTTCCCGAGCGATGAAGCGGCCGCCAAGCTATTGTATCTGGCCCTGAGCAACATCACCGCGAAATGGAAGGCACCGCCCGCCGGCTGGATCGAAGCCGCCAACCAGTTTGCCATCCAATTCGGAGCGCGCTTCTCCGCCGCCCCCAGATGCTGAAGCAATCCACCCGACCAGCCTAACCAACACCAAACCAAACCCCCAAAACACAAACTTTCGGACACGCCCTGCCCGCGCGCTGCGCTCTCGTCTCACTGTGCAAGGTGTCCACTTTGCGGGGGTTCATGGGGTGCCGGAGGTGTCGGGAGGCTGCCTTGCCCGGCGGCGAATCGTCAATCGAAAACTCTGGCTACAGATCTGCGACTTCGCGTTTTTCGCCGAACTGCCCAAGGAGTAGGGGCGCCCTCGCCCCGTGTTTCTTGCTTGAGACTTGGGGCGGGGGCGCCCCTACTCCTTGGGCATGGCCGAGGAGTTGCGCTTCTTCGATCCGTTTGCGGAAATCCGGAGGCATGGGAAGGGGTTGCCTCACTGGGAGCAGCCTGGTGCGACTTACTTTGTCACGTTTCGGCTCGCGGATGCGGTGCCAGTCGAGCTGCGCGAGCGGTGGATGGAGGAGCGCACGGCGTGGATGATGCATCATCCCAAGCCTTGGTCTGTGGAGGTGGAGCGGGAGTATCACCGGCGATTCAGTCAACAGTTCGACCAATGGCTCGATGCCGGCCACGGGGCTTGCGGATTGCGGGAGGCGAGTGGCCGCGATTGCGTCACCGCTACTTTGGGGCATTCACACGATCGGACCTATTGGCTGCATGCCTCGGTGGTGATGCCGAATCATGTCCATGTGCTCTTCTCGCTGCACCCAGAGGCCTCGCTGGCGGAAGAGATCGGCGCGTGGAAAAGCGTCTTGGCGCGGAGGATCAATCGGCTGCTCGGGCGGTCTGGCACTTTGTGGCAGGAGGACTACTTCGATCGCTTGATCCGCGATGAAGAACATTTTGCGAATTGCGTGCGGTACATTCGGCGGAATCCGGAGAAGGCGCGGTTGCGGGAGGGTGAGTATGCGTTGTGCGAGAGCGAATTCGCGCGGGAGATGGCCAAGGAGTAGGGGCCCCCTCGCCCCGAGGTTCTTCGATTATTGAAAAGACTCGGGGCGGGGGCGCCCCTACTCCTTGGGCTACAGCTCCACGACTTCGCGTTTTTCGACGAAGATCTTCAGGCCTTCTTTGGAGAAGTTGGCCATGAGGGCTTCGGGGTCGAGGGCTTCGGGCATCATCACGCCGCGTTCTTTGATGCTGCCTTCCATGAGCAGGCGGGCGGCGAGGGCGGGGGGGATGCCGGTCTGGACGACGGTGAGCGAGTAGCCGTAGCGCTCGAAGGTCTCGCGGTGGCTATCCATCGTATAGACGAAATACTCGACGCGTTTGCCGTCCTTGGTCCCGCGGACTTCGGTGCCGACGCAGGAGTAGCCGTCGATGTTCGAGCCGAGGGAGGCGGGCTTGGGTAAGTTGGCGCAGGCGACGCGGACGGGGGCGACTTCGACGCCATCGACTTTTACTTTTTTCCAGGAGTCGAGGTCGAGCAGGGCGAGGGATTTGGCGATGCTGATGACCTTTTCGCTCAAGGTGTATTTGAAGACGGAGTAACGGACGCCTTTCTCGACGAAGGGCGGATGCAGGCCGAGGGAGACGCCTTCCTCATGCGCGACGGCGTAGGTCTTCATCATGCCGAGCGGGGGCGGGAAGCGATACCACTCGGTCTCGGCTTCGAGCGGTTTGCCGGACATGACGCGGCCGTCTTTCACGTAGTAGGGCATGGCGCCGAGTTCCTCGAAGAGCGTCTCGGGTGAAAAGAGGACGGCGAAACGGTAGCCGCGGACTTCCGCGTTGTCGGCGTCCATGACGCGGATGGATTCGGCGGTGTCGAGCCGATCAATCGCCCAGCGGGCGAAGACATTGACCGCGCCGGGATCGCAACCCATGCAGAGGATGCCGGCGATTTTCTTTTCCAGAAAGCGCGCGTTGAATTTCTCGATCTCGGCTTCGTAGCTGTTCTTGGTCGGCTTCTTCACGCCGGGCGGCGAGTAGATGTCCGCGGCCATGTCGAGGTAGTGCGAGCCCGCCTGGGCGCAGGCTTCCAGGACGCTGTGATTGGCCTGCCAGGTGCAGGCATTGAGGGTCACGTCGATTTTGTGTTCGACCAGGAAGGCGGCCACCTTCGCGGTGTCCATGGCGTTGAGTGTGGCCACTTGGAAGCGGCTATCGATGGTCTTGCCGTGGAGATGCTGGGCAAAGGTAGGGTCGATGTCGGCGAGGTAGATGCGCTCGAAGCACGGATATTCGTGCAGCTTTTGCCCGATGACGGAGCCGACTCCGCCCATGCCGAGGACTAGTGCGTGAGACATAAGAAAAGGATGAGGGATGAAGGAGAAAGGATGAAGCGCGGAATTTTCATCCTTCATCCTTCATCCCTCATCCTTTACCGTCCCGCCATGCCTAGATTTACTTTTGAGGTCCGGGTGCCAGTTGATTCTGAGCGCCAGCGCGTTGTGGTGGTCGGCACGGATCGCGCGTTGGGCGATTGGCAGCCGGCGAAAGGATTCGCGCTCCAGCGACAGGCGGATGGGATTTTCACCGGGACCGTGGATCTACCGTACGGGCTCGTGGAGTTTAAGATCACGCGCGGCTCGTGGGCGACGGAGGAGACTTACAAGGACGGCTCGACCTGCCTGAACTACCAGTATCTCGTCGCGCATGATCTGCACGTCACCATCGAGGTGGAAAATTGGAAGGACGCGGAGCCGTGGGATCACGACTTCATCTATGGGAAAGCGATCGAGTGCGAGCTGGACGCCACGCAACTCGACTGCACGCGGCGGGTCTGCATTTGGTTGCCACCGGGCTACATGGCGTCGCGTGATTCGCGGCATCCGGTGCTTTATCTGCTGGACGGACAGGACACGCTGCAGGCGCTCGAGTCTCCGGGGAATGAAACCATCGCCGCGGATAGTTGGGTGCGGAATCTGGTGGCGACGCGGCAGCTTGAGGAGCTGATTCTGGTGGCCGTTTTTCATCGCGAAGATTTCGGCCAGCGTGACATCGAACTCTCGCCGCAGATCGATGGGCCGAAGACGGCGGACTTTCTGGTCAATGATCTAAAGCCTTTCATCGACTACACGATTTGCCGCGATCGCACGCTGGCCGATCCGGCGAATACGGGGGTCCTCGGCTTTTCGCTCGGGGGCTCGCTGGCGCTCTGGATGGCGCTGCGACACCACCAGACCTTTGGGAAATTTGCCTGTCTCTCGACGTGCTACGAAGATCTCAGCGGGGATCCGCCGGAGGCCTGTGCGCTCATCGAACAAGTCCACGCCGACGCGACGTTTCGCCCAAATCGACGGATCTATTTCGATCACGGGACGCTGGGTGCGGACTCGACCGACGACGCCTACCAGCAGCGGATGTCAGAGGTGCTGCGGGCGAAGAAGTTCGTCGAAGGACGCGACTTCAAGGTGCTCGTCGCGGAGGGAAGCGACCACAGCCTCAGTGCCTGGCGGGCGCGGCTCGGTGCGCCGCTGATGTTCCTTTTCGGCAAAAGCCCGGGCTAACGTCCGGTTGGCTCGGAGCTACTCGAGTGCAGAGTTGGCGCTGATTTGGGCGCGGAGGATGTGGGTGAGCGCTTTCACCGTGAGCTCGTAAAGATTGAAGGGCTTCGCGATGAAATCGGTGCCGCCGACGAGCGCGGATTGCGTGCGATGTTCGAGCGTCGCGAGGCCGCTCAGGAAGATGATCGGGGTCGCGGCGTGGAGCGGGATCTGGCGGAGTTGGGAGCAGAGTTCGAAGCCGTCCATGCCAGGCATGTTCACATCGAGCAGGATGAGGTCGCAGGGCTGGTCGGTGAGTTCGGCGAGGGCTTCGATGGGATCGAGGGCGCAGGTCGTGCGCAGCATCGCGGTTTCCATCGCGAGCTTGATGCTCTCGCAATTGTCCGGGTCATCGTCCACCGCGTAGATGCGGGCCTTGGCGATGTCGCGCATTTTCCGCGGGTCGCAGTCCTTCATCAGCGTGCCGAGGAAGTCGATGGTCTGGCTCACGGTGCGGAGGGTGGAGGCATTGACCTGCACGGGATTCTGGTAGAGGCCGTGGGTGAAATCCGCGAAGGCCGAAGCGAGCCGGTGCGCGGCGTGCATCTCGGAGCCGCGGGCCCGCTCGGCGAGCGCGTGGATGTGGCAGTAGAGTTCGTTGAGGAGGCTGATGTCCTCCTCGTGGCGGGCGAAGGACTGGTAGCACTGGCGCATGGCCGCGAGGGCGCTTTTGACCTCCCGGGGATCGAGGGTGTGCTCGACGCCGAGAGCGAGCGGCTGGGCGCGCGGCGGCGGTGCGGGCGCGTCGTCGAAAGGCTCGTGGAGCGTGCTGACGATCGCCTTGATGCGAGTGCCGCTCCCTTTCGCGGCGCGGTTGGCGGCGCTGGCAAATTTCACCTGCAGACGGGCTTCGGCGAGGTTGGCGCTGAGCTCGCGGATCTCGCGGTGGGCGGACTGGAGCTGGGCGGCGATGTCGATGGTGTCGATGCGCTGTTTCTCAAAGCGCGCGTTGACCTCCTTTGCCTCGGCGGCGCGATTGCGGGCCTCTTGCTCGATGCTCTCGACGGCCGCGAGGCGGGCGCGGAGTAAGGTGAGTTCCTCTTCGCGCGCCGCGGATCGCTCTGCGGCCTGGGCCTGGGAGGCTTCGCGGGCGGCGACCGCTTCCTCCAGCCGACCCTGAAGATCGCGCAGGGCGGTCGAGGCGGCTTCGCGTTCTGCGGAGAGCGTGGCGATCTCGTGCTGAGCGGCACCGAGCGCGGGCGAGTCGGCCACTTCCTGCTGAAGGGCGCTCAAGCGGACCTCGGCGGCATGGATCTGTTGGCGGAGATTGGCGGACTCGTGCCGGGCCTCGCGGGCCTGCACTTCGAGGGTTGCGAGTTTTTCGTTGGCGGCGGTGAGTTCCGCGCCGCGGGCCTTTTGGTGATCGTCCTGGAAGGCCTGAAACTGCTCGCGGAGTTCCTCGAGTTCGCCGCTTTGCTCGAGGGTGCGGGCGCGGGCGGCATCGCGCTCCTGCACGAGGCTGGCGACCTGGGCGCGTGCTTCGGTGAGCGCGGCGAGGTGCTCGGTGTCGTTGCTGATGGCAGCGGCCTTTTGCTCGCTGAGGTCGAGCAGCTTCCGGCGTTGCGCGTCGAGTTCCTCGGAAAGTTGGGCGACTTGGGCGGAGGCGGCGTCGCGATTCACGATCACCGTGTCGAGCTGCCTGCGGGTTTCCGCCAGGGCGCTGGTTGCTTCCTGAGCCGCGTGCTGCGCGGCTTCCAGTTCGTACTCGAGTTCCGCGATGCGGTCTTCGGCGCGATTGAGTTTGGTGCCCACTTCGAGATTCTGCGCATGGGCGGCGTCGCGGGCCTGGCGGACGGCGAGCACTTGCTTCAGGGCTTCCGCGGCCTGCGTGGCATTTTCATCGGCAGCCCGCTTCAGGGCATCCGTGCGGCGCAAGGTCTCGTCCCGCTGGCGCACCGCGTCATTGCGACTCCGGGTGAGATTTTCGATCTGCCCCTCCACGCTGCGGGCGGCCTCCGAGACGCGCTTTGCTTCCGCCACGGCGGCATCGCGCTCGCTGATCAGGGCCGTGACTTCGACGAACTTTGAGCGCAACTCCCGCTCGTTGGAGCGCAGTCGGTCCACGCGGACGATGGATTCTTCGAGTTGCAGGGCGAGATCGTCACGCTCGACTTCGACGACCCGCAACTCGGAGCGCGCGTTACGGACGGTCGTCTGCAGTTCTTCGAGGAGATTGCGGATGTCCTCGGTCGGGTCGCTGGCTAGGGCATTCGAATCGAGAATGCTGGATGGAGCGCGGATGCCGGACTCGCGAGCGAAGGGGCGCCGGTCGCGCTTGCCGGAGCCGTCATCGAAGTCGGTGATTTTTTGCGGGATGGACATGCAGAAAGGGTGAAGAGTGCTTCGGGCTTATAATTTCAATAGCATCTGTAATGCCCGAAATCGCTTTCCACTAAAGTTACAGAGGGAAATGACCGAAACGGTCGGACTCAGCCGCTCCCTTACGGCCTCAGATCCTCTCAAATGCGCCACTTTCACGAACCGCGCCGCCTTCCCTCCACCACGGCTACTTCACCCCTGCAACATGAAACCCCTCCTGCTCCAGCACGGCTCGGATCTTCCCTGCCTGATCGCCCTGAATCTCGATCGTCCGCCCCTTTACCGCACCGCCGCAGCCGCAGGCCTGCCGGACTTTTTTTGCGATCGCCTCGATGACCGAGACGGGCAGGTGAGTGGCGAAATCATGGACGACGATCACGCACTTGCCGCCTCGGTGCGCCGTTTCCTTGCGGAGGACGACGCGGCCCATTTTCCAGATCTGCTGGGGCGACTCCAGGCGCGCTGGCGGCGTGGCGGGTCCGTCCGGGAGCTTCGGTAGATCGAGCCCGGCAAAGGCGGCGTCCAGCGAGGTGCCGAGGTGTTTCCCGGCGGCGTCGGTGGCGATGCGTTTTTTCTCTTCGCGCGGCATGGGGCAGCAGCGACCTCAGGTTCGGCGCCGCAAGACGCTGAGCGTCGCGGCGGCGTCGATCGGCTCGAACTCGGCATCGAGGGAGATCACTTCGGCGAGGAATTTCGCACAGCCAAAGGAGGCGTGGCGCTCCCGGCTGTCATGAAAACACGCGATTCCGCCGGGTGCGATGTGGCCCCGCCAGGCGGCCCAATCTTCCCGCAAGCCATCCCACGAGTGATCGCCATCAAAAAAGATGAAGTCAAGCGGCAGGGTGGCCTGGACGCGCGGATCCTGCGGAGCGTCCTTGCCCATCGTCTCGATCCACTGGACGCGACCATTGCGCACCTTCGCCACCTGATGATGCGCGATGAGCCGCGCCCAGCCGTACCCGCGCAGGCCAAAGCTCCCGCGGAAAAATGGGTCGATGGCGCTGAGGATGGCATCTGGGGCCATCACTTCGCGGAGCAGGCGCGTGCTGACCCCATGGAAAACGCCGATCTCTGCGAGTCGGCGTTTGCTGGCGGCGTAGCGGCGGAGGAGTGCGCGCTCCTCGGGCTCCGTCTCGCCGATGGGTTCACTGAGCCCCAGGCGATAGCGGACGTAGTGCAGGGAATTGTGCGAGGGGCGCATCGGGCGATGTCGGTAGCGGGACCAGGGGGCAAAAGCAAACACTCACGGAATCGTCGTGGCCGGGAGTGCGTAGATGCGGGCGGTTTTGTCCGCATAGACCAGCCGCCCAGGGCCGGGCTCGGGCAGGCGAAAACCCGCGCCGTAGGAGTCCACATCGAGGATGTGGGAGCAGCCAAGCGCGACCGCGGGGTCTGCACCCAGCTCGGCGTCGAGGTGCGGGAGCTCTCCCCAGCGACCGCGCAAGACGGTGTAATTTTTCTCCAGATAATAGGCGGGCACGTAGGGATTCGTGATGAAGATCTTGCGGACCTCGGGATGCGCGTTGAGAAAGGCGAAGGCTGCCAGGTGCGGCGCGCCGGCGCGATAGCGGGCTTCGGCGGCGGTCGGGGAGACCAGTGCGCGCAGGACAGCGACCCGGGACCGCGCCGCGAGGGCGCCGCCGACGCCCAAGGAGATGGCGATGATGGCTAGCGCCAGCCATCGACCAAGCCCCCGCCGCTCGAAGAGCGCAGCACCCCCAAGCCCGGCGAAGGCTGCGAGAATCCCGACGGCCAAGCCCAGGAAGCGAAGCTCCTGATCGGCGTAAAACCAGAAGACCGTGAGGCCCACGGCAAAGGCGCCCCAGACGCCGGCGCCGCGAATTTTCCACGCCAGCACGAACCCGATGGGCACGAAGGCCAGCAAGCCAAGCCCGAGCCCGCCTCCGCCGTGAAACCACGCGGTGCGAAACGTGAGTCGGAAGGGGAGTAGCAGCAGATCGTGGGGTGCTTTTCCCAATCCGGCACCGCGCTCGAGCATGTAGGCCATGAGGGATTTGGAGGATTCGAGGGGAAACGTGGGCGTCGGGAGCAAGCGCCACAGAGCGGGAGGCGGCGGGTAGATCGGATTACCGAGGACGATCCAATTGCGCAGGTACCACGCGCCTCCGGCGAGCGCGGAGCAGGCGACGAAGATGGCTGCCTGTCGCCAGCGCGCGGACCGCGGCGCGGTGCCGGAAAACAAAATGAGGAGCGCCAGCAGGCAGATGGTCGGGAGCGCGAAGTACTTCGTCCCAGCAGCGAAACCGGCGAAGACGCCCGCGAGGCCGAAGTGCTGGGGACGACACCCCGCGAAGGCGAGGCGGGCCGCGGCGAGGATGAGCGCCGCGTAGGGCAGATCGACGAAACACTGGTCGATCGTCGAGGTCAGCGCCGGCATCCCGGCGAAAAGCGCGGCGGCCAGACCGGCGCCGCCCGGACTCGCACCGAGGAGCCTGGCCAGACCCCGGATCTGGAGCAGGAAGGGAGCGAAAAACAAGGCGCCGACCACGCCGGAAGCGCGCTCATTGGAGATCGCCCGGACGGCGGCGAAAAGCACCTCGACGGTCGCGGGAAACGCGGTCAGGCATTCCGCAAGCACCGGCGCGATTTTCCCTTCGCGCAGCCAGACTACTGGACCGAGCAGGTGGTAGGAAATCGCGTCGGAATTGATGTCCCCGATCGGGCGATCCAGCCCGCTGATGGCGCAGAGCAAGACGATGGCCCCGGCGAAGAGCAGCGGCGGCGAAACTTTTCCGACCCGAAGGCGCGCGGGCGGAGAGCGCAGATTGAGGAGGGCGGCCGCGAGCAGCACGGTCCCAATGACCGGGACGGAAAAGCTGACCTGCCCGAGCAGAAAGAGCAGCAGTCCGAGGGCGCCGAGCCCCGCGAGGAGGCGGAGGGCTGCGCGCTCCCCTTGCCCAAGGCCGGGAAAGTCGCGCCAGCCCCGCTCGCACCACCCACCCAAGCCCAGAGCCGACACCGCGAGAAAGACGACGGCGGCGATCGCACTGAGGATTTCGCCGAAGTTCGCGATCATCGCGAGAGGAGCCGCTGCACTGTGCTCGAACCGAGCACAGTGAAAACGAGATAGCCAATGAGCACCAAGGCCACCCAGGCAGCGGCGAGGGTCCAGCAGGACGACGACCGCGGACTTGCGTCCGGGTCGCGCACGCCGGCTGGGAGTGGTTCGTGACCGGCTGAATCACTGGGATTCCTCTCGGCGGGCGGCGTTTGCATGGGAGGGTCGGGACTCTTTCGATGGGTGCCCATTTGTCGAAGGAAAAAAGGCGCGCGGTCGGGTCGTCGAGTTGCACCGGCCCAGGCTTTCTGCGTATTCACTAGCCTCCTATGCGCCCTCTGCTTCGCCGGACTCTCTTCGTGGTGGCCGCCGCGTATTTTGCACTGTCCCTCCCCAGCGCGCTCCTGCTCCTGCGCTCGGAGCATTTTCGCCAGGTCACGGCGGCGGAACTGACCCGGAAACTGAGCCATGTGCAGCCGATGGAAGCGGTCTTCTGTGGGGATAGCCACACGGCTGCGGTTCCCGACTGGGGTGCCCGGCTTGGGCTCCGTCCCTTTTCCGCGCTGAACCTCGCGATCCCCGGCCTCTATGTACACCAGGTGCGTGATCAAGTGCAGCGCGCGCTCCTGCTGCCCACTCGACGGATCGTGGTCATGGCGGGCACGAATGACCTTCGGGATCACCTCCGGACGGACGCCGCGATCCTCGCGGATTGGGAACCCATCCTCCTGCTCGGAACCGGGGGCGGGGCGCCGCGAAGGATCGTCGTTTCCATCCCTCTGCAAGGAGACACGACGCTGGATCCGCGCATCGCCGAACTCAATCGCCAGCTCCGAACCGCGGCGACGCAGGCCGGTTGGGAGTTTCTCGATTTGAACGCGCGCTTCACCTCCACGCAGGTTCCGAGAAGTGATCTCTTCACGGACGGCATTCACCTTTCCGAGACCGCCTACGGCCTTTGGATCGAGGAACTCGCGCCCGCCTTCCAGCCCGGCAGATGAGCTGCGCTACATCAGATTTGCCGCGACTTCCGCCATCTCGCTGCGCTCACCTTTGAAGAGATTGATGTGCGCCATGAAGGGCTGGCCCTGCAGCCGATTGCGGGTGAAGACGAGGCCGTTGGTGTGCGCATCCACGTAAGGGTTGTCGATCTGGGCGAGGTCGCCGATGAGGATGATTTTGCTCCCGCGGCCCATCCGCGTGACGAGCGTCTTGGCCTCGTGCGGAGTGAGCTGCTGCGCTTCATCGACGATGAAAATCGCATTCGGCAGCGAGCGCCCGCGGATGTGGGTGATGGCTTCCACTTCGAGCACCCCGGACTGCATCAGCGGTTCCCAGGGACGCATCGATTTTCCGCCGCCGTTGCCGTTGCTCTGCGGGGCGTGTGATTCGTACGGCTGGTTCGTCTTCCGCGAGCTCTGTTTCTTTTTCTCAAAGTGCTCGGGCTTGCGAGGCCGCGACATCAGCAGTTCCAGCGCGTCAAAGGAGGGCTGCACCCACGGCTGCATCTTCTCCTCCATCCGGCCTGGCAGGAAACCGATGTCCCGCCCCGTGGGCATGATCACGCGGGTGATGAGCATTTTCTCATACACCGCCTCCTGCACCTGATTGAGCGCGGCGCCGACGCTGAGCAGCGTTTTCCCGGTGCCGGCCTTGCCATAGACGGTGATGAGCGTGATCTCGGGATCGTAGAG
The DNA here is from genome assembly GCA_031409655.1 of Chthoniobacteraceae bacterium. Lineage (GTDB taxonomy): Bacteria > Verrucomicrobiota > Verrucomicrobiia > Chthoniobacterales > Chthoniobacteraceae > JANNXQ01. Next base: position 21,655 of record JANNXQ010000187.1, on the reverse strand, counting down.
CGCGTCGAGGAAGAAGCGCTGGCCCAGATTCGCGGCCTTCAGGGTGCGACCGTTGCGGATCGCGATGGTGTCGTGGCGCAGCTTCACAAAGCGGCCGCCGCCGAGATGCCGGCCAGGGATCGCGTGCGTCGGCTCCTCCTCATTGCGGAGCAGCGCGTAGCCATTGGGCAGGAGGCTGGCGGAGTTTGGGACGGTGATCTCTTCCTGACTGGCAAAGGCCTGGAGGGCGTGGCCGGAAATATCGATGGCTTCGTAGTCCTCGCTCGCGGTGCTCCTCTGGGTGCGGCGGATGTCGCCGTCTTCCACGCGATCAGTGCGGTAGTCCTGCGCATCCAGCCCGAGCGCGCGGGCCTTGAGCTGCATGTTCAGATCCTTCGTCACCATGATCACCGGGTGCCGCTGCGTGTCGGCGAGAAAAGCGGCGGTGGCGAGGATGCGATTGTCGTTCGACGAAAGATCGGGAAAGAGACTGTGGACCAGATCAAACCGCTCCGAGTGCCGCTCGAGCTTCCACGCGCCGTGCTCAAATTTCACTGCCGGATTGATGCACACGTGGAGCCTTCCACCATTCTCCAGAGGCACGCCTTCCTTCATTTTTTCCGCGGAGCCGAAACGATCATTCAGCCGGCGATGCACCTCCCGGGCATTTGCACCGCGCGTCGTCGTCTCGCCTTTGAAGCGGTCGAGTTCCTCCAGCACCTCGACCGGAATCCAGACCACATTTTCCTCAAACTGGAACATCGATTGCGGATCGTGAATGAGCACGTTCGTGTCGAGGATGAAGTGCTTCACTGCGGGAATATCACCTTTTTTCGGGGGCATGAGAGCTACGGTTTCTGATGGGTCGTCCACGGTCGCGTCATTGCGACGCTTGGAATGTGCCAGCTTCGCGCTGGAGAGAGAGATTTAGCGGGCCTTTCGCGCCCGCCAAGCCGACATTCCATCCCGCCATGAAGACTCCGCCGCCAAAAAGGCAGCGGCGTGGGGATTCCGGCATCCGATGGAAAACGGGAGATTTCGTACACCTCTGCGGGCAATTGAGCGCGGTTCCGAGACGCTGGCGAGCCTGGAGTGCGTGACAATTTCGCCATCTTGGCGGCCCGGAAGATTCCCGGAAATTCCCATTGCCTTCCGTTCGGGGTGCCACTATTCCTTCCGCCCATTTTTCTTCTGCCCTTTACGAAATCTCACACCCTTGTATGTCCACTGAATTGATGACGGAGTTGCTCGAGGCTGGTGTCCACTTTGGTCACCAGACCAAACGTTGGAACCCGAAGATGAAGCCTTTCATCTTCGAAAAACGCAACGCCATCTACATCATCAATCTCGGCGAAACCGTGCGGCAGCTCACGGTGGCGACCGATTTCCTCGCGGAAGTCGCGGGCCGCGGCGGCAAGGTACTTTTCGTCGGCTGCAAGAAGCAGGCGCAGGAGGCCATCAAGGAAGCGGCCACCGCTTGCGGGCAATTTTATGTGAATCAGCGCTGGCTCGGCGGCACGCTCACGAACCTCACGACCATCCGCAAGAGCATCGCGCGGATGAAGTACATCGAGGACCTCGAAAAGCAGCCCGAGTACTCCAAGATGGGCAACCAAGAGATCGCGGCCATCAAGCGCGAAGGCGAGAAGCTCAAGCGCAACCTCGAGGGTATCCGCACGATGGAGAAACTCCCGGACGCCATTGTTATCATCGACACGATGCGGGAAGGGATCGCCGTCGCGGAAGCCAAGCGGCTCAATATCCCGACTGTCGCCATCGTGGATACGAACGCCGACCCGAATCTGATCAACTACCCCATCGCCGGGAACGACGACGCCATCCGGGCGATCCGCATCGTGCTCCAGAAGCTGGTGGATGCCATCGTCTCCACAAACAAGCGTGGCACGAAGAAGGATCAGGAAGCGCTGGCCGGCGTCTCTGAGTAACGCGGGACGCGTTCGTTGAGAGTTGTTGGTTGAGAGTTGAGAGCCGCGCTTTCGACTCCTCCACGCGCTCTCGATTTCACCAGCACAGGATCTCATCTCTCACCCCTCAATTCTCCACTTTCCCATGTCTGTCGTCATCGATGCTCAACTCGTCAAGACCCTCCGTGAAAAGACCAATGCCGGTCTGATGGAGTGCAAGCGCGCTCTGGCCGAGACCAATGGGGATCTCGAGGCCGCGGTGGATGTGCTGCGCAAAAAAGGTGCAGCCGGTGCGGCGAAGAAGGCCGATCGCGAAGCCAAGGAAGGCGTCATCGCACAAGCCATTGCTCCCGGGGCCAAGATCGGCGTGATCGTCGAGGTGAATTGCGAGACCGACTTCGTTGCGAAGAACGACCAGTTCCGTTCGTTCACCGAAGAACTCGCCAAGAGGATCGCCGCCGAACCCGGCGCGGACCTCGAGTCCGATCGCGTGGCGGCCGTGCAGAAGTGCGGAGAGAACATCCAGATCCGCCGTCATGCCCGCGTCGAAGTGACCGGGAATGGTCTGGTGGCGGCTTACATTCACACCGGCGGCAAAGTGGGCGTCCTCGTGGAAGTCGGTGCGGAAAGAGACGCGACGACTGCGAGCGAAGATTTCAAGCAACTCGTCCGCGACATCACCCTGCAAATCGCCGCCGCGAATCCCGTCTGCATCAATCGCGACGAAGTCCCCGCGGATCTCGTCGCCCGCGAGCGTGCGATCTACGCCGACCAGGTGCCGAAGGACAAGCCCGCGCCGATGATCGAGAAGATCATCGACGGCAAGATGGGTAAATTTTACAGCGCCTCGTGCCTCACGGAGCAGGCCTTCATCAAGAATCCCGATCAGACGATCAGCCAGTTGCTCGCGGAGAAGAGCAAGGTGCTCGGCGACACCCTCTCCATCCGCCGCTTCCTGCGCTACATGGTCGGCGAAGTGATCGTCGGCTGAGTGTGGCCGCACCGCTGGACGCCGTGAGTTAAAGCGGCATTCTTTCGGCTCATAGCGCGCCTGCGCGATCGCTCAGGCGAAGAAGCGCTCCGGTGTCATCACTGGTTGCGTCTTGCAGATCCGCCCCACGAGGTGCTCCCAGCTTTCGTGCCCCGAGAGGATCTCGATCTCGACGCGCAGGTAGTAGATCGGGACGTCGAGCCCGGCGAATTTCGCGGGAAAACGCACGCTATCTTTTTCCGTGGTGACGATCGCATCGAGCGCGCGGCGGGAGCAGCGGTCGTGAAATTCCTCCAGCTCGCGGTCTGTGAAACGGTGGTGATCGGCGAAGCGCTTGGAGATTTCGAGCGTCGCGCCGAGGCCGGTGAGTTTCTCCTCAAAGCTCTCGGGACGCGCGATGCCGGAGATGGCGGCGATGTATTTGCCCGTCAGGAAGTCGAGCGGCCGACGATCACTCGCGTCGTACAGATTTTGCAGGTAGAGCGCCTGATGCGTGCATTCGACGATCGCCGCGGTGCGGTTGTAGAGGCGGATGCGTTTGATGAGTTCCTCGTTCCCGGTGGGCGGGCTTTTCGTGATGAAGATGTAGCTGGCGCGGCGCAGATTTGGCGGCGGTTCGCGCAGGGTGCCGCGGGGGAGCAGGCGTTCATTTCCGAAAGGCGCCTGGGCGTCGATGAGGCAGATGTCGAGCCGATGCTTGAGGCGCAGATATTGCATCCCATCGTCGAGGATCAGGGTGTCGCAGCCCATCTCGCGGATGGCATAGAGCGCGGCCCGGACACGGTCCTTATCCACGAGGACGATGACGTTGCCGAGCGACTTCGCGAGCATGTAGGGCTCGTCGCCGGCGAAGCGCGAATCGAGTAGCATGCGCTCGCCGTCATGGACGATGCGCGGCTTGCGGCGTTCCATCCCGAGCCACTTGCGTTGCAGCCGGCGGAGCAGGGGAGGCTTTCTCGATTTGTAGCCGCGACTGAGGATGGCCACGCGCCGCCCGCCGTCCTGCAAGGTGCGCGCAAACTTTTCCACCACCGGCGTCTTGCCCGTGCCACCGACGGTCAGATTCCCGATCGAGATGACGAGGCATCCTGGCGAACGCTCGCGGAGGACCCGCTTGCGAAAGAGCCAGAGCCGCGTCTGGACGATCCCGCGGAAGACCCAGCTCAGCGCATAAAGGAACCATCGGAGCAGCGCCGCGCGTTTCCCGTAACGCCGCTCCAGGATGACGTCGATGGCGAACTGCTCGAAGCCTTCAAGCCAGCGACGGAACATGGGGCAATGTCAGATTTTAGATTTCAGATTGGATTCAGATACCAGGCGCCAATCTGAAATCTGAAATCCTCAATCTGAAATCACGGAGGCTCCCTCATTGTCTGCCGTGGTGATCAGCGTGTAGGCGTCACCTTTTCCTGCCGCAGTGCGCATGGCGGCGGCGACGGCTTCGGGGTTTTCCAGCGTGAGGCAGCAGATCGTGGAGCCGCTTCCGCTGAGGAAGCCGCCGAGGGCGCCACGGCCTTCGGCGGCGGCGATGACTTTGGGTAGAAAGGGGATGAGCGATTCGCGGTGCGGCTGGTGGAAGTGATCGACGAAGCTGCCCCTCAGGAAACCGTAATTTTTCTGCATGAATGCGGCGGTCATGCGGCAGGCGTTCACGGCGCTCTGGACGGCGAGTTGGCGATCGAGCAACTCCGGCAGGACGGCGCGCGCTGCCGGCGTGCTGATCTCGAAGTCGGGGACGAGCAGGACGAACTTCAACTCGGGAGCGACGTCCGCGCGGAGTGGCGGCACGCCGACCTTCGCCGCCGTGAAGCCGCCGAAAGACGCGGGGGCGGCATTGTCCGGGTGGCCTTCGAGAATGGCGCAGAGTTCGTAGATCCGCGCTCGATCGAGCGGCCGGCCGCTCAGTTCGTTGAGGCCATGAAGCAGCCCGAGGCGCACCGTGACGCTACTGCCCATGCCGCGCGATTGCGGAACGTCGCCCTCGATCTCCCAGTGAAAGGCGAACGACGGGACCTGGGCGGCGGTGAAAAATTTCGCGGCTGCGTCGGTTGCCATGACGTGCGGTTGCGCCGGTCCGCCGCGGCGGACCGTCACGCGATTGCAGATCTGCATCGCGATGCCGAGGCAGTCAAAGCCGGGCCCAAGGTTCGCCGTCGTCGCCGGCACGCGGATTGTCGCTGAGGTGATTTCTGATTTCTGATTCTTGCTTTTGGATTTGGCCATATAGCTTCGCAGGTTCGCTTTGGCGGAGAGTCCTAAATCCTAAATCCTAAATCCTAAATCTAAATTTCCATGCTTCGACACGACGGCCGCGCTCCTGATCAACTCCGCCCGCTCACTTTCACCCCGGGCTTCGCGCCGAATGCCACCGGCTCCGTGCTCATTGCTGCCGGAAATACGAAGGTGATCTGCAGCGCGATGATCGAAGAAAATATCCCGCAATGGATGAAGGCGCAGAAGGTCGAAGGTGGCTGGATCACCGCTGAATATTCGATGCTGCCCTACTCGACCGAGCAGCGGAAATCGCGCGACGGCGCCCGTGGAAAAGTGGACGGACGGAGCGTGGAGATCCAGCGGCTGATCGGGCGCTCGCTCCGCGCCGTCATCGATCTCGATGTGCTTGGGCCGCGCACGCTCTGCATCGACTGCGACGTGCTCCAGGCCGATGGCGGAACGCGTACGGCTTCCATCACTGGGGCCTGCGTGGCGGCGGCGCTCGCTTGCCAGCAACTCATCGGGCGGGGTTTGTTGAAAAAGTCGCCGATCAAAAAGTTTGTCGCGGCAGTGAGTGTCGGGGTGGTGAAAGGCGAGCCGTTGCTCGATCTGAACTATCCCGAGGACCGCGACGCCTCGGTGGACATGAACCTGGTGATGACGGAAGACGGGCATTTCGTGGAAGTGCAGGGCTCGGGCGAAGAGAGCACCTTCAGCGAGGACCAGATGGCGGCGATGCTCGCGCTCGGGAAAAAGGGCATCGCGGAACTGCTCGCGGCGCAACAGGCGATCCTCAAGGCCGTCTAGTCGCGGGAAAATAGCGAACGGAACATTGGACGAACGGCCATCTTCCCGGGTAAACACTTACGCCCCCCGCCCCTTGGAAATCCCTTAACGAACCTAGCTTAGCCCTCTTCATGAAAAAAGCGCTCATCACCGGAATCACTGGACAAGACGGCTCGTATCTCGCCGATCTCCTTCTGGGAAAAGGCTACGAAGTCCACGGCATCATCCGGCGCGCGAGCACCTTCAATACATCGCGCATCGATCACCTTTACAATGACCCGCACATCAGCGGGAGCCGCCTCTTCCTGCACTACGGTGATCTCGCGGACGCGTTGAACCTGACCCGGCTCATCGACCGCACTGGCCCGGATGAGGTTTACCATCTCGGTGCCCAGAGTCATGTGCGCGTGAGCTACGATATCCCAGAGTACACGGGCGACGTCACCGCGCTCGGCACCATCCGCATCCTCGAAGCGATTCGCGAAACGAAGATGCCGGCGCGCTTTTACCAGGCTTCCTCGAGCGAGATGTTTGGCAAGGTCCAGGCGGTGCCGCAGACGGAGACCACCCCTTTCTGGCCTCGTTCCCCGTATGCTGTGGCGAAAGTGTACGGCTACTGGGCGACCGTGAACTATCGCGAGAGCTACGGGATGTTTACGAGCAACGGCATCCTCTTCAACCACGAGAGCCCGCGGCGTGGCGAAACTTTCGTCACCCGCAAAATCACGCGCGCCGTGGCCGCGATCAAGAAGGGCCAGCAGAAAGAACTCTTCCTCGGGAACCTCGATGCCAAACGCGACTGGGGTTATGCGCCGGAGTACGTGGAGGGCATGTGGCGCATGCTGCAGCAGCCGGAAGGTGACGACTACGTGCTGGCGACGAATGAAACGCATACCGTCCGCGAGTTCGTCGAGGTGGCCTTTGGCCATGTCGGGCTCGATTGGAAAGAGTTCGTGAAATTCGACCCTCGCTACGAGCGTCCCGCCGAAGTGGACCTGCTGATCGGCGATCCGGCGAAGGCCAAGGCGAAACTCGGTTGGGAGCCCAAGACGCGCTTCAAGGAACTCGTCCAGATCATGGTTGACGCCGATCTCGCGGCGCTCGCGTAGCGCTTTCCTCCGAAGTTTCAGGAAAACTCTTGGCCGAGTGCGGGGTGGCGGTCTAGGATCCACCTCCCGATGGAATCCGACATTCAAAAAGCGGTCGAAGCTGGAAAACTAACACCAGCCGCAGGCCGCGCCCTTGCCCAGCTTTCACCCGGCACTTTCGTGCAACATAAGAGCTGGGGGTTTGGGCAAATCGACTCATTCGATTTCCTGATCGGGCAGGTCGTCATCCACTTTAAGACAAAGCGTGGGCACACCATGCAACTCCAGTATGCGGCCGACTCGCTCGCGCCGCTCGCTGGTGACCACATCCTGGCGAAAAAGGCGACCGACCTCGCGGCGGTCAAGGCCCAGACGAAGAACGATCCCGTCGCCCTCATGCGCACCGTCCTCGATAGTCTCGGCGGCAAGGCCACCCAGGATCAGATCGGCGCGGCGCTCGTGCCGGATGTGCTCAGCGAGGCGGAGTACAAGCGCTGGATCGAGACGGCCAAGAAGGCGCTGAAGAACGACGGGCACTTTGCGATCCCTTTAAAGAAAGGCCTGCCCTTTGAGCTGCGAGACGGCCCGATTTCGCATGCGGACGAGTATCTCGCTGCTTTCAATAATGCCCGGCAACTCAAGCACCAGATCGCGGCGCTCGATCTGATCGTGAAAAATGTGACGGAGTTCACTAACCCGGTGGAGCAAATCCGGCCGGTCATTTCTGCGACCAACGACACTTGCCGCAAGAGTGCGAAGCTCCACACCTCCGAGGCGCTCTCGCTGCTCCTGGGGCGTGATGAATTGATCGAGAAAATCCCGGGCCTGGAGAGCGGGTCTGACGCGCCTTCTGTTGCTGGCGTGCTTCAGGATGGTGAACGAAATTTGCCCGCGCTGATCGCGGACGTCCCGGTGGCCAAGATGAAGCGGGTGATCGCCGAGGTGCCGGCCGCCTTTGGCGAAGGCTGGCTTGCCCGGGCCATCGTGCTCGTCCTGCGCGGGAATACGAAAGTCGTCAGCGAGGCCGCGCGTCTCGTCACCGACAAGGGGCAGACTGCCGAACTCCGGACCGCTTTGGAGCGATCAATCGGCGAGCACTCCATCAGCACGGATGCGCTGAACTGGCTTTGCCGCGAGCGCACCGGCCCGCTGGCCGAACTCGTCAATGCGCGCCTGCTCAACGCCATCATCTCGGCGCTCGAGCGCGATCAATACAGCGAGCGGCGCGACCGCAAGCTGCACGACCTCCTCCTCGGCGATCAGGAACTTCTCTCCGATCTCATCTCCGATGCCTCGCTGGAAGACATGCGCGACATCATGCGCAAGCTCATCATCACGCCGGTCTTCGAAGAGCTGAACAAACGCTCCCTGCTCGGTCGCATCATCCGCGTTTATCCGGAACTCGAGGCCATGGTCTCGGGTGGTGGCAACGAGCAAAAGCAGGAGGCGCTCGTCGTTTCCTGGGAGAGCATCGAACGCCGCAAAGCGGATTTTGACGAACTCGTCCTGAAGAAGATTCCCGAGAACACAAAGGAGATCAGCATCGCGCGGGAGCACGGTGATCTCCGCGAAAATTTTGAATTCAAGGCGGCGAAGGAAATGCAGCGCGTGCTGATGCGCCGGAAGTCGGAGACCGAGCGTGAACTCTCGCTGGCCCGCGGCACCGACTTTGCCAACCCGGACACCAGCGCGGTGGCGCTCGGCACGATCGTCACCTTGAAGTCCGTGCCCGAGGGAACTGCGGAAGTTTTTACGATTCTCGGTGCGTGGGACGGTGACGTGGACAAGGGCATCGTCAGCTACCAGAGCGCGCTGGCTCAGGCCTTGATCGGCCACAAGGTCGGCGAGCACGTCGCTCTGCCCACTGAGCACGGCGAGCGGACGGTCGAGATCGTCTCCATCGAAGCCTACCGGAAGCCGTAAGGGCGCGACCTTAGAGCGCGGGTTCGAGCAGGCGGGCGTTTGCGCCCATGTAGTCAGCCACGTCCAGGGCGCTCTTGCTCTGTTCGTCGTGCCGCGGCAGGTAGCGCGTCTCTCCGGTGCCGAGGAGGCGCACTTTTCCCGCACTCCCATCGCAGCGAATGACCAGCGCGTGGGTCCCGCGCCAGGTGCCGCCGAGCGCGGTTTCATCGGTCACGTAGCGGCCGGAACCATTCGTGTGATCCACGATCAGCGGCCAGGTGGAAGTGGACGTGGTGCCGAGCCCGGCCACGAGCGCAAAATGGTTTTCGCCGCGGGCGAGAATTTCCGTCGGACTTCCGATGCGCCCATCAGCCTTCGGCCCCGCCTTGGACCCTGCGACGGCGAAGATTTGTTCATTGTCGCAATACGTCGGGATGAGGCCGCGGAAGGCGTCGTTCGAGGTGGTGATCGCGTCGCCGTAGGCGTTTTTGTCCGTGGGAAAGACGCCGCCGTTGTCTTCGGCGAACATCCGGAGCGCCACGGCGATGGAGCGCGCATTGACCACGGAGGCGCTCATTTTTGCGTTCCGCATCGCGTTGTTGTAAACCGGCATCGCGATCCCGGCGAGGATCGCGATGATGCTGAGGACGACGAGTAGTTCGATGAGCGTGAAGGCTGTGGAGCGGTGGGGATGTTTTCTCATAGTGGGAGGCTGTTTTGGTTTTGTTGCGTTCGGCCGCCGCGGAGTGCGGTGGCCTCACGTCAGCAGGATCGCCCAGCAGTGTTATGGCTTCGTTACCGCGCCGTTCGCAGTTCGTGATTTTGAGACCTCGGCCGGAAGGGAATTGATGCTGACGCTGCGCGCGAAGCAGACGATGATCGTCAGCACTTCCCCATGCCGTCGCTCCCCTCACCACTTCAGATCGGCTCCGTCACCCTCGGTGGACCGCGCCCACTTTTCATCCTCGGACCCTGTGTGATCGAGAGTGAGGACTTTGTCTGGAAGATGGCTCACGCGCTGAAGGAAATCTGCGCAGGGACGGATCAGCAGTTCGTTTTCAAAGCCAGCTACGACAAGGCAAACCGCACCTCCGTAAAATCATTCCGCGGGCTCGGGGTGCGCGAGGGGTGTGCGTTGCTGGCGACGGTTGGCAGCGAACTCGGCGTGCCCGTCACCACCGACGTGCATTCGCCCGAGGAAGCGCGCATCGCCGCGGAGTTCATCGATATCCTCCAGATCCCCGCCTTTCTTTGTCGCCAGACAGATTTGATTCAGGCGGCGGCCGAAACCGGGCGCGTGGTCAATGTGAAGAAGGGCCAATTCCTGGCGCCATGGGGCGTGCGCAACATCGCCGAAAAGCTCGCCGTCTTCGGCAATGACCGCTTCTTCTTCACCGAGCGCGGGGTGAGCTTCGGCTACAACAATCTCGTGGCCGACATGCGCTCGCTCTACTGGATGCGCGAACTCGGCTACCGCACGGTCTTCGACGCCACGCACTCCGTGCAGCGCCCCGGCGGCGGCGGTGACACGACCAGTGGCGACGGCGTGCTCGCGCCCGTGCTCGCGCGCGCCGCGGCGGCCGCAGGTTGCGATGGTATTTTCATCGAGACGCATGAAGATCCCTCCCGCGCGCTTTCGGATGGGCCGAACCAAATTCCGCTCGCGCAATTGCCCCGTTTGCTCCAACAATTACGTGAGATTCATGCAATCGTTTCGTAAACTCCTTCTCGTTGCCGGCTGCGTCGTCGTCGCACTCGGCGCGGAGTCGCAGGAACAGGGTGGGAAGAAAAAATCTCGGGACAAAGAAAAGCCCGAGGCGCAGGCAAAAGACGGTAAAAGCAAAGCCAAGAGCAAGGCCGACAAGGAGAAAAAGGGCAGCGCGGAAGAAGCGGAAAAGGAGTCGCGCCGGATGCCTTTTCCGCTGCCGATCGGGCATGGGGGAAAAGGGCTCACGATCCCGTACCTCGATGGCACGGCGCGCAAGACGATGAGCTTTTCGGTCGGCACGGCGCAGCGGGTGGACGCTGATCACGTCGAAATGGGCGGGCTGACGATCGAAACCTACGACGAGGACTCAAAACCCGAGATGACGATCGACCTGCCGGTTTCTCAGATCAATCTGACCACGCGGGTCATCAGCACCGAGAAGCATGTGCAGATCACCCGCGACGACTTTGAACTCACGGGCGACGGCATGGTTTTCGACACCATTTCCAAACAGGGCACGATCAAGGGTAACGTCCGCATGCTGATTTATAATATCGCCAATGAAATCAATTCCGACGAGCCCGCGAAACCCAAGGAAGAACCAAAACCCGGTGCGTAGGATCGCGCTCCTCGGGGCCCTCGCAGCGGCCGTCATGCCGCTCCCTCTCCGCTCCCAGAGCCCGGCTCAGGATGCTCTCAAGCGACCGATCGCGGAGTCCGGTCTGCTCGAGCAAATCGAGCGGATCGACGCGACGGGCCCCCTGCAGTATGCCGCGCCCGTCCCGCGGGCCGTGGCGGTGAACCCGGCGAACGCGGCGCCGACGCCTGACGCGACGGCTGCGGCCGTGGAAATTCCGAAAAAGAGCAAAGGCCCGACGGAAATCACGGCGGAGAAAGCGACCTTCGACAACCGCAAGCACCTGGCGATTTTCACCGGCAACGTGGTCGTGAATGACCCGGAATTTTATCTCACCTGCGACAAACTCACCGCCTACCTCAAAAGTGGGCCACCTGCGGATGCGGCCGCAAAACCCGCCGCGCCGAAGGCCACGACAGAAGCCAAGCCTGGCACCCAGAAAAAAGGCGGCTTGGATCGCGCCGTCGCGGAAGGCAATGTGAACATCGTGCAGGAAAAACTCGAAGCCGACGGCAAGACCTCGCGGAGCACGGCGAAAGCGAAAACCGCGGACTACAATGCGTTGACCGGCGACATTATTTTGAAAGGGCGACCCATCGTTCACCAGGGAATGAATCAGTGCGAGGCGACATCCGATGCGACCATCATGACCCTCAACCGCGATCGAAATATGAGCGTCGATGGGCCAAACAAAACAATCATCTCAGAGAAAGCCGACCTGGAGAAAAAACCGTGATCCTCATTGATCCTCCCCCGGTGAAAGACGGCAAGCCCGTCATGCGGACGGAAAAGCTCGTGAAAGAGTACGGCGGGCGCACGGTGGTCAATAGTGTGAACATCGACGTGAAGCGCGGTGAAGTCGTCGGATTGCTCGGGCCAAACGGTGCCGGGAAGACGACGAGCTTTTACATGATCGTTGGCCTTGTGAGGCCCAATGGCGGGCGTGTTTTCTTTCACGATAAGGACGTGACCGACTACCCGATGCACAAGCGCGCGCGGATGGGCATGGGTTACCTGCCGCAGGAGGAGTCCATTTTTCGCAAGCTCACCGTCGAGGAGAACTTGATGGCAATCCTCGAGACCACGCCACTCAAGCGCAAGGAACGCAAACAGCGCTGCGCGGAACTGCTGACGCAGTTTGGCATCGAGAACGTGGCGAAACAACTCGCCCTCACGCTCTCCGGTGGTGAAAAGCGCCGGCTGACCATCGCCCGTTCGCTCGTTACCAATCCGAGCATGATCATGCTCGACGAGCCCTTCAGCGGCGTCGATCCGATCGCCGTGGCCGACGTGCAGCAGATTATCGCGAATCTGCGCGACCTTGGCCTCGCGATCGTCATCACCGATCACAATGTGCGCGAGACGCTTTCCATCGTGGATCGCGCGTATCTGCTCTTCGAAGGGCAGGTCGTGGTCGAGGGGCCGCGCGATTACCTCATCAACGATCCCACCGCCCGCCGGGTCTATCTCGGCGAAGATTTTCAGATGTAAGCCACGCCCGGTGTTTGCCGGGAGTAACGAAACCAAAAAACCAGTAACCGAACCCAGACCTATGCAAGTCGCCAACGTCAACGTCCCCGTAAAAGTCACCGGCCGCCATGTGAGCATCACTGAGGCCATCAAGAACTACGCGGTGAACAAGATCGAACACCTGCACCTCGACTACCCGCGGATCATCGAGGCGCACGTGATCCTCGACGTGGAGAAACATCGGCACTTTGCGGAAGTCATCCTGCACTGCAACAACCACATCACCATCGAAGCCAGCGAGGAGACCGACGACATGTATGCTTCGATCGATGCGGTCGCCTCAAAGGTCGCGCGGCAGATGCGGAAGTACAAGACGAAGATCCTGCGCAGCCATCGCCCGCGGAAAGACAATCACGTCCAGCATTTCGACGAGACCGTGCTTTCCGTCGGCGAAGCCTTCGAGCAGATCGAGGAATCCGAGCCGCTGGTCATCCAGACGGAGCGTTACCCGGTCAAGCCGATGTTCGTCGATGAAGCCGTGCTCCAGCTCGAGATGAGCGCTCGGCAGTTCGTCGTCTTCCTGAATGCGAAGACCGAGAAGATTAACATCCTCTACCGGCGCAAAGCGGAAGGCTTCGGACTCATCGAACCCACGTTCTGAGATCGGCCCGGGCCCGAGGTGCGCGGCGAGATCGAGGAGTAGGGGCGCCCTCGCCCCGAGTTGCTCCTCGGGGCGAGGGCGCCCTTATTCCTTGGTTTCGGCTCCCACCTAGGCGACGAGACCTTTCACGAGTTTGCCGTGGACGTCGGTGAGGCGGTAGCGGCGGCCTTGGAATTTGTAGGTGAGCCGCTCGTGGTCGATGCCGAGGAGATGGAGCAGCGTCGCGTGGAAGTCGTGGATGTGGACGCCGTCGCTGACGACGTTGTAGCCAAACTCGTCGGTCTCGCCAAAGACGCTGCCAGCTTTCACTCCGCCACCCGCCATCCACACACTGAAGCAGCGGGGGTGATGATCGCGGCCAAAGTTTGGCTGGATCTTTCCCTGGCAGTAATTCGTGCGCCCGAATTCTCCGCCCCAGACCACGAGGGTGTCGTCGAGCAAACCGCGTTGCTTGAGATCTTTGACCAGCGCGGCCGCGGGTTGATCGGTCTCCTTGCAGAGCTTCGGTAAGGCGCCCGGCAAGCCGCCGTGGTGATCCCAGTCCTGATGATAGAGCTGGATGAAGCGCACGCCTTTCTCGGCCAGGCGGCGTGCGAGCAGGCAGTTCGCCGCGAAGGTGCCTGGCCTTTTCACATCAGGGCCGTATGACGCGAGCGTCTCGGCGGATTCGCCAGAAAGGTCGCTGACGTCAGGGATGCTCGTCTGCATGCGATAGGCCATCTCGTATTGGTCGATGCGGCCCTGAATCTCTGCGTCGGGCGTGCCGGCGAATTGATGCTCGTGCAGCTCCCGCAAACGATCGAGTAGCAGTCGGCGGCTCTCGGCGCTCACGCCGTCCGGATTTCCGAGGTAAAGTACCGGGTCCTTCGCGGCGCGGAAGAGCACGCCTTGCAGTTTCGGAGGCAGAAACCCGGCGCCCCACAGATGCGCGCCGAGCGGCTGCCCGCCTTTGTCTTTGGTGATCAGCACGACGAACGACGGCAGGTTTGCGTTCTCTTGCCCGAGGCCGTAGCTCAGCCACGAGCCCATGCTCGGGCGACCGGGAATCTGTGAGCCGGTCTGGAGAAACGTGACCCCGGGGCCGTGATTGATCGCCTCGGTGAACATCGACTTCACGACGCACAAATCATCCGCGATGCCCGCGGTGTATGGGAGCAAATCGCTGTACCACCCGCCCGCCTGGCCATGCTGCGCAAACTTGAACGGCGAGCCGACGAGCGGGATCGAGGATTGATTGCCGGACATGCCGGTGAGCCGCTGGCCGCCGCGCACGGAATCCGGGAGCTGCTCGCCGTGGCGCTCGTTGAGCATCGGCTTGTAGTCGAGGAGATCGAGCTGCGAGGGCCCGCCGGACATGAAGAGGTAGATGATGCGCTTCGCCTTCGGCGGAAAATGCGGCTGCCCGAGCACCCCGTGATCGGCCGTGGAAGCAGCACCCGCCTCGCGCGGAAGCAGGTCCGCCAGCGCCATGGCACCGAGGCCCATACCGAAGCGGCTCAGGAAGTGACGGCGATTGGTGAGGAAGGTGAGATCGGGACTCATGGTGAAGCGGTTGAGGGGACTGCCTGGGTCAGCGTTTTACGACGGAGGCGTCGTGGTTCAGGAGTGCTTGCGCGAGGATGGTGGCGGCGGCGGCTTCGGGTGCGGGAAGTTGCGGGTCGCGTTTGGCGCTGCCGATCTTGAGCAGTTCGTCGGCGTCGGCGGGGTGGGCGGTGAAGTGGGCGAGTTGTTCCGCGTGGAGTTGCTGGAGGATGGCGCGCTCGCGATCGTCTGCCGGACGGCTCAGGCAACGGAGGAAGCCGGCGTCGATCATCGCGCTCACGTCGCCCTTTGCGTCGCGATGCAACTTTTCCCCGAGCACGCGCGCTGCTTCCACATACTGCGTGCCGTTCAGGAGGATGAGCGCCTGGAGCGGCGAATCGGTCCGTTCGCGCTTGGCGATACACACCGCGCGGCGCGGTGCATCGAAGGCGAGCATCGCCGGAGGTGGACCAGTGCGGCGCCAGTTTGTGTAGAGGCTGCGCCGATAGACGCCGTCGCCCGCGGAAGCTTTTGCGGGCTTGAAAGCCTCACTCATTTCGTAAGGGAAGACCGGTGCGCCGCCGATCGTCGGGCTGAGCAGACCCGCCGCGGCGAGGGCGTTGTCGCGGATCATTTCGGCGTTGAGCCGGAAGCGCGGGCCGCGCGCCAGCCATTCGTTGTCGGGGTCGTCAGTCATCGTCTTCGGGTCGGCGATGCTGCGCTGCCGGTAGGTTTGGCTGAGGACGATGCTCTTGAGCAGTGCCTTCGTATCCCAGCCGCTTTCGATGAAGCGCAGCGCCAGCCAGTCGAGCACTTCGGGGTAACGCGGACGCGCGCTCTGGCTGCCGAAATCCTCCGAGGTCCGCACCAGCCCGCGCCCGAAGATGCTTTGCCAGAAACGATTCACGAGCACCCGTGCGGTCAGCGGATGTTTTGGGTCGGTGAGCCATTGGGCGAGGCCAAGGCGATTGCGCGGTGCGCCAGCGGGCAGTGGTGAAAGCCACGCCGGCACGTCGGCGTGGACCTCTTCGCGACGCTGATTGTACTCACCGCGGAAAAGCACGAAGGCCTTCTTCGGCGTCGGGAGTTCGCGCATCGCCATGATCTCCTTGGTCGCGTCCTCCGCCTTCACCAGCGCGCCCCGCGCTGCTTTCAGCGTCGCGAGATGCGCCGTGTATTCCGCATCGGCCGTTGCGAGATGGAAGTCGCGGAGCAAGACGCGCTCATCTTCGCTCAACTGCTCCGCAGGCTTGGCCAGGAGCGCATTCGCGGCGGCTTCGTCATGGGTGAAGAGCACTTCCAGCCGCGTCAGTTCACGACCGAAGACGCGGAAGTCATCGATCTGTCCGCCTTTGAAACCGCGATCCCGAAAGCGTTCGCCGAGGGTGATGTTGTCGCCGCCGCCGCCCGTGATGTTCTTCGTGAGACTATCGCGGATGATCTCCACCTCCACCCGCCGGCCATTCACAGAGAGGCCCAGTCCCGACGCGCGGCTGCTCCCGTCATTCGTCACGACGACGTGCGTCCAGGCATTGATCGGCACCGGCTCCTTGGCGCGGATCGAGATCGCGTTGCCCGGCCAGAAGTGAATGAGCGACCACTTGAGTTTGCCCTCCTCGATCAGCAGTTCGTAGCCGCGGCTCGCGGCATCCGTCCACGCTTTCGAGCGATGAAAGACGACCGCGCGTTCTTTCACATCCGGCGTCTTCAGCCAGAGCGCGACGCTGAAAGGTTCATGCCGATGGAAGTTGCCGAACGGGAGTTCGACCGCGTCGTCGCCGGTGAATTCGACGGCCTGCCCGTCGCGGCCAGGGACGAGTTTGTTCTCGCCCTTGAGCTTCGCGGGTTTGCCGCCCGCGACGGCGTTTGCGAGTGTGTTCTTTTTGAGCGCTTCAAAGTGATAGCGCCCGAGTTCGCCGGTCGGTGTCACTTTTGCAGGACGGGCGACGAGCCAGGCCGTGAAGGCAGCGCGCTCCGCCTCTCGGCTGACCGGGGCCTGCTTCTCGAGTCCGTCCACTTTCGCCCGCAGTCCGGAGATCTCCTGTCGGGACTTGTCGTCGAGCAGCGTGAGGGTGGGCGTCGGCGGGGAGGGGGTGAAAAAGGAATAGAGTCCGGCTTCGTCGATGTTTTGGAACATCGCGAAGAGCGAGTAGTAATCCCGATGCGAGATCGGGTCGTACTTGTGATCGTGGCAGCGCGCGCACTCAAAGGTGAGGCCGAGGAAGGCGGTGGCAAAAGTCTGTACGCGATCGGCCACATACTCGACGCGATACTCCTCCTCGACGCTGCCGCCCTCGGATTCCTGTTGGTGCAGGCGATTGAAAGTGGTCGCGAGGATTTGCTCATCGGTGGCCTTTGGCAGCAGATCGCCAGCGACCTGCCAGGTGATGAATTTGTCAAAGGGCAGATTGGCGTTGAAGGCCCGCACCACCCAGTCCCGCCACGGCCAGACCTCGCGTTCGCGATCCACCTGAAAGCCGTAGCTGTCCGCGTAGCGCGAGACATCGAGCCAATCGACCGCCATGCGCTCGCCGTAGCGCGGCGAGGCGAGGAGCCGATCCACGAGCCGCTCGTAGGCCTCTGGCGCGGCGTCGGCGATGAAGTTGCGCACTTCCTCCGGGGCCGGTGGCAACCCGGTGAGATCGAAGCTCACGCGGCGGATCAGGGTCGTGCGATCTGCTTCGGGCTGTGGCTGGAGGCCATCCTTCGCCAGGGCTGCGCGGACGAGGGCGTCGAGGGGTGCGGGGGCGCCATCGAGTTTTGGCGCTTCGATGGGCTCGAGCGGCACGAAGGCCCAGTGCGCTTCATACTTTGCGCCCTCGGCGATCCAGCGTTTCACCGTCTCGACTTCCGTCGCCGAGAGGGAGCCGAGCTTCGACTTCGGCGGCGGCATGTGCTCGTCGCGATCGCTGCTCAGGATGCGGAACAGCGCCTCGCTGTCGTCGGGCTTTCCCGGCACGATCGCTTTCATCTCCACCGCGGCATCGCGCACATCGAGTCGCAGATCGGCCTCGCGTTTTTTTGAATCCGGACCGTGGCAGTGAAAGCACTTGTCGGAAAGGATCGGACGGATGTCGCGATTGAAACGGACGGGCTCCGCCGCGACTGCCGCTGCCAGGCCGCAGACGGCGAGAATGAGAACGGTCAAAGCGCGGCGAGGCGCTTGGGAGATCGGGTGCTGGATGCTTTGCAGGGGCATGGGCGATGAGCGCAAACGGTGTATTTCCGACCGTAACGCCGTTCCGAACTTAGTCGCTCACATGTTTGGGTGAGCTTTGGTCCTGCTCATCCTTATCTCGATTTCGGCGCTACAGAAAGCAGGGGGATGAGACCAGCGGCTCGCCCGGAAAGCAAACAGGCGACTCGGAGGGAACCGGATCGCCTGTCGGAGATTGATTTTGCCGCTGTGCGCTACCGCTTCTTTTTCAGGAGCGGCAGGCCAGTCTTGGTATTCTCCGAGACCTCGTAGCCGGCGGGAAGGGCGTCGATGGCGCCGGTCCCGGCTTCCCCGGCGAAGTAGTAGAGGGTCACGACCTGACCGCCCTTGAGTTCCTGGCGGCGCTCGTGGAGGAAGTAGGTCTTGCTCGACTTATTGCTGACAACGCTGAGAGCCATGGGAGTGGGGATGGAAGGGTGAATGAGCGACGGGGATTTCCGCCGGCGACGCCTTAAATAACGCCCGCGCCCTTGAGCGTGGCATAGGCGCCGTTTTTCGTCACGGTTTTAAGCGCCCGCGCCGTGAGCTTCACTGTCACGAAGCGCTTCAGTTCGGTGACCCAGATGCGCTTCTTTTTCAGATTCGGCTCGAAGGTGCGCGGCACCACCTTCGTGATGTGCTGGCCGATGCCGCCCTTTTTCTTGGCGAGACCGCGCCGGTGGATTTTGTTGCCACGGATGGGGCGCGATTGGGTGATGCTGCAGACTTTCATAAGGAGTGCGGGAAAAGTGAGGGGCGGGACAATGCCGAGGGTGCCAGAGAGGGTCAAGGCGTTTCTCCCCGGTCATTTTTTTGGCGGTGGCGGAAGGTGAGGCCTGCGTGCCGACTGGAGTGAAGGCAGCATCTGGGAGGGGGAAAACACCAAACTTTAAACTGCAAACTGCAAACGCCAAAGGTCGATCTGCCCGGTCGGTTGGAGCCATCCTTTGAAGTTTAGTGTTTGGCGTTTTCCGCCCCCGTCGGCTGCCCACCGCTGCTAGCGCGCTCTAGTCACCGCCAGCGCCACCGCCCCAGCGACCGCGATGAAGCCGCCAATGACCGCCCGGCGGGCCGGACGCAGCCCCTCGAGGAAAAAGGACAGTGCGAGCGTGACCAGCGGTGAAGTGGCGACGATCGGCAGCACCGTGCCGCTCGGCGTCGTCGCGAGCGCCCACTGGTAGCAGCCGACGCCGATCGTGGGGCCAGCGAGGGCATTCGCCATCACCCATGGCCAGGCCCGGCGCCAGCCCCCACCCGCCACTGGCTCGGAAGTCCGCATGGAGCGGAGTACGGCGAAGGCGACGAGCGTCATCAATAGTCCACCGAGAATCCGCTGATAGGCGGCCGTGCCACCGTCGAGCTGAAAGTCCGCGGCGCCGCCAACGGCATAAGCTTTCCGCGAAACGACCGCACCGAGCGCCTGCCCGAGTGCCGAACCGACGCCAAAAAGCACGCCGATCCAAAAGACCCGCCGCTCGACTCCGAGCCCGCGATCCGGCGCCAGCGCCAGGGCCACGCCGACGAGGATCACCGCAGCGCACAGATAGTCCACCAGCCCGAGCGTCGTCCCGAGCCAGGCCCATTCCGTGAAAGCCGCGACCGGCGTCGCCAGGCATTGCGTGAGCAGGATCGCGAGCCGCGGCCCGATCCGGGGCAAGGCTCCGAAGAGCGCCATGTCCCCCAACCCAAACCCAATGACCCCGCTCAGGAGAAACCAAGGCAGCCCCGGCCCGGCCACGCCCCGCCCCCACCCATGCGCCCAGATCGCCAGCAAGCCTGTGGCCACCACGATCCGCCCGAGATTCGCCGCCGGCCCCCCGAGCATCCGCGCCGTCCGCGCCGCGAAGATGACCGAGAACGAAAAGAAGATCGTGGTGAGAAACGAGGCGAGCATGCGAAAGGATGAAGTCAGAAGGATGAAGGAGGAAGCGGCACCGCGCGGAACTCCGCTTCTTCATCCCTCATCCCTCATCACTTCCCCAGGAACTTCTCCAGCGCTCCACCGAGGAGCCCATGCACGTCGCGCTCGATCTCCGCGCGGGTCGGCTGCCAGCCGGTGGCAGCGAGGTCGCTGTATTTGTCGCCGAGCACTTTCGCGATGATCGGGCGGCTGTGCGCCCACTTATACGTGAGTTGATCGAGCACGCGGCAGTCGCTGTGCTGCGGAGTGCAACTCAGGCCGATGAGTTCCAGCCGCATCCGCGTGATCTCTTCGATGATCGACGGGTTGTTCATGAACCACCAGCAGCCGAAGACATGGAGATTGCGGAACTTGCGGGCGGCGACGCAGAGCGCGTGCTGATTTTCCCGCGCGAGCATCGTGCAGAGGAATTTATTTTCGGGAAACGCGGCGCAGAGTCGCTCGACGGCACCGACATCGGCCGGCCCGAGCGAGTCGCCGGCGAGGCGGAGCTGCGGGTTCACATTGCGGCGCACGCCGATCATCAGGGCAAAGGCCTGGCCGTGCTCGCGCCCGTGCGGCATCAGGCAGCGCTCGATGACCTTCGTGGTCGTGGACTCGTCGGGATATTGAAAGTCCGGCCCGAACGAGACCATGCAGTACTGCGCGTCGATCCGTTTCGTCCAGTCCGCGAGGAAACGCCGCACTTCATCCGCCGTCTTGCCGGAGAAATCCGCGCTGACCTCGTAGCCCCAAACGCGGAGCTTCGGCACGGCACCGGGGAAATCGACGAGCAACTGATCGATCCGCAGCGCCGCGACGAAGCGCGGATCGCGCGGGAAGCCGCGCTCCCAGACCGGCCGCTCGAGGTCGTCGAAGGGCGAGTTTGTCATCGCGATTTTGCGCGCGTTGGCCAGTTCGCAAGTCTTGGTGATGTAGTCCTCCACTTTCCAGCCGGCGAAAAATTTCCGGAGCGCAGGGAGGTCGCGTCGGTTCACGTCGAGACCGAGCTTGTTCAGCACCGTGAGCACGCCGCGGCAGGACTCGGAGATGGGAGAATTCTCCAGGAAGAGCGCCTGCCAGATGTGGTCGGCCTGTTGTTCTTTCGTTAGTGCCCAAAACTTCTCATACGGGACATCGAAAGACCGGAAACCTTCCGCGATGAGGTAGTGGTAGGTGAGCAGTTCATCGATGCCCCAGAGCAGCAGTTCGCCGAAGGCGGGATCGTAGAGATGCGTGTGGATGTCGAAGACGGGCGTCTGCTCGACGACCTCGGAGACAGTCTGGCGCAGGGAAGTCATGATCCTGCTTTACGCCCGAGCCCCGGCGGACCAAAGCGCAAAAAGTGCCCGCGCCGAAAATTCCGCGTCGATCGCCCACAGCCCGTGCAGGAGAGGGGTCGGTGCGTGCGTGCGCGCAAAATCCTACTCTTGCACGTATGCACGGACCGACCCCTTTACACGCCCACCAACCCGCTCCACCGGATTTACGCGGACGTCTCCGCTGGCGTCACCCCCTCCAGTAGGCAGGTGAGCCGTTTCCCCCAACCCCTCCTCGAGCAGCCTGTTGAAAAACGCAACCTCGGTGGATGGCGTCGCTCCGCGCGCCATGCCAAACTCTGGCCACAGGCCCATCTTTCAGAGTGGCGCTGCGCGCGAAGCGAGTCATGGCGCGCGG
>JANNXQ010000186.1:0-15655 GCA_031409655.1 Chthoniobacteraceae bacterium | reverse complement strand
CCTTGAAAGACAAACCCGATCCGGCTGTTGCGGATGTCGGAAAATTCGTCGCGGCTGAGGTTCGAGACATCGAGTCCATCTAGGGTGTAGCGCCCGGCCGTCGGACGATCGAGGCAGCCGAGGATGTTCATGAGCGTGGATTTTCCGGAGCCGCTCGCGCCCATGATGGCGACGAATTCCCCGCGCGCGATCTCGAGCGAGACGCCGCGCACTGCCAGCACTGGCTGGCCGGCGGAGGGGTAAGTTTTGGCGAGCCCTTCGAGCCGGATGATCGGGTCCATGGCGCTACGGTCCGCCCCCGCGGCGCGCGCTGGGGGGAGGCCCACCCCCGAAAGGATTCGCCGCCGGCGCTGCGGCCACGGGCTTCGACGACACTGCACCGGTGACAATCTGATCTCCTTCGTTCGCGCCACTGATGACTTCCGTGAAGACCGCGTCGGTGATGCCGAGGGTGACCTCGAAGGGCTTCGGCTCGCCACCTTCCAGCCGATAGACGGTTCGCTCCCGCTCCGCACCCGCCGCTCCGCCGCCGCGCGGGCCACCACCACCGCGCTTCGGCCCATCGGCGCCAGCCGCTTGCGGCGGCTTGAAGCGCAAGGCGGCATTCGGAATTGCCACCACGCCCTTTCGCTCCGCGAGGACGATGGAGACGTTCGCGGTCATGCCGGGGCGCAGCTCGAGCTTCGGATTGGCGACCTCGATCACCGTCACGTAGGTCACCACATTATCCACCGTCACCGGCGCGTAGCGGACCTGCACCACCTTGCCGTGAAACGTGCGATCCGGGAACGCATCGACGGTGAAAGTGGTCTCGAGGCCTTCGCGGATGCCGCCAATGTCGGCCTCGGAGACGTTCGCCTCGATGTGCATCTTCGTGAGATCGCCCGCGATGGTGAAGAGCACCGGCGCGGTCATCGCCGCCGCGACCGTCTGACCGACATCGACATTGCGCGAGATGACGATTCCATCCACCGGCGCGGCGATGGTGCAGCGCGCGAGATCGATCTTCGCCTTGCTGAGCGTCGCCTCCTTGATCTGCACTGCGGCCTCGGCCTGGTGCAGCTCGGCGAGCGCCTTGTCGAGATCGGCCTGGGTGGAGAGCTTGTTGCGGGAAAGTTCGTGCTGCCGCGCGGCGTTGAATTGCGCGAGCTCCTGCGCGGCGCGCGCATTTGCGAGCTCGCCCTGGGCTTGATTCACCACTGCTTCAAACGTCGCCGGGTCGAGCTGCGCCACGACCTGACCGGCCTTCACCGGCGTGTTGAAATCCGCGAGCAGCGTCTTGATATTTCCCGAAATCTGGCTGCCCACCTGCACACTGACCACCGCGCTGAGCGTCCCAGTCGCGGTCACCGCATTGGTGATGTCGGTGCGCTTTGCGGCGACGGTCTGGAAGGTGAATCCATCGCTACTGCGCGGCCACCAGCGATAGCCCGCCCAACCCGCGCCGCCGAGCAGCACCAACCCGATGATCCAGGGCCAGGGAAAGCGGCGTCCTTTAGTCATTCAGGTGCGGGAGAGAGTTCATGGTGCAAGTTGACGCATGGCGCGCCCTCCGAGGGCAACGAGAAAGCGCTGAGTGAGGATACGCGCGGCAGCGAGTCCGGGGAGCATAGGCGTCCCGCCTGTGGGTTTCGGCGTCCCGCCGAAACGAACTTCCCACCGCGTCCTGAATTTCGGCGCTCTTTCGGAAGCCAGCGGGCAGGGAAAGTTCGTCGCGGCGGGACGCCGCGACCCACAGGCGGGACGCCTATGCTCCCGGGAACTCCGCGCCCGAACGCAAAAAGAAAAGGGCGGAACCTTGCGGTCCCGCCCTTTCGGTTGAGTTGTTTGTGGGAAGCGGAGCCTTACTCGGCGTCTTTCTTCGCGTCAGCTTTCTTGGCGCGTGGCTTCTTCGCGGGCTTCGCCTCCTCGGTGCCTTCCGCGGGTGCGGCGGCTTCGGCAGGAGCGGCTTTGGCCTTCGCGGCTTTCTTCGCGGGCTTTGGCTCAGGCGTCACGGTCTCGACGATCTGCGGCGCGTCCACCCACTCGATGAGCGCCATCGGGGCGGCGTCGCTCTTGCGCTGGCCGAGCTTGATGATGCGGGTGTAGCCACCCTTGCGAGCGGCGGCGCGGGGCGCAATTTCCGCGAAGAGTTTCTTCACGGCTCCGTCCTGGCGCAGCACCGCCTTCGCCGTGCGTCGGGCGTGGAGGGTGCCCTTCTTGCCGATGGTGACGAGCTTCTCGGCCATGGGCCTCACGGCCTTGGCTTTGGCGAGCGTCGTTTTGATCCGGGTGTGTTCGATGAGGCTGACCGCGAGGTTCGCGAGGAGGGATTTGCGGTGCCCCTCTTTACGGCCCAGCTTGACCGTCTTTTTTTGGTGTCGCATGGAGTGTGGTTCTTGGGAAAAAGCGGCCTACTGGACGCTGAGGCTGGCATCGGCCAGAGCGTTGGAATCGACGAGACCGGACTCGAATTTCATCCCAAGCGAGAGGCCGAGCTGGGTGAGCTTTTCCTTGATCTCGTTGAGGGACTTCTTGCCGAAGTTCCGATACTTGAGCATCTCGGCTTCGCTCTTCATCGCAAGCTGGCCGACGGTGGTGATGTTCGCGTTGTTGAGGCAGTTCGCCGCGCGGACGGAGAGTTCGATCTCGTTGACCGACATGTTGAGCAGCTTCTTGAGTTTGACGTTCTCCTGATTCTGCTGCGGTGCGGTTTCGTCGAAGACGACAGCGTTTTCATCGTAGCCAAAGAAGGGCTCAAAGTGCTTCTTGAGGATCGAAGAAGCCTGCACCAGCGCGTCTTCCGGGGTGATGCGGCCATCGGTCCAGACTTCGAGTTCCAGCTTGTCGTAGTCAGTGCGCTGGCCCACGCGGGTGGTGCCGACGGCATACTTCACGCGAGTCACCGGCGAGAAGATCGAGTCGATCGGGATGACGCCGATCGCCATGTCGGGGTACTTGTTTTCGTCGCCGGTCGAGAACCCGCGGCCGAGACGCACGCTGACTTCGGCTTCAAAGCGGTGCTTCTTATCGACTGTGGCGATGTGCTGATCCTTGTTCACGACCTCGACGCCCGCCGTGGTCTGGATGTCGCCGGCGGTGATGGCGCCTTCCTTGTTCACGCTGATCTCCAGGTTGCGCACGTCGTGATCGACGACGTTAAACTTCACCTTCTTGAGGTTGAGAATGATGTCCGTGACGTCCTCGACCACATGAGGGAGCGTCTGGAATTCGTGATTCGCACCGACGATTTTCACGGTGGTGATGGCCGCGCCCTCGATGGAACTGAGGAGCACGCGGCGGAGGGAATTGCCCACGGTGTGTCCGTAGCCGGCCTCAAAGGGCTCAGCGATGAACTTGGCGTAGGTGGCGGTGGCCGTATCCTCGTCTTTCACGAGGCTCTTGGGCATTTCGAAACGTCCGAGACGAACTGGCATATTAGGATTTCAGATTTCAGATTTTGGATTTCAGATTGGCAGTGAGCGGGCGGCCTGATGGCCGCCGTTGAACCTGCAATCTGCAATCGTCAATCTGCGATGGCTTTGCCCCGGGTTACCCTCGGCGCAGTGCGGCGAACGATGCGATCATCGTCGCCCGAGGACCAACGGGGCTATTTCTGGCTGGCGCTTGGGAGCGCGGAAGAAAGCCGACGCCGGGCTTGCTGGCAACACAAATTTCCAGAAATGACCGGCCGCCTCATCTACCTGGGCCACATCCCACTGCCCCTCGACCAGAGATTCCACGGATCGTTCGACCACAGATGACACAGATGGGCACAGATGGGAGGAGGGCCCCTGAAACGGTCTCCCTCTTCTTATCTGTGTGATCTGTGCCTTCTGTGGCCCATCCCGTGCCTATCCGTTTCGTTGCCACATTGCGGGTGAGTAGGACAGGATTATCAAGATTGGCAGGATTCACGGGATTCCACCTGTCGAAATCCTGTAATCCTCTAAATCCTGTGAATCCTGTCTCCATTTCAGGAAGCTTGGCAACAAATCGGATAGGCATGGTTCATCCCTCTGTGGCATCCCTAGCCCAGCCTCTGGCCTACGGCTTCTTCTTCTTCTTCCGAGGAGCGCCGACCTTCGGTTCTTTCGGCGGGGAAATGTTCTCTGCCTTCGCGACATTACTGCCTGGCACCTCGCTGAAGCTCACGATGACCCGCCCACCGACCTGCAGATCGCTGAGCGTGCCTTTCGCTCCCGGCCCGATGATCGTCCCAGAGTAGATGGAGAACTGACGGGTCAGCGCCTTGTCGCTGGTCACGCTGATGCTCGTGGCATTCACCGCCGCGACCATGCCCGTCCAGATCGTATTCTTGATGAAAGGATCGACGGCTTCAGGCTTGGCCTTTCCGGCGGGTTTCTTAGGCGGGGCCGCGACCGCCGGAGCGATGAAAGCGAGACCCGCCACGGCGATGAGGGAGAGGTGACGCATGGCGGGGAAACTACGCGCCCATGCCTTCCTCAAAGCTCCCACCAGCCTGCGGGAAACACAGGTTCTTCGCCACGTAAGCGATCCCGTCGGCGGAGCAAAAATCGAGTTCCTTGTGCGCACTCTCGGCTTCGACCACGAGCGGGGCGCTCTTCGTTTTGTGCAGCTTGCAGTAGCGATCCTGGTAGCCGATCGCGAGGAGCAACTCCGCGTAGCGTTGCATGTTCAGATCGCCCGAGGCGAGGTCGGTGAACTGCATCGCGCGCTTCGTCCAGCTCGGCTGCATCGCCCGCAGCGGGAAGCCGCGACGCACCACGAAATTCTTCACATGCGCCGCATACACCCGCGGCCCGACTTTCAGGAAACGCGTCTCCCAGTCCTCCCCTTCCCAGCAGTGCGACGGGTCGGCATTCACGCCGAGCACTTTGTCCCCGTCGCAGATGTCCACGAGCATATTAAAGTCATCCGCCGTCGAGGCCGCCGTGCCGGGATGAATCTCGTGACACAGATAAATGCCGAGCTTCCGCGCATGATCGCGCAGCTTCTTCGTCTTCTTCACGAAACGCTCCTGACCTTCCTTCAGCAAATCGTAGCCCGGCCCCGCCCAAAATCCCCACGGATACCCCGTCGCCAGCTCCCAGCCGAAGGCCACGCCCCAGAACATCGGCAGCGACTTCACCCCGAGTTCCGCCGTCAGATCCATGAGCTTGAGCAGATACTTCTCATGCCAGGCCTCGATCTTCTCCGGCGAGAGCTTCGCCACCTCCGGCGCGATAAAAGGGTGGCCGGACTTCGTCCCCGTCCAGATCGACGTATGCACCCAGAATGGGCAGTGCGCCGAGATGCCATCCAGCTTCATCCCTCGCGACTCAAAGGTCTCGCGAATCTCCTTCGCCTTTTTCAGCCCGCCTTTGCCGTCATTGAGCATGTAATTGCTCGGCTGCGCCCCCGCCGCGCCCGCGGCCTTGGCGTAGTCCAGGAATTGCGCGAGCGACTTGCCGCCGTGTTGCGCGCCTTCG
Organism: Chthoniobacteraceae bacterium; assembly: GCA_031409655.1. GTDB lineage: Bacteria > Verrucomicrobiota > Verrucomicrobiia > Chthoniobacterales > Chthoniobacteraceae > JANNXQ01. The sequence continues at coordinate 10,223 of JANNXQ010000186.1, read as the reverse complement.
ATCGATGCATGAAATGCGTTCTGAGCCATAGGGGAGAGTGGGGAGTTGAGAGTTGAGAGTGAAGCGAGGGCAAATCGTCTAGCGAGCACACACACCGAGCGCAACGGCAAAGGCAGCGCGCGTGGCTTGCGGTTCCGATCGGCGCGCAGACAATGCGCGCGTATGAACCCCGGACAAGCGAGCGATACGGCTCTAATCATCGCGCGCAGTCTGTTGCTCGTGGATGCTGCGCCCGCACTGCGCCCACTGCTCGTGCCGGACAGTGCGGAGCTGACGCGGCGCCTGCTCGCGGCGGCGGCACCCGCCCGGTGGTTCGATGCAGCCTTGCGCTGGAAGTGGTCGCGCGCGGCGCTCTTCGCCGCGGAGCGCGCGGTGCTGCCGGGCATTGCCCTGCACTGGTTCGCACGCAAGCTCCTGCTCAACGGGATCGCAGGCGACGCTCTCGCCGCCGGGTGCCGGCAACTCGTGATCCTCGGCGCGGGGCTGGACACGCTGGCCTGGCGCGTCCAGCGCGCGCATTCGGCCTGCGCATGCTTCGAGGTGGATCATCCGGCGACGCAGGCAGTCAAACGGCGCGCGTTTGCCACGGAGCCCGCCGCGGAAGTGCCGGCGCTCGTGGCTGCAGATTTGGCGCTGGAATCGGTAACGAACGCGCTCGACAGCACGCCGCGTTTCGACCGGCACGCGCCGACGCTCTTCGTCGCCGAGGGTCTGCTCATGTATCTACCAGTGGAGAGCGTCGAGACCTTGCTGCGAACTGCCGCGGCCGCGGCTGGCCCCGGCAGCCAATTTGCATTCACTTTTCTCGAAGCACGCCCGGACCAGCCGCTCGGATTTCAGGGCCGTTCGCTGTCGCTTCATGCGTGGCTGCGCTGGCGTGGGGAGCCATTTCGCTGGGGACTCGACCGCGCGCACGCCGCGGATTTCACCGCGCGCCAGGGCTGGCGGCTCGAAACGATGAGCACTCCGGACGAGTTACGCGCGCGTTTCCTCGCACCACACGGCCTCGACCGCTCGCCGCTTGCCGTCGGCGAATCCGTGGCGCTCGCCTCGCGCGTGGATCTCTGACACGCTGCCCGCGCCATGAGCGGCACACTCGTCAACGACATCCACTCCCGACTCAACGCCACGACGGTCGCGCGCGTCCTCGATCCAGTCGGCCTCGACGCGCTCGTCGCCACGGTCCGCGCGGCACGGGCAGCGGGCGCGCAATTGGCGCTCAGCGGCGGGCGGCACGCGATGGGCGGACAGCAATTCGCCGCCGAGGCGTGGCTGCTCGACGTGCGCGGACACGCGGCGATTCACACCTTCGATCGCGAGCGCGGTGTCATCACCGCGGATGCCGGCATTCAATGGCCCGCGCTGATCGCAGGCTGCGCCGCGTGGCAGCGCGCGGAAGGCCCACAGTGGGGAATTCGGCAAAAGCAAACCGGCGCGGACCGCCTCACGCTCGGCGGTGCACTCGCGGCGAATGTGCATGGGCGCGGATTGCGAATGCCGCCCATCGTGGCGGACGTGGAAGCCTTCACGCTCATCGACGCGCAGGGCGAAGTGCGGCGCTGCTCGCGCGCGGAGAATGCCGAGCTTTTCCGTCTCGCCATCGGTGGCTACGGGCTCTTTGGCGTGATCGCCGACGTGACGCTGCGGCTCATGCCGCGGGTGAAAGTCGAGCGCTGCGTGGAAGTGCTCACGCTCGAGGAACTCCTGCGCGTGCCCGAGGAGCGCGACACGCGCGACTGGCTCTTCGGCGATTTCCAGTATTCGATCGACGAACGCTCGCCGGATTTCCTGCGGCGCGGCGTCTTCTCCGCGTATCACCGCATCGCCGAAGACGCAGCGATGCCCGCGGGGCAGGAGCAATTGCGCGAGGCCGACTGGCGGCGCCTGCTGGAACTCGCACACACCGACCGCGCGGAGGTCTTCCGCGAATACTCCGGCTACTATCTCTCGACGCACGGCCAGCGCTATTGGAGCGACACGCACCAACTCAGTCTCTACCTCGACGATTACCACGCCGCGCTCGACCGCCGCCTCGGCACGCCGCATCCGGGCAGCGAGATGATCACCGAGATTTACGTCCCGCGCGGCGCGCTGGCGTCGTTCATGGGCAGTGCGGCGGATGCTCTGCGCGACGGCGAGGTGCCCGTGGTCTATGGCACCGTGCGGCTCGTCGAACGCGACGACGAGAGCTTCCTCGCCTGGGCGCGCGAGCCGTGGGCGTGCATCATCTTCAATCTCCACGTCGAACACACGCCCGCCGGACTCGCCGCCGCCGAGGGAAAATTCCGCGACCTCATCGACCTCGCGATCGCGTGCGGCGGGAGCTACTACCTCACCTACCATCGCTGGGCCACACGCGCGCAGGTCGAGGCGTGCCATCCGCGCTTCGCGGAGTTCTTGCAGAGGAAGCAGGCGCACGATCCCGCGGAGCTTTTCACGAGCGACTGGTACCGCCATCACCGCGCGCTCTTCGCGGCATGACTCTGCACGAGCCCGCCACCTTCCTCACCGATGCCGCGCTCGCCGCGTGGAGCGCGGGGCTCGGGTGGCGGCTCGGTGCGGCGAGTCCGCAGTCGGCGCCGGTACGCTGGTGGGTGCGAGCCTTTCTGGTGAACGCTATCGCCGCGCTGGCGGGCGGACTGCACCACGGCTTCGGCCCCGAATTTCCCGCGGCGACCTCTGAAAGCTTGTGGCGGCTCGCGCTCCTCGCGCTGGCAGGCACGGGCCTCTGCCTCGCGCAAGCCGCCGCCCACACTGCGTGGAGTGGTCCACGGCTGCGTCGCGCACAAATCGTGGCGTGGACGCTCGCCGCGGGTTTCGGGGGATGGGCGCTGTGGCGCGGGGAATTTTTCATCGCCATCTGCGCTTACGGCCTCGCGCTGCTCAGCGTGCTCGCCGCCGCCTTCACCGGGCACCGGTCCCACCGGCGCTGGATCGTCGCGGGCGTGGCTGCATCCAGCGCGGCGGCGTGGGTGCAGCAAGCGCGCCTCGCGCCCAGTCCGCGCTTCAACCACAACGATCTCTATCACGTCGTGCAGGCCGCCGCGCACGGCTGCTTCTTCCTCGGCGCCCGCGCGCTGCAACGCGCCGCTCCTCCACCGCGGTAGCCGCTGTTTTTCACTCGCGTCCGAGCACTGCCGCATCCGCGCGGAAAAGCGTGCGACGGCTCCGGGCCGCAGCTACAAACAACCCGTGCTCAACGACATCGCCCGTATTCTTTTTCACGAACAGACGATCCTCTCGCGGCTTGATGAGCTCGCCCGCGAGATCACGGCGCAATATGCCGGGCAGGAGCTCACGGTGATCGCGGTACTCAATGGCTCGCTCATTTTCACGGCGGATCTGCTCCGGCGCCTCCCGCTGCCGCTGCAACTCGATTGCCTGAGTGTCTCCAGCTATCACGGCGGCACGGAGAGCACGGGCGTGGTGACTTTCGACCGCATCTCGCTGCCGGATGTGAATGATCGGCATGTGCTGATCGTGGATGACATCCTCGACAGCGGCCGCACGCTCCAAGCGATCTGCGCGAAGCTGCACGACGAAGCCCGGCCGAAAAGCGTGCGTATCTGCGTGCTGCTGCGAAAGGAGAAGCCCCGCGCGGAGGAACTCGAAGCGCACTACGTCGGCTTCGACATCGGCGACGAATTTGTGGTCGGCTACGGGCTCGATTACGCACAGCACTATCGCAATCTGCCCTTCGTCGGGGTGCTGCGGCCGGAGATCTTTGAGGGGAAATGATGCCGCTCGATTCCAGCGACGATCAGCTGTTGCCGCAGAAGACGCGTTCGCGGGTGCCGAGCGATCAGATCGAGGGGCTGAAGGCGGACGTGGAGCGGCTGCTCCTGGTGACGGAGGCGCTCTGGAAGATCGTGCAGGAAAAGCATGGGCTGGAAGACACGGAGTTGCTGAAGCAAATCACGCTGCTCGATCTGGCCGACGGCAAGCTTGACGCCCGGAAGCCAAAGTCGCCACCGAAGCTTTGCCCAAAGTGTCAGCGGGCGCTCTCGAAGCGCCGGCCAAAGTGCATGTTTTGCAGCGAGCCGGTGCTTTACGATCCTTTCGAGCGGTGAGCAGGCATTCAGCCGATTCCGCGGCGGGACGCCGCAGCTACGTAGCAGCGGCGTCCCGCCGCTGACTCAACCGGCACGGCGCTACCCGCCGAGTTCCACGTTCCAGTACGCGAAGTCGATGAAGTGCCGCCAGCTCTCGTGGACCTTGCTGTCAAAAGTAATGTGCAGGAAGGGCCGCCACCGCGGACGCTCGGGCTTTTTGATCAGCTTCATGCCCACCTGATGCGCGAGGCGATTGCCCTTCCGCGTGTTACACGGGATGCAGGAGCAGACGATATTCTCCCAACTCGTAAGGCCGCCGCGGTCCCGCGGGATCACGTGGTCGAGATTCAGGTCGCGGCGGTCGAAATGGATGCCGCAATACTGGCAGGTGGACTTGTCGCGCTCGAAAATATTCGCGCGGGTGAACTTCACCTCCTTCTTCGGCATCCGATCGAAGAGCAGGAGCACGATGACGCGCGGCACCCGGATCTTAAAGGAAATCGTGTGTACCATCTCCGCCTCCGGCTCGCGCTCGGAGAGATCGCGCCAGCTCTCGAAGTCGTGCGTGAAAAAATTGCGATCCTCATCCGCATCGACCACCTGCGCCTGACCCGCACTCAAGAGCGTAAAAGCCCGCCGGACGGAGCAGACATTGATGGCCTGCCAGAGTCGGTTAAGGACGAGGACTTGACGATCGAGCATAAGGGACAGGATTCCGCTCGGGGTTCGGAAAAGTGCGCGGAAACTAGCCATGGGGATCAGAAATGACAAATGGCAAATGCCGAAATGACGAACCCGGCGAGGCGCTTGGTCATCCGTCATTCGTCATTTCCCTGCTCCCGCTCCCTGCTACCTTCCGCAGTCCATGCCCATGAAAGCCCGCCTCCTTATCCCCCTTCTCCTCCTCCCTCTCGCAGGCCTCGCCAGGGCCGTGGATGACGCCACCGAACCGCCGACGCCGATGGGGAAGAAGACCACTGACCTCGCCAGTTTCAAAACTGCCGACGCCCTCTGGTCGCAAATCAAGGAGCTGCAAAAGGAACCCGACGCCCAGCCGAAATCCCGCGAGGAAATGATCAGCCTCGTGCGAGCCTGGTTTGGCAATCAGCGCGCTGCCGCGGAAGTTTTCATCAGCCTCTACCCCAAAGACCCGCGCCACTGGGAGGCGCGGATGATCCTCCTGCAAACCGGGATGCAGCTCTCGCAGCTTCCGGGCACTGGCCTGACGGGGCGGACGAGCGCGGAAGACGTGCTCGAGGAATTGGACACGATCGCCAATGCCACCGACGCCCCGGAGGCGGTGCGCGGCGAGGCCACCTTCGCGCAGACGATGATGCTCACGGAAGCGCTCGACGACGCGCAGCCCGAGACGATCAGCAAATTCCTGAAAGCCAGCGAAGCTTTCCTGGCGAAGTTTCCGCAGGACAAATTTGTCCCGCAGATGCAGCAGACGCAGTTGCGCGTGGCCGGACAATTCCTCACGCCGGAGACCGAGGCGCTCTTGAAAAAGCTCGTCTCGTCGCCTGACGAAGCCGTCGCGGGAGCCGCGAAAGAGGCCCTCGCGCAGCAGCAGAGTCTGAAGGAGCTGAAGTCGAAACCGCTCGAGCTGAAGTTCACCGCCACCGACGGCAAGGAGGTCGATCTCGCGAAGCTGCGCGGCAAGGTCGTGCTCGTGGACTTCTGGGCGAGCTGGTGCGGGCCGTGCATCACCGAGATGCCGAATGTCCTGGCGACGTATCAGAAGCTGCACGCGCAGGGCTTTGAGATCGTCGGCATTTCGCTCGATCAGGACAAAGCGGCGATGGAAGCCGCGCTGAAGAAGCACGAGATGATCTGGCCGCAAAACTTCGATGGCAAAGGCTGGCAAAATGAGATCGCCACCCGCTTCGGCATCAAGTCGATCCCCGCCGCCTGGCTCTTCGACAAAAAGGGCATGCTCCGGGAGACGAGCCTGCGCGGAGAAGAACTCACGGCCGGGGTCGAGAAGCTCCTCAAGGAGTAGCGCCCCGCGCGCTTACTCGCGCTTACTCGCGCTTTCCCGCCGCGCGCACTCCGCTCCCTTTCCGTGCGGTCAGGGAGTCGCCGAGGTCCGCGCGCGCCTGCTCCGCGAAGGCTGTGAGCTTTTCCACGAGGTCGGGATGCTGGGCCGCGAGGTCGTGTTTTTCACCGAGGTCTTCGCGGAGATTGTAGAGCGCGAGCGGTTGCTGTTCGACCCGGTAGCCGTGGCGGCTGGCGATGCCGCTCACGCCACTCTGCTCGATGGACTGCGGCTTCAGCGTGCCCCAGCCGCTCGGCTTTCCGTCGCGCCCTGGCGCGGCCATCACCGTGAGATACGGGTGCGGGAGATGCAGCTTCCAGTCGCCGCCGCGCACGGCGTGGAGTTCATCGCCGGAGTAGAAGTAGAGCGCCTCGTGTGGTGACTTCGCACCGGCCTCGCCGCGGAGGAGCGGGAGGATGTCCCGCCCGTCGATTTTGCGTGGGGGCAGCTCGGCACCGAGCAGTCCGGCGATCGTCGGCAGCAGGTCGATCGTCATCACGGGCTCGCGACACTCGCGTCCCGCAGGGATCGTCCCCGGCCAGCGCATCAGCGTCGGGACGCGCACGCCGCCTTCGTAAGCCGTGAGTTTGCCCTCGCGCAGTGGCCCGGCGCTGCCGGCGTGCGCGCCGTAGCTGAGGAAGGGGCCATTGTCCGACGAGAAGATCACGAGCGTCCTCTCATCGAGGCCGGTGCGCGCGAGCGCGGCGAGGATTTCACCCACGGACCAGTCGAGTTCCTCCACGGCATCGCCGTAAATGCCCAGCGCGGACTTCCCGCGAAATTTCTCCGACGCAAAAACCGGCACGTGCGGCATGACCTGCGGCACATAGAGAAAGAACGGACGCTCCTTGTTCCGCTCGATGAAATCGACCGCGCGTTCCGTCAAGCGGCGCGTGAACCGCGCCTGATCGGGATCAGTCTCCGCGACCGCGTCGCCATCGTAGAGCGGCAGCGGCGGCATCTCCGCGGCGAGCACCGGGTGAAACTTCGAGTTGTCGTTCGAGTAGGGCAGGCCCAGCCATTCATCGAAGCCGTGCTGCAGCGGCGAAAAGAAGGGCGGCAGCCCGAGGTGCCACTTCCCGAAGATCGCCGTGGCGTAGCCGCGCTCCCGGCAGATCTCCGGGAGCAAAAGTTCGTCGCGGTGGATGCCCGCCGGGCTGGTGTGATTGAGCGCACCCTGGAGCCCGATGCGATTCGGGTAGCACCCCGAGAGCAACGCCGCGCGCGACGCACTGCACACCGCCTGCGCGACAGAGAAGTCCGTGAACTTCATCCCCTCCCGCGCCAGCCGATCGAGATTCGGCGTGCGAATCTTCTCCGCGCCGAAGCAGCCCACATCGCCATAGCCCAGATCGTCCGCGAGAATGATGACGATATTCGGCGCCGCCGAGAGCGACATCGCCGCGAGAAGGAATGCGCTGAGGATCGCCGGGAACTTCATGGGCGCACATATCGCTGCGCCTTCCGCCGCGTAGCAAGCCGGCACCGATGGCAGTCCGGTCTTTTCGCCAGGCGCGAGTCCGGCTTGGATGCAGTACCCACATGTCCCCGCAAGAATTCCTCGATCTCGGCATCGCCCACCATACTGACGGACGGCTTGCCGAAGCGGAGGCGATCTACCGGCAAATCCTCGCGACGCATCCGAATAACCCGGATGTCCTGCACCTCCTCGGAGTGCTGGCGCATCATGCGGGCAATGCGCCCGCGGGAGTCGCGATCATCCAGGAGGCCATCGCGGCGAATCCCACCAATCCACTCTACTACAACAATCTCAGCCAGGTGCTCTTCGATCTCGGCCAGCTCGAAGCGGCGGAGCAGGCCTGCGTGGCGGCGCTCCGGCTAAAGCCGGACTTTGCCAGCGCCCACTACAATCGCGGGATCGCCCTCGCCGCGCTTGGTCGCGCAAATGACGCCATCGCCGCTTACGAAGCCGCGCTGCAGCACGAGCCGGGCTTCGGACTCGCCGCGCTGAACCTCGGCAATCTCCTGCTGGCGCAACGCCGCAATGAAGACTGCATCGCGATGCTGCGTACGGCTCTCACCGTGATCCCGCATGACGCGGCGCTGCAAAATCATCTCGGGGTCGCCTTGCGTGATTCCGGCCGGAATGACGAAGCGCTGGAAGTTCTCCGCGAAGCGGTGCGGCTTCAGCCAAACCTCGCGGTGGCGCAGAACAATCTCGCCAACGTTTACTCCGACCAGGGCCGCATCGCGGAAGCGCTCGCCTGCTATCGCCGCAGCCTCGACGCCAACCCCGCCGACCGCGGCGTGCACAGCAGCCTCCTCTTCACCAGCTATCTCGATCCCGCGGCCGACACCGCGAGCATCGCCGCGGAACACGCCCGCTGGTCCCGCCGGTTCGCCGATCCTCTCCGCGCCGAATGGCGACCGCATGACCTGGACCGTTCGCCCGAGCGCCGCCTGCGCATCGGCTACCTCTCCGGCGACTTCCGCCAGCACGCCTCCGCGCACTTTGTCCTGCCATTGCTTGAAGCGCACGATCACGCGGCTTTTGAAGTGCACGCCTACGCGAATCTCCCGTCTGGCCTTCCGCTCACGGAACGTTTCCGCCGAAGCATGGATCAATGGCACGATGTCGTGGCCCTCAGCGACGCGGCTTTGGCGGAAAAAATTCGCGCCGATCGCATCGACATCCTCGTCGATCTCACCATGCACGCGCTGCACGATCGGCTGCTGGTCTTCGCCCGCCGCCCCGCTCCCGTGCAAGTGGCGTGGATGGGACACCCGGGCAGCACCGGCCTCGAAGCGATCGGCCACCGCTTCACCGACGCGCAGCTCGAGCCGCCCGGCTGCACCGACACCTACTCAGCCGAGGAACCCATCCGCCTGCCGGACACCTGGTGCTGCTACGATCCGCTCGGCGAAAGTCCCGAGCCCGGCGATCTCCCCGCAGCCCGCGGCGAGCCCTTTACTTTCGGCTCCATGAATGGGTTCAAGAAACTCAATGCGCAGGTGCTGGACCTCTGGGCCCGCGTGCTCACCGCCACTCCCGGCTCCCGCCTCCGCATCCTGGCCAAGCCCGGAAGCCATCGCGATCGGACCCTCGAAATCTTCGCCGCGCACGGCGTCGCGCCAGACCGCGTGCAGTTCCAAAATCACGCGCCGCGCCTGGACTACCTCCGGCTCTTCCACGAGATCGACCTCGCCCTCGACCCCTTCCCCTACAACGGCCACACGACCACCTGCGACGCCCTGTGGATGGGCGTGCCCGTGCTCACCCTCGCGGGCAAGATGGCCCCCGCCCGCATCTCCAGCAGCCTCCTCGCAAACGTGGGCCTAGCGGAACTCGCCGTCGAAACGGAAGCCGACTACGTCCGGCTCGCTGCCGAACTCACCCGCGACCTCCCTCGTCTGCAAAGTCTCAGGGCAGGTTTGCGTCAGCGCATGCAGGCGTCGCCGCTGATGGATGGGCCCCGCTTTGCCCTCCACGTCGAAGCTGCGTATCGCGACCTCTGGCGCCGCTGGTGTACGGCCTGAATCACGCCGGTCCCCGGGCTTGCACCTTGGGCGGCTCCCGCCGAGAGTGCGCGCCCTTTTCCAATGCTCACCGTTTCTCAAGTCACCAAATCCTTCGGCGGTCGCACGCTCTTTGAAGATGCGTCGCTGCAAGTGAACCGCGGGGACCGCATCGGTCTCGTGGGGCCGAATGGAGCGGGCAAGTCCACGCTCTTTTCGCTGATCCTCGGCGAAGCCACCCCCGACGAAGGCCGCGTGGCGCTGGAACGCACGGCGACGATCGGCTTTCTCCCGCAGGAAAGCGCGCCCTCGGGCGGCGAGACGGTGCTGGAGCTGGCCTGCGCGATCTCGCCGGAGCTGGCGCAGGCGCAGAAGACCTTGAAGACGACGCCGGAGGATGCGCCGGAGCATCACGAGGCGCTGGCCACTTTCGACGAGCACGGCGGCTGGCAACTCGAACCGAAGGCGAAGCGCATCCTGGCCGGCCTCGCCTTTCGCGAATCGGATTTCAATCGCGAAGCGCGCACGATGTCCGGCGGCTGGGTGATGCGTGCGCATCTCGCGCGGTTGCTGGTGATGGAGCCCGCGCTCCTGCTCCTCGACGAGCCGACGAACCATCTCGATCTCGAATCGCTGGTCTGGTTTCAGAACTACCT
>JANNXQ010000185.1:0-5075 GCA_031409655.1 Chthoniobacteraceae bacterium | reverse complement strand
GCCCGGCCTGCTCCATCACAGCGATCGCGGCGTGCAATACGCCGCCGCGGACTTCGTCGCGCTCGCCGCCGCCTGGGGCGTCACCCGCAGCATGAGCCGCACCGCCAATCCTTACGACAACGCCCTGGCCGAAAGCTTCGTTGCCACGCTCAAGACCGAAGGCCTCCGCGGTCAGATCCCGCCCACCCGCGCCGCCGCCCGTCTCCTGATCTTCGATTACATCGAAACCTTCTACAACCCCCACCGCCGCCACAGCGCTCTCGCCTACCGCTCTCCTCTCCAGTTCGAAAAAGAAATGTTCCCCCCGAACCATCCACCTCTAACCTCCACCCACTAACCATTAGCCCTGTCCACTTTTTCGAAGACAGATCAGTCTGCGCATCGCGCGACGACCACAACCCCAACGGGGTTGCGCCCGCGGCGGCGATGCCCGCCTTCAATCCCACACATATTTCTCATCCCACGTCTCGCCATGTTTGCGGAGAAATTCCCGGTATTCATCCTGAAAAGTCTGCCCGCGGTGATGCGCCTCCTGATCCTCGATATACCGCACCACCTGCGGCACGTTCGATTCGGAGACGGAGAAAGAGGCATATCCACCCTGCCAGTGGAATTTGGTCCACGGCCCGCCCCGGTCGTGAATCCAGTTGCACGAGACCCGCTTCACCTCCTTCACAAAATCCGCGATGGCGATGGTGCGCGCGAGCGTGGTCAGCAAGTGGACGTGATCCGACACGCCGCCGATCTGGATGGGCAGGCAATGCAACGACTTCGCGCACCCGCCGAGATAAGCGTGAACCTCGGCGCGGAACTCGGGATTTTGCAGGAAGGCAAAGCGATCCTTGGTGGAAAAAATCGTGTGCAGGACGACGCGGGAGAGCGATTGCGGCATAGGCGCAAGCGTGACGCCGCGCGCGCAGCGGGCGCAACCCCGTTGGGGTTGGCGCTTTTCGCGGAAGGAGACTCAAGGTTTTTCAAACCTTGGGCTGGAAGACGAAACGCCTTTGGCGTTGCCGAGCAGCACGCCTGTACTCCCGGCCAAGTTTTTTCGAGCATGACTCCCCAGCGGGATTCTCGCTTTTCGCCCCATCGTCCCGCAATGCCCCGATCAGACCCAGCGAGTAGCCAGAGGCCACGGCCACGCTCATAGGCTGGGTCGATGGCTCCCGTCATCAATCTTCCGAAAGAGCCGCAGGCAGTAACGCCCAAAATAGCCCCAAGCGAAGCAAACCAAAATCAGATAGAACCACGGCTGCCAAAACGGAAACACCGTGACGCCATTGGCGTGATGGTAGCGATAGTCATCGCTGAGGAGCACGGAGAGCGGTCGGTAGGTGGTGAGCACAGACAGCCAGCCGCCGGGAATGGTTTCACCAGTGAAGCGCTGGTGGTAGCCATGCTCCATGAATTCGCACAGGAAGTGAATATGCGCGAGCGCCGGCCCGAGGAGAAAGGCGCTCCACCCGAGCCATCGCGCTTCGGACCCATCGTCATCGCTGAAGACTGGAGGAATCCGAAAACTGGCAGTGCCGGCGGGATGGGAACTGCGGTAGCGGTCGGCAAAACGCGTGAGGAGGATCAAGCAGGGCGCACCGATCAGAATGCCAAAGACGCTCACGATCTCCGGCGCAACATTGCCCACGAAGGGTATGTGTGGTATGACTATCCCTTGGCTGCGCATCATCACAGCCAGGCAAAAGCCAAACAAGAATACTCCGAAAACGTCCCAGATGGTTTTCTTATTCATCGCGTGAATCGATCACGGGCAAAGCAGGAAGGGTCGAACTTCCCGCGCACCCAGCCGTTTCACTGCGCTTGGAGCTACAACTTGAACGGCAGCCTAAGCTTTTTCATGCCCACGTTGATCTCGCGCTTGGCATTCTGGAGCGGGTTGGCTGCATCGAGCGAGCGGCCCGTGGCCTGGCGGGCGGCTTCGCCGGCGATGGCCGGAGCGTTCTTCGCGAGGGCATTGGCATCTTCACGGGCTTTGGCGATTTCCTCCCGAGCCTTCTGCACTTCCGGCAGCAGCACTTCGGAGGTGTATTGCCGGGTCGCCGCGACTTCTTCGCGGACACCGAGGACGGCATGGCCCGAGTATTGGATGGAATAGGCCAGATAGCCGATTGCGGCGACGGTGAGCAGCCACAAGCCGTGATTGATGGACAGGTTGGGTTTGTTCATAGGCCAAGTTCGACCGTCCAAGGCAGATGGTATTCAAATAAACTGATTGACGATAGTGACAGATATTCCAATGTTTATCATCACTCGCCTGACCGCTATCGTACCGGCAGCGCCTTGAGCGCTTCGCCGAGCCGATACCCCGCGATCGTCAGACGCGCCTAGCCGCGAGAGGTGAGTTCGAGATTTTCGGGTTTACCCGTCCGCCCTCCGGAAAACTGACCGTCCCCCCACTCTGTCAATAGTGCTTGCGCAGCTTGTACGAAGCGAATGGCCGTTGAACCGTGAACAAATCGATTCCATTCTTGATTGCAGTGACGCTGCTCGCAGGCAGACTCTCCTTGTGGGCCGATGACTGCGCCGCGATCCTAAACGTCGGGCTTGAGAGACTTGAGTTTAGTTCTGAAGAACAACTGGATCAAGCGGCAGTAAACTACTATAGCTCGGAATCTTTTGCGAAGGACTACCGGAAAAAGGAATTTAGCGGGAACGTTATTGTCGAAGGAATTCCTCTTGGGGCCAATGCCTCCGATCAAGAGCTACACGAGTGGCAAAGCAAGATTTCCACGTTCAACAAGAGTAAGTTATCTGTAACAAGCAAACAGTATTTCATTCAGACAAGAGGCTTGTCTACACTGGCTGAAGCTTGGCTTGATTGTAAAAACAATCGCATATCAATGAAAGCGAATCCCAAACAAGGCGAGGGAGACGCGGGAGAGTATGCCGTCGTGGATTTTTCATTCCCAACCCCCGGTGTTAATTTCAAAGTTATCGATTTTACAATGGTAGATTGTAAACAGGTTCCTACTGAAGGGGCCGGAGGAAAGGTTGGCCTTACAAAAGACAAGAATGTGACCTATCCCGGGTTTCTTGCAAAATTCAGAATGAAAAAGGACGCTCCAGCGCCTTACGTCGTGGTGAAAACAAGCATCGGCAGCAGCTTCGCAGGTTTTAAGGGGTGGCCCCCACACCGCTCACCCCCACCACCGCCATGGGAATTTTTTGAGGAAACCATTTACGTAGACGAGCAAAAAGTGACTATTGGGCTGGATCATGTTGCAGGCGATCGGAAAAACTTTTCCGGTGGCGACTTGGAAGTAAGAGCGTCGATCGGCATAGGGCTCCGAAAAAGCGCGCAAGGCGTTTTCGGTGCGTATTTGATTGGACAGGCTCAATATCACGAAACAGGCGGTGACCAAACCACTGACCGCAAGACCGTTGATATTCTGCTTAAAGAGTTTCCGAAGGCTTTCGAAGTTGAGCTAGTTCCTGCAAATCCGAGTGCTTCTTTGAGCCTTACTGAAGCCCCTGGCAGCTTTGGTAACGTCAAGGCAATTGCGGTCGGCCACCCTGCGAGTAGTAGCTCGAACATGGTAAAGCGGTGGGAAGTTCGACACTACGAAGAAATTCTCGTGTTTGTTACGCACCCTATAAAGGTTAAGGGCAAACGCTACACAAAGTAAGGCGACGGGGTCTGCCTTAGGTAGGCGGGGCGGAAGGCGGGAAGGCGGGGTCACCTTCAGAAAATCGCTGTTTCCGTCAAGATGCCCCGTATGCAACCCTCTTCTTCCCCCCTCCCATTGCCGCAAGAGGTCATCTGCAAGTAGCCTGGCGCCCGCCATGTGCAATCGCTTCGTCCAGCAAGGCCGGTGAGCTGCAACGGATATCTGGACCAAGATTTGTTTAGTTTGAGGAGTGGAGTTGTGCCTCGAACGAGGCAGGGGTTTTGTATCCGAGGGAGGAGTGTTTGCGGTGGGTATTGTAGTAGGATTCGATGAAGGCGAAGAGTTCGACGCGAGCATCGGCGTGGCTGCTGAAGGAGCCGTCCTGGAGCATCTCGGTTTTGAGCGTTCCCATGAAGGATTCAGTCCAGGCGTTGTGGTAGGGATTGGCGCGCGCGGACATGCTCTGGCGGATGCCGGACTGACGCAGGAGATCGCGGTAAACGCCGCTGCCGTACTGGCTGCCACGATCGCTGTGGAAGATGAGGCCGGAGAGCGTGCCGCGCGATCCCAGAGCCTGCCGGAGAGCCTCGACGACCAACTCCGCGCGCAGGTGATCTCCCAGCGCCCAGCCGACGATCTTGCGCGAACACAGATCAATGACGACCGCCAGATAAAGCCAGCCGGCGGAGGTGGGGATGAAGGTAATGTCGCCAGCCCAGACTTGGTCGGGCTTGGACGGCAGCGGTTGGTCGAGGAGTAAGTTTGGGGAAGGTTTATCGGCCCGGCCATCGCTGGTTTTCGGCACATAGGTTTTGCGCTGAATGGCGCGCAAGCCGCGTGCACGCATGATCCGACGGATGCGATCCGGAGCGCAGACCACGCCCGCGTCGGAGAGATCCTCTGCGATGCGCCGGTAGCCATAGCGACGGCGATGCTGCTGGAAGATGACCTCGATCCGATCGCCGATCCTGCGGTCCTCGCATTGGGTGGGCGTGAGCTCGGCCGCGTGATAGAAGCTGCTGCGCGGCACCCCGAGACAGGCGCAGATCCGACGGATGCCACAGCCGGTGGCCTGGCCGATGACCTCGATCATTTGCCGGAGTTGGAGGGGAGTCTGGTGCCGAGGATCACAGCGGCCTTTTTTAAAATGTCGTTCTCCTGGCGCAGGAGGGTGTTCTCGCGCCGCAGGGCGCGCAGCTCGTCCGCTGCGGAGCACTCGCCTGCGGCTCGCGCTCCTGCGCTGCCGAACTGCGCGCCCTGCGAGCCGTGCCGCCAGCTATAGAGCAGATTACTGCTGATGCAGAGTTCCTCGGCGACTTGGGAGACGGGTTTGCCGGTGCGCAGAAGCTCGACGGCCTGCGCTTTGAACTCGGGGGTGTATCGCTTGCGGGGTGCCAAATTCATGGGAGTGGGAGCCTGAAGGTTGCTGGTCCAGAAATCTAGAGCACCTCA
>JANNXQ010000184.1:0-25923 GCA_031409655.1 Chthoniobacteraceae bacterium | reverse complement strand
GAGGGGAAAATCTCGCTGCGCCGGATGGGTGAACTGGCCGGGGTGGGCGGGGACTACTGGTCGGCGGAGAATTTCCGGGTGCAGCACAAGGTGCCGTTGAATTACTCGGTCGAGGATCTCGAGGCGGACCGGCTGGCTGCTGAAAGATTTCCCGGTTCGTGATCCTGATCGTCGCCGATACCGGACCGGTCAACTATCTCATCCAGATCGGGTGCATCGGGCTGCTGGCTCGGCTCGCGGAGAAGACGGTGCTGCCGGCATCCGTGCATGCCGAGTTACTGCATCGGGCGGCGCCAGAGGCGGTGCGGGCATGGGCTGCCGCACTGCCGCCATGGGTGGAGATTCGCACGGCGGCGCAAAAGATCGAGGTGGGGGATGTCTCGGTGGCAGATGCTGAAGCCATCGCCCTCGCAAAGGAACTCGGGGCCGCGATTCTGCTGATGGATGACCGGGAAGGACGGCGCTGGGCCGCAGCGCTGGGCGTGGTGACAATGGGAACGGTCGGCATCCTCGAAGTGGCGGCGGCGCGTGAACTCGTGTCATTGCCCGTGGCCTTGGAGAAGCTGCGCGGCACTTCGTGTTTTCTCACCGAGGACTTGATCGCAAACGCGCTCCAGCGAGACGGCGCCCGGCGGCGCCCGTAGCATCGGGCGATGCCCGACATTTTCACCAGAGCGAAGAAGAGCGCAGTGATGGCGGCGGGCGGGTGATTCTGCGGCAGCGCCGCGCGGCCTTACGGCCCGCGGGGGATCTCCGGTTCCAGGCCATCCACGCGCGGGAGGCGGGCAAGGGGCGGGAAAGTAGTTCCCAACTTTAGTCGGTTCGGGGTGGCGTTCAGAGTAGGCGTCGCATTTCACGAGGGCCGCTTTTTGCGGAATCGAACACGACCTCTGCGCTCGGGAGTTTTAGCCGACTGAAGTCGGGGACTACTTTCACTCCTCCGCGGAGCACGCCTCTACTTGCGCGAGGACGGTGCGGAAGGGCACTGCGGCGTAGCGGCCGAACTCGGGGCGGCGGGTGAGTTTGGCGCGTGAGGTCGCGGGGCTGGTGAGGCCGCAGAGGTAGCGGGTGAGTTGGCGCGGGGTGGAGAGGGAGGGGATTTCCTCGAAGATGAGGGCGCGGATTTCTTCGTTGTCGGACTCGGTGAACTCGGCGATGGGGGTGGCGGGGAGGGTGATGGGGGCGGCGGGTTCGCCGGTGCGGCAGTGGTGGCAGTGGCCGCAGTTTTCGTCGGGGAGCGCTTCGCCGAAGTAGCCGAGGAGGCGGCGGGTGATGCAGCCGGAGGCGCTGGCGAAGTCGAGGATTTGTGCGAGGCGCTGGGAGTCGCGGGTTTCGCGTTGGGCGAAGAGTTCGGCCTGGTGTGCGGCGACGGCGGCGGGGTCGCGCAGGGCGGCGTCGCCGGTGAGGCGGAAGCCGTGGCGCAGGCCGGCGGGCTTTTGCGTGATGGCACCGGTTTCCTCCAGCCAGGTGAGCGCTTTCACGATGCGGTCGCGCGGTTCGCCGAGTTTTTGCGCGGCGGCTTCGAGTTCGAGCGTGAGATATTTCGGACCGCGGCGTCCCGCGGCGAAGAGCGCGGTGAGGAAGCGGCGGCGGTCGTCGTTCAGCGGACTGAGGATGGCGCTCTCGGGTTTCAGGAACTGCACCTGCGTGCTTTCGTAAAAGGCGCGCGTGGGGCGGAGCAGGCCGTCGAGTTCGAGGTAGGTGATGACGGTCTCGACGACGAGCGGGCGGATGTCGGTTTCCTGGCTGAGGTCGTAGCGGCTCACGTCGAATTCCTCGCCCGCGCCGAGCATTTTTCTCACGAGCGCCTCGACGGCGACGGGCGATGGCGTGTCGCCGAGGGTGAAGTTTTCCAGCGGCACGGCGTCGTCGGCGCAGGCGAGCAGCTCGCAGAGCGCGGGCTGCCCGTCGCGGCCCGCGCGCCCGATTTCCTGCTGATAGTTTTCGAGCGTCTTCGGCAGGTTGAAATGGATGACGCTGCGGATGTCCGCCTTATCAATGCCCATGCCGAAGGCGATCGTCGCCACGATGATCTCGCACGAGCCGCGCATGAACGCCTCCTGCGTCGCGTCGCGATCCTCGGCGGTCATCCCTGCGTGATAGGCCCGCGCCGCCAGCCCCGCCTGCGCGAGGTGCGCGGCCACTTGCTCGGCAGTTTTTTGGAAAGTCACATAGACCACCGCGGGCCGGACTTTCGCGCTGGCGAGACGCTTCGTGAGCACGGCCAGCTTTTCGCTGGCGGCGCACGGCGTCACGCGCAGGTGGAGGTTTTTTCGGCGAAAGGAAGTCTGCACATGCCGCTGCGGCGCGATGCCGAAGGCCTTGCAGATGTCGCGCGCGACGTCGGGCGTCGCCGTGGCGGTGAGCGCGAGCACGGGCCGCAGCGCCAGCTCCTCGGCGACGCGCGCGAGGCGCAGATATTCGGGGCGAAAGTTGTGACCCCACTCCGAGATGCAATGCGCCTCATCAATCGCCAGCAGCGAGATTTTCACCCGCCGCAATCGCTCGACAAACGCCTCGCCCGAGAGCCGCTCCGGCGCGACGTAGAGCAACTTCAGCTTCCCCTCGCGCAAGTCCGCATACACCCGCTGCGTCTCCTCCGCCGTGAGGCTGGAGTCGAGCCGCGCCGCCGCGATGCCGCGCGCCCGCAGCGCATCGACCTGATCTTTCATCAGCGCGATGAGCGGTGAGATGACGAGCGCCGTCCCCTCGCGCAGCACCGCCGGGAGCTGGTAGCAGAGCGACTTCCCCGCGCCCGTGGGAAAAAGTGCGAGCGCCGATTCCCCGTCAAGCAGCGCACGGATCACGGACTCCTGTCCGCCGCGGAATTCGTCGTGACCAAAGTGCGTCTGGAGTGCCGTCTTCAAATCCATCCCGAAATTGGTAGCGGCGGGTGCGATCGCTAGCAAGCGGGCCGGCAACCCGGAGAGGAGTGGCACGCGGACTCACGACGCTGATTTCAGGAGGCTCGGGCGGCGCGCAATTGGCGATTTTCGCTGTCGCAAGATCGTCACTCGCCAGCGCGGCGGATTCGCCTTAAACCGCTCGGTCATGAAAACGCTCGTCTCCGCGGTCCTCTTTTTCACCTCGCTGCCCGTCTTCGCTGGCGATGCGCAGTGGCCGCGGTTTCGTGGGCCGGCGGGCGCGGGCGTGGCGGATGGGGAGAAGCCGCCGGTGGAATTCGGACCGGAAAAAAATGTGCTCTGGCAGGCCCCGACACCTTCGGGGCCATCGTCGCCGTGCATCTGGGGCGGGCGGATTTTTCTGACCGCCTTTGACGCTGGAAAGCTGTGGACGCTGTGTCTCGATCGAACGACGGGCCGGGAGCTGTGGCGGCGCGATGCGAGGGCGGAAAAGATCGAGGCCTTCATGGTGAAACAGGGCAGCCCGGCGGCGGCGACGCCGGCGACGGACGGCGTGCGCGTGATCGTTTATTTCGGCTCCTGCGGGCTCATCGCGTACGACTTTGCCGGCGCGGAACTGTGGCGGCACGCGCTCCCGTGCGCGGAGACAAACAACGACTTTGGCAGCGGCACCTCGCCCATTCTCGTCGATGGCCTCGTGATCCTCGTACGCGATTTGAAAGCCGACTCCGCCGTCTTCGCGCTCGACGCCGTGACGGGCAAACCCGTGTGGAAGACTGAGCGTTCCGGCATGTTCACGGGCTACTCCACACCGGTGATCTGGGAGCACGACGGACGGAAGGAACTGATCGCTCCCGGCGGCCTGGCGATGAAAGGATACGATCTGCACACCGGCACCGAGCGGTGGCTCATCCGCGAGCTGGCGGCGGTCAATTGCGCCTCGCCGGTCGTGGGTGACAACCTTCTCTACTTTGCCGGCTGGTCGCCCGCGGGCGAGGACGCGCCAATGCCCGCTTTTGCGGATCTGCTCAAAGCCGACACCGACGCCGATGGAAAAGTCTCCCGAGCCGAAGCGCAGGAGACCTTTCTCAAAGACTTCTTCTCCGCGCAGGACACGGACAAAGACGGACTGCTCACGCAAGCCGAATGGGACGCGCAGATCAGCTACCTAAAGCGGGGCAAGAACCGGCTCATCGCCGTGAAACCCGGCGGCAGCGGCGACATCACTGCCACGCACGTTGCCTGGGAGAAAAGCAAAGGGCTGCCCTACGTCCCGAGCCCGCTGCTCTATCGCGGCGCGCTTTTCATGATCAAAGACGGCGGCCTTGCCTCGTGCTTCGACGCCGCGACGGGCACGGCGCACTACGAGTTACAGCGCCTCGATCTCCCCGGTTCCTTCTACGCCTCGCCTGTCGCCGCCAATGGCCACATCTACCTCGTGAACCTCGACGGCAAAGCCGGCACCCTCGCGGCTGGCCCCAAGCCGGAAGTCCGCTGGCGCACCGACTTCCAGGAGCGCATCGCCGCCACGCCCGCTCTCGCGGACGACACGCTCTACGTCCGCACCGAGACGAAGCTCTTCGCCTTCAAGGAGCGGAAGTAAGCCGTCGGGAAGGTGCGGGCGCGACGAAGTGCGCGCGTGAGTCGAAGGAGCAACTTTCCCGCTCTTGTCAGCAAACGGTGGTGCGACGATCCTCGCGGCTCGCGCTGACGTATCACTTTCATGAGTTCCGAAAAATCCACCCTCGACGGTCTGCGCATTGAACGCGGTCGTCCGGCCACCCGGCAGCGGTCGCCCTGGTTGGTGCCTATTTTGATCGTCGTGGTGTTGCTCGCGGCGGCGGGGTTTTGGTGGATGAAGCGTCCGCAGGCGACGCCGGTGCAGACGGTGATCGCGCGGGCGCAATCCGGCGGTGGCTCGGCGAAGACGCTGCTCAATGCCTCGGGCTATGTCACGGCACGGCGCGCGGCGACCGTTTCCTCGAAGGTCACGGGCAAGGTGATGGAGGTGCTGGTGGAGGAGGGCAAGAAGGTCGAGGAGGGGCAGGTGCTCGCGCGGCTCGATGCGTCGAATGTCGAGGCGGGCTTGCGGCTTGCGGAGGCGCAGTTGGAGGCGGCCCGCTCGGCGCGGGAGGAGACCAAGCCGAACCTGGACTTTGCGCAGCGCGAGTTGACGCGTTTCAGCGATCTGGCAAAGACGAAAGTGGTGAGCGATTCGGATCTGCGGAAAGCAGAGATGGAGGCACGGTCGCTGGAGGCGCGGCTGGTGCGACAGGCGTCCGAGATCACCATCCGCGAACGGGAGGTGGAGCAGTGGAAGCAGCAACTCGACGACAATATCATCCGCGCGCCTTTCGCCGGCGTGGTCACGGCGAAGAATGCACAACCCGGAGAGATGATCTCCACGATGTCGGCCGGCGGATTCACCCGCACCGGCATCTGCACGATCGTCGATATGAGTTCGCTCGAGATCGAGGTGGACGTGAATGAGAGCTACATCAATCGCATCCAGCCGAAGCAGGGCGTGGAGGCGACGCTCGACGCGTACTCGGACTGGCGCATCCCGGCGAAAGTGATCGCGATCATCCCGACGGCCGACCGGCAGAAGGCGACGGTGAAAGTGCGCATTGGGTTCGATCAACTCGACCCGCGCATCCTGCCCGACATGGGCGTGAAGGTCGCCTTTCAAAGCGCTGCCGAGGACCAGGCGGCTCCAGCTTCCAGTCAGGTCATCGTCCCGAGAGCCGCGATTCAAAGTAGCAACGACCGCGACATCGTGTGGATCGTGCGCGATGGACGCGTGGAGCGGCGCGCCGTCACGGTCGCACAGTCGCGCGGCGATGAATCCACGATTGCCGCTGGCCTGAGCGGCGGCGAGAAAGTCGTCCTCAATCCGCCCGCCGATCTCGGTGAGGGCGCGAAAATTTCCGACAAAACGCCATGAGCACCGATGCCCCCGCCCTGATTCAGATCGAAAACGTCAACCGCACTTTTCGCCGCGGTTCCGAGGAAATCCAGGTGCTTGCCGGACTCGACCTCGCGGTGCAGAAGGGCGAATTCCTCGCGCTCATGGGCCCGTCCGGCTCGGGCAAATCCACGTTGCTCAATCTCATCGGCGGGCTCGATCGGCCGACGGGTGGCAGCGTGAGCATCGGTGGAGATCGCATCGACCAGCTCTCCGATCGCTCCCTCGCGGCCTGGCGGTCACGGCACATCGGCTTCGTCTTCCAGTTCTACAATCTCCTGCCCGTCCTGAATGCGGAGCGCAATGTGGAGCTGCCGCTGCTCCTCACGCAGCTCAGCAAGCAGCAGCGCCGCGAACACGCTGAGACCGCACTCAAGATCGTGGGCCTCAGCCATCGCCTGAAGCACTACCCGCGCACCCTTTCCGGCGGCGAGCAGCAGCGCGTCGGCATCGCCCGCGCCATCGTCACCGATCCGACGATCCTCCTCTGCGACGAACCCACCGGTGACCTCGACCGCAAATCCGGCGATGAAATCCTAACCTTACTCCAGACGCTCAACCGCGAGCAGGGCAAGACCATCGTGATGGTCACGCATGATCCGCACGCTTCCGCGCGCGCCAGCCGCACCGTCCACCTCGATAAGGGGCAGCTCTCCAACACCCAGCCGGAATGAAATACTTCGGCCTCGTCTGGAGCAGTCTGAAGCGGAAGAAGCTGCGCACCCTCCTCACGGTGCTCTCCATCTTTGTCGCCTTCGCGCTCTTCGGTTTCCTCTTTGCGATCCGTGAAGCCTTTGCCGCCGGGGTCGAGATCGCCGACGCCGACCGCCTCATCGTGCGGCATAAGGTGTCGCTGATCCAAACCCTGCCCGTGAGCTACAGCCAGCGACTCGCGGGCGTCCCCGGGGTCGAGGCCGCCACGCACGCGACATGGTTCGGTGGGATCTATCAGGATCCCAAAAATTTTTTCGCCAACATGCCCGTCGAGCCGGAGAAATTTTTCGACCTTTACCCGGAGTACACCCTCGATGCCGAGGCGAAGGCGCGCTGGGCGAAGACGCGCAACGGCGCGATCATCGGACGGGATCTTGCCAAACGCTTCGGTTGGAAAGTCGGCGACCGCGTTCCGCTGACCTCCCCGATCTACGGCGAACCCGCGAACCAAGCCGCGTGGCAATTTGAAATCAGCGGGATCTGCGACTCGACCAAGAAAGGCTCCGATCTGAGCAGCCTTTACTTTCGCTACGACTACTTTGACGAAGCGCGGACCCAGAACAAAGGCGAGGTCGGATGGTACACCGTGCGGGTGAAAAACGCCGACGAAGCGGCCGCCGTCGCCGCGCGGATCGACGCCGAATTTGCAAACTCCCCCTACGAGACCAAGGCCGAACCGGAGGGCGCCTTCGCCGCCGGCTTTGCGCAGCAGATCGGCGACATCGGGAAGATCATGGTTGCGGTGCTCAGCGCCGTCTTTTTCACCATCCTGCTCGTCGCCGGAAATACCATGAACCAGGCCGTTCGCGAACGCACCGAAGAGCTCGGCGTGCTGAAAGCGATGGGCTTCTCCAATGGCCTGGTGCTCGTGCTCGTGCTCGCCGAGTCCTGCCTCATCGCCATCCTCGGCGGCCTGCTTGGCCTGGGCCTCGCGTGGGGCACCCTGGCGGCGGGGAATCCGGTGCCGCAAATGCTGCCCACGTTCTTCGTGCCTATGCGCGCGCTCGTCCTCGGTTCCGGTCTCGTGCTGCTGCTTGGTCTCATCGCCGGCGCGATCCCCGCCTTTTCCGCCATGACTCTGCGCACTGCGGAGGCGCTGCGCCGGAATGGATAACCCCGCTCCCTGCCCACTTTCATGAACTGGTTCGCCCAAGTCCTCGCCATCGCCGGATTCAATCTGCGCAGTCTGCCGGAGCGCAAAGGCGCGGCCCTCTCCGCCGCGGTCGGAATCGCCGGAGTCACCGCGGTGCTCGTCGGCGTGCTTGCGATCGCCCAGGGCTTTCGGCGCGCGATGACGGTCTCCGGGACGCCGGATACTGCGATCATCATGCGCAGCGGCGCGGATAGCGAGATGACCAGCGGCCTCTCGAGGGAAGAGGCGCGGCTCGTCAGCGACGCCCCGGGGATCGCGAGCGGCGCGAGTGGACCGCTGGCTTCGGCGGAACTTTTCGTCATCATCGACCTTCCCAAGCGCTCGACCGGCACGAGTGCGAATGTCCCGCTGCGGGGCGTCGGCCTGGCGGCCTTCGACGTGCGGGGCGACCTCACGATGGTCCAGGGGCGGCGCTTTGAACTGGGGAAAAATGAAGTCATCGTCGGCACCGGCGCCGCGCGTGCCTTTTCCGGACTCGACCTCGGGCAGCGGATCAAGATCGGGCAAAACACCTGGGAGATCGTGGGCATTTTCACCTCCGGCGGCGGGCTCGCGGAGTCCGAGATCTGGACCGATGCTGCCGTGCTCCAGCCTGCGTATAACCGTCCGGAAGGGTTCCAATCCATCTACGCCAGGCTCACGTCTGCCGCCGCCTTCACCGCTTTCAAAGATGCCCTCACCACCAATCCGCAACTCAAGGTCAAGGTCGCCCGTCTGTCCGACCACTACGCTGAGCAGTCCACGATGACCGCGGATTTCATCACGAAATTCGGCGTCTTCGTCGCCGTCATGATGGCGCTCGGCGCATTGTTTGGGGCGTTGAATACGATGTACGGCGCCGTCTCCGCGCGCGCTCGCGAGATCGCCACTTTGCGCGCGCTGGGGTTTGGTTCCGGGCCGGTGGTCATCTCCGTGCTCACCGAGTCGCTCGTCCTCGCGCTCGCTGGCGGCGCCATCGGCGCGGCGATCTCCTACTTCGTCTTCAATGGCTTCACCGCCACGACGATGAATTTCCAAACCTTCAGCCAGGTCACCTTCGCCTTCGCCGTCACCCCTGAACTGCTCGTGCGCGCCATGATCTCGGCCGCCGTCCTCGGCCTGCTCGGCGGTCTCTTCCCCGCGATCAGAGCCTCCCGCCTCCCCATCGCCGCGGCGCTGCGGGAGACGTGAGGGTCGATCAAGCTTGCTGCGAAGCGATCGAACTCGATGTGGATTCGTTCACCGCAGAAACATCTCGTTTCGGGTTGCCCGCCGCCTACTTGATTTTCGCCCGCGTGTCCTGGAGCGCTTTGGCGGAAGTCTCGAGCGCCTGGCGTTCCTTGGGCCAGAGTTCGAGTTCGATGTGCTGCAAGGCACCGCCGCGGCCGACCACAGTGGGGACGCTGATGCAGACGTCGCGGATGCCGTAAGGGCCGCGGACGAGGCTGGAGACGGGCAGGATGCGGCGGCGATCGAGGGCGATGCAGTCGATGACTTCGCGGATCGCGACGCCGACGGCCCAGCCGGCGCCGCCTTTGCGGGAGATGACTTCGGAGCCGCTCTTCTGCGTGCGTTCGAAGATCTGCGTTTGGAAGGTGGGCGTGACGCCGGGAAATTTCAGCAGAGGAAAGCCATCGACGCTCGCGGAGGACCACACGGGCAACATGGTGTCGCCGTGTTCGCCGAGGATCATCGCGCGGACCTGCGTCGGCGGGAGCTTGAGCGATTGCGCGATGAGCGAGCAGAAGCGCGAGGTGTCGAGCACGGTGCCGAGACCGAGCACTTGCGCGGCGGGTAGGCCGGTCTGCTCGACGGCAAGTTGCGTGAGGATATCGACTGGGTTCGAGACGACGAAGACGATCGCGTCCTTCTTGAGCCCGGCTTGCTTGAGGCTCTGCAGGATGCCGACGAAGAGGCTGACGTTGCGATTGATGAGGTCGAGGCGCGACTCATCCGGCTTCCGGCGCAGGCCAGCGGTGATGCAGATGATATCCGCACTCGCGCAGTCGGCATAGGTGCCGGCGTAGATATTCTGATCCGCGCAAAAGGCGGCGCCGTGGAGTAAGTCGAGCGCTTCGCCTTCGGCCGTGGCCTGATTGGCGTCGAGGACGATGATGTCTTTCACGATCCCCGAACACTGGAGGGCAAACGCTGCGCAGGAACCGACGCGGCCGCCGCCGCCGATGATGGCTACTTTCATGTTACTTGGAGAGGTTGGCGACGATTTCGTCGGTGAGTTTCTGGACGAGGGCCTCGACATCGGCGTCGCTGGAAGATGCGCCGTTGGTCATGGGATTGAAGGGCGTGACAGGTGACGAGCAGCCGTGCGAGCCGCACATCTGGGTCCACGGATCGACATCGCAGAGGCCGGCCGGCTTGAGGTCGTAGCGATCGTCCGGCAGGCCGAGACTCTTCTTGATGGTGAGCAACTCGGGGAGCTTGTCGCACGGGATCGAGGCATTGCCGGGGATGGCCTGCGCGAGGATCACGGTGCGGCAATACGCATCGGTGATCTCCATTTTGAAGTAAGCATCCTCAACGGACTTACCCCAGCAGATGACGCCGTGGTTGCCCATGAGGATGGACTGGTGCTTCGGCGCGAGCGGATAGATCTCGGCGGCGATCTCGGGGCTGCCGGGAGTCTTGTAAGGGGTGTAAGCCACGGTGCCGACGAAGACTTCCAACTCGGGGATCAACCGCGGCGGTGGCTGCATGCCTTTGATCGCGAAAGCTCCCGCGTGGACCGGATGAGCGTGGCAGACGGACGCCGCTTCGGGCGTCGAGTGAAAGATCGCCATGTGGGTCGTGATCTCGCTGGATCGTTTCCAAGTGCCGCCGCACTGGGTGCCCTTGCCATCGACCATGCACATCATGTCCGGCTTCATGAATCCTTTGCTGACGCCGGTCGGCGTGCAGATGAAACGATCCGGGCCGAGCCGCGCGGAGATGTTGCCACCATTGCCATCGCAATATTCGCGCATCCAGATGCGGCGACCGATATCGCAGATCTGTTCCTTGATCTCGTTCGCTTCTTTCGAGTTGAAGAGCCGCACGTCCTCCGCGCTGTAGCCGCTGGTGGAAGCACCCGCCGTCGGTGCCGCCGAAGTCGTGGTCGGAGCCGGCGCGCCGTCGTCATAGACAACTTTGATTCCTGCTTCGGTGAAGATGTCCTTCGCGCCGGGTGTGAGCCGGATCTCGGCGTTCTGGCGAAACTCTTTGGCTCCGGTCTTGACAAAGTCCGAGGCTTCTTTCTGAGCGATTAGTGTCATGGGTTACTCCTTGTAGAAAAATTCATCCACCAATGCCGCACAGTAGGCATCGACGGGGGTTGGGGTTCGAAAGGGGCAGGCAGCTTCGCGCCCTTCGCTGATGGCGATGTCCTGGCCGACGCCAGCGCCGAGTTGGTCATAGACGACGATGGCGGGGTCATGTTTGTCCGCGCCGTTGAAGGTATCGGTCTTCCAAGGGAGCGTGAGCAGCAGACGCTCGCCGGAGTAGCGCTTATGGCGGACGGAAAGAGTCACGCGACCGATGACGGTGCCCATTCTCATAGCGCGAGATCCCTTTCCGGATCAATGATCCCTAGCACCGTCCACCGCGCCGGACTGCGTTCGTCGCCGACCATCTTACGCGCTTCGCTGCCATCGCTCGAGATGAGCACCTTCTGCCCGATGCCTGCACCGAGTGAGTCGAGGACGATCTGTGGCGCGAGGTCAGGGCTCTCCGGCATCGCCAGGAGCAGCCGCCAGCCATCGAGGCTTTTGTGCTTCACCGTCGATGTGACGTGGCCTTTGATCGTCGCGAGGCGCATTTAGAACAGGTTCAAGTTTTCGACCATCACGCAGCGGCGGGAGCGGGTGAAGGTCATCGGCGTGGTCACGCCTTCGCCGGTCGGCGTGGCGACCGAGAAGCTGAGGAATCCTTCGCCACCGAGGCCGAGGCCGGTCATGCACGGACCGTTCTTGATGAAGAGGGTGGTATCGACGATCTGCGCCATCTTGGTGAGATTGCGGATGTTCTGCGAATGCATCACCGCGGTGTGCTTGTAACCGTGTTCGGCGTGGATCGCGGCGGCGATACCAGCGTCCACATTGGGTACGCGCACCACCGGGATGAAGGGCATCATCTGCTCTTCGTCGACAAAGATGTGATCGGCCTTGGTCTCGCCAAAGAGGAGTTGCGTCGCCGGTGGCACGTCGAGACCGATGGCTTTCGCGAGCACCGCTGCGTCGCGGCCGACGAGGTCGCGATTTACCACTGGATGCGGGCAGCCCGCGCCTTTGCCCTGCGGGAAAACGAACGCCTTGTCTGAGAGTGCCTCGATCTGCTTGGCGTCGAGTTGCACGGCACCGGCACGCTTGAGCGCGGCGATGAGTTTGTCGGCCACGGCTTCCACCACGAACACTTCCTTCTCGCCGATACAGAGCAGGTTGTTGTCGTAGCTCGCGCCCTGGATGATCGACTTTGCCGCGACCTCGAGGTCGGCGGTTTCATCGACGACCACCGGAGGATTCCCGGGACCCGCACACACTGCGCGTTTGCCCGTTTTCATCGCCGCGGCGACGACGGCAGGACCGCCAGTGACACAAAGGAGACGCACCTTCGGGTGCTTGCACATCACGTCGAAGGTATCGAGCGTCGGCTTCACCACCGTGGTGAGTAAGTCGGAGATGCCGATCTCCGCAAAGATGGCTTCGTTGTAAGCCTTGATCGCAATCGCCGCGCAGTTTGCGGCGGCGGGATGCGTGTTATAGACGACCGAGTTACCCGCTGCGATCATGTTGATCGCATTGCCGGTGAGCGTCGGGACGCTGTGAGTCGAGGGCGTCACCGCACCGATGACACCCCACGGCGCAAAGTCGATGATCGTGAGTCCGAAGTCCCCACTGAAAGCCATGCGTTCGAGGAACTCGACGCCCGGCACGAGATCGCCGCAGATTTTGAGTTTCTCGATCTTGTGATCCAGTCGGCCGATCTTCGTCTCGTTGAATTCAATCGTTCCCCACTCCTGAGCCTTGGCCACGCACATCTTGCGGATGACTTGAATTGCTTTGCGCCGCGCAGAGACGCCAAGTTCACGCAACTTTTCAAACGAGCGATGCGCCGCCTCGCAGGCATCCTCCATCTTTTCATAGACGCCAAACTGGCTCGATCCGCTGGAAGTCACCTTGATCTGCGTCTGGAGCCGCGCGAGCACTTCGCTCACGACGCGGGAGACAAGTTTGTCATCAATGTTGGTCATACTAAGTTAGCCGCAGAAGATTTGGAGAAAGGACCAGGCAAAGTGCCGGGCAGGTTATTTCGCCTTGTAGAGGATGTGTTTGCCGATATCGACGGTGTCCACGAGGCCGACTACGACGGCATCGACGGGTGAGTCTTTGTCATCGGCGGCCAATCGCGCGGAGCTGCCTTGCACGATGAGGACGATCTCACCTTCGCCCGCGCCAAGGCTGTCAACGACGACGAGTGTGCTCGTGCCGGGCTTCCAGTCGCCGCCTTTTGCGGAGTCGATCACGAGTGGACGCACGAGGAGGAACTTATTCCCCGTCATCTTCGCGTTCTTCTTCGTCGCGACGACGCTGCCTTCTACGCGGGCCAAGATCATAAGGATGAAGGATGAAGGATGAAGGATGAAGGCACCCGCTCAGACGCCTTTCGCTCGTTTGTGGATAGTGGTGAAAATAGCGAGGAGTTCATTGCATTCGGTGGTCAGCGGGTGAAGCCGGACTGGCTTGATCAAATCGGCACCGAGAATGAGTTCCAGCCAGTAGAGGGTTTCATCGAGTTCCTTGAGGCTGTCACCAATCTTGGCGCAAAACTCGGCCTTGCTTCGGGCGCGTTGCGCCTCTCGATAGTTCGCCCCTACGGAAGTGCCGGATCGAAGAACTTGGTGGCCGAGGACCGAAGCTTCCTTCGTCCGAGGCAACGACGCCGACAGGCGAATGATCCGCAACGCAAATGCGCGCGTTCTTTCGACCAAATCCGGCGACTCGAAGTCCTTCATCCTTCATCCTTAGACCTTCTTACTTTGCCTTTGGAAGGACGGCGGGGAGGTCGTTGTGCGGACGGGCGATGACGCTAACGCTGACGATTTCGCCGAGCGACTGCGCGGCGTTCTTGCCAGCTTCGGTGGCGGCCTTGACGGCGGCGACGTCGCCGGTGACGCAGACGGTCACCATCGCGTTGCCGACTTGGGTCATGGGTCCGACGAGTTCGACGTTTGCCGACTTCAGCATTGCGTCAGTTGCTTCGACCAAGGCGATGAGGCCGCGGGTTTCGATGAGTCCAATTGCTTGTTGTGCCATAATAGGTGGTGGGTTGTTAGTGGAGTGTTGAGAGTTTGGCCCAGGCGTTGCGGGCGATGATGAGTTCTTCGTTGGTGGGGAGGACGCGCACTTCGATCTTCGAGCGTGGCGTGGAGATGATGGCCTCCTCGGCACCGGTGCGAGCGTTGGCGTCGCGGTCGAGTTCGAGGCCGCAGAAGTCGAGGTTGGCACAGACTTGTTCGCGCAGAGCCGGGTTGTTCTCGGCGATGCCGGCAGTGAAAATCAGGACATCCGCGCCGTTCATCTCGACGAGGAACTGGCCGATGAATTTGCGGATCGCACCGGCGAAAACATCGACGGCGATCTGCGCGTCGGTATTGCCGCTCTGGGCGGCGGCGAGGACGTCGCGCATGTCCCCTGTGGCGAGGCCGGACATGCCTTTGAGACCGGACTGCGAGGTGAGGGCCTTTTCCACGGCGTCGAGACCGAGGCCGAGGTCGCGGGCGAGATAGATGAGGGCGAAGCAGTCGAAATCGCCGACGCGGTTATTTTGCGGGAGGCCGCTCTGCGGGGTCATACCCCAACTGGAGTTGATCGCCTTGCCATCGCGCACGGCGGCGATGGAAGAGCTACCTCCGAGATGGCAGGAGATGATGCGCAACTGATCCGTGCCGCGGAGTTCCGCGCAACGCTGCGAGACGAAGCGGTGGCTCGCACCGTGGAAGCCATAGCGGCGGATGCCGTACTTGGTTTCCCATTCGCGCGGGATCGGGTAGCGGGTGTTTTCCACCGGCACGTCGTCGTAGAAGGCGGTCTCGAAAGTGCCGATGCACGGGAGCTTCGGATGCGACTGGTGGAAGCTGCGGACGGCCGCGACGTAAGGAGGATTGTGCGCGGGGAGGAGGGTGTTGATTTCCTCCATCGCCTGGAGCACCGGCTCGGCGAGTAACTGCGTGCCGGAGATGCCGCGGGCCATCACGGGCTTGAAGCCGACGGCGGCGAGGCCCTCGAATCCACCGAGTAACTGCTCGACGAGCGCGATGGCGGCGCCGTGGTCAGGCAGGGCGGCTGTACCCTTTTGCTCGGGCTCGGAACCGATCTGCGCTTTCCACGGAGCGTCTGGGCTGCCGATCCGCTCGACGCCACCCTTTGCCAGGACGCGCTCGGTCGGCATCTCGATCAAGCGGAACTTGAAGGAGGTGCTGCCGATATTGGCGACGAGGATTTTGTTGGGTGACATCTGACCGAGGAGACGGAGTGGTCGCTGCGCGAGGGAGCGTTTGGGTCGGCGATTACAAATCGCCGCTCCTTGGATTACTTCGTGGCGGGCTTGCCACCGAGGAATTTGCCGAGACCCTGGAGGTCGTCGTGCGGACGTGGGATCACGTGGACGGCGACGACTTCGCCGATCGCACTCGCGGCGGTGGCGCCGGCTTCAACAGCGGCTTTGACGGCAGCGACATCGCCTTTGACAAAGACGGTGACGTAGCCCGAGCCGACTTTTTCCCAGCCGACGACTTCGACGTTAGCTGCTTTGAGCATGGCGTCTGTCGCTTCAAACTGCGCGACGAGACCCTTGGTTTCGATCATTCCGATTGCTTGTCCGGCCATATAAGTAGGTGAGGTAGAGAGTGGAGTGTGGAGGAATTAGCCGATGAAGAGTTTCAGGAGGTCCGGCGAGGGCCGGGCAATGACGTGGGAGGCGACGAGGTTGCCGACACGTTTGGCGGCTTCCTTGCCCGCTTCCACGGCGGCTTTGACGCTGCCGACGTCGCCACGCACGATGGTGGTGATCAGCGCGCCGCCGATGGGGATGGATTTGATTAGTTGCACGTTCGCGGCTTTGACCATGGCGTCACTGGCTTCCACCAGGCCGACGTAGCCGCGAGTTTCGATTAGTCCGATTGCTTCGCTCATTGTGTTTGTGGGTTATGGGTTGGGTTAGGTTTTGAAAAGCTCGACCTTCGTGGCGCGTTCGAGGTCGCAGGCGTTGGCTTCATCCGTGTCCATGTGGACTTCGAGTTTGAAGCTGGGATCGACGCGGACGATCAGGTCGTCGAAGCGGGTGTTGCAGAAAGGCGAGGTCACTTTGAGAGTGATGCGGTCGAGGTGCTTCACGCAATAGAAGGCGGCGTCGGCGGGGCTCATGTGGACGTGCCGGGCGGCGCGGATGAGGCCGTCCGGCATCTCCAGCATCCCTTTCGGACCCATGACGTAGCCGCCGGGGGTGCCCTTGATGTCGCCGGACATTTTCACCGGCAAATCCACGCCGAGCTGGATGGAGTCGGTGATCGCGAGTTCGATCTGCGTGAGATTCCGGCAGGGGCCGAGGATGCGCAGGCTCGGGATGACCCGGCGGCGCGGGCCGATCAGCGTCACCGTCTGTTCGGAGGCAAACTGACCTTCCTGATAAAGCCACTTGTGAACGGTGAGCTTGGCGCCGGGCCCGAAAAGCACTTCGAGATTCTCCGGGGAGATGTGCATGTGCCGAGCCGAGCTATTCACCATGAGGACCGGGGCTGCAGAAGCGGGCGCGGCTTTTCCGAGCTGCCGAAAGAGCGAGGTGCGCACGAGCGCCTCGACGACGGGGCGGCTGGGGGCAGGGATGGCGCTCATGATTCGGGGAGAAGATTTATATGACTGGACGCGATCATATAAGTTTCAGGAGGGTGGTCAATAGGAAAATTTCGATTTTTACGAACGATGCCGATCATAAGAAATGCACGGGGAGATGGTCGTCTGGAGGTGCGGGTAGCGACTTGGCCGGCGGAGAGCCTTTTTGGGTTTTCGTCACCCCGGTGCGGGGAGAAAAGTACTGCGGTTCCCGGATCGGAAGGCCGGCGGTGCGGAGCTTCTCCAAGGGGATATCGGTGAGCAGAAGATCCACTTCTGGCCAGGGGAGAAGGAGGAAAGGCGGCTGGCGGTTGAGCTTCCCTCCATCAAGGCAGAAGATGCTGCGGGTGCTGCGGCGGAGCACGACCTTCTGTTGCTCGACGATCGCAGCCTGGGAGTTCCAGAGGCCCTCAGCGTTCATGCCCTCCGCGGAGAGGAAGGCCATGTCAAAGTGCCAGAACTCCAGACTCTTTTGCGCGGTTTCGCCGAGGAGCGTGGATTGGAGATGGAGGAGCTGGCCGGCGACCTGGAAAACTTGGACGCCGGGAATGGTGGCGAGGATTTCGCCCACGGGAAGATTCGAGGTGACGACGGTCGCCGGGGTCACGGGGTGCTCCCGGAAGGCTTCGGCGATGGCGAAGACCGTGGTGCCGGAGTCGAAGAAATAGGTGCGATCCGGCTCGAAGAGCGCGAGCGCGGCTTGGGCGATTTTCCGCTTGGCGCGCGCGGCCTCGCCCTGCCGTTCGCGGAATGACGGGAACCGATCATTAAACTCGTGGAGGGCCCCGCCGTAGGTGCGGGTGATCTTCTTCTCCTGGACCAGTGCGGCGAGGTCGCGCCGGGCCGTGGCCTCGGAGACGCCGAGACGGCGGCAAAGTTCCTGAATCGGCAGGTAGCGGTGCTGCTGGAGGAGCTGCGCCAGCTTTTCGCGGCGGGCGAGGACCACATGCAGGGGGACTTTCACCCCGGCATCCTAGCGGTTTATGCGTGAAGTCAATCGTCTTGATGCGGAGCCCGGGATTTACCTGCAAGCGACCGCCGGCGCGGCGCCGGGCGGTTTTGGTCGCGGTCGCTGCTAAGAGAGATTCCGCCCGCGGGTGATGCAAACTGCCTTCAGGCCCCAAAACTTCCACCCATGTCCCTCCGCCCGTTCCGCTCCACCCGTCGTTCCTTCCTCAAAGGTCTCACTGCCACCACTGCTGGCGGCATCATCCTGCCGAATATCCTGATCGCGCAGGACGGCACCCCCGCCGGCCGGAAACTCGCCATCGCGGCGATCGGCTGTGGCGGCAAGGGCGCTTCGGACCTGGAAGGCGCGTCCCGCGAGAACGAAGTCGTCGCGCTCTGCGATGTCGATGCCAACAACCTCGCCAAAGCGGCCGCTAAATTTCCGAACGCGAAAACTTTCACCGACTTCCGCCAGATGCTCGACGAGGTGAAGTCGATCGAAGCGGTGACCATTTCGACTCCAGACCACGCGCACTATCCGGCTGCGATGCATGCCATCGCGCTCGGCAAGCATGTCTGCGTGCAGAAGCCGCTCGTGAATACCCTTTGGGAAGGGCGTCAGCTTCATCTCGCGGCAAAGAAAAAGGGCGTGATCACCCAGATGGGTAACCAAGGACACACCTACGATGACAATCGTGTGGTCAAGGAATGGCTCGCGGCGGGGGTGATCGGCAAGGTGCAGGAAGTCCACGTCTGGACGAACCGGCCGATCTGGCCGCAGGGCGGCGCGGCGTCCCTTAAGACGGGCGAAAAGCCAGCGAACCTCGATTGGGAGCAGTGGCTCGCGGCCACGCCCGAGCACGCGTATTCGCCGGACATTCATCCTTTCAAATGGCGCGGCTTCCTCGAGTGGGGCGCCGGCGCCTTCGGCGACATGGGCTGCCATCTCATCGATGCACCTTCCTGGGGTCTGGATCTCGGCGTGCCGAAGTTTGTCACGGCGACGCAGGTCGATGACATCTCGGACATCGCCTGGCCGACGGGCGCGATCGTGAAGATGGAATTCCCCGGCGTGAAAGGGCACGGCGACGTGCTGCTCACGTGGTACGAAGGCAAGAAGCCGGACGGCACGCAGTATCTGCCGGAGCTGCCGTCGGTCATCGATCAAGCCGAGGCGCTCAAAGACGAGTCCCCGAAAAAGAACGGCGTCATGCCGATCGGTGGCTGGTTCATCGTCGGCACCGAAGGGGTGATCTTTAACAAGGCCGACCAGGCGAAAAACCCGCAGATCTGGCCCCTCGCGCGGCGCGAGGCCATCCTGGCCAGCCCGGTCGCGAAGACCCTGGAGCGCAGCCCGAAAGCCGGCGCGCCGCAGGAAGAGTGGACGCTCGCGATCAAAAACGGGAAACCGTTTCCCTTCATGTCCCAGTTTGACTACTCGGTACCGCTCACGGAACTCACCCTCGTCGGCGGTCTCGCGATGCGCGTGGCAGGCCAGCGCCTCGAGTGGGATTCGGAGAAGCTCGAAGCCATCGGCAATGCGACCGCGAACAAATTCATCAAGCGCGCCGCGTATCGGAAAGGTTGGGAATACTCCGCCGCGTCGATCTGAGAGCGGCCCAGGTTTGTGGAGCCCACGCACGGACCTTGCGGAGGCCGGGTGGTCTGGGGCATCTTCTCAGTGGCCTCAGGCCATCGTATGAAGTTCCTCAAAATCGCCCTCTGCGTGCTGCTCGGCTCACTGGCTCCCGTCGCGGCGCAGCCCTCCGCTTCCAAGCTCAAGCCCGAGGAGGAGCAACGCTTCAAAGGCGCCGCCGACTACTCGAAGGCTGCGCGCGGGGTCGCCATGCTGATCATGCGGAATGGCGAGGTCATCTTCGAGGACTACGCGCCGATCTGGAATGAGGCCAAGCCCCACCTCCTCGGCAGCGCCACCAAAAGCTTTGTCGCCGTGATCGCCGCGTGCGCGGTCCAGGATCGCCTCATCGCGCTCGATGAAAAAGTCTCCGACACGCTCCACGAGTGGAAAGATGGAGGGCTCAAGGAGCAGATCACCATCCGGCAGCTCCTGAACCTGAGCAGCGGGATCGAAGGTGGGGACAATCCAGTGGCGACGCCGATCTTTCAGAAAGCCGTGGAGATGGCCAACGCGGTCGCGGAGCCGGGCACCACCTTTTCCTACGGGCCGATCCCCTTCCAATGCTTCGGCGCGCTGATGAGCCGCAAACTCCAGCCCACCAATGAAACGCTCTACGAGTATCTCGATCGCCGCGTCCTTGCTCCCATCGGGCTGCGCGTGGGCTTTTGGCGGCGCGATTCCAAGGAGGAGATGAACATGCCCACTGGCGCCTTCCTGACGGCCCGGGAGTGGGCAAAATTTGGCGAACTCGTGCGGCTGCGCGGACGCTGGGACACTCGCCTGCTCGTCAGCCCCGGGCCGCTCTCCCACTGCTTGCAGCCGAGCCCGACGAACCCCGCCTACGCCTTCGGCTGGTGGCTGCTCGGGCTGGACGACGAGGCCACGGTGGTCGGGCTCGAGAGCCGGAGCGCAGAGCGGCAGAGACGGGAGATCGAAGACCGCAAGGCGCTTGGTTTTCACATCCCCCGAGACACCCTGGCGGCGATCGGCAAGGGCGGCCAGGGCTGCTACATCATCCCTTCGCAAAAGCTCGTCATCGTGCGCCTCGGCGACAGCGAAGGACGCGATTTCTCCGACAACCATTTCCTCGCCAAAATCCTCGGCAAGGAACTCGTTCAGCGAGTCGCCAAGGTGAAGTGAACACTGCCCGAGCGAGTTAGCCGGAGTGCGCTGCGGCTGATTTGCGGCCCGGCGCCGAGGGCGGCTGGCTTCCGCTCTTGCGACCGCCGCTCGGGATGCGGCACACCCATTCCTGCCTTGTCTCCCGGCCACGATGAAGCTCCCGCCTGCCCACTCGCTGCGCGCTCTTCGCCGCCCGGATTTTTTGCGCCGCAGCGGACGCGCCGGCTGGAATTTCCCCGGAGGAAATGCTGCGCTTCAAGGCCGGCGCCGAGTTCTCCAGGGCCTCGCGCGGCGTCGCCCTACTGGTGCTGCGGAAAGGCGAGATCATCTTCGAAGACGACGCGCCCATCTGGATCGCGGATAAGCTGCACCTGCTCGCGGAAGGGATGACGGGTTTCGCCGCAGCCCTGGCGGTCTGCGCGGCGCAGGCTGGCCTGCTCGATCTCGACGAAAAGGTCAGCGCCACCATCACCGAGTGGCAGGACGATCCGCTCAAAGCCGCAATCACCATCCGCCAGCTCCTGAGCCTGAGCACTGGCATCGCGGGCGGCGACACCCGGCGGCAACCGCCCAGCTTCAAGGAATCCATCGAAGACGCGGCGAAGTTCATCACCGACGCTTTTGACCGCCTCTCCATCGTCGGCCTCTTCCTCTGCAAACTCCTTGGCGACCATCGCAACGACGCGAACTTCTTCCAGGACCGCGCCACGCGCACTTATCTCAAGGGTGACGGCACGCCTTACGCGTAACGCACGGCCTGGCGCAAAGACGCAAACTTCGCGGCGCAGCGGCGAGTCTATGAGCGAAGGAGAAAGGGAGTCGCGGAAGCCTTGAAGGGTCGCGCCGAGCGCGTCACGGTGACGTTTCCGTGTCATGAAACACCAACCCTCCACCAGCTTGCTCCGATCCCTTTTGCTCCCCGCTCTATTCCTTGGCGTCGTCTGTGGTGCCACCCAAGCCGCGGAGTCGCGGCCAAACTTCGTGATGGTCTTCATCGACGACCTGGGCTGGGGCGATTTCTCGTGTTTCGGAAATAGGGAGGCAAAGACGCCGAACGTGGATCGGCTCGCGGCGGAGGGCATCCGCTTCTCGCAGTTCCATGTGAACTCACCGATCTGCTCGCCTTCCCGATGCGCACTGACGACCGGCCAGTATGCGCAGCGCTGGCGGATCACTTCCTTCCTCAGCCACCGCGCGGACAATGAACGGCGCGGCGTAGCCCACTGGCTCGACCCGCAAGCGCCGACGCTCGCCCGCATCCTCCAGCAGGCAGGTTATGCCACCGGCCACTTCGGCAAGTGGCATCTCGGCGGTCAGCGCGATGTCGATGACGCGCCACCGATCACTGCCTATGGCTTCGACGAATCGCTGACCAACTTCGAAGGCATGGGTCCGAAGCTTTTGCCGCTCACCTTAAAGCCAGGCGACCAAGAGCCCGGCCAAATCTGGGCCGATGCCGAGCGTCTCGGTCAGCCAGTGACGTGGATGCTCCGCTCGAAGATCACCAGCGGCTTCATCGACGCGGCAATTCCTTTCATCGACAAAGCTGTCGCTGCGAAGAAACCCTTCTTCGTGAACCTGTGGCCGGACGATGTCCATGGCCCGTGGTGGCCGCCCGTCGAGAAGTGGGGCAAGACCAAGCGTGAGATGTATCATGCGGTGCTCGTCGAGATGGACCGGCAGTTGGGCAGACTCTTCGATCACATCCGGGACACGCCCGCGCTCCGCGACCAAACCCTCATCCTCGTCTGCTCCGACAATGGCCCGGAGCCGGGCGCTGGCAGTGCCGGTCCCTTCCGCGGCACCAAGACCACCCTGTATGAAGGCGGCACGCGTTCCCCGCTGATCGCGTGGGGGCCGGGCCTCATTGAGAAAAGTAAAGTCGGTAAGCCGAACGATACCTCCGTCTTTGCCGCCTTCGATCTCGCGCCATCGATGCTCGCGATCGCACAGGTCGAGAAGCCGGATGGAGTTACTTTTGATGGCGAAAATCTCGCGTCTGTCTTGCTGGGCCAAAGCACCGCGTCTCGCGCTGCGCCGATCTTCTGGCGTCGTCCACCGGATCGTAAGACCGCTTCCGCGACCATCCTCGAGCCGCTTCCCGATCTTGCCGTGCGCGATCAGGATTGGAAATTCCTGGCGGAATACGACGGCACGAAACCCCAACTCTACGATCTCGCCAAAGATCGCGGCGAAACGAACAACCTCGCAGCGCAGTATCCCGGCATCGTCGCACGGCTGTCCAAGGCCGTGCTCGCATGGCACCAATCGATGCCGGCCGACAACGGTCCGGCAATCGGATTGGAACCAGTGAAATCGAAAGGCGTAGAATCGAAAGGCAATGGGGTAAAATAGCCGCGCACTGCTATAACCATGATCTCTTGCGCCTTTCCCATCTTCTGAGCAGCCTCTTGAAAAACCCAATTGCTCAGCGGAGCACAGCCGGGACGGCTGTGCTCCGCCCTGTCACAGTATGTTTCAACAGGCTGTTAGTGGTGAAATCCATCCCAGATTAACTTTAAGGTTAGCGCAGACACCACCGCGAGGAACACGGGCCGGATAAATTTCGCGCCATGCTTGATGACGAAGCCGGAGCCGAGTTGCGCGCCGATGAGTTGGCCGGCGATCATCGCCGCTCCCGCGGGGAAGTGGACGGACTTGCTTGGCAGGAAAATCGCGAGTGAGCCGAGGTTGCTCGCGAGGTTGACTGCCTTGGTGTAGCCGGTGGCGTGACGCAGATCGAGACCGAGCAGGGCGACGCAGGCGATGGTCCAGAAGGATCCGGTCCCAGGACCGAAGAAGCCGTCGTAGAATCCGATAACGCTGCCAAAGAGTGGGGCGAACACCACCGGTCGAAAGTGCGCGCGGCCAGCGTGCAAGCCAAAGCGCGGATTGATCGCCGTGTATATGGCGACGGCGGCGAGCATCCAGGGGATGAGTTTCTTGAGGACGGCATTGTCCACGAGCGTGACGACGTGCGCCCCGGCCATGGAGGCGAAGAAGGAGCCTGCGACCGCCAGCCAAAGCCAGGGCGTTTTCATCATCCCTGCGCGGGCGTAACGGACCACGGCGAGGATGGTGCCGAAGGACGATTGAAACTTATTCGTGCCCAGCGCGATCTGCGGCGGCAACCCGGCGGCGAGAAGTGCGGGCACCGAGATCAGGCCTCCGCCGCCCGCGATGGCGTCGATGAACCCACTCGCGAGGCCAGCTAGAAAAAGAAGCGCGAGGGTGGAGGGGGGCACGGACAGAGGGAACAGGAACTAAAAGCGGGCCGCAAGCAGATCGGGATTTTGAACCATCCGCGCCGTGGCCTTGCCGCCTGCGTGGGGGTTGTGCTGAGTTTCCGCATCTCGCGCATTTTCCCACCAAGACGAAAGGGCGGGGAACGAATAGTGTCCTCCGAAAATCGAATGAATCGAGCCGACCTCCCATCATGAAAATCACCCGCATTCTTGCTTATCGCGTCGAACTCCCGTTGCACGAGACCACTTACAAATGGTCCGGTGGAAAATCCGTCACCGTCTTTGACAGCACCATCGTGGCGGTGGAAACGGACGACGGGTTCGTGGGTCATGGCGAGGTTTGCCCGCTCGGACCGTTTTATCTTCCGGCTTATGCCGATGGTGTTCGCGCTGGGTTGCGGGAACTCGGACCGCATCTCCTCGGGCAGGATCCTCGGGAACTCGCGAAGCTGAATCAGCGCATGGACGCGGCTTTGAAGGGGCATCCGTATGTGAAGTCGGGGATCGACATCGCCTGCTGGGATATCCTCGGACAAGCGACGGGCCTGCCCGTGTGCGTGCTAATGGGCGGTCGTTACGGCGAGAAGGTGCGGCTCTATCGAGCCATCTCGCAGGAGTCGCCAGAGGACATGGCGGCGAAGGTCGCGGGTTATCGCGCCGAGGGTTACACCCGCTTCCAGCTTAAAGTGGGCGGCGATCCGGATACGGACATCGCGCGCATCTTCGCCGTCGCCGCCAAGCTCCAGGCCGGCGACCGACTCGTGGCGGATGCCAACACTGGATGGGTGCAGCACGAAGCTGTGCGGGTGGCGAAGGCGGTGCGGGATGTGGATGTGTATATCGAGCAGCCCTGCCTCACTTATGAGGAATGCCTCGCGGTGCGCCGGCAGTGCGCGCATCCCTTTGTGCTCGATGAAAACATCGACTCGCTCGACATGCTGCTGCGCGCCAAAGCGGATCTCGCGATGGACGTGGTGAATTTGAAAATCAGCAAGCTCGGCGGCCTCACGAGAATCAAACAGGCCCGCGACCTTTGCGTGAGCATGGGTATCGCCATGACGCTGGAGGATAGCTGGGGGGGCGATATCACCACGGCCGCCATTGCGCATCTCGCGCAGAGCACGCCGGAGGAATTCCGCTTCACCAGCACCGACTTCAACAGCTACGTGACGGTCTCGACCGCCGATGGGGCCCCGCAGCGCGTGGATGGCTTTATGACCGCGAGCACCGCGCCCGGCCTCGGCATCACGCCGAAGATGGGAGTCTTAGGCAAGCCAGTGGTGGTCGTGGAGTAAGTCTGCGAACCAGGGTTGAACAACCAGAAGGAGTGCTTCGCTGAGTTGACCGAAGCTTACTTTGGCGCGGACGATTTCTACCCATTCCTGACCGGCGAACGGTAACAGGCCGAGCCAGAAATTTTCACCCTCCTTGCAGAAATCTGGGGCCCGCTGCCGACCCCTCCTCGATCAAAATCCGCAGTCGCAAAATGAAACACGTGCTGCGCCTTTTCGCTTACGCATCGGGGTGGCCTCACGGCATGCTGGCCACGTGCCCGAAAAATTTCTCGAACTCCGGCTCGCTGCACAAACAGCGGCCTTGCGCGGCTGTAGCATGTTTGCCGATCTGCCGGCGGAGGATCTCGAGCGCATCGCGAAATTTGTCGAGGTGCGGCGCGCCAGTCGGGGAGAACGTTTATTCAGCGAAGGCGATGCGGTGCGAGGCTTCTTCATCATTCGCCAGGGGGCCGTGAACGTGTACCGACTCGGTGCGGATGGGGCGGAGAAAACGATCCACGTCTTTCGCCAGGGGCAGTCCTTCGCTGAAGGCGCGCTCGCGGGCGACGCGGGCTATCCGGCCAGCGCGCGAGCGGTCGAAGATTGCGACCTGCTTTTTGTCCCGCGCGCCGAATTCCTCTCGCTGATCAAATCCCACGCGGAACTCGCGCTGCGGATGATTGGCTCGATGAGCCAGCACCTCCGCCTCCTTGTAAATGCCGTTGAGGATTTGCAGGGCAAGGATGTCGAGACGCGGCTCATCCATTGGCTGCTCAAACGCTGCCCGCAA
The DNA here is from genome assembly GCA_031409655.1 of Chthoniobacteraceae bacterium. Classification (GTDB taxonomy): domain Bacteria; phylum Verrucomicrobiota; class Verrucomicrobiia; order Chthoniobacterales; family Chthoniobacteraceae; genus JANNXQ01. The sequence continues at coordinate 351 of JANNXQ010000184.1, read as the reverse complement.
CCGCGACCGACGAGCCCTTTCGAAATCGCGCTCGACGTGACGAAGACCGTCCTTGCCTCCGAACTCAGCACCCGCAACGAGACCCTCTCCCGCGCTCTCGCGCGGCTGCGCGACGCAGGCCAGATCGAAGTGGAGGGCAAGCGCATCCGCGTCCTCGCCCCGCAGCGCCTGGAGGCGCAGTTCCGCGCGAACCTCGGGGAGGCGCTTTGATTTACTGAGCCCTCCAAAACAGCTTCACATCAGATGCCGAGTTATGTTAGTTACGGTTGATGGCAAGAAGATCAACCAAAACAGTGACCGGACGCCGTGAGCGGCAAGAGAAGCGGCGCCTGAAAGCAGCTGACTTATTCG
>JANNXQ010000183.1:0-44440 GCA_031409655.1 Chthoniobacteraceae bacterium | reverse complement strand
GGAACTTCTCCCGCCGGGTGATCTTCTTTTTGCGGCTATACTCGGTCTGCGCGAAACTCCGTTGGGCTTCCATCCCTCTACGACCCCGCACCTCCTCATGACCTTTGCCCACGCGTCTGATTAAATCAGCGTTTCCTTAGGCCCGTCCTGCCCGGTCAGGCCCATCGCGTATTCCCATGAAATTTTCCACCCATCGTAGGGGCCGCGTCCTCGTTTTGACGCTCTTTGCCGCAGTTCGGATCGCCTCCGCGGCCGACGAAGGCTCCCACCTGCTCAATCTCAGCCTCGAAGAGCTCGGCTCGATCAAAGTCGATACCGTCTTCGCAGCGTCGAAGTTCTCCGAGAAGGTGACCGACGCGCCGTCCTCCGTCTCCATCGTCACGCGGCGCGAAATTCAGCAGTTCGGCTACCGCACGCTCGCCGACATCATCCGCGCGACCCCCGGCTTCGATATCACTTACGACCGCAATTACACCTACACCGGCGTGCGCGGGTTCAATCGCTTCGGCGATTACGGGAGCAAGGTGCTGCTGCTCATCGATGGGCATCGCATGAACGACATCGTGTACGATTCCGTGCCGGTGGGCACCGAAGGGCTGCTCGATGTGGATCTCATCGAGCGGGTGGAATTCATCCGCGGGCCGGGCTCGGCGCTCTACGGCAGCAATGCCTTCTTCGGCGTGCTGAGTGTGACGACTCGCCGCGGGGCGGACGTGCATGGGACGGAAGTTGCAGGAAGTTACGGGAGCTTCGATGCGCGCTCGGGCCGGGTCACGTTTGGGCGGAAATTTGCCAATGGCATCGACCTGCTGCTCTCCGGATCCGGCTACGCGACCGATGGCGATGCGGACCTTTACTTCCCGGAGTTCGATACGCCGGAGACCAATCGCGGCATCGCTTACCGGCGCGACGGCGACCGTGCTTGGAATTTCCTCGGCTCGCTCAGTTGGCGCGATTTCACCCTGCGGGGTGGCTATGTCTCGCGGGAGAAGGATGTGCCCACCGCCTCCTACGGCAGCAATTTCAACGACCTGAACAGCACGCTCGACACCCGTGGCTTTGTCGAACTCGCCTTCACCCACACCACGGCGAATGGCTGGACCTACAACGCGCGCGCGTCCTACGACACCTATCACTACCAAGGTTACGGCGACTACCCGCTCGAAGACGGCGGACAATATCGCAACGACGACTCCGCGGATGCGCGCTGGTGGGGTTTTGAGGCAAATGCGAGCCACCAATTCTTCAACCGTTTTCGCCTTTCCTTCGGCGTCGAGTACCGGCGCTCGCTCGATCTCACGCAACTCAACTTCGACGTGGACCCGCGCTTCGTCTATGCGGACGTGGCTGGCGAGCAGGAGGTCTTCGGCGCGTATGCGGACGGGAATCTGGAGATCACCAAGTGGCTGAAGCTGGTCGGTGGCGTGCGCTACGACCGTTACAACAGCTTCGGCGACACCGTGAATCCGCGCTTCGGCGCGATCGTGCAGCCGTGGAAGAGCACCACCTTCAAGCTGCTCTATGGGGAAGCCTTCCGCGCGCCCAATACCTACGAACTGAGTTATGCGGGCTTCGGCCAGCGGGCGAATCCGGACCTTCAGCCAGAAAAAATCCGGACCACCGAACTCGTCGTCGAGCACTACTTCGACGCGCACTGGCGGGCGTCGGCGTCGCTGTTTCAGAATGACATCGTCGCGCTAGTGACGACGCGCGAGGATGCGAACGGCGATCTTGTTTCGATCAATGGCGGGGACGCCCGTGTGCGGGGCGCGGAGGTGGAAGTGGAGGGTAAGTGGGACAACGGCATGCTGGCCCGGGCGAGTTACACGCGCCATGTCTCCGAGGACAGCGCCACCGAACAGGAACTGGAGAACGCCCCGCGCGACGCCGTGCGTGCGCAGCTCGCGGTGCCCATCTTTGGCGAGAAGCTCAGCGCCGGCCTCGAGCTGCTCTATCAGTCGGATCGTTTCACCATCCAGCGCGACCGCACTGGCGACACCTGGCTCGTGAATGCCACGCTGCTCAGCCGCGAACTGCGGCCCGGTCTCGAGATCTCCGCCTCGGTTTACAATCTCCTCGACGCCCGCTACCGCTCGCCCGGCGGCGCCGAGCACGTGCAGGACCGCCTCGAACAGGACGGCCGCACCTTCCGGCTGAAGCTCAGCTACCGCTTCTGAGAGCCTTGCGCGCGATGCTGCCTAGCACGGTCACGCGACGGGTCCTATGGCTCGCATGGGTCACGTGGATCCTCTGCGTCCCAGCCGTCCGCGCCGAGAGCGAGGCCACGGTGAAGGCCGCCTACCTGCTCAATTTCGCCAAGCTCGTCGAGTGGCCGGCGTCGGCGTTTGCCGGCGGACCGTCGCTCGTCGTCGGCGTGGTCGGGCGCGATGCGGTGGGCGACGAACTGGCGCGGGCCTTCGCCGGAGCGAGTGCGAATGGGCGCAAGATCGAAGTCCGCCGCGTCTCGGCAGGCGACGCCGGCGCGCTCGCGGCGTGCCATCTCGTCTTCGTCCCGGAGTCGGTCGGTGGCGATGGCGTGATCGGCGCGGTGCAGGGGCGGCCGGTGCTCGTGGTCGGGGACAGCGAGAATTTCGCGCGCCGCGGTGGAGCGCTCGGCTTTGTGAAGGAGGGCGGCACCGTGAAATTTGAGGCGAATCCGAAGGCCGCCGCGCGCAATGGACTCACCGTGAGCGCGAAACTCCTCCGCGTGGCACGCAGCGTGATCGACAAATGAAGTCCATGTTCTTCGGCCAATTCCGTTTTCGCGATCTCTCCATCCGCGGCAAGGTGATGCTCGTGACCTGCGCCGCGAGTCTCGTCGCGCTCTTCGCCGTGGCCGGCGGGCTCTACGTCTTTCAGCTCCGCAATTTCCGGCACACCTTCCAGGGCGAGTTGCGCACCCTGGCGCGTATCATGGCCGACAATTGCGCCACGGCCCTCGCCTTCGACGACGCCAAGACCGCCCAGGAAGTCCTCAGCCCGCTGGAGGTAAAGCCCGAGATCAAGCACGCCGCTGTGCTCAGCAAGGATGGAAAGCGCTTTGCCATCTTTGGCGGCGACGACCACGGGGCGGCGCCCGGGCCCGGCGAATCCGCCGGCATCCTGGATCGCGGCGCGCTCTGGACCGTGGTGCAACCCATCGTGCTCGATGGCGAACGGATCGGCACCTTCTTCATGGATGTCGATTATGCCCGCCCGCGCGGCGCGCTCCAGCGGGTGTATCTCAGCGTCACCGCCGCGGTGCTCGGCGGCTCGCTCGTCCTCGTCGTGCTGCTCACGATGCGGCTGCAGGCTTTCATCGCGGGGCCGATCCGGCTCCTCGCCGACGCGAGCGAGGCGGTCGCCAGCAGTCACGACTACTCGGTGCGCGTGGAGTCGCCCGGCCAGGACGAACTCGGCCAGCTCACCGGCGCCTTCAATCAGGTGCTCGCCCGCATTCAGGAACAGGATGGCGCCCTGCAGACGGCCCGCGCCGAGCTTCAGCAGAAGCTCGTCGCGCTGGAGAGCGAGATCGTGGAACGCCAGCGCGTGGAGGAAGAGCTGCGCGTCGCGGAGCTGAAATTCCGTGGCCTCGTCGAGCAATTGCCCGAGATCACCTACCACTGCTCCCTCGGTGAGATTTGCGCCTGGTCTTACGTGAGCCCGCAGATTTTTCCGATCCTCGGCTACACCCCGGAAGAGTGGCTCGCCTCCGACCGGCTCTGGTTCGAGCAGGTTCACCCCGACGACCGCGCGATCCCGATCGACGCCGAGGCCGTCGGGTTGCGCACGGGCAAGTTTGTCGCCGAATATCGGATGCTCAACCGCAGTGGCGAGGTGCGCTGGATTCGCGATCAGGCCATCGTGGTCCCGGGCACGGATCCGACCCAGTACGCCGTCTATGGGGTGATGATGGACATCACGGAAGCCAAGGACTCTGAAGTGCGACTGGCGGACCTCAACAGACAGCTCGTGAATAGCTCCCGCCAGGCTGGCATGGCCGAAGTCGCCACGGGCGTGCTGCACAATGTCGGCAACGTGCTCAACAGCGTGAACGTCGCCGCCTCGACGGTGATCGACAAACTGCGCGCGTCGAAGGTCGAAAGCTTTGCCAAGGCCACCGCGCTGCTCGGTGCGCACGAGGCGGATCTCGCCACCTTCCTCACCAGCGATACCCAGGGCCAGCGTCTCCCGGGCTACCTCCGCAAGCTCTCCGGCTTCCTCGTCGAGGAAAACGCGGCCATGCGCAGCGAACTCGAGCAGCTCGGAAAGAACATCGAACACATCAAGGAAATCGTCGCCATGCAGCAGAGTTACGCGCGGGCCACGGGTTTCCTCGAGGACGTGCCGGCCGACAAGCTGGTCGAAGACGCCCTGCAACTGAACACCGCGAGCTTCACCCGGCACGGCATCGACATCGAAAAAGAGATTCAGAAGGTGCCGCCGGTGCGCGTGGACAAGCACAAGGTCCTGCAAATCCTCATCAACCTCCTGCGCAATGCGAAGCACGCCGTGGAGGATGCCCAGCGGCCCGATGGGCGCATCGGGATCCGCGTCGAGCACGCCGGCGACCGCGTGCGCATCGCCGTCGCCGACAATGGCGTGGGCATCGCCCCGCAGAACCTCACCAGCGTCTTCCGGCACGGCTTCACCACGAAGAAAAACGGCCACGGCTTTGGCCTGCACAGCGGCGCCAATGCCGCGAAGGAAATGGGCGGCGCGCTGACCGCGGCCAGCGCCGGCCCCGGCCTCGGCGCCACCTTCACCCTCGAACTCCCCGTCGCCGTCTCGAACGCCAATTGATGAACGCACCCGACGTGAGCGAACCGCTGAACAACCGCATCCTGATCATCGACGACAACCCGTCGATCCATGATGACTTCCGCAAAGTACTCGGCAGCGGGCAGAGCGAAAAATTGAAGGACCTCGAGGACGACGAAGCCGCGCTCTTTGGCGAAGAGCAGCCGAAGTCCTCCGGGCTGAACTTTGAACTGACCTCCGCCTTTCAAGGCCAGGAGGGGCTTGAAGCGGTGCGCGCGGCGGCGCAGGCCGGGAAGCCTTTCGCGCTGGCCTTCGTCGATGTGCGGATGCCGCCGGGCTGGGATGGCATCGAGACGATCACGCGCATCTGGAAGGAATATCCCGATCTCCAGATCGTGATCTGCACCGCGTATTCCGATTACTCTTGGAACGATATCACCGCCGCGCTCGGGCAGAGCGACAGCGTGCTCATTTTGAAGAAACCTTTCGACAGCGTGGAGGTGCTGCAGATGGCCCACGCGCTCACGAAGAAGTGGCAGCTCACGAAAATGGCGCAGCGGCAGATGGAGGAGCTCGACCGTGCGGTGAATCAGCGCACGTCCGAATTACGCGCCGCCAATGAGCAGCTCAAGAGCGAGGTGATCGAACGCAGTGCGGCGGAGTCCGCGCTGCGCCAGAGCGAGGAACGATTTTCCAAAGCCTTCCAGGCCAGTCCGGTGCCGATGGCCATCGAACACATCCAGCGCGCCGAGTTCATCGACGTGAATGAGAGCTTTGAAAAAGTGACGGGGCGCTCGCGCGCCGAACTCATCGGCAGCGCCGACGCCGCGCGCGACATCTGGCTCGATCCCGCCACGCCGGGCCTCGTGCGGGAGCTCGTGAATCAAGAGACACCGGCGCGCGAACTGCCCGTATCGATTCGCACCAAGGCCGGCGAAAAGCGCGAGGCTTTGCTTTACACCGAACTCGTGGAGCTCGGCGGCGAAGGCCACATGCTGCTCATCGCGCAGGACGTGACCGAGCACACGCGGCTCGAAGGCGAACTGCGCCAGGCGCAAAAGATGGAAGCCGTGGGCCGCCTCGCTGCGGGAATCGCGCATGATTTCAACAACATCCTCACCGTGATCATCGGCAACACCTCGATGCAGCTCGCGAATCCGAGCCTCAACGAGAACATCTCGAAATCGCTGAATCAGGTCGTCAAGGCCGCGGATCGCACCACGGAACTCACGCGCCAACTCCTCGCCTACAGCCGCAAGCAGATCATCCAACGCCGCGCGATGAGCCTCAACGAACAGGTCACCCAGACCGTGGCGATGCTGAGGCGGGTGATTGGTGAAGACATCTCGATCGTCACCGAACTCGCTGCGGACTTGCCGACGATCCTCGCCGATCCGAGCAACGTGGATCAGCTTTTCATGAATCTGGTCTTCAACGCGCGCGACGCCATGCCGGACGGAGGAAAGCTCACGGTCTCGACGTCCAGCGTCACCTTCACCGACGGCGAAATCGCCCACCAACCCGACGCCCGCGCCGGCGATTACGTGCGGCTCGCGGTACGCGACACCGGCCACGGGATGGATTCGGCGACGATCACGCGCATCTTCGAGCCCTTCTTCACGACGAAGGAGCAGGGTCGCGGCACCTGCATGGGACTGGCCACCACTTACGGCATCGTGAAACAGCACGGCGGCTGGATCGACGTGCGCAGCGAAGTCGGCCTCGGGACGACTTTCGAGATCCACTTCCCCGCGCACACCGGCGCCGTCGCCGCGACGATCGCGCCCGTGGAAAGCGTTCCCTCAGATGGCAAGCCAGCGGAAGGGACGATCCTCGTCGTCGAAGATGAAGAGATGCTGCGGATCTTCGTCACCGAGGTGCTCGAGTCCTTCGGCTACCGCGTGCTCAGCGCCGCGAATGGTGCCGAGGCGATCGCGATCTGGGAGCGGGAAAAGGACGACATCGACCTGCTGCTCACCGACATCGTCATGCCGGAATCCATCTCCGGCCGCCAACTCGCCCGTCAGCTCCTGCAGGACAAGCACCTGCTGAAAGTCATCTACACGAGCGGCTACAGCCCCGAACTCATCGGCACCGAATTCGAGACCGAAGCAGACGCGACCTTCCTCGCCAAGCCCTACCACTCCGATCGCCTCGCCAAACTCGTCTCGAGTTGCCTGGCCGCGCGCGCGGCATAACGAGAGCGACTGACTACCCCTCCAATGCTCGGAGCACAGCGGCGATGTCGCAGAGGTCGTCGAAGATGAATTCGGGCGAGTGGGCCGCGAGGTCGGCGCGGGTGTGTTTGCCGGTGGTGACAGCGATCGTTTTGGCCCCGATGGCCTTGGCGCAGGCGATGTCGTGCGGAGTGTCGCCGAGGATGAAGATTCGCTCCGGCGGAAAGTCGATGCCGTGCCGATCCAGAGCACGCTGGCGGGCGACTGGGCCGAGCTCATTGCGGTCGTGGTGATCGTCCGCATACGCGCCGAACTCAAAGTAATGCCACACGCCGTAGCGCGAGAGCTTGAGTTTCGCGCCGCGCTCGAGATTGCCGGTGAGCAAGGCGAGCACCAGCTCGGTACGGGGCTTGAGCGCTTCGAGCAATGCCACCACGCCCGGAAGCAGGTGGCCGTCAGAATCAGGCAGAAGGCGGGCGAGATGGCCAAGGTAAGAGTCGAGAAACGCGAAGATCCGCTCTGGCGTCGCCTCGAGTCCGTGGCGCGCCAGCACTTGACGCGCGATCAGCGAATCGGTGCGCCCGGCGATCTCGATGCCGCGCAGATTGCCATCGCCGAATTGCTCAGTGGCCGCTGCCTCCAAGGCACGGATGCCGGCCCCGCCGCTCGCGAGCAGCGTGCCGTCGATGTCAAAGAGGAGGAGCGTTTTCTCCACAGTCGAGCAGGTTTCTGTCAGCAACGCGAACCCGCCTTCCGGAGCCGCTCGCCGTTTTCGGTTGCTGGCCTATTTCTTCGCTTCCTTCTCGTCGGCCTCCGCCTCGTCCTCGTCGTCGTCATCCTCGGGCATCTCGGCGAGTTCACCTTCGGTCGAAAAGTGGCGCTTGCGCTTGTTGGACGGGAGCGGCGCGAGAGTCATGGTGATGCTCTTGCCCATGAGCTTCGGCTCCTGCTCCACATTCGCCATGCCGGAGAGATCGATCTTGATCTTCCCCATGAGGGCCATGCCGAGTTCCTGATGCGCCATTTCGCGACCGCGGAACTGGAGTTGCACCCGGACCTTGTTGCCCTTGTCGAGGAACTCTTCCCCGTGCCTCAGCTTCGTCACGTAGTCGTGCTGGTCGATGTTCACCCGAAATTTGATTTCCTTCAGCTTCGAGCCGCTGTGCCGCTTGTCCTTCTCATGCTTGGCGGCCTCATACTTGAATTTGCCGAAGTCCACGATTCGGCAGACGGGCGGCTGGGCGTTCGCCGCAATCTCGACGAGGTCGAGACCCATTTCCTGCGCTTTGCGGATGGCGTCGGGCAACTTCATGATCCCGAGTTGCTCGCCAGTGGAGGCCATGATCACGCGCACTTCGCGAGCGCGGATGCGGCCATTGACACGATTTTGGATTTGAATAGGGAACAGTGCTCTTAAGCGTCCAGGGGGAGCGATCCTCGACGCGGTTTTTTTCGGTGTTCGCAGTTTCGTCGTCCGCTCCGGATGGAAAATGATCCAGGGGAGAAGCTGACGGCTCCGACATCGCCGCGCCTGCGTTGGGCGACTGGCAATGAGGTCGCTGGCGGTAAGCCCCCGACCCGCCGACGACTTAGGCAGGAAAGTGCCGTCGGGCAAGGCGAAACTCGGCTGAAAATGCGCGACTCCACTGCTCGTGAGGCCGCATTCGCTGGAAGTAGGCAAGGCGCTGCGGCCCGGCGTGGGCGACGTTCTGGGATCGCCCGCTCGCTTCAAAAACGCGCCACCCACGACACCCTTAGCGCAACCTTGGCGGCGTTGCAGAGTTTGCAAGAGCAGCGCGAGCACCGCTTCGACCCAGGGTCTCGGCAATCTGCTTTTTTTAACTTCCCGCCTCATCTTCCAATGAAAACGACTGCCCACCTCCTTGCAGGATTTCTCCTCGCCACTGCGTGGCCCGAGGCTCGCGCGGCTGACGCCGGAGAGAAGCCAAGCGCCGAACATCTGGATTTCTTCGAGAAGAAGATCCGGCCCGTGCTTTCGGAGAACTGCTACAAGTGCCATTCGGAGCAGTCCGAGAAGATCCGCGGAGGTCTGGTGCTCGACACCCGGGAAGGCATCCGGCGCGGCGGAGATAACGGTCCTGCGGTGGTGCCCGGCGACGTCAAGGAGAGCCTGCTGATCGAGGCGATTCATCACACCAATAAGGACTTCGCCATGCCGCCGGAGAAGGATGGCGGCAAGCTTTCCGACTCCGTGATCAAGGACTTTGAAACGTGGATCAAGATGGGCGCGCCGGACTCCCGAGATGGGAAGGCGAAGTTGGTGAAAAAGTTCGACGCCAGCGAAGCGAAGCAGTGGTGGTCCTTTCAACCGATTAAGAAACCTGCGGTGCCGACGCCCACAAATGCGGCCTGGGCGAAGACGGACATCGATCGTTTCCTCCTCGCGGGCCTTGAGCAGAGGGGCCTCAAGCCCGTGGTTGACGCGGATCGCGCCACGCTTCTGCGTCGCGTTTATTTCGACATCATCGGACTGCCGCCGACACCAAAGGAACTCGATACCTTCCTCAAGGATTCAGCGCCGAACGCGTTTGAGAAGGTGATCGATCAACTCCTGGCAGCGCCGCAGTTCGGCGAACGCTGGGGACGGCACTGGCTCGATGTCGCGCGCTACGCGGAATCGACGGGCAAGGATGTGAACGTGGCCTTTCCGCACGCCTGGCGGTATCGAGACTATGTCATCGGTGCGTTCAATGCGGACAAGCCTTACGACCAGTTCATCCGCGAGCAGATCGCGGGTGATCTGCTGCCTGCGAAAGACGACCGCGACAAGGCCGACAAGCTCGTCGCGACGGGCTTTCTCGCGATCGGTCCAAAGGGTCTGAACGAGCAGAATCCGCGGCAGTTTGCCCTCGATGTCGCGGATGAGCAGATCGACACCGTCTCGCAAGCGGTCATGGGTCTGACCGTCGCCTGCGCCCGCTGCCACGATCACAAGTTCGACCCGATCGCGCAGCGCGAGTACTACGCGCTGGCCGGCATCTTCCTCAGCACCGAGCCACGCTACGGCACCGCCTTTGGTATTCAGAATCGTCGCTCGAGTGAACTTATCGAACTCCCGAAAGGGGCCGGCCTCCCGGTGGCCGTGAATCCGCTCACCGCCGGAATGCGTGCGGGAATGGAGAAGCGGCTCGAAGAGTTCCGCGACGATCTGCCGGCAGCATTGGGGGGACGGATGAAGCCGGGTGCCAATTCCGCGCCGGGCGGTGCTGCGAATGGTGCGGACCAATTGCGCCGCCTGCGCGCGTTGAGTGAGACCGGCTCGATCCGGCAGACTTTGAAATCGTATGAGGCAGACGGCCAACCCAAGGCGCTCGCGATGGGGGTGAAAGATCGGCCAGCGCCAAGTATGGGTGGCGGACCTGGCGATCGTTTTCGCGACGGGATGCGTGGGCGTTTCCAAGGTGGAGGCGGATTTCCCGGCGGAATGCCGGCTTTCCCGACGATCACCGAGAGCCCACTCTTCGCCCGCGGCGACGTCGATAAGCCGGGCGAGAAAGTGCCACGCGGATTCCCCGCTGTGCTCACGCTTTCCACGCCGGTGGAGATTTCAAAAGCGGAAAGCGGCCGCCGCGAACTCGCCGAATGGCTGGTCTCGCCAGCGCATCCGCTCACTGCACGCGTGATGGTGAATCGCGTGTGGCACTGGCTCTTTGGCCAGGGCTTGGTGGAAAGCGTGGATAACTTTGGCACCACGGGACAGCAGCCGAGCGATCCCGCGCTGCTCGACCATCTCGCGAGTCAGTTCGCGAGCGACGGCTGGTCGGTGAAGCGGCTCATCAAAGATGTGGTCACGAGTCGGGCGTATCAGCTCAGTTCCGCGCACGACGAAAAGAGTTTCGCCGCCGACCCGCAAAACACGCTCGTCTGGAGGATGAGCAAACGCCGACTCGATGCCGAGTGTGTCCGCGACGCCATGCTCGCCGCGAGCGGCCAGCTCCAACTCACACCAGCCATCGCTTCTCCGATCGCGCGGAGCGGCGACGGCCCGATCGGCGGCCCGCGGTTCCGGGGCACGAGCGAAGACTCGATCGTCAATGCTGGCGGCAATGTCCGCAGCGTGTATCTGCCGATCGCCCGCGACGTGGTGCCCGACTCGCTCGCCGTCTTCGACTTTGCTGAGACGAGCCTCGTCACTGGCGCCCGCGAGACTACAAACGTTCCTTCGCAAGCGCTCTATCTTCTGAATAGCGACTTCGCCGCAACGCAGTCAGCGGCACTCGCAGCGCGCGTGCTCAAGGGTTACCCCGGCGGCCCGAACGGTGGCGTCAGTGCGAACTTCGATCAGCGCATCGCCTACGCTTATTGGCTCGTCTTCGCCCGCGGCCCCAATCCGGTCGAGCGCACTGCGGCGGCCAGCTTCTTTAGTAAGTTCCCTGCAAATTGGGAAAAGGGCGATACCACGACCGACGCAGTCCGCGACGCCGAGGATGTCAAAGCCGCGTGGACCAGCTTTTGCCGGGTGCTCTTTGCGAGCGCCGAATTCCGTTACTTGAACTAGCCATGAACTCCGATCACTCCTGCAACAGCATCACCCCGCTTTTCACCCGTCGCGACATCCTCCGCAGTGTGTCGTGCGGCTTTGGCTACCTCGCCTTTGCCGGACTCGCGGCGCGTGGCGCGGTCGCTCCGGCTCTCGGCCCACTTGCGCCGAAGGCTCCGCATTTTCCGGCGAAAGCGAAGCGCGTGATCTTCCTCACGATGCGCGGCGGGCCATCGCACGTGGACACTTTCGACTACAAGCCGCAGCTCACCGCCGACCACGACAAACCCGGTAAGCGGCCAGGCACGAAGCTGCTCGGTTCGAAGTGGAAGTTTGCCCAGCACGGGCAGAGCGGCCTGTGGATCTCGGAGCTTTTTCCAAATGTCGCAAAGCACGCCGATGATCTCTGCCTCATCCGCTCGATGCAAACCGACCTCCCCGCGCACCCCCAGGCCTTTCTCAAAATGCACACGGGCAACTCGCAGTTTCCGCGGCCGTCCCTCGGGGCATGGACGCTCTACGGCCTCGGGTCGGCAAACGAAAACCTCCCGGGCTTCGTCACGCTCACGCCACCGAGCGGCTTTGGGGGCGCACAAAATTACGGCAGCGCCTTCCTCCCCGCGATATATCAGGCGACGCGCATCGGTGCCGAAGGGCGTCCGATGGCCAATGCCGAAGTGCGGAACATCGCCTCCCAACTGAGTCCGCAAGCCCAGCGAGCGGAACTCGAACTCTTGCAGGCGCTCAACCGCGAGAAGCTGGCGCGTGACCGCGTGAATCCTGATGTGGAAGGTGTGATCGAATCTTATGAACTCGCCTTCAAGATGCAGAGCGAGATGCCGCAGGTCATGGACATCTCAAAAGAGTCCCAGGCGACGAAAAAGCTCTACGGGATCGGCGAGTCCCGCGGAGGTGGCGGAATGATGGCCGGGGGCGGTGGCGGGGCCAGCTTCGGCGCGGAAGACTTCGGGCAGAAATGCCTGCTCGCACGGCGCATGATCGAAGCTGGCGTGCGGTTCGTGGAAGTGACGCATGGGAACTGGGACCAGCACTTCAATCTCTCCACGGCCCTATCGAGTAACTGCCGAGCCGTGGACAGTCCGATCGCTGGTCTCCTGACCGACCTGAAAGCCCGCGGCCTCCTCAAGGACACGCTGGTCGTGTGGGCCGGAGAATTCGGACGGACACCCCACGCCCAAGGCGGCGACGGCCGCGATCACAACAACAAAGCCTTCACCGTGTGGATGGCCGGCGGCGGCATCAAAGGCGGCCTGAGCTACGGCGAGACGGACGAATACGGTTACGAAGCCATTCAGGACAAGGTGCAGATTCACGACCTGCACGCCACGATCCTCGCTGCACTGGGCCTCGATCACGAAAAACTCACCTTCAAGTATGCCGGAAGAGACTTCCGCCTAACCGACGTGAGTGGAACCGTGGTCAAGTCTATCCTGAGCTGACTCCACGGATCACCGGCCGGAAATAGGACTTTCACCTCTCCTCTTCTGACCAGTTCCATCCGAGCCGACTCAATCACCCACGGGTGCGGGAGGCTCCGCTAACAGCCACTCGACTGAAATACTCAATGACCGTCGTTCCAAACGGAACGACCAACGAGCCCCGCGATTTTTCCCTCGACCCGAGCGGACAGCTACGCGCGTTTTTCTGACTTCCGGCGGCGTCCGAGCGCGGGGATCAAGCACGCTAGTCCAGCGAGCCCCGTCGCGGGCTCGGGCACAGGAGAGCCAATGAAGGCCTTGATCGGATCATCACTCGTGACCAGCCAGTCAAACTTGTTCGTCGAATTTCCCTGAGCGGATGTCCGGGAATCCGTCGTGAACGAGATTGCAAAGTCTGCGAAAAGACCGGGTGCGGAAACATTGCTTGAAACACTGTTGGTATCCCATTTCGTCGCCTCGGTTCCGGAACCGGCGACCACGTTCAAATAAGCAGCTCCTTCGCCCTTTCCTCCGGCGATATTAAAGTTGGTTTCAAACTCTGCAGCGGAACCACCGAGGACGCCGTCCTGGTGCAGGAAGCCGGCGGTGGACTGTAGGGTGAAAAGCTTGGTCCCCTCGGTCACGCTCAAATACTCCAACCCACTCGCGCCGCGATTGACGGTAGGTCCACCGCTTTGGTTAAACGTCTGTCCCGGGGGAATCGCCACCAGCGATTGCTCCCAAAGATCAATCCGCAGACCCACCCCGCTCGTGGTGATCGTGTCGTTTGCCGTTTGCTTAAAATACGTGTCCTGCTCGCCGTAAAACAATGCCGTCAGTTCCGTCTGGGTGGGGATCGAAGACCAGATTAAAAGACCGTTCGAGTCACTAATGCTGGTGACCTTGGCAATGCCCCAAGTATCTTCGAGACGGGCCGCACCCGCACCGAAAAGGCCAAGCTCCCGGGCACCCACCGCTTGGGTCGTTGTGATCCCCGCCAAGGAATTCAATTCCTGAACACCGCCAAGGACCGATTGCGTGCCAGTGCCGTCCTGACCGAAGCCTCGAGTGGTACCAACTGCCAGTTGCGCCAAGCCATTCGTGTAAGTGGTACCGGCGTCCCAGTCTTGGATCTTGATGCTGAGCCCACCGCCGGTGAATGCATCACCGACATTGTGACCAAATCCAGCTTCCAAATACACGAGATCGAGCGCGTGAACATTGCAGGTGAAGCCAACCGCGATGAGTCCCGAGAGGACTTTTCCAAAAGTTGATAGAGTGCGAGTTGTTTTCATAAATTTCTGTAATTCTAAAGTTTGATTCAAGCGACGACCGGGGATTTTTGCACAAGGTCGGGTGTTTCCTTTTCGAAACTTGGGCGAGAATGACGACTTCGCACGCCAACCGCAAGCCGAATGCCGCTGCAAATTCTGTAGGCCCATTTCCAGTCCAGCGGGTAAGACTAAATCTTACAAAATACCCTCCAGACGGTGCCCTAGATTTCCCTCAGCGCCTACCCCACTTCGCGGGAACGGGGCTCGCGATCTTGGGTGGGCGCCGTACTCGGCGCAGTGACAAAGGGACCGCCCGCGAGCGGCGCGGCATTCGTGAAGGCGACGTCGGGCATATCACTTGGCTTGCCGGCGAGCGGAAAATCCTTTCGCAGCGGGAAAAACGGGTAGCCCTCCCACATCAGGATGCGGCGCAGATCAGGATGGCCCGTGAACTTGATCCCGTACATGTCGTAAGTCTCGCGCTCGTGCCAATCCGCCGTCGCCCAGAGGTCGCTCACCGTGGCCACGGTCAGGTCGTCCTCGCTCACGCGCACTTTCAGCCGCAGATACTCACCCCGCTCAAACTGATAGAGCTCGTACACCACCTCGAAACGGGGCTCTTCGCCAAAGTGGTCGAGCCCGGAGATGTCCACGAGGTAGGTGAATCCCAAATCCTCTTTGGCAAAGCGGGCAAGGTCGTGAAGTTGCGAACGATCGACCAGCAGCGTGGTCTCTCCGCGAAACTCCGTCTTTCTCGCTACTTGATACTTCGCCTCAAGCGCGGCAACGGCCGATTTGAAATTCGGTGCGCTCATGTGATTCAGGTCAGGCTTTCGAGGCTGGCGAAAAGCTCTTTTTTCTGCGCGAGGAAGGAATGCTCGGTGTCGATCTTCCGCTGGAGCCGGAGCAAGCCTTCGATGAGTGCCTCAGGACGCGGCGGACAGCCGGAAATGTAAACGTCCACCGGGATCAGTTGATCGATCCCTTGCAGCACCGCGTAGCTCCGATACATGCCGCCGCTCGACGCGCACGCGCCCATAGCGATGCACCACTTTGGCTCCGGCATCTGGTCCCAGATCCGCTTGACCGCGAGCGCCATCTTGTAGGTCACCGTGCCGGCGACGATCATCACATCGCTCTGGCGCGGAGAAAAGCGCATCACTTCCGCGCCGAAACGCGCAATATCGAAGCGCGACGCCCCAGTGGCCATGAGTTCGATGGCGCAGCAGGCGAGGCCCATCGGCATCGGCCAAAGGGAGTTTTTGCGCATCCAATTGATCGAGGCATCGAGCCGCGTGATGATGACGTTGCCTTCGATTTTGGAGTCGTATCCGACCGGTGTGGCGGTGCTCATGGTGTGACTGATAAAGCCACCCTGCATGACGGCCAAGGTGAATTTGTGAAATGTTTCACAAGCGCCCGCGGAGACCCTGCCCCACCCTGTGAACCGCTGGGGAAAAACGCAGGCGGCACGACCCCGGAGGACCGTGCCGCCTCGAAATTCCCGTCCCTCAGCGCCTAGCTGTACTTGGTGATGCCCGGCATCGCCACGGGCGGCGTGGGGAGCTTCATGTCCCAGTCGAGCGTCTCAGGCACCAGCCGCTCCTGCGACTTTTGCGCCATCTCCCAGGTGATTTCCTGGCCAGTGTAGGCAGCCATGCGGCCCATGATCGCCATCAGCGTGCTCGAGGCCATGCGGTCGCCGTCATTAAGCGGTTCGCCTTTGCGGATCGAGGCGAAAAACTCGTTGTGCTCGACCTGGTACATGTCCTCGGGGTCGCCCTTGTAGCGCCAGGCGACGTTGCCATCGAGATCCTTGATGTAGAACTGCTTCAGCGAACCGTTGATTTCGCAGATGCCTTTTGACCCGTAAAAGGTGTCCGTGTTCGACCCCGCAGTATTGGCCATCTGCCGGCTGTAGTGGAACCCCCGGCTGCCGCCCTCGAAATCGTACACCAGCGCGAAGTGGTCGAAGATATTGCCGTATTTCTCCTCGGTGCGCACCTGCCGGCCACCGGTGCCCACGCACTTTTCCGGCGGCTTGTCGCCGAAGACCCACGCCATCTTGTCGATGCTGTGACAGGCCTGCTCGACGAGATGATCCCCCGAGAGCCAGGTAAAATAGTACCAGCGGCGCAGTTGCCACTCGAGGTCGGTCTTGCAGTTCTCGCGCTGGTAATTCTGGTAGCGGTCGCTCGCGCCGCCGTTGTAGTTGTTGTAGTTCGCGAGCACGCGGCCGATCTCGCCGCCTTTCATCCGCGCAAAGGTCTCGCGCATCGCCGGGTGGTAGCGCCAGCAGAAGCCCGCGCACACCCCGAGGTTTTTCTTTTTCGCCTCGGCTACGGTCTCGATCACCGAGCGATAGCCAGGCGCGTCGGTAGCCATCGGCTTCTCCAAAAAGCAGTGTTTGCCCGCAGCGACGGCGGCTTTGAAGTGAATCGGGCGGAACGCGGGCGGCGTGGTGCAGAGCACGACATCCACTCCGCTATCGATCACCTTCTGATACGCATCGAGCCCCACGAATTGCCGCTCCTTGGGCACATCGACTTTGTTCGAGTGCTGCTTTGCGAGAATCTCGCGGCTGGTCTGCAGCCGATCGTCAAAGACGTCACCCATCGCCCAAAGCACCAAGTCGCTCTCAGCGCTGAGCGCCTGATTCGCTGCACCCGTGCCGCGTCCGCCACAGCCGATGAAGCCGATCTTCAGCTTGCCCGTCGGCCCCGCACCGCGGAGCACGGAAGGAAAACTGATCGTGGACGCAACGCCAGCGGCGACGAGCGCAGCCGAGGAGCCTTTGATGAAGTCACGACGGGAACTGAGTGGGTCTGAGGGGTTCATAAAATGGGAGCGGGTTCGTGGAAGGGTGGGAGGCGATGATCGCCACACGGAGTGCTTGGTAGAAACCCTTTTCTGCCCGTCTGCCTTAGGCGAGAGCGAAAAATCATCCGGTGCCGTCAGCGTCCGAAGCGGAAGAAACGCTCCGTCGTCGCGGCCGTCTGCGCGGCGATTTCCGCCAGCGTCGCGCCCCGCAGCTCGGCTACTTTTTCCGCCACCACGCGGGTGTGTGCAGGCTCGCAGCGTTTGCCGCGATACGGAGCGGGCGAGAGAAATGGGCAATCCGTCTCCACCATGAAACGATCACCCGGCACGGCGCGCACCGAGTCCTGCGCGGCGGTGCCGTTTTTGAAAGTAACGATCCCGGTGAAGGACACGAGATGCCCGAGATCGAGCACCTCCTGCATCTGCTCTGGCGGCTTGCCGAAACAGTGAAAGACCCCGCGCACGCGGCCGCCGTAAGGCCGCAGCAATTCGAGCGTATCCGCCCAGGCATCCCGCTCGTGGATCACCACGTTCAGCCCGAGTTCCGCCGCGAGATCGAGCTGTTGCTGGAAGACAATGGCCTGGGTGTCTTTCACAGCGCTCGCCCGCACCTCGGCGGCGAAGTCACCGGGCTCGCCGGTCGTCACCGCACCCGCGATCGCTTCCAAGTCCGCCCGCGGCGACGCTTCCGGCAGCCGATGATAATCGAGCCCCGTCTCGCCGATCGCCACCACGCGCGGGTGGCGCGCGATCTCCCGCAACTCATCGATGAAACCCGGCGCCGCTTCCGACGCTGAATTCGGATGCACCCCGACGACCGCAAACACCTGCGGATACTTCTCCGCCAGCGCCACCGCCCGCTGACTGCTCTCCACACTCGTGCCGATGGTGATGATCCGCGTGACCTCCGACTCCGCAGCGCGCGCAAGCACCGCGTCCAGATCGCCAGCAAAGTCCGGAAAATCGAGGTGCGCGTGGGTGTCGGTGAGCATGCCTTTTCCCTACCACTGAATGACACTCGATGCCCAAGTAAGACCGCCGCCAAAGACGACCAGCAAGATGTAGTCGCCCTCCTTCATCCGCCCCGTGCGATTCGCCTCATCCAGCGCGATCGCCACCGCCGCTGCACTCGTATTCCCGAAGCGATCAAGATTCACCATGAAACGCTCCAGCGGCACCTCCATCCGTTGGGCGATCGCTTCGATGATCCGCAGATTCGCCTGATGGGGAATGATGCACGCGAGATCCGAGGCATTCAGATTCGCCTCTGCCAGCGCGCACGTCGCCGCCTCCAGCATCGAGATCACCGCATGTTTGTAGGTCTCCTTGCCGTTCATCTTGATGCAATTCAGCCGATCATCCGCATTCGCTTTCGTGATCGGCGTCCGCGAGCCCCCGCCGGGGATCTGCAGGATGTCCGCCAGCCCACCATCGCTCGCCATGTAGGTCGAGATCACGCCGTGGCTGCCACCGCGATGCCGCAGCACCGCCGCCCCCGCGCCATCGCCAAAGAGCACGCACGTATTCCGATCCGTCCAGTCCACGATCGACGAAAGCTTCTCCGCCCCGATCACGAGGATGGTGTCGTAGGTGTGTGAAGTGATGAACTGCTGCGCAATCTCCAGCGCATAGAGAAAGCCCGCGCACGCCGCACTCACATCGAAACACGCCGCGTGCTTTGCCCCGATCTTCTGCTGCACGAAGCACGCGGTGCTCGGGAAAAACATGTCCGGCGTGACCGTCGCCACGATGATGAGATCGATCTCCTCCGCCGTGATCCCGGCATTCTCCATCGCCGCCAGCGCCGCCTTCGTCGCGAGATCACTCGTCGCCTCGTCGGGCCCCGCGATCCGCCGCTCCTTGATTCCCGTCCGCGACACGATCCACTCGTCACTCGTCTCCACGCTCTTCGCGAGTTCCGCATTCGTCAGCACTTTCTCCGGAACGTAACTACCGGTGCCGATGATCGACACAGTGCGCTTGCGAAGGTGGGCGCGCTTGCGGGGCGGATGGTTGCTCATGGCGTCACCTTTATCGCACTGCCCGCCCCGCCGTGCGCAAGCGTAGAGTCCGCTCCTCCCTCCTCTCGCCAGAGACGGAACGCGGGAAGGAAGCGCTCAGTCGGAACGATGCCGATGAAATGGGAGGTGATGTTTGCAAAACGCAGAGACGTAGAGGTCACAGCGGGTGGAGAACGCCGCGCACGAAATGGTACGGATTCAATCCCGATCTCTGCGTGCTCTGCCTCTCCGCGTCTCTGCGTTTTCCAACCACGCCACACGCTTCCAACGGCATCGTTCCGGCTCAGTCTCTCGCACGGCGACTCGTTCCGTGGTTTCCTCCGGCCGTCGGGAAGACGGGCGCGTTCGCTGGAATTCGATCAAGCAATTGCCGGAAACGGATCGTGAAGATGGACAGCGACGCGCGGTCCGTCTCCACTGTTCGCCGTTCCCCGCTGCCCCATCTCTTCCCCGCTCATGCGCCTGTTCGCTTTTCTTTTCTTGAATGTGCTCATCGTCACTTCGGCGGTGCAGGCGGGTTCCGGGCCGGTCTTCCGCTATGCGCTGGAGCATTGGCCGGCGGATGATTTTGAAGCGGTGGTCTATCATCGCGGCACGCTTTCGGAGACGCCGCAGGCGGTGGTGCGCGATCTCGGAGCAGAAGGTCTCGCCGGAGCTCTCCACGCGAATATCTCGGTGCAAACCGTCGATCTCACCGCGAATCCGGACGCGGGACTGCTCGCTCTCGCACCATCGGAGATTGAGGGGCCGTTCCCGTGGGTCGTGGTGAAAATGCCGCGCACGGTGAAATCGGGTACCACGGTTTGGTCCGGCCCGCTGACGGCGGAGATCGTGGCGCAGATCCTCGATTCGCCGAGCCGGAAGGAGATCGTCCAGCGCCTGGCGCAAGGTGGGAGCGCAGTCTGGGTGCTGCTGGAAAGTGGCGCCGCCGCGCCCGACTCCGCCGCGGCGAAGCTGCTCGACGAACGGCTCACGGAACTCGAATCCACGCTGACCCTGCCGCGGCCCGAGGCAGGCAACCTCGTCACCGGGGCGCAGGAGGATTTGCGGCTCGATTTCTCGGTGCTCCGCGTGGCCCGCGACGACCCGGCCGAGCAACCTTTCGTCCAGATGCTCCTCGGCACCGCAAGCGACCTGAAGGACGCGCCGGGACCGATGGCCATCCCGATCTACGGACGCGGGCGCGCGCTCTCCGCTCTGACGGGCGCGGGTCTTCAGGCCGAGGCCATCGCGCAGGCCGCGCGTTTGCTCATCGAGAAATGCTCGAACGAGGTGAAGGAACTGAACCCCGGCGCCGATCTGCTCATCGCCGCGGATTGGGATGCGCTGCTGCAGTCTGACACCTTCGGCTTGCCCAATCTTCCAACGCCCACCGAACCCAGTGAGGCTGCAACGGAGATGGTCACTTCCGACGGAACGAAGCCGACCCCAGCCGGCGGAGCGAAAGTCGCGCCGCCCTCCGGCGCGCGGACATTTTGGCTGATCGTGACCATCGCCGGCGCGGGCCTCTCCGCGGTCAGTCTCCCTTTCCTCCTCGGGCGACGGCGCTAGGCTTGGGAGCGCCGCCGTTCCGTGCGGCATCGTCCCCTACGCGCGAAAGCGCCACCTAAGAATATCGGCGCGGCGCGCGTTTCGGTGGATGCCGCACGGGACGGCGGCGCTCCCAGGGCCGCACCCGCGCGCCCTTTTCGCTTCCAAGGCCGGGGTCCATGCGGTACCTTCCCGCCCCGCTTATGAGTTCCGCTGTCCGCGTCCGTTTTGCCCCCTCACCCACTGGCTACCTGCATGTCGGCGGCGCCCGCACCGCGCTTTTCAACTGGCTCTACGCCCGCCATCACGGCGGCACTTTCGTCCTGCGCATCGAGGACACCGACAAGGCGCGCAACACCGAACCCGCGATGCAGGCGATCTACGATGGACTCGCGTGGCTGGGACTCGACTGGGATGAAGGCCCGCAGGTCGGCGGAAATTGCGGGCCGTATTTCCAGAGCGAGCGCGAGGCGATCTACCTGAGCCATTTCGAAAAGCTCCGCGCCGGCGGGCATCTCTACGAGGACGGCGGGGCCTGGCGCTTCCGCTTTCGCCGCGAAGTCGTGGAAGTGGACGACGCGATCTGCGGTCGTGTGCAGTTTGATTTTGCGCTCGCGGAAGCGAATCCCGACATGACCATCCGCCGGCCCGATGGCTCGTGGATCTTTCACTTTGTGAATGTGGTGGACGACATCGAGATGCGGATCACCCACGTCATCCGCGGCGAGGATCATCTCTCGAATACGCCCAAGCACCTCCAACTCTACCAGGCGCTCGGCGCGGTGCCGCCGCGCTTTGCCCACATCCCGCTGATCCTGAATCTCGACGGCTCGAAGATGAGCAAGCGCGACCAGGGCGCGGCCATGGCGAGCTACATCGAGGGCGGCTACGTGCCCGAGGCCATGCGCAATTTCCTCTGCCTGCTCGGCTGGTCGCCGAAGGATGATACCGAGAAGCTGGAGATCGAGGAAGTGGTGCGCCGCTTCGATCTGCCGGCGATCAATCGCAAGGCCGCCGTCTTCGATCTCGCGAAATGCGACTGGCTGAACGCGCAGTACATTCAGGCTATGCCTCTGGAGCGCTACCGCACCCTGGCGCGACCTTATCTGGAAAGAGCGGGGATCGTCTGCGCCAATGACGCCGCGCTCGAGGCCGTGCTGGCGCTGGAAAAGATGAAGGTGACGCGCCTCACGGAATTGCCGGATCGCGTCTCGTTTTTCTTCACGGAGGACTACGCCTACGACCCCGCCGCCGTAGAGAAATCACTGACCAAACCCGGCTCGCTCGACCGCCTCGCCCAGCTCGGCGAAGGCTACGCCGCGCTCGATCCGTGGGACGCCCCGACTCTCGAAGCGAAGCTGAAAGAACTCGCCGTCGCGCAAGCCTGCAAGCCCGCGGAGTTCATCCACCCCGCGCGGATCGCCGTGAGCGGACGCAGCATCGGCCCGAGCCTTTACCACATGCTCGAGGTGCTCGGGAAAGAGCGCGTACTCGCGCGCCTTGAGCGGACGCGGGAGCAGTTCAGATGAAGGCGGAAAAGCTCCTCTGGCGCGCGCTCGGAGGGACGAAGAACTTTCGCTTTGCCGATCTCTGCCGGCTCGCCGAAGCCTTCGGATACCGGCTGGACCGGGTGAGTGGCAGCCACCACCTTTTTTTCCACCCACAAGCCAGCCGTCCCCTCAACGTGCAAAACGTCCATGGCCAGGCGAAGCCCTATCAGGTTCGGCAGTTGCTTCGCGATGTCGAAGAGTTCAAGTTGCAGCTCAGAGGTTCCAAAGATGAGTGACTACCACATCAACGTTTTCTACAGCGACGACGACGCCGGCTATATCGCCGACATTCCCGATCTGAAATCGTGCTCTGCCTTCGGCGCATCGCCGGAGGAAGCCGTGCATGAGGTGATGATCGCGAAAGCGGCCTGGCTGAAAACTGCGCGCGCCCGGCGAAAGAAAATCCCAGCGCCGCTCTATCGGCCAGCCATCTACGCTGGCGTGTGAAGGACATCTATTCATCCGCCGATCTCGCGGCGTGGGGAACGGCCACCGCTGGCGAAGCGCCCGCGATCCGGCTCGCGGTCTTTGGCGATCCCGTCGCGCATTCCGCTTCACCGCAGATGCACAATGCGGCGCTCGAAAAATGCGACATCGACGCGCGCTACTGCCGGCTGCACATCCGGCCCGAGGAGTTGGGGCAGGCGCTGCGCAGGCTTCCGGAGAAAGGCTTCATCGGCGTGAACTGCACCATCCCGCACAAGGCCGCCGCCATCCCGCTGATGAATCGCGTGGATGAGCACGCGTTGCGCATCGGCGTGGTGAACACCGTCGTCGTGGAAGCCGATCAGCTCGTCGGCTTCAACACCGATGGCCCGGGACTCGTGCGCGCGCTGCGGGCGGAATTCGGCGTCGATCTGCGCGACCTGCGCGTGATGGTGCTCGGCGCGGGCGGCGGCGCGGGTCGGGCGATCGCCATGCAATGCGGCATCGAAGGCTGCGAGCGGCTGGTGCTGGTGAATCGCACGCCGGAAAAAGCGCGCGCCCTGGCCGGCGAACTCGAGCCTCTTTTCCGCGGACCACGCGTCTCGGGTCCTGGCGAGCGACTCCTGGTCGCGCCGTGGGATGAGACGATCCTGCGCGCGCAACTCGAGACCACCGACCTCGTGATCAACTGCACTTCGGTCGGCATGAAGCGGACCGATCCATCTCCCCTCCCCGGCGCGATTCTGCAACCGCACCTCATGGTTTACGACACCATCTACACCGCGAGCCGCACCCGTCTCATGCAGGCCGCCGACGAAGCTGGTGCCCGCAGCGCGAACGGTCTCTCGATGCTGCTGCACCAAGGCGCGTTGTCCTTTGAGATCTGGTTCAATCGCGAGGCTCCGCTCGAAACGATGCGCGCCGCGCTGATCGCCGCCGCCGCGAAGTGACCTTCGTCATTCCCCTTCCCTCCCGTGACGCTCCCGATCGCTTACGTCCTGCTGCTGCTGCTCGCGGCGATCGCCCTCTTTGCCTGGGAGAAGATCACGGTGGATGTCATCACCATCGGGCTCATCGTCGCCTTGGTCATGGGCGGCATCCTCTCGCCGGCCGAAGCCTTCGAGGGTTTCAGTAACGAGATCATCATCATCCTCGCGTCGATCTTCGTGATCAGCGGCGCGCTCCAGGCAACCGGTGTGCTCGATCTCCTCGGCGCGCGGCTCATGAAAGTCGCCAGCGGCAGCACGAGCCGTCTCGTTTTCATCCTCATGAGTTTCGCGAGTGGCATCTCCGCCTTCATGAATAATACGACGGTCACTGCGATGCTCACGCCGCCCGTCATCGGCGTGGCGCGGCGCGCGAAAGTCAGCGCCTCGCAGTTGCTCATGCCGCTCGCCTTCGCGTCCATCCTCGGCGGCACCTGCACGCTCATCGGCACCTCCACAAATGTCGCTGTGAGCGGCTATATGAAGAAGGCCGGGATGGTCGAGTTGAGCATGTTTGAGATCACGCCGGTGGGGCTGATCATCGTCTTCGTCGGCACTGCGTACATGATGCTCATCGGACGCCGCTTGCTGCCTAAGCACAGCACCGCTGACATCACCAGCTCCTACGCCATGCGTGAGTACCTGAGCGAGATCATCGTGCTCCCCGGCTCGCCGCTCATCGGCCAGATGAGCTTCGATTCTGATCTCAACGTCCTCGAATTCCGCATCCTGAAAGTGATCCGCGGGAAGGATGAGTTTCTCCCCTCTTCCCGCGTCATCCTCGAGGAGGGCGACACCCTGCTCGTCGAAGGTCAGATCGAAAATTTGATGAAGGTGAAGAAGATCGAAGGCATCGAGATCAAGCCCGAGTTCGCGCTCGGCGACCGCGATCTCGCGAGTGCGAAATTTCGGATGGCCGAAGTCCTCCTCACCCTCCAGAGCGAACTCCCGGGCCGCACCCTGCGCGAGGCCAATTTCCGCCGCTACTACGGCCTCACCGTCCTGGCGATCTACCGCCACGGCCAGAGCCTGCTCGAAGGCATCGGCGAAACCGTCCTGCGCGTCGGCGACCTCCTCCTCGTGCAGGGTCCGGACGATCGCGTCGAAGCGATGCGCAGCCTGCCCGGCCTCTCCATCCTCGAGGAAGTGCCCGAGCCGCTCTACAACCCGCGCAAGGGTCTCTACACCGTCGCGCTTTTCGCCGCCGCCGTGCTCGCCGGCTCGCTCGGCTGGATGCCGATCTCGATCGCATTTCTCAGCGCCGCTGCCCTCGCCGTGCTCCTCCGCTGCATCAGCGCGGAAAAAGCGTACGAGTTCATCGACTGGCGACTGCTCATCCTCATCGGCGGCATGACGGCCTTCGGCACGGCGATGGAAAAGACCGGCACCGCGCAATATCTTGCCACCCACATCGTGGACCAGCTCCAACCCTTCGGCATCATGGCGATTCTCGCCGGATTCTTCGTCCTCACCATCCTGCTCACGCAGCCGATGTCGAATGCCGCTGCCGCCCTCGTCGTCCTCCCGATCGCCATCAAGACCGCCCATCAACTCGGGGCCAACGACCGCACCTTCGCCATCGCCGTGATGCTCGCCGCATCGATCTCCTTCATCGCGCCCTTCGAGCCCTCCTGCATCCTCGTCTATGGACCGGGAAAGTATCGCTTCGTGGATTTCGTGAAGGTCGGCACCGGCCTCACGCTCGTGCTCGTGCTCGTCGTGCTGCCGCTCATTCCCGTCTTCTGGAAGCTGTATCCAGGCTGAGCGCACCTCCACGGAGTGGGGCCGCCCTCGGCCCCAGTTTCCAGACTCGGGGCGAGGGCGCCCCTACTCCTTGAAGTAGCCGCGCGCCTCCTCGGCATCACGGGCGATCTGCGCCTTGAGCGCATCGAGTCCGGCGAATTTTTGCTCAGGGCGGAGAAACTTTCGGAAGGTGACTTCGACGTCGGCGCCGTACAGATCCCTGGAGAAATCGAAGAGATGAACTTCGAGCAGGCGCTCGCCGCCCGCCACCGCGACGGTCGGACGCACGCCGATATTTGCGACGCCCGTCAGCCGATCGCCATTCGTGCGGACCTCCACCGCATAGACGCCGTTCGGTGGAAATTGCTCGTTGTGCGCCGCGAGATTGGCCGTGGGAAAGCCGAGCTTCGTGCCGACGTGCGCACCTTCCACCACGGTGCCAAGGATTGTGTACGGACGCCCGAGAAAGCGCTCCGCCGTCGCCAGATCACCGCGCTCGACCGCGCCGCGGATCAGCGTGCTGCTCACGATCTGTCCGTCGATCGTCACCGGCGTGACGCCCACCTCCGCAAAGCCCAATTCGTCCCCAAGCTTCGCGAGCAACGCGAGATTTCCAGCGCGTCCTTTTCCAAAGGACCACTCGTGACCGACGCAGATCTCGCGCAAGTCCCCCGCCGCCGCGAGCGCGCGGATAAACTCATCCGGCGGCGTCGCGGCAAAGGCGGCGTCAAACGGAAGGATGAGGAGATTCGCGACGCCGAGTTCGCGAATGAGGCGAAGCTTGTGCGCGATCGAAGTGAGCAGGCGCGGCGCACTCTCCAGTCGCAGCACCCGGAGTGGATGCGGATCGAAGGTCACCGCGAGCGCGCTGCCGCCGCCGCGTTTCGCATCCTCGATCGCTCGACGGAGCACGGCCTGGTGGCCGAGATGCACCCCATCGAAAACGCCGATAGCGAGGTAGAGCGGGCCGGAGATTCCGGCGAGTTCAGCGATGGAGTGGAGAGCGGGGAGCATCGACGGAAATGCACTGGCGGACCCCAAAGAGCCCGATCAACTCAGGCTCCTCGCATCCGCGAGATCGTCGGCAGGGAGAGCACCTTGGCGGCGATCTCCGCAGCGGGTTTGGTTTTCAAATCTTCGACGGTCACGGCGTGCTCGAGCGTGAACTTCCCGCTCTTTGTCCGGCGGAGGGATTGCAAGTGCGCGCCGCAGCCGAGTTCGTTGCCGATGTCGAAGGCGTAGGTGCGGACGTAGAAACCCTTTGAGCAGACGACGCGGAAGTCGATGGCGGGCAGGCGCACCGCTTGGATTTCGTGCGCATAGACATGCACGAAACGCGGCTCGCGCTCCACGGTCTTGCCCTGGCGCGCGAGTTTGTAGAGCGGCACGCCTTCCTTTTTGATCGCCGAGACCATCGGCGGCATCTGGTAGAAATCGCCGTGGAACTTGGCGAAGGCCGCGTCGATCTGCGCCCGCGCGAGTTCGGGCACTGGCTTCGTTTCGACCACCTGTCCATCGGCGTCCTGACTGTCCGTGGTCACGCCGAGTTTCATCGTACCGACGTATTCCTTGTCCTCGGCCATGAGCAGATCCTGAATCTTCGTGCCGCGTCCGATGACGATGATCAGCAGCCCGGTGGCCAGCGGATCGAGCGTGCCGCAGTGCCCGACCTTCTTGGTATTGAGCGCCCGACGCGTGATAGCGACGACGTCGTGCGACGTCATGCGCGGGGCCTTATCGATCAGGAGTACACCGTCAAGCTGGTCCGAATTCATGGTCGATGGCGGTGAGAACTTTTTCCTGCACTTCAGTCAGCGTGCCTTTGATGCGCGCACCGGCGGCGAGAGTATGACCACCGCCACTAAAGTGGCCGCAGACCTTGCTCACATCGACCTTGGGCGATTTCGAGCGCAGGCTCACGCGTACTTTTCCTTCGGGCAGCTCCTCGAAAAAAGCCGCAACCGTCACGCAGTCGATCGCCCGGATGTGGTCGATGAGCCCCTCATTGTCTTCAGGCAGAGCACCGAGTTGCGCGGCCGTGGCCATCGTGAGCGCGACGCTCGCGGTGCGGTCGCCGGAAGTGAAGCGCAGGGTGTTCAGCAAGGCGCGCAGCAGTTCGAGCCGGCGGCGCGGGTAGCTCTCGTACATTTTCTGCGAAAGCTCGCCGACATTCACGCCAGCCTTGATCAGTTCCGCACCGATCTCGTAGGTGCGGGCCGTCGTGCTCGGATATTGAAAGGAGCCGGTGTCGGTGCTGATGGCGACGAAGAGATTGTCGGCCATCGCGTAGGTCAGCGGCAGGTCGCCCTGGCGGAAAAGTTCGTAAAGGATCTGGCCAGTCGCGGGCGCGGTCGAGTCGATGTGTACCAAATCCCCGAAGCGCGGATTCGTAACGTGGTGATCGATGTTGATCCACACGGCAGCACGCTTCACGGCGGGCAGGCATTGGCCGGCGCGGTCGAGGACGCTGGTGTCGAGGACGATGGCGACATCGAACTCCTGCGGCTCCGCGGGCGGCACGGTCACCATCTCGTGGCCAGGCAGGTAGTGAAATTTTTCCAGCACGCCGTCTTCATTCCAGGCCGTCACGTCCTTGCCTAGTTGGCGGAGGCAGTGCGCCATCGCCAAGGTGCAGCCGAGCGCGTCGCCGTCGGGGCGGACGTGGCTCATGACGACGAAGCGTTCGCGGGTGCGAAGGACTTCGGCGATTTCCTCGAGGGTACTATTTGTCTTCATCGACTGGTCGGGAGGAAGGCTCGGGCGCATCCTTTGGGAGATGGAGCTGATCGAGGATATTTAGCACGCGATCCCCGCGCTCGGCGGCGGCATCGAGCTTGAAGTGCAGTTGCGGCGTGAACTTGAGCACCACCCGTTTCGAGAGCGCCCGCTGCAAGTCGGGCCGTTCTCCGTGGAGCGTGGCGAGGGCCGCGTGTTGATCCTCCACCGAACCGATCACGCTGACATAGACGTGCGCGTGTTTGAGATCCGGCGTGATATCGACCTGCTGGATGGTGACGAGCTGGGCAGTGAAGCGGCAGTGCCGCACGACGAGCTCGCTCAGCTCCCGCTTGATCAGCTCGTTGACGCGTTCCAGGCGATGCTTCATGGGGCGGAAAGTTGAAAGTTCATAGTTGAGAGTTGAGAGCCGCGTTCGGCGAGGTCGGGACCGGAGTCGAGCACCGGGCTCTCAACTCTCAACCCTCAACTCTCAACTGCTTCCGCTCAGAGCTTCTGCGGGACTTTATCCAGGATGTAACACTGGATGACGTCCCCAGCTTCGTAGTCGTTGAAGTCACCGAGCTTGATGCCGCACTCGAGTCCGCTGCGGACTTCCTTCACGTCGTCGGTGAAGCGGCGCAGCGTGGCGAGGCCGCCATCGTAGATCGGCGTCCGACCGCGGAGCACCCGGGCACGGGCAGTGCGGGCGATGCGCCCGTCCTTGACTTCGCAACCGGCGACAAGGCCGCGCGAAAGTTCGAAGACCTTCTTGACGAGCGCATGACCGATGACGGTTTCGCGATTCTCGGGTTCGAGCATTCCGGCCATCGCTTCCTTCACCTGATCGATGAGTTCGTAGATGATCGAGTAGAGCTTGATCTGGACGTTCTCACGCCGGGCAGTGGAGGCGGCCACGGCTTCGACTTTCGTATTGAAACCGATGACGACGGAGTTGCTCGCGGTCGCGAGCAGGATGTCGTTTTCGTTGATCGGGCCGACGGCGCCGTGAACGATATTGAGGTCGATCTTGGTGCTCTCGATCTGACCGAGCGAGGTGGTGATCGCCTCGATCGAGCCTTGCACGTCGCTCTTCAGGATGACGTGGAGCACGGGCTTGTTGCCCTGCGCGATCGCATCCATGAGGTCTTCGAGCCGGGCGCGCTGGGGAGTGTTCAGCTTCCCGAGGCGCTCCTGTTCGACGCGGTCCGCACTGAGGCGCTGGGCATCGCGTTCGTTTTCCATGACCACGAATTCGTCGCCGGCATTGGGCAGGCCCGAGAAGCCGAGCACCTTGCAGGGCGTCGAGGGGCCAGCCTCCTTGATCGGCTTGCCCAGGTCGTCGATGAGCGACTTCACCTTGCCGGAGAATTTTCCACAGATGAAAGGCTGACCGGCTTTGAGCACACCCATCTTCACGATGACCGTCGCCGTGGGGCCACGACCTTGCTCCACCTGCGCCTCGATGACCGTGCCTCGCGCCGTCGTTCCGGTGCTGGCGCGGATCTCGAGCATCTCGGACTCGAGTTGAATGCGGTCGAGTAAGTCGCTGACGCCCGTTCCCTTGATCGCTGCCACGGGACAAACGCCGATATCTCCGCCCCAATCTTCCGGCACCAGACCCTTCTCCTGAAGCTGTCCCTTCACCTTGTCGATGTTCGCGCCCGGCGCGTCCATCTTGGTGACCGCGACGATGATTTTCACCTTCGCCGAACGCGCATGATTCAGCGCCTCGATCGTCTGGGGCATGATCCCGTCGTCGGCCGCCACCACGAGCACCACGATATCCGTGACATTCGCGCCGCGCGCCCGCATCGCCGTGAAGGCAGCATGGCCGGGCGTGTCGAGGAAGGTAATCTTGTGATTCTTCACCGTGACCGAATACGCACCGATGTGCTGGGTGATGCCGCCCGCTTCGCCCGCCGCCACGCGCGTCTTGCGGATGGCATCCATGAGGGTCGTCTTTCCATGATCGACGTGTCCCATGAAGGTGACGATCGGCGCGCGGTGGTGGAGTTCCTCGACCTTCGGGGCCTCAGGCACTGGCGGAGGCGCGACCACTTCCACGACTTTGTGGACGCCGCCGCCTTCCTTGCGCTTTTCCTTTTCGAAAGTGAAACCATGCTTGGCGCAGATCTTCGTCGCGATGTCAGCCTCAAGGACGTTGTCCGCCTTGGCGAAGATATTGAACTCGATCAGATCGCTAATGACCTTGAACGATTTGAGTTTCATCGCGTCCGCAAGATCCTTGACGGAAAAAGGCGGCTTCAGGTGGATGACCTTCTCATCCGTCTTTTCCTCACCCTCTCCGGGTGCGACCGGCGCGGCGGCTTCGGTGGGCGCAGGCTCTGGCTCAGGTTCCGGAGCGGGTGGTGGCTTCGGCGCGCTGGCTTCGAGAAATTTCGAGATCGGGACGTGCAGGCGCTCCCCCTCGCCAGCGGCGCGCTTCGGACGCACCTTCTTTTCCTTCGGCGCCAGCAAGTCCACAGCGGCCTCCCGCACCACAGGTTTAGCAGGGGCGGGCGCTTCCGCCACGACCGCGGGCTCAGTCTTGGATGCGGCCTTCGCAGTCTTGGGCGCAGCCGCGCCCCTCGCCCCAGCTTTGGGCTTGGCGTCGTCGGCCTTCTTGGCGCTCGCTTTGGTAGATGATTTGGTCGGCATTAAAATATGGGAAAAAGGACGATCTCATGGCTCCTACGGGGTGGAGCTGGCGGCGATGGCGCTTTTGGCGGCTTCGTGGATCTCCGTGGCCTTGGCGAGGTCCACACCGATCGCATCGGCGATATCCTGCGGATCGACATCGACGATCGTGTCGAGCGCAGCGAGCCCTTCCTTCACGAGCGCAGCGGCCGTCGGCTCGTCGATCTTTAGCGCATCACACAGGACTTTCTCGGCTTGATGCAGCTTGGCCTCGAAGACCTTGGCCGCACTCTCGTCCTTCTCGATGTTGATCTCCCAACCGCTGAGCCGCGAGGTCAGCCGGGCGTTCTGTCCGCGCTTGCCGATCGCGAGCGAGAGCTGGTCCTCATCCACCTTGATGAGCACGTGTTTCTTCGCGTCGTCGAGGGTGATGCTCTTGATCTTCGCTGGCTTGAGCGCTTCCTGGACAAACTCCTTCACGTCCGCGCTCCAACGGATGATATCGACCTTCTCGTTATTGAGTTCGCGGACGATGTTTTTCACCCGCGCACCACGCATCCCGACGCACGCGCCGACCGGGTCCACCTTTTCGTTCGCGCTCCAGACGGCGATCTTCGTGCGGAAACCCGCTTCCCGGGCAATGCCCTTGATCTCCACGGTCCGGTCACCGATCTCCGCGACCTCTGTCTCGAAAAGTCGCCGGACGAAATTTGGGTGACTGCGCGAGATGATGATCTCCGGGCCACGCGGGCCATTTTCCACCGCCACGACATACGCGCGGAGTCGGTCGCCGACGTTGTAGTCTTCCGTCTGCACGCGCTCGCGGTTTGGCATGGTGGCCTCAAATTTCCCGAGATCCACGACGACATCCGAACGCTCAAAACGCCGCACCGTCCCGCTGACGATCTCCCCGGCGCGATCCTTAAACTCTTCGTAGATCATCTCCTTTTCGGCCTGACGGATGCGCTGCATCATCGCCTGCTTCGCGGTCTGCGCAGCGATCCGTCCGAAATCCTTCGGCGTCACCGGCACCTCGAGTTCGTCACCGAGCGCCACATCCTTCTTAAATTTCTGCGCCAGCTCAAAACGGATCTCGTCGTGCTTGTTCGTCACTTTCTCCACGACCGTGAGCTTCGCGAACGCCTTGATCTCGCCCGACCGGGGATCAATCTCGACACGCAAATCCTTCGCTGGCCCGACCGCTTTGCGAGCGGCCGAGAGCAGCGCAGTATTGATCGCCTCCAGGAGCACCTCTCTTTTGATGCCCCTGTCGCGCTCAAAAAAATCGAGCCCTGCAAGGATTTCGCTGTTCATAAATTGGATGGATCCGGGGACAAAAAAAAGTGGGTTTGTAGGCCCACTTCGATTTGTTGTGCCGGTGATTGGCCGCAAACTAGTCGGCGGGAAAAGAGGCGTCAAGTCGGGAAACCGGACGCGCAGTCGCCAGCGTGCGCGGAAGTGTGCGCGCCGATCCGACGTCCGAGCGACAACTTCTCCCGTGCGGCGTTCGTTACGAGGAAGTTCCTAATCAGACCGACGGGCTTCGGTCTTCCCTGCGTCCCGATCCCAAACGCCATTTTCCACCCATCCCAGCCATGCCTCTCAAAGTCCTCCTCTTTTCGCTCCTCTCCGTCTGCTGCGTGGTCCCATCCGCAAACGCTGCCGACGCGACGCCTTCGAAAACCACCCCCGGCGCCACATGGAAAGCGCACGACATGGCCCGCCCGCGCCCGCGCGTGATGACGCCGCCAACTTTCAGCACGCCCGAGGCGGCAGGCCGCGCGCCTTCGGATGCCATCGTGCTCTTCGATGGCACCGACCTCGCGAAGTGGAAGCGCGATGGGCGCAAGAACGAAGCGGCGGGCGCGGACGAAAGGGCGCTCTGGAAAGTGGAGAACGGCTACTTTGAAATCGTACCGAAGAGCGGCTCGATCCGCACCCGCGAGAAGATCGCGGGCGACACCCAGTGGCACCTCGAGTGGGCGACGCCGGTGGAGGTGAAGGGGAACAGCCAGGGCCGGGGAAATAGCGGCGTTTTTATCGGCGGCTTTCCGGAGGTGCAGGTGCTCGACTCGTATGAAAACGATACGTATCCCGACGGGCAGGCGGCGGGCTTGTATGGCAAACATCCGCCGCTGGTGAATGCCTCGCGCCAGCCGGGCCAGTGGCAGACCTACGACATCATCGTCGAGCGCCAGCGCAAGGACGCGAGCGGCGCGGTGGTGAAGAAGGCGCGGCTCACGGTCATCCACAATGGAATCGTGGTGCAGTGGGCGCGGGAGTTTGATTCGCCAGCGCAGGAAGGGGACCTCGGTCTCCAGGATCACGGCAATCCCGGACGCTTCCGCAATATCTGGGTGCGTCCGCTGAACCTCACCGACTCGGATAGTGAGGGCACGCCGCCACCCGCGAAAAAATAACTCCGCAAGTCTCTCGTCCGTTCATCGCGGGGCGTGACTTCGGAGGATTCTTCCGACATTCCCTCCACCCGCATTTATCAGATCACTCGTTCCGCCCACTTCACCCATCTCATGCTCCGCACCCGCACCTTCCATCTTTTGAGCCTGCTGCTGCTGGCCCTGCCCAGCTTCGCCGCCGAACCCCAGATCATCCGCATGAAGACGCTCCAGGCGCAGATGCGCTACGACATCGCGGAGTTCACCGTGCTGCCCGGCGCAGAGGTGAAGATCATCCTCGAGAACGTGGACGACATGCCGCACAACCTCGTCTTTTTCCAGGCCGGCACGGATGTGGTCGCGGCGGCGCTAAAGAATCTCGAAAAGCCCGAGGAGGCGCTGAAGCGCGACTGGCTGCCGGACGATCCGCGGATGTTCGCGCACTCGAAGATGGTGCAGCCGAAAGCGACGGACGAGTTCACCTTCAAAGCACCGGAGAAAGTCGGCGTGTATCCCTACGTCTGCACGTTCCCCGGCCACGCCCTGAGCATGCAGGGGAAAATGCGCGTCGCCGCGCCAGCGCCGAAGCTGACGTCGTTGAACTTTGCCGTCTATCTCGGCGACTGGCAGAAGCTCCCCGATTTCTCTGCGCTGAAACCGCATCGCGTCGGCGAAATCCCGGACGGCCTCGTGGAGCTGAATTTTGACGACTACAAAAATCAATACGGCATCGTCTTCACCGGCCAGCTCACGGCCCCTCGGGAGGGGGAATACACCTTCATGGTGGCGTCGGATGATGGGAGCCGCATCCTCATCGACGGGAAGGAAGTCGTGGATCACGACGGCATCCATCCGGCTGGAAAGATCCACGAGGGCAAGGTGAAGCTCACCAAGGGCAATCACGAGTTCCGGCTCGAGTATTTCCAGCAGGCCAGCCACGCGCAGCTCTTCGCGGCGTGGGAAGGCGGCGGCTTCAGCGCGACCCCGCTCTCGAAGTGGGTGCCCGCATCTTTCAAGGCCGGCACGGCGACGCAGAAGAAGAAGAAGGAGGAGATCCCTTCGATCCCGATCACCGTCGGCAAGGAGCCCGTGATCTATCGGAATTTCATCGCCGGGGCCGGCACGCGCGGCTTCGGGGTCGGTTATCCCGGTGGCTTTAACGTCGCGTGGAGCGCCGCCCACATGAATCTCGCGCTGGTCTGGCGCGGTGCTTTCATGGATGCGGGCCGTCACTGGACCGGTCGCGGCGGCGGCGCGCAGGCCCCGCTCGGCTTCGATGTCTTCCGCCCCGCCAGCGAACTCGCGGCTCCGCTCGCGGTGCTCGCCTCGACTTCCGAAGAGTGGCCCACGCTCGGAGACAAGGAGCGGGTCGAAGGCTTCGCGTGGAAAGGCTACACCCTCGATGCGCAGCGCTTCCCGACCTTTTTCTATGAATGGAACGGCGTGAAAGTGGCCGAGCGGATCGACGTGCAGGGCGAGGCGCTCAAGGACGGCGGCCAGCTCGTGCGCACGCTCAAGCTCACCGGCACGATCCCGCCGAACACCTTCCTCCGCGCCGCAAGTGGCGCGAATATCCAGCCCGCCGACGGTGGCTTCCTCGTGAACGACGGCCCCCTCACGCTCGAAGGCCGCGGTTTTGAAAACACCTTCCGCATCGTCGCCGATGGCGCGCAACTCGCCGGGAAGAACCTGCTCATCCCCGCGCGGGCGGAGATCAAGATTACCTACACCTGGCCCACCAGCCACGCACACCACGCGCACTGAAACCCGCCGCGCTACCTTTTCTCCGCCAACCCATGAAAGCCCTCTCCATCCTCTGCGGCCTCCTCGTCACCACTGCGCTCACTCGCGCCGCCGACCCGCAGGAGTCCGACTACTACAAGATCACCACCTTCACGACGCCGGAGACCACCGCGATGGAAGTCAGCTCCATCGAGCTCCTCCCCGGCAACAAACTCGCGCTCGGCACGCGGCGCGGCGAAATCTGGACGGTGACCGGCGCACAGGGCGATCCCGCGCAAGTGCGCTACCAACTCTTCGCCAGCGGCCAGCATGAAGTGATGGGCCTAGCCTGGAAGGATGGCTCGCTCTTCATCTCGAACCGCTACGAAGTCGCGAAGCTCACCGACGCCGACGGCGACGGACGCGCCGATGAATTTAAGACGGTGTCCGATGGCTGGGGCGTGAGCGGCGACTACCACGAGTACACCTTTAGCTCGCGCTTCGACAAAGCGGGTGACCTGTGGCTGGTGCTCTGTCTTACCGGTTCCTTCAGCAGCAAGACGGAATTCCGCGGCTGGTCGCTGCGGGTGAAACCCGATGGCACCACCGTCCCGACTTGCAGCGGCATCCGCTCGCCCGGCGGCATCGGCTTCGATGCGGACGGCGAAGTGTACTACACCGACAACCAAGGCCCATGGCATGGCTCGTGTACGTTACAGCACTTAGTCCCAGGCTCCTTCCAGGGTCATCCTGGCGGCAATGAATGGTACGCCAAAGCGCCGAACATGGGTCCGCGCCCCATCGACCCCGTGCCCGAAGCTTTCCAAGGCGCAACCAAGAACGGCAAAAACAATGCCGACGGCGACACCGACCGCATGGTGACGGAACGCGCCCGCATCAAGGAACTCCTCCCGCCCGCCGTGTATCTCGTCCATGGGAAAATCGGTAACTCCTCGAGCGCCATCATCTGCGACACGAGTGCCGGTAAGTTCGGCCCCTTCGCCAAGCAGCTCTTCATCGCCGACCAGAGCCACAGCAATCTCAGCCGCGTCTTCCTCGAGACCGTCAACGGCATCAAGCAAGGCGTCGTCATCCCGTTCCGCGCGGGGTTTACGAGCGGCACCATCGGCGGACGCATGGACGAAGCCGGACGCGTGTATCTCGGCGGCAGCGACCGCGGCTGGGGCGCGAAAGGTGGGAAGCCCTTCAGCTTCGAGCGCGTGGAGTGGACCGGAAAGGTGCCCTTCGAAATCCACGAGATGCACGCCAAGAGCGACGGCTTCGCAGTGACCTTCACCGAGCCCGTCGATCCCGCCACCGCTGGCAACGTCCAGAGCTACACCATGCGCGCCTTTACCTACCCCTACCGCGAGGAATACGGCGGGCCCGAAGTGGACGAAGTGCTGCCGAAGATCACCAAGGCCACCGTCGCGCCGGATGGCAAGTCCGTGCGCCTCACGATCGACCCACTGACCAAAGGCCACATCCACGAGTTGCATCTCGACGGCGTGAAATCCGCCGCGGGCAAGCCAGTGTTACACCCGGTCGCCTATTACACCCTGAACGAAATCCCCGCCCTGTAACTCCGCTAGTCGCAACGCCAACTCGCATGGACGCCGCTGCCAAGACCTTCCTCTTCGACCTCCTCAACACCCCGAGCCCCACTGGCTTCGAACTCCCCGGCCAGCGGAAGTGGGCCGCCTACCTCCGCAAGGTCGCCGATCGTGTGGAAAATGATGCTTATGGCACCGCCTGGGCGACCCTCGAAGGCACCGCGAAAAAGCCCCGCCGCGTGATGCTCGAAGCCCACGCCGACGAGATCGGCTTCATCGTCAAACACATCACGAAAGAGGGCTACCTGCACATCGACCGCATCGGCGGCTCCGACACCGCCACGGCGCGCGGTCGTCGTCTGCAAATCCTCGGAGAAAAGGGCTCCGTGCGCGGCATCGTCGGCAACACCGCCATCCACCTGCGCAAGGACAGCCTCGCCGACGAGAAGTCCCCGAAGGTCCACGAACTCTACGTCGATGTCGGCGCGTCCAATCCCACCGAGGTCACCGCCCTCGGCATCCGCGTCGGCCACGCAGCCGTCTATGCTGATGCCGCCGAGGAATTCGGCCAGGGCCGCATCGTCGGCCGCGCCCTCGATAATCGCATCGGCGGTTTCATCCTCTCGCAAGTCTTCGCCCGCCTCGCGAAGACGCGGAAGAAACTCGCCAGCACCGTCATCGCCGTGAACGCCGTGCAGGAAGAAATCGGCGGCTACGGCGCGAAGATGGCCGCGCATCGCCTCATGCCCGACGTCTGCGTCGTCCTCGATGTCACCCACGCCACCGACACTCCCGGCATCGAACACTCCATGCACGGCGACACCAAACTCGGCGGTGGCCCCAGCATCACCCACGGCACCTCCAGCCACCCCATCGTCATCCAGCGTCTGCTCGACTGCGCAAAGAAAGCCGGCATCCCCATCCAGCACGAAAGCTCCTCGCGTTACTCCGGCACCGACACCGACGTCATCTTCGACGTGCGCGAAGGCATCCCCAGCGCCCTCGTCTCCCTCCCGCTTCGCTACATGCACAGCGTCGTCGAAATGGCTGATCTCGAGGACGTGGAGAAAGTCATCACCTTACTCACCGCCTTCGTCACCTCGATCACGGAGAAGGATGAGTTCGGCGTGAAGCTGTAGCTCAAGGAGCCGGGGCGCCCTCGCCCCCAGTTTCGATGCGACTCGGGGCGAGGGCGCCCCTACTCCTTGGTGAACCGGTACCCGATCTCGCGGATGGTGTGGATGTAGGTGGGATGGTGTGCGTCGGGTTCGATCTTCGCGCGGAGGGTCGTCACGCAGCGGTCCACGCTGCGGGCGGTGACGAGGACGGCATTGCCCCACACACCTTGCATGATCTGGTCGCGAGTGAGCGCGCGGCCGGGGCGCTGGAGGAAGTATTCGAGCAGGCGGAATTCTTTCGTCGTGAGCGGGACTTCGACACCATTGCGCAGGAGGCGGTGCGAGGTGGCGTCGAGGACGCAGTCGCCGAACTCGTAACTCGGCGCGGCGCCGGCCTGGCTGCGGCGGAGGAAGGCCTGCACGCGGGCCATGAGTTCGCGGATGCTGAAGGGCTTGGTGATGTAGTCGTCGGCGCCTAGTTCGAGGCCGCGAATGACGTCTTCCTCCTGACCCTTCGCGGTGAGCATGAGGATGGGCATGGTGAGTTTCTCCGCGCGGATGGCGCGGCAGATTTCGTAGCCGTTCACCTTGGGCAACATGAGGTCGAGCACGATGAGGTCGGGGTTGCGCGTGAGGGCCAGGTCGAGGCCGGCTTCGCCGTCGCGGGCGGTGAGGGTCTGGTGGCCGCGGGTGGTGCAGTTGTCTTTCACCACGCGCAGGATCGTCGGGTCGTCCTCGACGATGAGGATGGTCGCGGGGGTCATGGCGCGGCGGGGATTTCGATGGTGAAGGTGCTGCCGCGTCCGGGTTCGCTCGTGACCTGCACGGTGCCGCGATGCGCGGTGACGATCGACTGCACGATGCTCAGCCCGAGCCCGCAACCGCCGACGCTGCGCGCGAGGCGCTGATCGGCCTGGTAGAAGCGGCCGAAGACGCGCCGGCTCTCGGCGGGCGTGAGGCCGATGCCGTAGTCCTCGACGGCGAAGCGCACCGAGCCACTATGCTGCTCGGTGCGGACGACGATCCGCTTTTCATCGCCGGAATATTTCCACGCGTTGTCGAGCAGGTTGAGGAGCGCGGTCGTGAGCGCGCCGGAGTCGACGAGGATCGCGGGTAACTCGGGTGAGGCGTCAGCTTTGATAGTGTGCCGGCGCTCACCCATCGCGGCGACGGCACTGGCGACGACTTCGCTCGGAGTGATGCGGGTGAAGTCGAAGGTGAACTTATTTCGCTCGAGTCGCGAGAAGGTGAGGAAGTTATCGATGAGTCGGCTGAGGCGCGTGTTTTCCGCGGCGATGAGTTGCAGGTATTCGCGCGTCGTCTTCTCGTCGGGCTTCTCCGCATCGAGCAAGGTATCGACGAGCGCGCGCATGGCGGTGAGCGGTGTCTTGAGTTCGTGCGAGACATTGGCGACGAGGTCGTTCTTCAAGCGCGCGAGCTGGACCTGCCGTCCAATGCCGCGCGCGATGAAGATGGCGAGCAAGCTCATCGCGGCGGTGACGGCGCTGCCGATCCAAAGGTAACTTGCGACGCGTTTGTCCGCCGCGGTGTTGAAGAGCGCGCGATCGTCGAGCGCGAGCGCGAGGCGCCAGCCGGGGAGCTGTGGTGCGAGCGAAGTGGTCACCAGCGTGGCGTCGGTGATCGCGTCCTCGCCGGGTGCAATTGCGGCGATGCGCACCTCCGCGGGAAGGTCGGGATCACGCAGGAAGGCGTCGAGTTCCCTGCGAAACGCTGTCGTCGAATACAGCGCGAGCGCACGTTTCCTCGGCGAGGCGACGGCCCACACATCCGGCAGATTGGTGGCGCGCAGCGTCTCCGGCAACTCAGGTTCCGCATGCGCTTCGAGATACGCGGCGGCCAGCTCTTCCGCGGCGAGCGTCCGCAGTTCCACGCCAGGTGCGAGTCGCAGCAGCTCGCGCATGAGAAAACGCCGCTGCGGCGCAGGCAGAGCTGCGGTGTAGTCATTCACGCGATCCCGCAGCCGCGCGATTACCGGTTCGTTCTTCGGATCGCGCTCCAACGCGAGCAAATCGGCGTTCGCCTCCGCCACGCGGTTTTGCGCGTCAAGCTGTGGGTAAGCCACCCGCCCTTCAGCATCGAAGAAGATCACGCTCTCCGCCCAATCACCGCGCACCGCTTCGGCAAACAGCGCGGGCCCTGCCTTCTCCGCATCGAAGCGGCTCAGTGCCCGCTGCCATTGCTCCTGCACGAGCTTCTGCTTTAGCGCGAGGTGGCCGCGATAAGCCGTCGTCAGTTTTTCCCGCACCGCGAGCCGCTCGTTGCGAATGGCTTCGCGCATGAACCACGCGACGCAGCCAATGGCCACCAGCACCACGAGAAGCAAAAGCGCGAGCATGGGCCAGGCACGAATGTCCTGGCCCATGCGACGCGGAACGAGGTGGAAGCGGCCGACGCTCACTTGGTCATGCGATAACTCGTGATGACGCTTTCAAACGCAGTCTTCAGCTCATCGAACTTTTCCGGCGGAGCCGAGATGATGAAGAACTCCGAGGTCTTCGGCCCGAGGACATACGTGATCCATTGCACCTGCGGTTTGTCGTTCTCCGTGATGTCCGAGAGGTAGCTCACACCCAGGCGGCCCGCGATGTTGTGATTCTGCCAACTGTCCGCACGCACCTTCCGGTCTTTGTCCTTTTTCAGTTCCGCATCCGCCCAGGCGCGCGGCGACTTCCGCATTTCTGCCGACAGCGAATCGGTCGGGATCAACCGCATGCCTCCGTCTGTGGAGTCGCCATTCGGATCGAAAGTGCGGATGAGCACTTGCTTTCCGGGCTGACCCTTTGTCGCTTTGTAGATGACCCAGTCGGCAGGCGTGTGAAAGGAGACGCCGAGCGCATCGTCACGGAATTGTACGGCTTCGCCTGCCTTGCGCTGCGCGATGCTCGTGAGTTGCCCGGTCATGCCGCCACCTTCGAACTTCACGAAGTACCGATGTTCACCGGTGGAGAACCACAGCGTCTGGCCGATGTTCAGCACGACCTTGAAGCACTCAAACTTCCCGGCGGGCACTTCCAGGGTCTCCTTCACCGGCACCTCGATGCCGATGGGGATGACTCCTCCACCCATGATGGTCGCGATCACCGGCACGGTGGTCTTGTAGCCGACCGCGAGCGGGAGCATCCGGAAGAGGTTGAAGCATTCTTCGTTGTCATAGACGACGCGGTCGAGCGGCAGCGTCGTTGGCTCCTTCTTGTCCGCGCGTTGCAGCAGCACTTCGCCGGGCTTGAAGGTCGCGGTCACTTCGCCGAGCAGCGTGTGTTTCCAGTAGCTGGTGATCGGGTGGAAAGTCGCGGGATCGACGTCCACGCTGCTGACATTCTCGCCCCCGGCGCTCATCCGCCGCCCCACGCGCCAGACCTTGCGCCCACCGACTTCTACGAGATCGCTGCGTGTCTCCAGCACGCCGATGTCCATGCCCGAGGCGAGGGTGAGGTTGTGCGTCAGACGTTCGCCATCGACCCAGCAGACCGGCCCGAGCGCGAATTCTCCGGGCAGATGTTTCTTCGCCGCGGCCACGAGTTCCTTTTCGGTGGGATACTCGCGGATCAGCTTTTCAAAAGCCGCCGTGGCTTCCGCGGTGCGGTTCTTTTTGAGGTAACACTGCCCGAGCCGCATTTGCGCCTGTGCGGCGAGGGCGCGTGCGGTTTTCGCCTCGTCGGCAATCTGCTGGTAGATCGCGATGGCGCCGTCGATGTCCCCTTTGGTCTCTTCCGTGTAGATGCCCTTCTCGAGCATCTCGGATGGTGACGCGGCGATGCCGGTGAGTGGATGAATCGCGACGAGCGCCGCGACGAGGAGGACTGGGAGTGAAGGGAGCGCTTTGCTTTTCATGGGAGGTAACATCGCGGAGGCGTGTTACCGCTTTGTTACCTCGACATCCATTCTTTGTCCGTTCACCACGCCATCGGGGTGGCGCACGCACCCCGTCACCCCGGATTGCCCTTCATCAGCGGCCGGCGGTTGGCGATTTATCCGCGAGTGCGCGGAGGGAGGTGATGAGCATCGCCACCGACGCGAGACCCATCGCCGTGATGAGCAGCGCGGCGACGAGCTTCTCACTCTGTCCGCCGGCAAAGGCCATCCAGCTCACGCTCGATCGCCAGCAAAAGACGCCTGTCAGCATCGTCGTGAGCGCCAGCGCGGCGCCGCGAGGCCACGTAGCCCCGCGCTGCGCGAGCCACCCGAGCACCACGGCGAGTCCTCCGAAAGTCCCGCCGGACATCAGCGCGGTCTTCGCTTTCTCCGGATTGGAGAGAAAGCCCGCGCCGCCCATGAGCACGAGGAAGATGCCGTAAGCGATCATCCATTTGGCGAAGTTGGTTTTCATACAACGTCCGCTTAGCACGACTCCGCGGGGTGACAGCTCGGAACGGTGAAGCGGAAATCTCACACGCACGGAATCGTCACGCGAAAGACCGTGCGATCGCCAGCAGAGGTGACGAGCTGCAACGACGCACCGTTGGCGCGGGCGAGTTCGCTGGCGATGTTCAGGCCGAGGCCGCTGCCTTCGCTGTGGCGGGCGGTGTCGGTGCGGAAGAAGCGCTCGAAGAGGCGCGGCTGATCCGCGGCGGGGATGCCGGGGCCGGTGTTCTCAATGGTGAAGACGGCGCGGCCCTCCTCTGCGGCCAGGGTGAGGCGCACTTCGCCATCGGGGCGGTTGTACTTCACGGCGTTGCTCAGGAGATTCTGGAAGACATGGCGCATGAGCGCACGGTCGGCGTCGATGATGAGGCCGGGGGTGATCTCGTGGGCGCAGCGCAGGCCGGCTTGCGCGCACAGGGCTTCGGCGTCTTCTACGAGGCGCGCGAGATCGGCGCTGAGGTCGTAGCATTCGCGCGTGAGCGGGAGTTTGCCGGCGTCGGCTTGCGAGAGCAGGAGAAGGCTCTGCGTAATGCCCTTCAGGCGCGCGCTCTCGCGGGCCAGCGATTCGAGCCGCTCGTGTTCCGGGGTGCCGGGCGGGCTCTCGCGGAGGGCGTCGTGCAGCGTGGCCTGCATCACGGCGAGCGGGGTCTTGAGTTCGTGCGACGCGTCGGCGGTGAAACGCGCGGCCTGCTGGAAGCTTGCTTGCAGGCGATCCATCGTGGCGTTGAGCACGGCGATGAGCTGGGAAAATTCGCGGTCGTCGTGCGGGCCGGCGGGGATGCGGCGGTCGAACGCGCTGGCGGTGAGTTGCTCGGCGGTGGTGATGACGCGGGCGAGCGGACGCG
This sequence comes from Chthoniobacteraceae bacterium, assembly GCA_031409655.1. GTDB lineage: Bacteria > Verrucomicrobiota > Verrucomicrobiia > Chthoniobacterales > Chthoniobacteraceae > JANNXQ01. The sequence continues at coordinate 1,861 of JANNXQ010000183.1, read as the reverse complement.
TCGCGCGGCCCGAGGTCCACCACGCGCCAAGCCCGGCGAGCGCGAGACCGAGCGCGGCGGCGGCGGCGTGCCAGCCGGCGAGCCGTCGGGCTTCGGAGTAGAAGTCGTGCAGCGAGAGACCGACGAAGACAGTGTAGTGCGGATTGGCAAACGCCCCGAAGCGCCACTCGCCGCGCGCGGATTTCTCGGTGAAGAAAACCGGAGGGCGCAGCTCGGGCATTTGTGGACGCCGGGTCCCGGGATCGCCAGGGCCGCCGAGCGCGGGCCGACCGCGCAGCGCACCCTCCGGTCGCGTCGCGATGCCGGGATCGCCCAGCGGCAGGTAGCGCCGGAGCGTCGCATCGTCCGCCGCCGGAGGATTGCTGGTCGAGAAGAGCAGCGTCGCAGCGGTGTCGTTCAGCTTCACGATCACCGCGGGCGTCGCGGACAGCTCGGGGCTTTCGCCGAAAACTCCGCGCACCGCCCGCCGAAAATCCGCCTCGGTGCTGCGTGGCGTGAGCGCGCTCCAGAGTCGGCGCGTGGATTCCGTGAGGCGCAGATCGACCGTGCGCGCGAGCTGCCGCCGCGCAAACCACCACGAGCCCGCACCGAAGATCGCGAGCACCACGCCCGCGACGAGCATCGTCTGCACGGCGAGCCGCGTGCGAAAACTGCGTCGCGATCCGGTGCTCATTTTTCTCCGAGCGCGTAGCCGGCGCCGCGCACGGTGCGGAGCAGCTTCGGCTCGCGATCCCGGTCGATCTTCGCGCGCAGCCGCTGGATGTACACCTCCACGAGATTACTCTCGAGATCCATGTCGTAACCCCAGACGTGCTCGTAAATCTGCACGCGACCGAAGACGCGGCCCGGCGAGCGCATGAGAAATTCGAGCAGCTCGAACTCGCGCGTCGAGAGTTCGATCTCCCCGCCGTCGCGCGTCACTTTTCGCGCGAGCAAATCCATCGCGAGATCCCCCACGCGGAGCAGATGCGCCGGTTCGCCCGCGTGCCGCCGCACCACGGTGCGGAGCCGCGCGGCGAGTTCTTCGACGAAGAAAGGTTTCGTGAGGTAGTCGTCCGCGCCGAGGTTCAGACCCTCGATTTTTTCCGGCAAAGCGGAGCGCGCACTGAGCAGGATCACCGGCACCGTATTCCGCCGCTCGCGCAGCGCGCGCAGGATGCTCAGGCCGTCGCGGCCCGGCAGCATGATGTCGAGCACGAGCGCGTCGTAAGGGGTCTCGATCGCGCGGCGGAAGGCTTCGTCGCCATCGGCCACGGCATCCACGGAGATGCCCAGCTCCTCGAGACCCTTCTTGGCAAAGGCGAGGAGCTTGGCCTGGTCTTCGACGAGCAAAATGCGCATGGCGCGGAATCTACGGGAGTCCCGCGCGGCGGCGGGAGCAGATAAACGCGGATTTATCCGGGAGCGCGCTTTGGGTTAATGTCCGCGCTGTTCAATGAGTCATCAGCCTCGACTTTATGAACTCCCTCCTCCGCACCACCCTCGCCGCGCTCACGCTCACCGCCGTCTCCGCGGTGGCGCAGCAGCGCAATGTCCTGCTCCTCATCGCCGATGACTACGGCATCGACGCCAATTCGCTCTACAACACCTCGCCGGGAGCGGCGCTGCCGCCGACGCCGAACATCAATGCGCTGAAGAACTCGGGCGTGATGTTCCGCAACTGCTACGCGCTTCCGACCTGCTCGCCGACGCGCGCGACGATTCTCACGGGCCGCAATCCGTATCGCCACGGCGTGACCACGGCGCTGACGGCGAATGACGGGCAGCTCCTGGCGGGGGAGTTCACGCTGCCGCGCGCTTTCGCTGCGAATCCGTCGCTCGGCTACTCGACGGCGAGCCTCGGGAAATGGCACCTCACCCT
>JANNXQ010000182.1:0-3996 GCA_031409655.1 Chthoniobacteraceae bacterium | reverse complement strand
AACAACCGCCGTCTCCTCGGCCCCATAGGATACATCCCACCCGCAGAAGCAGAGGAGGCGTTCTATGCAAACCTGAACACACTCGATATGGTCGCGTAGTTATTGAACAAACCACCCTCCGGTAAACCCGGGGCGGTTCACTTTGCCAAATATGGCGAGCGGGGCGAGAATACCTCGCTGATCAAGGGCAGCCCGATTCTGCCCGATGCCGCGGCGCTGCCGTCGCTTGCGGCGCTGCCCGCCTTCGGGGCCGAGTACCGGGCGCGTCGTGCGGCCGAACCTGCCGCGGTGATCTTTGAGAGTGAATACGAGATTCTGCCGACCCATGACATCAACGGCGTGGGGCTGCTTTACTTCGCGGCCTATCCCACCGTTTTTGATCTTTGTCTGGAGCGGGCCGAGGGGAAGGGCTTTTTGATCGGCCACAGCACGGTCAGCAAGGACATCCTCTATTTCGCCAATTCCGAGCCGACCGAAACCCTGCTGTTCCGGCTTCATGCCCGCGAGCAGGACGGCGATGTCCTGAGCCACACCGCCTCGCTTTCGCGCAAGAGCGATGGCAAACGGATGAGCGAGGTCGTGAGTGTGAAGCTGGCCTTGGCAGGGTTACGGGGGGAATGCCCGGCTGAACCCTGCCCGGACGCGGAACGTCGGTCCTTCGGGGATTGCGCCGCCTGTCCCACCAGCGACGCTATCGTTCCAAAACCATGGACCACACGCCACCGGTCCTGCCAGCCGTCCTCACCGGCCGGAACCGCAAGGTGCCGCCGGTCCAAGGCGATACTGTGCGGCTGGAGCAACGGCAGAGCGCCTGTATTGGCTTTTCAAGGTTGTCCTGAATGAATGATCATAAAAGCAGGCTTGTCAGGGCGCTCGTGCCGATGGCCTGTGACGGTGGCCATTGCCCTGCGGGCACCACCACGGGGCTGCATCTTCCACAGCGATCGCGGCAGCCAGTATTGTTCGCACGACTGCCAAAAGATCCTGCGTGAACACGGCTTCCAGGGTAAGCGATGGGGTGGACGCCCTCCCGGCGGCATCGATGTGCCATGGTGGCGGGTGTTGAAGCACCGCTACAAAGGAGAGCGTCCAGGGGAGAAGTTAGCATCATCGGCCTGGATTTGGCCAAGAACGTGTTTCAGGCGCATGGCGCCGGCGTTAATGGGGCGGTGGTCTTCCGCCGCAAACTGACACGCGCGCAGCTGCTGAAGTTCATCGCCGCGCAGCCGCCTTGCGTGGTGGCGATGGAGGCCTGCGCCAGTGCGCATCACTGGGGCCGGGCTATCGGCGATCTCGGCCATGAGGTGCGGCTGATCCCGCCCGCCTATGTGAAGCCGTTCGTGAAGCGCCAAAAGAACGACATGGCGGATTCCGAGGCGATTGCAGAAGCGGCGTCGCGGCCGACAATGCGGTTCGTGGCTGTGAAGAGCGAGGCACAGCAGGCGGCGGCGATGGCCTGCCCTCCTTCGCGGCTGCGCCACCGAAACGTCATGCTCCGGAGAGAGCGGGCAGATCCGCAAGCGCCATCATGCGCTCCGGTTCGCAGCGTTTCGCTCCCGAATGTCCTCCTCCGTCACCCCGTAAAGGAAGGCAGAGGCGGGCGAGGCACGATCGGCCGTCTCGGACAGGATTTCGACCATTTTCACCCGGTCCGTCCCGTCAAGTTCCCCGAAAACCTTATCGACCAAGGCCGGTATCTCCGTATCGGGAATCCGATCTCGGAACACCCGCTCGAGCGTGTTCGCGATCCGCGCGCGCTCTCGAAGCTCGATCGCATGCGGGACCCGCTGAACCGTCAACGACTGGACATAGTCCGGAGTGGTTGTCTCGTAGGACGCAGCGATCGCATCCCCGAGGAGGCCGGTTGCCCCGGTCTCATAAAACTCGATCAGGCCGAGGACGTAGGGGGTCTTGTCGATCCCGATGAAGGAGAGCGGGGGGAGGCCGGCCCGAAGCAGTGGCTCGTTCGAGAGGAGCCGCCCCATCCGTTTGTTCCCGTCCCCGAACGCTTGCAGGTAGGAGAGGCCTGCGAGGAGGAGGAATGACGCCTCGAACGGATCCTCCACCCGTCCGGCCTTGGCCAGAAGGTCGCTCAGGCCGACCGTGAGCAGAACGTGGTCGGATGAGGGGCGGTAGCTGGTCGCGGAGATCTGCACCGCGCCTCTCCGGACCGTGCCGAGGTCAGCCGGGTCCAGCAGATCCCGCATCATGAGCACGTGACGGCGCTGAATGGTCCCGGCGTCCGGGAACGCGCCCTCGAGCCCCTCCACCATCGAGGAGATGGCCGCCTTGTGGTTAAGGATCATCGCCGTCTCAAGTCGGTCTCGTCCTGAGGCGCTTTCGCCGTACTTGATCAGCATCTCCGTCGAGAGGTGGTCATACGTGTTCCCCTCGAGGTTAGAGGAGGCCCAGGAAAGGTCGATCAGAAATCTTTCTGCGATCGCCCTGCTGTATGTGGAAGCATCCAGTCGCTGTCCGCCCGCCTGCTCGACGGCGTCCCGCATCCGGACGGCCGCCTTCTCGGGGAGCCAATGTGTCTCGTTCGGCACATAGCCGCCGATCCGGTCGGGGTCGTAGGGGATCGGGGTGCGACGCCGCGGGTCCGTCGCCACGCGTCGCGCGTTCGGCGTGAGGGAGAACCGGGCCCCCCGGGTCTCCCCCTCCTTGATGAGGAGACCCCTGCCGATCAGGCCCGACATAACGCGGGACATCGTCGCCTGACTGGGGGCGTCGCGCATGCGGGACATCAGTTCGCGCTGGCTGACAGGGCCCGGGCTGCGCAGCAGCGCCTCCATGACAGCGCGTTCCTGCGGGGTCAGATTTCGGATCACGAGGATGGCGTGCATGGGCGCGGCTCATATATGCATTATTTATTCATATAGAGCAGTTCTAGCGCACATACAAGGCCTGTGAAAAAATGGCAGCTCTTAAGATACTGTAATAACTTGATACTTATTCGGGCGTCCGTCACCGAATAAATGAAGGATAAATGCAATAAGGGTGCAGCTCCGGATGGGAAGGTGATCTTGGCCGTTAGTGGCCAAGGCCCGGGAAGTGGACAGCGGCAAGCGAGGCTACTCTTCGGGCTGCCGACACTACGAGTGGCTATGAGTTGGCATGAAGGAATGTCCGAAATGTCCCGTGCACATCTGGGTCGGCAGGGCCTAAAACGGTGGTTTTTGTCCCTTGGACCGGCGGCCCGCCTGTTCAGTGCCTTAAACGGGACAAAACCCCATGACAAAACCATTGCGGTTTTGGGAGGGTTTTGGCACGGTTCATGCATGATCATCGGATATGCCCGTGTCTCGACCGACGACCAGAGCCTTGACGGGCAGCTTGATGCCCTCGGGGCCGCCGGGGCGGCGAAGATATTCGCCGACAAGATCACCGGTACGGCGCGCAGCAGGCCCGAGCTTGACCGTCTGCTGGACCAGTTGCGGGGTGGCGATGTGGTGGTCGTCACCAAATACGACCGGCTGGCACGGTCGCTGCGCGATCTTCTGGACATCGTGGATGCGGTGCAGGCGCGGGGGGCCGGCTTTCGCAGTCTGGCCGAAGAGATCGACACCACGACCCCGGCGGGGCGGCTGATCTTCCACGTCTTCGCCTCGATCGCCCAGTTCGAGCGCGAGCGCATTGCCGAGCGCACCCGCGAAGGCCTGGCCGCCGCCCGCAAACGCGGCCGCGTCGGAGGCCGCCCCCCGGCACTGTCGCCCGCGCAAAAGGATGAAGTCCGCCGGATGCGCGATACCGAAGCCCGCCCCCTGCCCGAGATTGCCGGGCTGTTCCGGGTCAGCGTGAAGACGATCCGGCGGGCGTGACTTGCAAGCCCTAAGGGCATGCTGGCGCTGATCGTCTAGTGTTCCACACCTGACGAAGGATTCCCATTTTTGATCAGGTGTGTCACTGTCTGGCCATGAGACGCGATGACATTTGTTTGTATTTGAACCCCGCTGACCGTGCGCTGCTTCAAGCTCTGCTCGCCGACCGAAACAC
>JANNXQ010000181.1:0-27668 GCA_031409655.1 Chthoniobacteraceae bacterium | reverse complement strand
CCACCGACCAGCCGAAAAGGTCATAATACTGCGTGGTGCCGACGGCGGCGGGCTTCAGATACGCCTGCTGCGTCCACACTGTCCCGCTGCGCACGAAGACGTAGGCCGCTCCGGCTGCGGAGTTGGTGAAGTCGTCATTGGGCGTGCTGTTCACTCCCGTCGTGGTGCTGGCCTCTTGGTTCGCGCCGACGACCACCGTGTCGCCCGAGACGGCCACCGAGTAGCCGAACTGGTCATTCACCTGCGAGGTGCCGACGGCGGCGGGCTTCAGATACGCCTGCTGCGTCCACACCGTCCCGCTGCGCACGAAGACGTAGGCCGCTCCGGCATCGGGGGCGGCGCTCTCATTGGGCGTGCCCGCTCCGGCTTGCACCCCCGTCGTGTCGCTGTCCTCCTGGTGGGCCCCGACGACCACCGTGTCGCCCGACACGGCCACCGAGAAGCCGAACCAGTCCCCCGCCTGCGTGGTGCCGACGGCGGCGGGCTTCAGATACGCCTGCTGCGTCCACACCCCGGCGCTGCGCACGAAGACGTAGGCCGCTCCGGCATCGGTGGCGGCATCGTTGGGCGTGCTGTTCACCCCCGTCGTGCTGCTGTCCTCCAGCCAAGCCCCGACGACCACCGTGTCGCCCGAGACGGCCACCGAGTAGCCGAACTGGTCATTCACCTGCGAGGTGCCGACGGCGGCGGGCTTCACATACGCCTGCTGGGCGATGGGATCAATCGTGAGCGGGTAACGCGCGCCGCGCTCATCCACCAGCAGGCGCACCTCTTTTCCCCCGGCCGATTCAAAGTGCGAAGGCAGCGTCTTCCCATCCGCGTCCCAGACCTTCAGCCCGGCGTAGTGCAGCACCGTGGCCCCGCTGGCATCGCGGAACTCGACGCCGAGAGCGTCGGCGGTGACTTTGGGCGTGAGCGTGCCGCGGGTGGCGAGGGTGAAGGAGAGACTCTGAGACTGGGAGACGATGAGACTGGGAGAGGGGCCGCTGCTCGCTTTTCTCCCCGTCTCCTCTTCTCCCTGTCGCCCCGTCTTCTGCTCCGGCCGCTCGCGGACGATGTAGCCGTGCTCCAGCCCGCGCTGGTCATTGACCCACCACTCCTGAAGCGTGGCGTCCCAGTCGTAGGTCAGGCGCTGGCCCGCCGCCTTCACCTGCGGTGGCCTCTCGCCCACGGGTGTCTGCTTTTCCCCCACGCCGTAGCTGCGCAGTTCCAGCCCCCACGTCCAGTCCCCTTCCTTCGGCTTCGCCAGGAATCCGCGTCCATCGAATTGGGTCGTCCACTGCTGGCCCGGATTGCGCGCCTGCCAGCCGCGCTCGGTGGGCATGAAGGCGTGCCGGCCTGCTTCATAAGCCGCGCGGATGCTGGACCAGTCGGACTTGGCCAGCCCCTCGGGGACTTGATCGGGGGAGGTGAGGTTCTGGGGCTTGCCGGGCTGCGCTGCATCGAGGGATACATGGCTGAGGAGCAGCAGGGCCAGGGTGAGGAGGTGGTGGAGGGTTTTCACGGGTGGGTGGGGATGAATGACGAATGACGAAGGGGTAAGGGTGAGCGGTCTCGGAGTGGGGTCCAAAGGCGGGCATCCGGCCAGACCACCGGAGGGGATGATGCGTGCTGCGCGGTGATGCCAATGACGGAAAGAGCGCCCTGCGCGCAGAATCGCGCGGAGCGGGCGCTAGGCCCCGAGGCAGTGGCTCGGATGAGGGGCGTGGTCATGAGCAGGATGATGAGGAGCTAGGCAAAGCCTGTGATCATCTCTGCCCGGCAGAGCACCGTTGCGGTGCCGCGCGAAGAGGAGAAAACACGGCCCGTGAACCGATCGTGCTATAGCTACTAAAAAGTGAGCGGGATGTCGAGGGAAAGCCTGCCGGTGCCGGAAGATGACCTGAGTCTATTGATTCGCCGGTTACGAGGCGGGTCCGTTCGGATCCCATTTGCATCGGCGAATGGAGGCGATGGGCGTGAAGGTGAGGCGCGTGGGTGCATCGACGGGGCAAGGGAGGCAAAAATGATCGGCTCGATGCGCTGGCCCTGGGCCAGCGGCTGGACCGCTACGTGCGGGCCAACCAGAAGGCGTTCAGCATCGTGCGCGTGCCCACCGTGGAGGGGGAACGCGAACGGGGGTGCAAATCGGCGGGGTGCAAATCGTGCAAATCGGGACAGGTCTTCTGTCGCGCAAGAGGAGTAGCGTGACACCGGGCCCCTGGCCGTTGCTGGCGCGGCCAGTTGATCGGTGTGTGGAGTCCTGATCGCGGCGCCGCTGCCGGTTACCGCGTCCTTCGATCCTCCGGTTATGTATCCCGAGACGGTCGCCTTTTGCCGCGTCCCGCATCGCGTCATTGACGACCCGGAGTACAACGTCGTGCGCTATCGCTACGAGTGGCGGCGGAACGGAGCCGTCGTTCGTGCCTCCACCAATGCGAGCCTCGCCGATGCGCTCGCTGCTTCCACGTGCGTCGGCGGTGACGTGCTGAGTTGTACCGTCACGCCTTCCGATGGATCGCTGAGCGCGCCGCCTGTGGCCGTGAATCTCATCGTGCGCCAGCGTTACTCCGAATGGGCCGCCGCAAACGGACAGGCCAGTAACAGCTACAGCGCAGACCCCGATGGCGACGGCCTCCGCAACCTTGTCGAGTATGCACTCGGTCTGCCGCCCAGCGCCGCCTCCACACTGCCGCCTCCGGTCCGTGCTGTCTCCGGCGAATCGACGTGGACATTGCCGTTGAATCCTGCGCTCGATCCGCTCGTGACCCTCAGCGTGCAAAGCTCCATCGATCTCCAGACCTGGACGGATGCGGTGCCGGACCCGACACGGACTGTCTGGACGGCCGGGAGTGCCGCGGACACGCAGCGTTTCTTCCGGGCGCGAGTCGTGATCCCGGCGAATTGATCGCCTCCGCCTCCTGATCCTTTTGTGAGTTCACCCGAAGAAGAGCGGATGCGGGATTGGATGGCTGCCGATCTGGCGGACATCGCCCGGACGCGCATTCCATTTGGGAAGTTCGGGCCGGACCATTTTCCGCCGCGCGGGGTGCCGCTCTACGATTTGCCGGTGGAGTATCTCGCGTGGTTTGCGCGGAAAGGTTATCCGCAAGGACGCCTCGGCGAGTTACTCCGGATCGTGCATCAGATGAAGGTCGATGGACTCGACGCGGTTTTCGATGAACTGCGTCGCCGCGCCGGCGGCAAGACCTCCCTGCGCCCGCCGCAAGGTCCGCGCGAGTTTCACTTTGGCGAGGATGAAGACCGGTGACGCCGTTGCCCTCTGCGCGCGGCGGCTGGGATGACGCAGAGGGATCGACCACAGATTACCCAGATGGCACCGATGAAAGGCAGAGAGGAAAAGGCGCCCGTGGTGAATCCGACTGTGATGGCCTTTTTCCCATCCGTGTCATCTGGGTCATCTATGGTGAAATCATCCCGCATTCTCAGGACACCTGCTCAGCCGTGCGGGCGGTTACGGCAAGGTGACTTCGAGGCGGATGAATCGCTGCGGATTTGCGGCGCTGATCGGGACGGTGTCGCGCGTCGTGATGGTCCGCAGGTTATTTGCTGGGAGGCTGCTGATTTCGAGTGTTTGTGCGCTGTTCCATCCGGTGAGATCGGAGCCGACTAATACCTTGTAGAGTACACCGGCGGGCGCGGGATCGGGACGAATGTAAGTGAGAGTAATGGAGCGTTCGCCGCCCTCGGAAATGGTGCTGGAGCTGACGCGTCCGTAATAACTCGGGATGGAGGGGGTCAGGCCGAGCGCATACTTGATCGCGTTCGGGATGTCGTCCTTGGCCGGGGTTGCGGTGGGCGCGCCGTTGCCGCTGCCATCCATAGGCAGGCCGTGGGTTTTTAGCCAAAGGTGGTAGGGATCCGCCGTGCCAGGCGCGGTGGTGAAGGAGGTCGTCCACGGGGAATTGATCGCACCGCCGTAAGCCTGCACGCGATATTCGTAGATCACGCCCGGGAGCACGTCGGAATCGGTGAAAGTGGCGCTCCCCGCGACGAGGGTTTGCAATGCGGTATAAGCGCCCTGGCGAGCGCGCCGCTCGAGGCGGTAGCCCGTCGCGCCGCCGACTGGATCCCAGGCGATCCGGATCTGCACGGGAGCCTCCGGCGTGAGCGTAAGGTTCACCGGCGCCGCGACGACGCCGAGATCCGTGATGGTGACGGAGCGGAAACGCGCGAGCTGAAAATTCCCGGAGGTGTCGCCATTGTGGTAGAGGCCCCAATTGGCCGTCGTTGGGATCGCGAGAGTCGTCGAGCCAAGAGCGGTCCAGGTGGCCCCGTCGGTCGAGGTGTCGGAGGTGAAAGTATTGCCGCTGCGCGTCAGTCGGACCCAGCGCGGGAGTTGCAGATTGTTACTCGCGCCGGGGATGAGCGTCACGCTGCCATCCGTGAAAGCGCGGCTCGCGAGATTCGTTCCCACGCTGCTCCCGGCAACTTGCGTGGAGGCCATGAGATCGTCACTCGAGTTCGTTCCGCGGATCATCACGGCGAAACGCGCGCTGCTCTGCGCGGGGAGCGGCGCATCGAGGTAAGCGGTGAGGACGCCATCGCCGCTGCGGCTCTTGTAGATGAAGCGCCCGTTATCCGTGGTGCTCACCGATCCTCCGGCGATGGCGGAGCCGATCGCTCCTTCTGCGAAGACCGCCGCGGAAGAATCCGTGACCGTGCCGAGGATCGTCTGCAGCCAGCCCGCTGGCGCGGGGGCGGCGGGATCTTCGATGAGCACCCGCGCCACCGTCTGCACGGCGAGCGCGGACCCATTCGTCGGAGCGCTCAGGGTGAGATTAAATTGCCGCGGGAGCTGTGCCGGACTGCCAGTTGTTAGCGGCACGTTCACGATCCGGGCGCCATTCTCGCCATCGATGAAACTCACCGGACCCGTGGTCGTGGCGTAGTGCGTCCCGGCGAGCGCCGAGACATTGGATGTCGTCCCGGTCACGGATGCGGACCCGGTGCTGCCGCCGAAACGATTGACGACGATTGCCGCGGTGCCGGAGCTGCGGCTCACTTTCATGCGCGGTCCTGCCGTGTCGAAAAAGCCCGCAACGCCATCCACTGAGGCATCATTCGAAGGCAGCGAGTCACCGCCTGCTCCGGTCGCCACCACGCGGTAGTAATACACGTTGCCGCTGCTGGTCGGGCCTGGATCGGTGAAGGTGGCTGCATTCGCGCCCACGTTACTCAGCGTGGTGAAGCTGTTCCCCGCATTCACCTTTCGCTCGATGCGGAAGCCCGTCTCGTTGGCTGCCGTGTCCACCCAGGTGAGCACCGTCTGCGTGGAGGTATTCGCTTGGACGGAGAGGCCGCCGGGACCGAAGGGCGCGGGGGTCGCCGCCGCGCTGACCGTGATTGTGGCGAGTGCGCCCTGACTGGCATTTTGGTAAGTGCCACCGGGCACTGACTCGAGTTTCACCGTGCGCACCAGGTAACGGTGGGTGTCGCCCACAGTGGCGGTGGCGTCGGTGTAAGTAGTCACAGCGAGCGGCGTCGGCGTCAGCCGTGCGAAAGTGCCCGTAGGACTCGGCGCGCGATAGACGTGATAGCCAAGCAGCGCGTTTTCCGCAGAGGCATCCCAGCGGAGTGCGACCTGCGCCGCGCTGGTCGTCGCGGCGAAATTCCGCGGCGGCTCAACCATGTGAAAGCGCAGAGTGGGATCGCCCATGAGGCCCTCATGCACCCCGCGTGCGGAGAAGCCCGTGGGGGTGAAGTTCGTCCCGCTGTTATTCATCGAGAAGCGCGCCGCGTAGCCGATGTTTTCGCCGAGCCCGGCGGGATGATAGAACCAATACGGGCGCCCTGACCAAGAACAGACTAGCCCGAGAGAATCGCCGGTGGCCGTGCCGGCAAGGGGGGCGCGCAGGAAGTTATTTGGGCTATCCCAGTCGCCGTGATAGCTGCCGAAGAGTTGGGTGAAAACAACGCGGCTTGGTTTGCGACCAAAGTCTTCGCTCGTGCCGACACTGCTCGCGCTGGTGAAGCTCCCGCCGCCATTGCCATGGCCGAAGAGATAAGTGTTCCCCGTGGCTTGGGTGAACCATTGGCCAGTCGCCGGTTGATCCACATTGCGCCCCACGCAACTGAACGCCGCTGCCCAGCCGCTCGCGGCGAAAGCTTCCCCGCCAAAGAAACCGAAGCCATCGCGGATGATCGAACGGCGCGGCACATTGGCGTAAGCGCCGAGGCGCTGGCGGTAGTCGTGCGCCTTGCGGAGATAGCGGCGCAGTAACGTAAGTTCGCTCACTGCTGACGCGGGAGCTTGGGTCATCGCACTGAGATCGACGCGCCCGACTTGCAACTCGAGATCGCTCGGCAGCGAACTCTGATCGAACTTCCCGTCGCCGGGCACATTCTCCGTGCGCGCTGGCGACCCTCCGCTCGTGGTCACGCTTGCGTCAGTCCAGACGCCGTCCATATCGCCGTAGTACCCGTCCGCTGGCCAGGCGCCGACGTGGTTGCCATGGCCGTCGGGCGCGATGTTTCCCGAATACGGCACCGGCACATGGCCAAGAAGATAGACGGCTTTCACATTCACCGGATCGGCAGCGTAAGCAGCCTGGATCAGCGCGCGGACATTGGGCGGCGTCTCGCTGCGGGTAACGGGGATCGTCTGCACGGTCCAGCCGTCGCCCGCGAGGTCGTCCTTTAGTTGCGCGAGTTCGGGCGCGAGGCCCGCCGTCATGGTGTCGTCCACGACGAGCAGGAGGGTGCCGCGTTCTTCGACCAAAGGCAGGTTCACGCCCGCATGGAGATATCCCACGGCGACCGATGGGTAGATGGAGAACTGCCGCTGGACCCAGTATTCGTACTCGATGCCTGGCGTCGCGGTGGGATCGGCGTAGCTCGTGTCGGTGATGGCGAGCGTCGCCTGGAGCACCCAGGCCGTCGCGCCCTTGAGCCGGCGATGCACGCGCTGTGCTGTCACCGTGGTCAGGGCGCTGGCCGCCCAGGTGAGCGTGAGGTGCGGAGGGCTGGCCGAGACGGTCGCCTGGAGATTGAGGGCAAAATCCCGCGAGACCTGGGCGGATGTCGGAGTGAGTAACCCGCAAAAGCAAAGCGCCGCGGCGAGCACGGCACGGAAGGCGGGTGGGGGGAAAAAGCGCACGGCAGGAAGGCTCATCGGAGGTGATGTTCACGGTGGACCCGGGGGCAATCCGGGTCGGGGGCGAAGCGTTGGCAGGATCGCCGGAATCCCCTCCAGCGGCAAGCCGCATCGCCGCTGGAGCGATTGCGCTCGCCCGCGCCGGGACGCGCGGATTTCCTCTCTCTCATGCTCCGCCGTCTCCTCCCGCTCGCCTGTTTCCTTGCGCATTCCTTTGCTGCCGATCTGCCCCGCGAAATCTCCGGCATCTACCCGCACCTCGCGTATTTCAATGACGAGGGCGAATGCGGCACGGGCGCCGTGGTGCCGTGGGCGGACCGGCTCTGGGTCATCACCTACGCGCCGCACAAGCCGCAGGGTTCGTCGGATAAACTCTACGAGATCACCCGCGATCTGCGGCAGATCGTGCGGCCGGAGAGCATCGGCGGCACGCCGGCGAATCGGATGATCCACCGCGAGTCGCAGCAGCTTTTCATCGGGCCGTATGTCATCGACGCGAGCGCGGGGGTGCGCGTGATCCCGCCAGCGAAGATGTTTGGCCGGCTCACGGGAAACGCGCGGCATCTCACCGATCCCGCGCAGAAGATCTACTCCGCGACGATGGAGGAGGGGATCTACGAAGTGGACGTGAAGACGCTCGATGTGACCGAGCTGTGGGCCGACGAGCAGCGGAAGGCGGGCCGTCACGCCGATCTTCCCGGATACCATGGCAAAGGGCTCGCCAGCGGCCAGGGGCGGATCGTCTATGCAAATAATGGCGACCATGCGAAGGCGGCGCTCAGTGATCCGCGCGTGCCTTCCGGGGTGCTTGCGGAGTGGGATGGTACGGTCGCGGCGTGGACAGTGGTGCGGCGGAATCAATTCACCGAGGTCACGACTCCCGGCGGGATTTTCGGCAATGAAAAGCCGGAGAGCGATCCGCTCTGGAGCGTCGGTTGGGATCATCGTTCGCTCCTGCTCATGCTCCTCGATGGCGGAAAATGGCGCACCTTTCGTCTGCCCAAAGCAAGCCACTGCTACGATGGCGCGCACGGCTGGAATACCGAGTGGCCGCGCATCCGCGACATCGGCGTGGAGGGCGCGCCCGATCTGCTGATGACGATGCACGGCATGATGTGGCGCTTCCCGAAAACTTTCGCCGCGACGAATACTGCCGGCATCCGCCCGCGTTCGTCGTATCTCAAGGTCATCGGCGATTTCACGCGCTGGGGCGATCGGCTGGTCTTCGGCTGCGATGACACGGCGAAGTCCGAATTCCTCAACAAGCGCAAAGTGAAAGGCGAACTCGCGGGGCCGGGTCAATCGCAGTCGAATCTCTGGTTCACCGATCCTGCCACGCCGGATCGGCTCGGCCCGACGACGGCGAGCGGCGCGGTCTGGATGCGCGAGGCGGTGAAGGCGGGCGAGGTGTCCGATCCGTTCCTCTTCGCCGGCTGGGAGCGGCGCGCTGCGCACTTCGTCAATGGTGGCGACGCGGAGGCCGCGTTCGATCTCGAAGTCGATGTGGAGGGGAAAGGCGCGTGGCAGAAGCTGCGCAGCATCAAGGTGGCGCCGGGGAGCGCGGAGTGGACGGACTTCCCCGCCGCCGAGCGCGGTGAATGGCTCCGCGTCACCGCCCGCGCCGCGTGTCCCGCCGCCACGGTGCATTTCACTTTCAGCTCCGCCGATCCGCGCGGCGCGCAGCCCGATGCCATCTTTGCCGGCCTCGCAAGCATCGACGACAGCGCGCAGGTCGCCGGACTCGTCCGCGCCCGCGGCGACAACAAGCGCACGCTTTCCCTCGCCGCGATGAAGGTGAAAGGAATGACGACCGAAGACATCGGCTACTACGAGCTCGACGCCGCTTTGCAACTCCAGCGCGTGGAGGATGCAAAGACGCACGACTACGTGAAGCAGAGGACCGCGATCCCGCGCGAGGTCGTGACCGTCGATGCCGCGTCTGTGCTCGTGGTCGATGACAAAGGCCGCCGCTGGCGTCTGCCAAAGACCGACGCCGCCTACGACGGGCTGACCACGCAGGGTCTCGTGCGTCTCGATCGTGAAGTCGCCACCGAGCGCGATGTCTTTTCGTGCCACGGCACCTTCTACGAACTGCCCGCCGAGAACGCCGACGGCTTCGCGAAGATCCGCCCCATTTCCACCCATCGCCTGCGCGTCATGGACTACTGCTCGTATCGCGGCCTGCTCATCCTCACCGGCCTGCGCGCAGACGCGGTCGCAAATGCGCACATCCTCCGCAGCGCCGATGGACGGGCCGCGCTCTGGGCCGGCGCGATCGACGATCTCTGGAAGCTCGGCAAACCCGCCGGCCAGGGCGGCCCGTGGAAGGACACTGCGGTGAAAGCGGGCGTCGCTTCCGATCCGTATCTCTTCGCCGGCTACGATCGCAAGACGCTCACCCTCACCGCCGATCGCGCTGTGACCGTGCGCGTGGAAGTCGATCTCACCGGCGAAGGCTTGTGGGTGCCGCATCGCACCTTTGATGTGAGTCCAGGAAAGCCGCACGAGCACGTTTTCCCAACGTCGTTCCAAGCCCGCTGGCTGCGCGTGACCGCGTCCGCCGATGGCACCGCGACGGCGTCACTCGTCTATGAGTAAGCCCATCCTTAGCGTCACCGACCTCACCGTCCGCCGCGGCGACACCCACATTCTCCGCGACGTCTCGTGGACGGTGCAGCGCGGCGAACACTGGGTGATCCTCGGCGCAAATGGCTCCGGCAAAACCTCCCTCCTCGGCGCTCTCACCGGCTACCTCAGCCCCACCGACGGCGAGATCTCCGTGCTCGGGGAAACCTTCGGCGCGAGCGACTGGCGCGAACTCCGCAAGCGCGTCGGCATCGTCAGCTCCAGCGTCCGTCAGATGATGGCCGACCACGAACCCGCGCTCACCTCCGTGATCAGCGGCAAGTACGCGATGATCGACTACTGGGGCCCCACGCGCGCCGCCGATCGCGCCACCGCCCGCGGCATCCTGCGCCAGGTCGAGGCCGAGTATCTCGCGGAGCGCCCCTGGCTCGTGCTCAGCCAGGGTGAAAGGCAGCGCGTGCTCATCGGCCGCGCCCTCATGGCGAAACCCCGCCTCCTCATCCTCGACGAACCCTGCGCCGGCCTCGACCCTGTCGCCCGCGAACACTTCCTCGCCTTCCTCGAGCGCCTCGGCCGCCGCCGCGGCGCTCCCGCCCTCGTCTTCGTCACCCATCACGTCGAGGAGATTGTCCCCGTCTTCACCCACGCGCTTCTTTTGCGCGGCGGTCAGGTCGTCGCCAGCGGTGAAAAGAGCGCCACGCTCACTTCCCGCCACCTCAGCGAAACCTTTGACGCCCGGGTGCGCATGACGGAGAGCAAAGGCCGCTATGCGCTCAAATTAACCGGGAACCCGAAGCCGTGAGCCCATCGAAAGCCTGCGGGACTTTGAGTGCGGCGTTGTTCGCTGCATTTCTCTCCCTCACACCGAATGCTCCCGCGGTCATCACCATCACCGATCCCGGACAGGACGTTTTTGATTTTACCGCCAGCGCCGCGGAACTGAGCGGGCTGACCTGGCTGGCTGGCGGCACCTATCACGCCGTCAGCGACGAGACCAACCAGCGGAAGGTTCACGAATTGACCATTGGCGTGAATCCCGCGAACGGCCGTATTTCCGGTGCCTCGGTAGTCGCGACGATCACGCTCGCCACGGGCTACGATCTCGAAGGCATCGCCTACTGCCGCCCGCGCGGCACCTGGTTCATTTCCGATGAGGGGCAATTTCCCAACGGTGGCTACCTCCGCGAGCACACCTTGCCGGATGGGAGTCTGCTGCAGTCCCTCAGCATCCCGACGGTGATGCTGAACGATCGCTCGAACTTCGGCTTCGAATCCTGCGCCTGGGGAGCGGGCGCACTCTGGACGGCCAATGAAGAAGCGCTCGCGCAGGAAAGTGCCTTGTCCACGGCGAGCAGCGGCAGCCTCGTCCGCCTTCAGCGCTTCGATCACTTGCTGAATCCTGCCGGTCAATGGGTCTATCAGACGGATTCGTTCGGTTTCGACAGTTCCCTGACCACCGCCGAACGCAGCGGCGTCTCGGACCTCGTCGCGCTGCCCGATGGCAACCTGCTCGTGCTCGAGCGCACCCTCGGAGTCGCCTTTCTCCCGAGTTACCGCAACCGCATTTACCTCGTAAGCTTCGCCGGGGCGACCGACGTGAGCGGCATTGCGGATCTCGATGGCGCCGGGTACACGCGGGTCACCAAGACGCTGCTCTGGGAGAAAAATATGGGCAGCGTCCCCACGCGTAATTTCGAAGGCCTCGCGCTCGGCGCAGCGCTGCCCGCGATGGGCAGCAACAGCTACAGCGTGCTCCTCGTGGCCGACAATAACGGCGGCACCACGCAACAACACCTCTACGCACTCGTCATCAATGGCGTCGTCGCACCGACGCCCATCGCCCAGTGGCGGCAGGGCTTCTGGGGCACCTCCGCAGCGCTTGGCCTCTCCGCCGATGAGGCCGATCCCGACGGCGACGGCGTGCGCAACTTCCTCGAATACGCCTTCAGTGGAATCCCAAATCTGGCCGGACAAACTCCGCTCCCGCAGACCAGCACCGCCAGCGGCCGTCTCGCGCTCACTTTCGCCCGGAATATCACCAACACCGATCTCACGCTGACCGTGCAAGCCGCCGACACGCCGACCGGTCCCTGGACCGATCTCGCCCAAAGCGCGAACGGAGTGCCGACGACCGCCCTCGAGGTCGGCGTCAGCGTCACCGAGACTGGCACCGGGGCGCATCGCACCGTCGAAGTGCGCGACCTTTACCTGACCATCGACCCCGCGCATCCCCAGCGTTTCCTGCGGGTGAAGGTGATGGGGCCGTGACTCCGGCCGGTCGTTTCGCTTTTACCCTGCCGCGAATTTGGAAAACGCCGAGGCGCCGAGGCGCAGAGGACGCAGAGCGGATGCGCCAAGGCGCTCCGAATGGATGGAGAATTCCTGTTTCTGCTCAGCCTCTGCGACCTCTGCGTCTCCGCGTCTTGGCGTTTTCAAAATGGCGCCGCCTGAACGCAGAGATTCGGCGTTTGGACTGCGCGGATGCGCTTCTCCGTTGCCCCGCACCCAGTTTTCGCCGAGAAGACGCCGCACCGCTGCACGCATGAAATTCACTCGCCTTGCCTTCCTGACGAGTCTTCTCGGGCTGGTCGCCGTCCAGGCGCAGGATCCGCCCGCCGCGAGCCCGGCCATCCGCGAGGTCAGTCCGGGTATCTTCGAGATCGGGCAGATCCGGCTCGATCAAAAGGCGCGCTCGGTGACTTTCCCGGTCACGGTCAATAAGGCCGGCAAGGACGACCTGCTCGAGTATCTCCTCGTCAATGCCGATGGCCCGACGCACGAGAGCCTGCTCCTCACCGCGGTCGTGCCGACGGATTTGCACTTTGCCATGCTCCTCCTCGGGGCCAAGGGCGCCGGAGATTCCGCGGGCCGGCCCGAGGACCTCGGCGGCGGGCAGATCAACTCCGAATTCCTCAAGCACGCGCCCAAGCTCACCGGCGACCCCATTCAAATTTCCGCCAAGTGGCAAGGCGCGGACGGCGCCGAGAAGTCCACGCCCATCGAGGACTGGATCCTCAATCTGCAAACCAGCAAACCCATGGCGCGCGGCCCCTGGCTCTACACGGGCTCGTCTTTTCTTGAGGGACGATTCCGCGCGCAGACGGAAGGCTGTTTCGGCGCGCTGGTCACCTATCCGCCAGCCTTGATCAATAATCCGCGCAAAGGTAACGATCAGGACAATATCTGGGCGGTGAACGCGAAAGCCGTCCTGCCGGTCGATACCGAACTCCATCTCATCATTACCTTGGAAACTCCCGCAAAATGAAAACCACCCTCGCGTTACTGACCGCACTTACTTTTCTCACCCCGGCGCTCAGCGCACAGGAGGCCATCGCCAGGAGCCAGGCCAGCGCTTCCCTCCGCAATGAAATCCAGCTTGCCATCGACAAAGGCGTCGCGTGGCTGAAGACCACGCAGCAGGCCGATGGCTCCTTTGCCAATCCCGAGAGTGCGCAGAATGCCCAGGATCATCCGGCCCTCACCGCGCTGCCGCTGAGCGCGTTGCTCCGCGATCCTTCGGGGAAATTTGAGCAGCTTCCTGCCTTTGCCGGGAAAGCTCTCACCTATCTGCGTTCCCAGGCCCAGCCCGATGGTGGCATCTACGGCAAGGGACTTTCCAACTACAATACCTCGGTGGCGCTCATGGCCTTGCTGGAGGGCAATCAGCCGCAAGACGAGCCGCTCATCGAAGCGGCCCGCCGTTTCATTTCCGGCCAGCAAGCGACCACCATGGCCAAGCCGGAACTCAATGGCGGGTTTGGTTACGGTCCCACCGGCGCGAGCCCGAAGCGCATGCACCCCGATCTGGATAACACCCTCGTCACCCTCGAAGCCCTGCGCGCCTACAAAGACTCCCGCCCGACCACCGAACTCGCCGCCGGCAAGGACTTGAACTGGCAGGCCGCGATCGACTTTGTCAGCCGCTGCCAGAATCTGACGAGCAATGGCCAGCCCTGGGCCAGTGACGATCCGGCAAACAAAGGGGGCTTCGTTTATTACCCCGGCTTTAGCAATGCGGGCGAACAAGACCTGCCGGACGGCAAGAAGGCGCTGCGGAGTTACGGCACCATGACTTATGCCGGCCTGCTTAGTTTCATCTACGCCGATGTGAAAAAGGACGACCCCCGCGTCGCCGCTGCGCTCGACTGGCTCGCCAAGAACTACACCCTCGAAGAAAACCCCGGCCTGGAGAAGCAAGGCTACTATTACTACCTCCACCTCATGACCAAGGGCCTCGCGGCGAGCGGAGTCAAAGAGCTGGCCACCACCGACGGAAAGAAAGTGGATTGGGCGCGCGCGACGGCGCTGAAACTTATCAACCTCCAGCAGGGTAACGGCTCCTGGGCCAATGACACCGCGCGCTGGATGGAAAAGGATCCGGTGCTCGTCACCAGCTACGCCCTCCTCGCCCTGGAGATCCTCCACGGGCGGATGTAAAGCCATGCCCCTTTCCACTCACTCGCGGGATCTCGCGGCCCTCGCGCTCGGTGCGCTTTGCCTGGCGCAGATGGATCTGGCGGCGGAAGACTGGCCGGAGTGGCGTGGCGCGGGCCGCACGGGCGTCTGGCGCGAGACGGGGATCGTGGAGAAATTTCCCGCGCAAGGTCTCGCCTTCCGCTGGCGCGTGCCGATCCGCGGTGGTTACTCCGGGCCGGCGGTGGCGGGTGGGCGGGTGTTGGTCAGTGATTTTTCGCCGACGGATTTTCCGGCGGGCACGGAGCGCGCGCTCTGTCTCGATGAAAAGACCGGCAAGGTCCTGTGGGAGCAGCAGTGGGCGGCGGATTACCGCCCGCTAATGCCGGCTTATGCCATCGGGCCGCGCGCCACGCCAACGGTGGATGGTGACCGCGTCTATTTTCTCGGGGCCACGGGCACGCTGGCTTGTCTCGATGTGGAGACGGGAGCGGTGCGGTGGCGGAAGGACTACCAGAAGGAATATGGGACGCCGGTGCCGGTGTGGGGCATGGCCGGGGCACCCTTGGTGGATGGGCCGCGACTGATCTGTCTCGTCGGCGGGCGGCCCGACGCGATGGTGGTCGCCTTTGACAAGCTGACCGGTGCGGAACTGTGGCGCGCGCTCCCGGGCGGCAGCGATCCGGGCTATGGCCAGCCCCTGCTGATCGATGCTGGCGGCACGCGGCAGTGCATCGTCTGGACGCCGACGGCGGTGGTCTCGCTGGATCCCGCGAGCGGGAAAGTGCATTGGCAGGAGCCGTGGGAAATCCGCTCGGGGCTCACGGTGGCGACGCCGATCTTTGACGGCACGCGGCTGCTGGTCTCCGCATTTTACAATGGCTCGATGATGTTTACGCTCGATCCCGCCAAACCCGCCGCGAGCACCCTGTGGAGCGACACCCGGGCTGGGGAGATCAATACCACGGGCCTGCACGCCCTGATCAATACTCCGGTGCTCGACGGCGATCACCTCTACGGCGTGTGCAGCTACGGCCAGCTCCGCTGCCTCGACGCGCGCACTGGCGAGCGGGTCTGGGAGACGATGGATCTCACGCGGGAAAAAGCGCGCTGGGCCACCGCCTTCATCGTGCGCAATGGCGACCGTTACTTGATCAATAACGACCGCGGCGAACTCCTCCTCGCGAAGCTCTCGCCCAAGGGCTTTGAGGAAATCTCCCGGACCGAACTGCTCAAGCCCACCTCCCGCGGCGGACGCCGCGAGCGCGGCGCGGTGAACTGGTCGCACCCGGCCTACGCAAACCGCCACGTCTTCGCCCGCAACGACGAGGAGATCGTCTGTGCGGCGCTGGGGCAGCCGTAGGGTGGCTGCTCGTGCCCGATCGGCGCACGGCCAGTTTGCGTTTGACTCACTAAAATCGCCCGCAGACACTCCGCGCCCTTTTATGCGCCACACGATTTCCGTCCTCGTTGAGAATAAATTCGGCGTTTTGACCCGCATCGCCGGGATGTTCTCGGGGCGCGGATTTAATATCGATACGCTCAATGTCGCGCCCTCCCTGGACCCTTCGACCTCGCGGATGACGATCGTGGTGCGGGGCGACGACACCGTGCTCGAGCAGGTGACAAAGCAGCTCAACAAGCTCGTCGATGTGATCAAGATCGAAGACTTCCGCGATGACGAAGTGGTCGAGCGCGAACTCATCATGATGCGCGTCTCGGTGAATGCCGTGAGCCGTGCCGAGGTCATGCAAATGTGCGACATCTTCCGCGCGAAGATCATCGACGTGCAGCACAACAATCTCGCGATCGAGATCACCGGCAATGAAAGCAAGGTGGAGAAATTCCTGATGCTGATGGAGAAGTTTGGCATCATCGAACTGACCCGCACGGGCCGCGTGGCGCTGGCGCGGAAGTCGAGCTGAGCGGCGATCGCGGACGGGTCCGACGGCGGAGGCAAAGGCGCGCCGGGGAAACCATCCTTCGCTATCTTGCGGATTGCCGCTATGGGAGTGGATGAAATCAACCTACGGTTTTTCGCGTCGCGGTCCGGATCGGGTGGCTGAAGAGCTTGCCGCCATCCTTTCGAGCAAGGATTCCTTTGAATTCAAGCCGCTCTTCTCCCTCGTGCACGCCAATCTGAAAGCGCGCAATGCCGCCAGTGGCGGCGAAGAGATGCTGCGCTTGCGGGCTTACGAGAAACTGCAAAATCTCGTGCATGCCGGTCTGGTCACGAAAGTCGGGAAGGCCTATCGCGGAGTCGCCGCCGGGCTGGAGACTTTCATCGCGACCACGGTGACGCTGAATGCCGAGTTTGCCGCGCGCAAACTCAGCCACCCTTCGGACAAGCCCGTCACCCGGGTCTGGTGAGGACGCCCGTCTGATGTCCGAGCCACCACTCTCTCCGCCGATCACCAGAGCGATCCTGAAACTCGCGCGGCAGCTTGATGCCTTTGCGGTGCCGGACCACGTGGCGGTGGAGCCGGGGGCGGAATGCGCGCTCGACCGCTCCTATGAAAACGTCCGCGCGATGGTGTCTCGTCGTGGAGGGGCGGTGCAGGCCGGATGGAGTCTGCGGGAGCAGCCCACCGCCTTCGTCGAGGGGACGATGCATGCGGTCTGGCTCTGTCCGGATGGCACTTTGCTCGACGTCACGCCGCGGACCGATGCGCAGACCCACATTCTCTTCCTGCCCGACTCGAAGCTTTGCTGGGCAGGGGAACCCGTCGAGCCCCGGCGGATGATGTTACACATGCAGGTCTGCTACTGCGGCAGCGGGCTTCCTTTTAAGATTTGCCACGGGTTGGGGGACGAGTAGCGGGCGCTCTCTCCTGGCGGAATCGGGAACGGTGGCGCCAGAAAGCGCGAAAGCTTCGTCGCGGGATCGTTGACACTTTCGCGGAGCCCGCTAGCCTCCGCCGCCTTTCCCTTATGCCTGCCAAAATCTACACCGACAAAGACGCCGATCTCTCCGTTCTCAAAAACAAAACCTGCGCCGTGCTCGGCTTTGGCTCCCAAGGCCATGCGCACGCGCTGAATCTGAAGGAGTCGGGCGTCAAAGTGATCATCGGCCTTTATCCGACGAGTCAGTCCCGGGCCGTGGCCAAGGAAAAGGGCTTCCAGGTTTTTGACACCGCAGATGCGGTGAAGATGGCCGACGTCATCATGGTGGCACTGCCGGACACGAAGCAGGCCGCGGCATTTGAGAAGGACATCCGTCCGAACCTCACCAAGGGCAAGACGCTGGTCTTCAGCCACGGTTTCTCCATCCATTTCAAAACGATCGTCCCGCCGAAGGACGTGAACATCATCATGGTCGCGCCGAAGGGCCCGGGCCACATCGTCCGGCGCCAATATACCGAGGGCAAAGGCGTCCCGGCGTTGATCGCGATCTACCAAAACCCCGGCAAGGACGCGAAGAAGATCGCCCTTGCGTGGGCCAAGGGAATCGGCGGTACCCGGGCGGGTGTGATCGAGACGGATTTCAAGGAAGAAACCGAGACCGATCTCTTCGGTGAGCAGACCGTGCTTTGCGGCGGCTGCACCGCGCTGGTGCAGGCGGGGTTTGAGGTGCTGGTCGAGGCGGGATATTCGCCGGAGATGGCCTACTTCGAGTGTCTCCACGAGTTGAAGCTGATCGTCGATCTGATGAATGAGAAGGGCATCGCGGGGATGCGCTTCTCGATCTCCGAGACGGCGAAGTGGGGCGATGTGAGCGTCGGCCCGAAGATCATCGACGCGGGCGTCAAAAAGCGGATGAAAGCCGCGCTCAAAGACATCCAGAACGGCAAGTTCGCCAAGGATTGGGTGAAGGAATACGAAGGCGGCTACAAGAAGTATAACGCGCTCCTGAAAGCGGGAGAGAAACATGGCATCGAGAAGACGGGCGAAAAGCTGCGCGCGCTGATGCCGTGGATGCCGAAACGCTCGATCAAAGGCGTCCAAGCGGCCTACTGAGGCTGGTCCTGCCATCCCTCGAAGGGGCTGGGTGCCGACGTTTGCGGGTGAAGGTGTCCGTCAGATGGGAAAAATCCCCCTTGCGGGAGTTTGCTGCTGCCGCTTAGGTTTCGGTCGTCGTTACAAAGTAAATATTTATGATCGAAGTCGAGGTCTATGCCGCAGGTGTCAGGAGTCTGGAAAAGATTCTGGAGTTGGATCACGAACTCGAGGCCGTGCCGGGCTTGCGGTACAAGGTCGATAGCAACCATGACATCGTCTATCTGGACTTTGAAGAGCCGACGCTGAGCATTCAGCAGATTCGGTCTATCTTTCGGAAGATCGGACTCGAGGCACGGGTCGTAGGAGCGATTCCGCCGGATCTAAATCCGAAGAGCAAGACGCAGCCGATCCGAGTCCCGCTGGGCTGAGTCGGGAGGCGGAGGGTGCCCGGTGGTCGTGCCCCGTTTTTCCTCAGCATCTTCTCATTGCTGGATTGTCGCGGGATGGCATTTTCCGCGCCGTGCGAACGTTCTCCATGAAACCGACCATCTTTCTCGTCGCCGCGATCTGCGCGCTCGGATCTCGCGGGTCGGGGCTCGCGGCGGTCGCGGCGCAGTCCACGAACTACGTGCTGATCGCGCCGACGGTGCCGATCCTGACCGAAAGGCAGAAGCAGCTCGAGTGGTCGGCGCGGATCTTTGAGACGCTCATGGGAGTGAAAGTGCCGCGTGGGCGGATCACTTTCACCAATAGCCCAACGGGCAGCGTGATGACCGCGGGGGGAGCGGCGACGGCCATGATGAACGCTTTCCCGCTCACCGCGCAGCCCCCGGCGGCGGATGGCACGCACTGGAGTCTCTCCTGGTTTGCCAATGAAAATGCCGCGGCCCAGCGGCCTGGGGGTATCGAGACCGCCCTGACCCATGAGGCGGCGCACATGCAACTCATCTACGTGGTGAACTTCAACGCGGTGGAAGCGCTGCGCAGCCGGTTCAATGGCTACGGCTCCTTCCTGCCGGATTGGATCGATGAGGCGGTCGCCGTCTATCACGAGCCCGACGCGACCAAGGCTGAGCGGCGCAAGAGTTTCAAGCTGAGCCGGCGCCTTCCATTCCGGGCGTTTTTTAGCATGGATCATCCGGGAGCGAACGGGCGGGCGGAGGTGATCCAGATCGAGGCCGGCAATGCGGAGGAAATGCGCAAGAAGGTGGAGGCCTACAAGGCCACGCAGAAGCAATCGCTGACCGATACCGCCGAGATGCTGGCCGACGACGCGGTGGCGGCGTCGCGATTTTACACCCAGGCGCTGGCCGTCATCGAATATCTCACCGCGCGCGGTGGGCTGCCCTTTTTCCGCTACGTGGTCGTCCAGCAGGCGTCTGGGAAACTGATGGATCAGATCCTTCGCGAATGGTTCGTGAAGCAACGGGAGATCGTGAGTCGGCGGCCCGGGATCGAGCGCATGGCGGCGGAGCGTCCCGCGCGATCGTGGGAAGTGGTGAAGGGCGACCCGGCGGGACCGATGCCGATCTGGCCGAACACCATCGGGGGTGTGCTCGTGCGGCCGAGCGAAGCGGTGAACCCGATGCCGCTGACCCTCGAGGAACTGGAGGTGGATTTCATCGCGTGGGTGAAGGCGAACTACCCGCGCTACCGGCCGAATCTCCCACCCTTTCCGAAGAAATGAGCGCGCCCATGCTCGACGCCTGGCTGCTCTCGCAACTGCGCTGTCCGCAGACTCAGCAGGCGCTGACGGAAGCCCCCGCGGCGCTGCTCGTCGATCGCCAGGACCGCGATGGGCGACCGCTGGAAGCTGCGCTGCTGCGGGCGGATGGCGCGGTCCTTTACCCGATCCGCAGTGGCATCCCCGTGCTGCTCGCGGAGGAGGCGATCCCTACGTAGAACGCGGAAATCCGATCAGTCCAGAAACGCTTGCCGTGGATTCTTCCGCAGGTATTCGCGGATGGCGTCCATGAAAGTCGCGCCGAACTCGTCGAGCTTCCGCTGACCCACGCCGCCGACGTGGCGGAACTCGGCCTCGGTCGTCGGGTAGTCGCGAGCCATCTCGCGCAGGCTCACGTCGCCGAAGATCACGTAGGCTGGCACATTCCGCGCATCCGCGAGATCGCGGCGGATCTGGCGGAGCAGTTCGAAGAGCGTCTCGTCGCAGGCGATCTCGCCGGCGCGCTTGCCTTTCGCCCGCGAGCCTCCGCGCGCGGCTTCCTCCGGCGCGCCTTCCGGCGGGCGGGTGAGCGTGATCTTGGCGCGGGACTTTAGCACTGCGAAACCTTCCTCGGTGACCTCGAAGGTTGGAAATTCACCCTCCGCCTGGCGCAAGAAACCGAGCCGCATCAGCTCGCGCCCGATCGCCTGCCACTGCGGGCGGGAGTACTCTTTGCCGATGCCGAAAGTGCTGAGCTGCTGGTGCTGCCACTTGCGGATGCGCTCGGTATCGGCGCCGGTGAGCACTTCGATGAGGTGCGTGAGGCCGAAGCTGGCGCTGCCGGAATACGAAGCCTGGCGCGCGCGCCAGACACAGGAGAGGAGCTTTTGCGCGGGCACTGTGCCGTCAAAGGTCTCGCGCGGATTCAGGCAGTTGTCGCAGCCGCCGCAGTTGGGTGCGCCGTAGGTCTCCCCGAAATAGTGGAGCAAGGCGGCGCGGCGGCAGGAGGACAGTTCGGCGTAGCTCACCATGCCGTCGAGTTGCGCGCGCGCATGGCGCCGCTCCTCGGGATCGGTTTTTTCGTCGATGAAGCCGATCTGCTTCACCACATCGCCGGCGCTGAAGAGCAGCAGGCACTCCGCGGGCAGGCCGTCGCGGCCGGCGCGGCCCGTCTCCTGATAGTAACCCTCGATATTTTTCGGGAGATCGTAGTGCACCACGAAGCGGACGTTCGGCTTATTGATCCCCATGCCGAAGGCGATGGTCGCGCAGATGACGCGCACTTTATCGCGGAGAAATCTTTCCTGATTCGTGGCCCGCGCGTTGCCTTCGAGACCGGCGTGATAGGGCGCCGCCGGAATCCCTTCGCCCCGCAGACGCTCGGCGACGCTCTCGGCCGTCTTCCGACTCTGGCAATAGACGATGCCTGCCTCGCGCGGCCGCTCGCGCAGGAAGGCTACGAGCTGATCAAACGGACGGGCCTTCGCGATCACCCGGTAGCTCAGGTTCGGGCGATTGAAGCTGGCGACGTAGATGCCGGGGTCGCGCAAGTGAAGCTGCTTCAGGATGTCCGCCCGCACCCGCGTGGTGGCCGTGGCGGTGAGCGCCATGAAAGGCACGCCGGGGAAACGCTCGCGCAGCGCCGCGAGCTGGCGGTACTCGGGGCGGAAATCGTGGCCCCATTCGCTGATGCAGTGCGCTTCGTCGATGGCGATCTGGGTCACCTTCCACTCGCGCAGATTGTCGAGGAAGCCCGGCAGCATCAGCCGCTCGGGCGCGGCGTAGAGCAGCTTGTATTGCCCCTGCCAGAGGCCGCGCAGGCGAGTGCGCGCGTCGTCCGCATCGAGCGAGGAGTTGAGAAAAGTGGCCGCGACCCCGCTCGCCGTGAGCTGGTCCACCTGATCCTTCATCAGCGCGATGAGCGGCGAGACGACCACCGTCAGCCCATCGCGGAGCAGGGCCGGAAGCTGAAAGCAGAGCGACTTCCCGCCGCCCGTGGGCAGGAGCGCGAAGACATCCCGGCCAGCGAGCGCATCGGAGATGATCTCCTTCTGAAGCGGTCGGAAGGACTCGTAACCGAAGACGCTTTTGAGCGTGGGGAGGAGCAAGGAAGTTGGGAGTTGAGAGTTGAGGGCCGCACCGGTTTGCAACCTGTGCCGGGCACCGGAAGAAATGATTGGAGCCAAACCTCGCGGCTCTCAACCCTCAACTCCCAACTTCAACATTTCACCGCTCCGGGTGCGGCACGAGCACGCTCTGCATCCCCGCGGCGTCGGCAGCGGCGATGCCCGTCACGGTGTCCTCGAAGACGAGACACCTTTCCGGCGGCACGCCGAGGCGGCGGGCGGCTTCGAGGAAAGGGTCGGGCGCGGGTTTGCCGCGGGCGTAGTCTTCCGCGCAGACGATGGTGTCGAAGAGATCCACGATCCCGAGGGCTTCCAGGATTTTCACCACGATGGCGCGATGCCCGCCGGACGCGACCGCCATGGGCTTCTGTCCGTGAAAGCGGCGGGCGATGGCCACCACGGGTTCGATCGCTGCGACTTGGGCGCTCAGCGCGAGGAAGGTGGCCTCTTTCCGCGAGACCGTGGCAGCCACGTCCATCGTGAGGCCGTGGCGCTCGTTCAGGATCTCCACGACCCGAGCCGTCACGACGCCGCC
The DNA here is from genome assembly GCA_031409655.1 of Chthoniobacteraceae bacterium. GTDB lineage: Bacteria > Verrucomicrobiota > Verrucomicrobiia > Chthoniobacterales > Chthoniobacteraceae > JANNXQ01. The sequence continues at coordinate 5,310 of JANNXQ010000181.1, read as the reverse complement.
GAGTTCGTAGAAGAGCGGCTCGGTCAGCTTGGCGGCGTGTTCACCGAGGGCGGATTGCCAGGCGCGGAAGTGCGTCGGCATGGTGTCGGCGAGCGTGCCGTCGCAGTCGAAGATGAAGGCCGCGAAGTCGCCGGATGGCAGATCGATGGAAAGAGCTTTTTGCACGGGCGACGAGGGCAGCGGGAAAGGGGCGAAGTTCCAAGTTCCAAATGCCGAACGCTGGCGCGCTGGAGCGGTGCTGAATCGAGATTTTACGCGACCCCGGGTTTTCGATATATTGCTTCCCGCTCTGGGGCCATGCTGGTAGCCACTCCGCAGGCTCCTCACATTTTCCCCACCTATGGCTGACATCAAATTTCACTGTCCGGAATGCCGGCAAAAAATCGCGATCGACCAAGCTGGCGCCGAGATGAAGATCGACTGCCCGAGCTGTCACAGTGGGCTCGTGATTCCTCCGCACAGCGAGGCTCCGGTGCAAATCCTCGTGCGCCGCAAGCTCGCGGTCCTGGCGGGTTCCGCCGACGACCTGTACAAGGAGGTCGAGAACCAGCAAAAGGCGCTGGCCGCGGCCCAGGAGGAAGCGGCAAGGCTGCGCGCCGAGGCGGAGAAAGCGCGGATGGATTTGGGCCAATTGCAGACCGAACTCGCGGCCGCGACCAGTGAGCGCGATGCCTTGCGGAAGACGCGGAATGAAAGCGCGCGCGAGAAGCCCGAAGACGTGCAGGTGAAGTCGCAGCTCGAGACGGTGCAGCGGGAGCGGGACGAACTGGTGAACCGGCAAAAGGTGGAGGAGGCCCGGCTCAAGGCGGAGTGCGAGCGAGTGCAGAAAGAGCGGGATGAAATCGCGAATCGCGCCAAGGCAGAGGAGACGCGGCTGAAGGCGGAGTTTGAGAAAGTGCAAAAGGAGCGCGACGAACTCGCCAAGCGGGCGACGGCCGCGACGGCCGTGCCGCTGCCTCCGAAGCCGCTCACCGCGCCGAAACCGCTGATGCCATTGACCCAGAAGGTGGCGTCGCCGGAACTCGAGAATCTGCGGACGGAAGTGGCCGCGCTGACCAAGGAGCGCGACGCCCTCAAGGTGGAATCCGCGGCGAAACTTTCCGAAGCTCTGGAGCGCGCCGAAATGCGCTCGAAGAGTGTGGAGGAAATGCGCGCGAAGCTGGCCGGGCCGAATCCACTCCAGCCGCAACTCGACACCCTGCGAACCGAGAGCGCGGAGGCGCAGTTGCAGCTTGGCGAGGTGCGGAAGCAGCTCGACGCCATGAAGGCCGAGCGCGACGCCCTGCAAAAGAAAGCCGCGGAGCCAAACCCACTCCTTGCGGAACTCAACGCGCTCAAGGCGGAGCGTGATTCCCTGCAAAGGAAAGCCGCAGAGCCAAACCCGCTGCTGGCGGAACTCACCGCAGTGAAATTGGATCGGGACACTTTGCAGAAAAAGGTGGCGGAACCGAATCCCCTCCAGGCTGAGCTCGCCGTGCTGCGGGAGAAGTCCGTTGCCGCAGGGACGGAGCTCGCCGCGCTCAAGGCCGAGCGGGATGCCCTGCAAAAGAAAACCACTGAGGCCAATCCGCTGGCTGCCGAGCTCGCCGCGCTGCGGGAAAAATCCACCGAGATCCGCGCGGAGCTGGATGCGGTGAAGAGCCAGCTCACGATGACCGGCGCCGAGCGGGATGCCGCCCGGAAGCGGCTCAGCGAAATCGATACCGTGAAGGTGGAGGCCCAGGGCGAGCTTGGTGAGGCGCGCAAGAAGGCCGAGCTGACCGCGGCGGAAGCGGCGGAGCTGCGCATTCAGATCAAGTCACTTTCCGCCGAACGGGATGAAGCGAAGCGGCTGCTCGGGGTGCGCGAAGAAGCCACGCAGAAATCGCTGCTCGCGACGGAGAACGCGCGCAAGGAAATCAATCGCCTCAAGACCGAAGGCATCACAGCCACCGGCGAGCGGGAACGCCTCAAGACGCAGTTCGCGGAAGCGACCACGAAGAACAAGGAACTCCAGCAGCGCCTCGATGGGATGCTGGGGGCGATGAGTTCGCGCGACGGCGGCGAAACGAAGAAGCAACTGGAGGCGGTGCAGTCCGAGCTCGAAGCTTTGAAGAAGCTGCTGGCCGAGAAGGATAAGTCGCTCTTTGACCTCAAGGCGAAAAACCTCTCACAAGCCGCGGCCGCTGCGGTGGCCGCGCGCGAGGCGCAAAAGACCGCCACGGCGGCTACCGAGGCGCGGATCGTCGCCGCCGAGACGGAGATGCAAAGCAGCAAACAACTCGTGGAAACGCTGCGCGCTGAACGCAACGACGCGGCGAAACGCGTGGGGGCCATCGAGGCTCAACTGCACGAGCGGGACACGGAATTCAAGCGGCTGCGGGACAGCGAGCAGATGATGAAAGAGAAGCTCGTGGAAGCGGAGCGACTCGCCCACACCGCGCGGGAGATGACGCAGAGCGTCGCCAGCGAGCGCGATCGACTTTCCACGGATCTCGGGCGCGTGCGCACAGAACTCAGCACCCAGAGTGAGGACTTGCGCACGACCCGGGTGGAGCTCGAGGGCTTGCGGCGCGTCTATGGGCCCGCGGATGCTGGCGAAGTGAACTTGCGCAAAGTGGAAGGCGAGCGGGACGCGCTCCAGGCTGAACTCGACGCGGTGAAAGCCGGACTCGAACGCACCAAGCAGCATGTGAATGTCTTGCAGACCCGGCGCGATCAGATGCGGGATGAAATCGCCCGACTCAAAGTGGCGCTCGGGCAGGCGCCGGACGCGGTGGGCTAGCTCGCACCGCGAGATCCGTGGCTGATCGCGACCGTCCCATGGCCACTCCTGAACCCGCCGCGCGACGTCCACTGAAGAGCCGCGACATCGCGCTCTTTCGCAACCTGGCCAGTGGCCTCGCCCGGTCGGGCATTTCGCCGAATGCGATCTCCGGCATGAGCATCGTCTTCGGCGTTGCGGCGGGCGCAGCCTTGGCCGCCACCGCGCAGACCTTCGGTTGGACGCAGCGTGGCTGCTGGCTGGCGGGTGCCCTCTGCATCCAAGGGCGGCTCCTGGCAAACATGCTGGACGGCATGGTGGCGGTGGAAGGTGGCAAGGGCGGACCGACCGGCGACCTCTGGAATGAAGCGCCGGATCGCGTCTCGGATGCGGCGACGATCATCGGCGCGGGATACGCGGCGGGAAGTGATCCGGTGCTCGGGTTCGTCGCCGCGCTCATGGCGGTCTTCGTCGCCTATGTGCGCGCGCTCGGCGCCAGTGTCGGTGCGGGCCAGATTTTCCTCGGGCCGCAGGCCAAGCCGCAGCGCATGGCGGTGCTCACGGTGACGTGCGTGATCACCGCGGCGGTTCCGACCTTTCCCGCGGTGACGGGCACGCCACCGAGCCTGCTGATCCTCATCGCCCTGCTCGTCCTCCTCCTCGGTGGCGCGATCACCGCCTGGCGGCGCCTGGCGCGGATCGCCACTCACCTCCGAAACAAACCGCGCGCATGATCTTCGGCTGGCATCCCGTCACCTTTTGGATCGTCGCCGGGCTCACCAGCGCGCTGCTCGTCACGCCGCTGATCTTCCTCGCCCTCGGAGCGGCAGGCCGACTCACTCCTGCGCTGAAGACGGATCTCTGGACGCGCTACCGGTCATGGCTCTTCCTCGTGCCGCTGATGATCGTCCCTGTCCTTCTCGGGCGTCTTCCCGCGGTGATCGGCGTTGGCTTGCTCGCGATTTTTTGCTACCGCGAATTTGCGCGTGCGGTCGGCCTCTTTCGCCAGCGCGCGATCAGCGCCGTGGTCGCGCTCGGCATTCTGCTGGTGACTTTCGCCGTCGCGGATCGCTGGCCTGGGCTGTTCACCGCCCTCGCTTCGCTCATTGTCTCCCTGATCGTCATCGTTGCGCTTTTTGCCGATGAACCCCGCGGTTACATCCAGCGAGTCGCGCTCGGGATGTTTGCCTTCGTGCTCTTCGGCATCTGCCTCGGTCACCTCGGCTACTTCGCCAATTTTCCCCTCGGTCAGCCGATGCTCCTCGCGATCCTGCTCTGCGTGGAGGCGAATGACATCTTCGCCTATTGCACCGGAAAGGTTTTCGGCCGGCGAAAGCTCGCGCCCCAGACGAGCCCGAATAAAACCATCGGCGGTGCCCTCGGTGCGCTCATTCTCACCTCCGCGCTCTTCGCCTGGCTCCTGCACTGCATCGCGCCTGGCACCCCCATCGACACGCCGGTCCATCTGCTCACCCTCGGCGTCCTCCTTTCCCTCACGGGGCAATGGGGCGACCTGGTGATGTCCAGCATCAAGCGCGATCTGGGCATCAAGGACATGGCAGCGACGATCCCCGGCCACGGCGGATTGCTCGACCGCTTTGATAGTCTGATCTTCGTCGGCCCGGCGCTTTACCACTACCTGAAGTATTTCGGCGGCATCGATCTCGCCACCGGAGCGCGCGTCTTCACGGGCGGCTAACCGTTCGTTTCAACGAAAGCAGACTCAGAGTGCCGTCACCGCAAAAGCCGGGATGCTTGCGGCGAAAAGAAACAGCACGGCGCGGATGACCCGCTTTGGCACGGGTGCCGAGAAGAGCGTGATGCGGAGTGCGACAGCGAGGATCATGGCCCGTCTGGTAGCAGCCTGCGGGCCAGTCTCGGAAGGCATCTGCGGACCACTCAACGACGAGCAGATCGCCGCCGTGCTCACGGTGCTGGCTGACGAAGTGAAGAAGGTCCGTCGCGGCGACCAATGACCGCTCCATTTTCAACATGGTGGACGGGATCCTGAAAGAGCACCCGCTCGAGGCGCAGAAGTAGCCAGTATCCCGGCGGCCCTATCTTCCGTGGATGACCTCGCCGATCGCGGCGCGCAGGGCTGCCGCGTTGATCGGTTTCGACAACACCAGGTCCACAAACTCCGTGCGGTCCCCACTGTCTTCTTCGAAGGTTCCGAAGCCCGTGAGCATGATCACTTTCGTCCGCGGTTCGCGGCCCTTCACGGCCACCGCCACCTGATCGCCATTCATGTCCGGCATCGCCCGATCCGTGATCACGAGATCAAAGTGCTCACGCTCGAAAATCTTCAGCGCTTCGTGGCCGTGCGCTGCCGTCGAGACCTTGTGGCAGTCGCGTTTCAGGAGTTGCGCGAGGAGTTCGCCCTGCATCGGCTGATCATCCACGACCAGGATATTGAGCGGCTTTACCGGGAGCGCATCGGGTAACTGGCAGGCCACGCGCGGGTTCGGGTCGATCGGGAAAGTCATCCGCACCGTGCTCCCGCGGCCGCGATGGCTCTCGATCTCGATCGTGCCGCTGTGGCGTTCGACCACGCCATAGACCATCGC
>JANNXQ010000180.1:0-1760 GCA_031409655.1 Chthoniobacteraceae bacterium | reverse complement strand
AGCACGACGGTCTCGCCCTTGGTCCGCCAGAATTTGATGAACGCCTGTTCGCTACGGGTCCGCACGACCGCGCAGCAACCCTGCGAGAGCTGTTCGCGCGGGGAGCAGATCACCACATCGCCCTCGCGAATGTCGGGCTCCATCGAATTACCCGAGACGCGGATCGCGAAGGCGCGGCGGTCATCGACGTTCATCGCGAAGACGGACTCGCCGGACCATCCATCATCGCTGTGCCCCGCATCCCAGCCGCCCGCCTGTGCCATCGAGACGAGCGGCACCATGTGGCCTCGCATCCCTGGCGGCAGCTGGATGCTCGACTTCGCCCCGTAAGTCCCGGACATCCCATCCTCCGCGATCACGAGCGGTGAGTCCGAGCCACCCATCAGGTCTTCCTGGGTCAGCTCCGGAAGCTCGCGGACGATCGCCTCGATCATCTTCTCGCTTGCCCGGCCGGTGCCGTTGATCACGTGCTCGATCACGCCCGCGTCATAGCGGATGAGCTTCGCGAGCTGCGCGCTGGTCAGCTTCCGCGTCGCTAGTGCCGCCTTAAGCTTTTCCCGCGGACTCCCTCCTGAAAGTGAGCGCTGTTGCTCACTTTCGAAGCCCTGCGTTTGAAGGAACGTCTCCAGCGCCTTCTCAAAGCCGTCGCCTGGTGGGCGCCCTCCTTCGATCATGGAAATGTAGTTGCGACTGTAGCCGAGGGCTTTGGCGAACTGCTCCTGGCTCAAGCGCGCTCGCTTCCGCGAGTTGCTCACTTTTTGTGAGAAAGTTTCTTTGGTGCTCACTTTTTTGTTGCGTCTGCTCACTTTTCACCGCATTTAGTGAGCACCTGCAATGCTCACCTGCTAACATGCCCACCCGAACCCAGCAAGACAAATTCCGGATCGCCGCCAAGACAGCGCTGGTGGAGGGGAACCTCACGATCACCGCGCTGGCGGGCCGACTGGGCTTCGCGCGCAACACGGTGAGCATGGCAATCAATCACCCGATTCTCCCCACTGTCCGGAAGAAGATCGCGAAGCACCTGAAGTTGGAGGTCGCCGCGTGAACGAGTCCGAAGACATCGCATTCTATCGCGCCACCACCGCCGCCACTGCGCGGACGCTGCCGCTCGCGGACGCGCTGCGCTTCCTGCATGGCGCGCTAATCGTGGCGGGCGAGTGCCCCCAAATGGAGGAAGTGCGCCGCGTTTACATCGGGCTGCAAGCGAGCGACGCGCAGCTCGAACTGATCGCTAGCGGCCAGCTCAAGCTCAACCTCGGAGGGGACGGGAAATGAAGGCGGCCGGAAAACCCGATCCACGGCAGGATGAGCTGGCGCTGTCCTCGGTCGCGTCGCACTCGCTCTTTCCTGGCCGTTCCACGCTCTACGTTTCGGAAGTGGCGCGGGCGCTGAGCATCACGCCGCAGCAGGTCATCGACCTCATCGTCTGCGGCCCGGATCTCGTGGGCATCAACATCTCCGCGAACCGCGGTGGCGGAAAACCTTCCTCCGAGATGTCCGCCGAAGAGCGCGGCGGTGTGCCGCGCAACCACTGGCGCATCCCGGTGAGCGCCTACGACGCCTTCCTCCAAAAACGCAAAAGCCTATGAACCCCATGAAGTCAGAAACCCCGCCCTGGCGCGTCTATCGGCGCCCTGCCGGCGACTACGCGGTGCAGCGCTTCAGCGCCGGCCGCACCGTGCGCTACAGCCTCCACTCCACCCTCGCCAAGGCCATGCAGGATGCCGCCTTCGCGAACGCCGCGGAGCAAGCCGTGG
>JANNXQ010000179.1:0-52941 GCA_031409655.1 Chthoniobacteraceae bacterium | reverse complement strand
CGTTCTCGAGTCGCCGCGCGCGCCGGGCCAGTTCCGCTGCGTTGCGCACGCCGTGAACGCAGGCCAGCTCCGCTTCGCACAGGATCATCAGGTTATGCGCCAGACAAAGGAAGTGCGCCTGCATGGCTTTGGCGTTGGCCGGGCTGGCCCACGCCTTGGTCTCTCCCAGTTTGTTCTTGAGTTCGTCGAAGGTCTTTTCGATTTCCCAGCGCAACCGGTAAAGGTGCGCGATCACTCCCGGGGGCAGGGTGGATTCGCTGGTCAGGAAGCTAAACTCCTCCCCTCGTAACACGCAGTGGTAACGCACCCGCCGCACACTGACGCCCTGGCTGGTGGGTACCAGTTCATCGGCCAGCACACCCGCGTTCCGTGGGTCAGCGCGATCCCAGCGGTTCTCACCCACGACCTCCAGGCACATATTGTCCTTCTCCCGGCTAAGAAAATAAAGCCCGCCCGGGATCCGGGGTCAGGCGACATTTCCTCGTGCCCAAACTGCGGAGTTTGGGCATGCCAGTGTGTGGGGCAACTGTGTTGCGCGGCAGGTGGATGGGATGTTTGCAACGACCGCAGGCCCGGGGGCTTCGCCGAACCGGCACCGCAACATAGTTGCGCCCGCAAGGGCATTCCAAAACGCAGTTTTGGAACGAGGCGAACCACGGATTGCACGGATGGCACGGATTTCCAAGCACTCGGGGCGCCTCGCATACTCACCCATTCGGCGAACGGACGAGGAGCCGGCGGACCCACGCATTTCGATGAATCCGTGTCATCTGTGAAATCCGCGGTTTCTTCCATCGGGCCAGCGAGCCTTGGTGCGAACTCCCGGCTTACCGGGGAAATTTCACGGGAGATGAGCGGGCAAGAAAATTCTCCGAGGATCAGGCAAGCCTCCTGCTCAACTCTGCCGCACGTCAGAAACGAATCACGACTTATGCCCGACACCACACCCACTCCCGCACCCGCCCCGGAACCCCAGTCCGGCTCGTCGAGCCCGGCGTCCTCCGGCATCAATCAAGCCCTCGCCCTCTCGCTTTCGCGCGTGGACAATGTCACCAAAGCCGCCGTCCAGCCCGACCGCATCACCTTCCTCTCCGCCGATGGCAGCGATGTCACGGAGCCCTTCCTCGAAGCGATCTTTGAGGAAGTTGGCGCCGTGCGCAAACTGCTCGGCGTCGCCACCCAGAAAACCACCGAAAAGGAAATCGCCACCGAAGAAGGCCTCACCCTCGAAGAGCAGCTCATCCGTGCCCTCCAGGCCGTGCAGGCGCGCGCCCGGCAGAAGCACGGCTCGAAAGCCGGGGCGCTCGCGAACTACCACATCGGCGACCGGCTCGGCGGCAACCGAGCCGTCCTCGAGCAAGCCAGCGAGGACATCGTCAACGCCGTCGAGACCGACCAGCTCCCCGGCATCACCCCCGCAAAAATCGCCGCCCTCAAAACCCTGCGCCAGCGCTACGTGAACAGCGAACACACCCAGACCGGCACCGGCGGCGACGCCTCCGCGACTCGCGCGGTCGCGAAGACGCGGGTCGATGCCCTGGTGGAAAAGCGCCAGAAAATCCAATTCGCCGCCGACGCCCTCTGGCCCTGGCACGACCCCGCGAACATCGGCATCCGCAAGGAATTCGACATCCCCGCCACCCGCCCATACGCGGGGTGATGCGGAGCCCGGGGCGGGCTACTCAAGATTCAAACTCCTGCCTTTGCCGGCGTCGAGGACGGTTGCCTGCGCTATTACGGCAAGGGTAGCCGTGAAGAACCGCCGAAGAAATCGCCGTTCCGCCAGCGGAGCATCCATCTCGCGAACCGACCGAAACTCATCTGCGGAAACGAAGGACAAACCGCTAAATCCGGAAGTAGGAACCACGGATTGCAGCGTCAACGCTGTCATTCCGAGCGGAGTCGAGGAACCTCCGAGGCGGCGGAGGGGAATAGGGCGGTTGGTGGGTGGGCGAGCCGATCTCCGCGGGCAGCGGCGGCGCGGAGCCTGCGCGCGACCCACGGTGCAGCTCCGCGCCACCGCTGCCCGCGGAAGGATGAGGTTCCTCGACTCCGCTCCGCTCCGCTCGGAATGACAGAGTTGTCCATGGTGCGCTCGTTCCCAAATCGCCCTTAACTTAAGGCCATTCGGGTCTGCTCCTGCTTCGCCTTCACGATGCGGGGCGCCTGGCGCTCATGCGACGGATTGCCGAAGTTTTCGCGAGCGAGGATGTCGAGTCTTGGGCGGCATGTTTTGTGGTTCTGAGCGAGCACAAGCTGCGAGTGCTAAGGCCGGCGAGCGTTTGAAACTTTCGGTCTTTGCCTTCGTTACAAAAGTGACGAAACGGTGCAAACACTGAACGTCAACCGCCACTTCCTCCCATGCGCACTCTCCTCGTTTCGCTTTTGACCCTCGGCAGCTTCCTCGGCGACGTCACCGCGGCGGTGCGACCGAATATCCTCTTCGTCCTCGCCGACGATCAATCGTACAAGACCGTCGGCTGTTACCCGGAGTCATGGCCGTGGGTGAAGACGCCGAACCTTGATCGGCTCGCGGCGAATGGCGTGCGTTTTCACGCGGCCTATCTCGGGGCCTGGTGCATGCCGTCGCGGGCGTCGCTGCTTACGGGGCGACAGCCGCATGGGGTGGAGTCGATGCGCATGGCGGGAAAGTATCCCGCGAGTGCTTACGATCCGGAGCAGTGTCCGTTTTGGCCGGCGGTCTTCCGGCAGCAGGGGTATCACACGGCGCACATCGGGAAATGGCACACCGGCATCGATTCGGGGTGGGGGCGTGACTGGGATCATCAGATCGTCTGGAATCGGCCGAAGCATCCGGCGAACGCGGGCGCTTATTACGAGTCGCAGATCCTTGCGATCGATGGCGTGGAGAAAACGGTCGAGGGTTATCCGGCGGATAACTACACCGACTGGGCCTGCGAATATATCCGCGGCAAAAACCGCGACGCGACGAAGCCGTGGTATCTCTGGCTTTGCTACGGCAGCGTCCACGGTCCCGCGAAACCTGCCGCGCGACACCGGGGCACTTACAAAGACGCCGAGGTGCCGACTCCGGCGGATATCTTTCCGCCGCGTCCGGACAAACCCGCCTATCTCGACAAGACCCAGGCCTGGGCGCGCGGCGAGGATGGCCAGCCCATCGCCGGGAAAAGCGGCGAAGCCTTTGGCGACGAGAGCGGGAAGAAGAAGGCGACCTTCGCGAACTGGGTACGCCAGGTGAATGAGTGTGTGCCCGCAGTGGACGAAGGCGTGGGGCGATTGATCGACGCGCTGCGCGAAAGTGGGCAGCTCGAAAACACGCTGATCGTCTATTCCGCCGACCAAGGCTTCGGTATGGGTGAACACGGCTTCCGCACCAAGCTCGCACCGTATGACGCGACCTATCGCTCGCCGCTCATCGTCTCGATGCCGGCGCGTTTTCCGTCCGGGAAAGTCTGCCCCACGCCGGTGAACGCCGCCGACCTTGTCGCCACCTTCTGCGCCCTGGCTGAGGTGAAGATCCCCTGGGCCCTGCATGGCCACGATCTCGCGCCGCGGCTCCGCGAGCCCGCCGCCGCCTGGCCGCATCCCTGTCTCTACGAATTCACCGGCGATCGCTACGGCTCGGACGTCGCGAACCTCGTCCGGCAGAGCCCCGCGGAGGCCACCTACCACCATGTCCCATGGTATGTTTCGATCGTCCAGAGTGGTTTGAAATACATCCGCTATCTCGAGCCCGGAGTCGGTGAGGAACTCTATGATCTGAGTGCCGATCCCGACGAACTGACCAACCGCGTGGCCGACAGCGAATACGCCACGCGGGCCGCGGCGCTCCGTTCCGCATTGGAGTCCGAACTGGTCCGCACCGAGGCGGGCTTCGAGGCGCCGCCGCCAAGCGCGAACTAAACGTCGCGACTAACACCGCGCCACTCACCGGATTTCCCCTTCGATCCATGCGTCTCGTCCACCTCATCGCTTTCACCTTCGCGGTCGTTTCCCAGACGGCCGCTGCCGCCGTTGATTTCGCCCGCGACGTCTTCCCGATCCTCCAGCGCTCCTGCTTTGAGTGCCACGATGCGAAGAAGCAGAAGGGCAAGCTGCGACTCGATAATCCCGAGGGTGCCTTTGCCAATGAGGACGTGATCGTGAAAGGCGACGCGGCGAAGAGCGATCTCTACGTCCGCATCACGCTGCCGAAAGATCACGAGGACGCGATGCCGAACCGCGGTGAACCGCTGACGAAAGCCGAGACCGATCGCGTCAAAGCCTGGATCGACGCCGGAGCCGTCTGGCCGGAAGGCGTGAAGCCCGCGAAGCATTGGGCGTATGTGAAGCCCGTGCGGACGGGGGAGCCAGCCGGGAGCGGCGATTGGCAATCGCCGACGGCGGTTGCAAACCGCCGCTCCTTGAATCCGATCGACGCCTTCGTCTCAAAGAAGCTCGCTGAGGAAAATCTCCCGCCTTCGCCAGAGGCCGATCCCGCCACGCTCATCCGCCGACTTTCGCTCGATCTCATCGGGCTGCCGCCGCCGACGGAGGAAGTCGATGCGTTCACCAAAGCGGCCAGTGGCGATTTGCCATCGGCCATCGCCGCGGCGGCAGACCGCCTCCTCGCCTCCCCGCAATTCGGCGTGCGCTGGGCGCGGCCGTGGCTCGATTACGCGCGCTATGCCGACTCCCACGGCTTTCAGCGCGACGACCTGCGCGACCTCTGGCCGTATCGCGACTGGGTCGTGAATGCGCTGAACGCCGACATGCCGTTCGATCAATTCACCATCGAGCAGCTCGCGGGCGATCTGCTCCCAAATGCGACCGAAGCGCAGCGCATCGCCACCGGCTTTAACCGCAGTGCGCCAACGAACGTCGAGGCCGGCAGCGATCCTGAAGAGACGCGCGTCAATCAAGTGCATGATCGGGTGAACACCGTCGGCATGATCTGGCTCGGCGCGACGCTCGAATGCGCGCAGTGCCACGATCACAAGTACGACCCTTTCTCGCAGCGCGAATACTACGGGCTCTTTTCCTTTTTCAATGGCGGCGCGCTCGAGGCCGATCGGAAGAATCCGAAAGTGCCCGGCTCCATCGCCTTCCTCGGACCGGAGATGCCTTTGAGCGACGCCGCGCTGGACCTGCAGCGCATCGAGCTCGCCGCGCGAATCGCTGAGGTCAGTCGAAAAATTTTCAAGCTCACGAAAGCCTCCGCGCCGACTGCGGAATGGGAGACGGCGCTGCTGGAAAAGATCGCCTCCGCGCCCGTCGAGCATGTGCTCGAGGTCGCATCGTTTGAGTCGCTCGGCGGCGCGACGCACGAAGTGCAGCCCGATAAATCCGTGCTCCTGAGCGGCGAACCCGCGCCGGACAAAGACACCTACATCATCGAAGCGAAGACCAAGCTCGCCGACATCCGCGCGCTCAAACTCGAAGCGCTCACCGACGACTCCTTGCCCGGCATGGGACCGGGACGCGGCGACGAAAAGCGGCCCAACTTTGTCCTCAATAATTTCACCGTCACCGCCGCGCCCGCGACCGCGCCCGACCGCGCCGTGCCGGTGACTTTCACGAAGGCGACCGCCTCGTTTTCGCAGAAGAATCTCGTCGTCGCGAACTTGCTCAAGGAGAACGACGCGCGCAGCGGTTGGGCGATTACGCCGCAGTTGCACCAGCCACATTGGGCGATTCTGGAGACGGCTGCGCCCGTGGGCAGCGCGGATGGCGTCGTGCTGAAGTTTCGCCTCGAGCAAAACTTCGGCGGAGGCCGCACTATCGGCCGCGTGCGGCTCACTGCCATCACCGGCCATGTTGGCGGCCAGTCGCTCCCCGACGAGATCGTCGCCACGCTCAAGGTTCCCGCTGCCCAGCGCACCCCCGCGCAGACAAAAGCCCTCACCGAGTTTCGCCTCCGCGAAATCCCGGAACACGCGGCCCTCGAAAAGGAGAAGGCGCGCCTGACCGCCGAACTCCGCACGCTGAAACCCGCGACGACACTCGTGATGCAGGAACTCGCCGAACCGCGCATGAACGCCCTCTTTGAGCGCGGCGACTTCCGCTCGCCGGGTGAGAAGGTCGCGCCGTCGGTCCCCGCGATCTTGCATCCGCTGAAGGCCAGCGAAACGCCCACCCGCCTCGACCTCGCGCGCTGGCTCGTGAGTCGGGAGAATCCGCTCGTCGCCCGCGTCACCGTGAATCGCTGGTGGGCGGAAATTTTCGGTCACGGTCTCGTCACCACGCCCGAGGACTTCGGCCTGAAAGGCGAGGCGCCCACGCATCCCGAGTTGCTCGACTGGCTGGCCGTCGAGTTCATGGACCATGGTTGGTCCTTCAAAAAGCTGCTCAAGACCATCGTCACGAGCGCGACTTATCGACAGTCCTCGCGGGTCACGCCGGATTTGCTCGCGAAGGATGATCGCAATCTTTTCTACGCCCGCGGCCCGCGCTTCCGCCTCGATGCCGAAGCCATCCGCGACAACGCGCTCGCCATCTCCGGCCTGCTCAGCCTCGGCCAGGGCGGGCAACCCATCCGGCCTCCGCAGCCGGATGGACTTTGGGTGAAAGTCGGCGGGCAGAAGTACGATTACGAAGTGAGCCCCGGCGAAACGAAGTACCGTCGCGGACTCTACGTCGTGCTGAAGCGTGGTGCGCCTTATCCGAGCTTCGTGAATTTCGACGCCAATGCGCGCCTGGCCTGCCGCGTGAAACGCCCGCGCTCGAATACCCCGCTCCAGGCGCTCACCTTGATGAACGATCCCGTGTATGTGGAAGCCGCCATGGCCTTCGCGCAGCGCATCCTCACCGAGCAACCGACCGCCACCGCCAACGCCCGCATCGCGCAAGCCTTTCGCATTGCCACCGCTCGGAACGCCAGCGCCGAGGAGGCCGCAACGCTCCGCAGTTTACTCGAAGCGGAACGCTCTGCCCGCGCTGCTGATCCTGCGGGCGCGAAAACTTTCGTGGGCGACTTCACGCTGCCGGCGGGCACCGACGCAACGGAATTTGCCGCGTGGTATGCCGTGGCCGCGGCGCTGCTGAATCTCGATGAGACCATTACGAAAGGTTGATGCCATGTACGCCGACGAAACATTTTCCCGCCGCCAGTTCTTCCACCGCTCCGGCCTGAACCTCGGTGCCATCGCGCTCGCTTCGCTGCTCCATGACCAGACGGTGGCCGCACCGGCGAACCCACTTGCTGCGCGCAAGCCGCTGCTCAGGGCGCGAGCCAAGCGCGTCATCTATCTCCACATGATCGGCGCACCCTCGCAGCTCGATCTCTTTGAAGACAAACCCGAACTGAACAAACGCAATGGCGAGGACTGTCCCGAGTCGCTTTTGAAAGGACGCCGCTTCGCCTTCATCGGTGGCAAGCTGAAGCTCGCGGGGACCAAGTTTCAGTTCGCGCAGCACGGCCAGAGCGGACAGGAAATCTCCGAGCTTCTCCCGCACCTCACGAAGGTCGCCGATGACCTCGCCATCGTGAAGACGCTGCACACCGAGGAGATCAATCACGCCCCTGCGCAGATGTTCCTGCACACTGGCTTCGGACGCGGCGGACGGCCGAGTTTCGGTTCGTGGGTGACCTATGGACTCGGCACGGAGAATCAGGATTTGCCTGCCTACATCGTCCTGCTCTCCGGCCCGCCCGGTGGCGCGGGCACGGCGCTGTGGGCAAATGGCTTTCTGCCCAGCGTGCATCAGGGCATTCAGTTCCGCTCGAGCGGCGATCCGGTGCTCTACCTGAGCAATCCCAAAGGTCAGACGGAGAGCGATCGCCGCCGCGTTTTCGATGCGGTGAAGTCGCTCAATGAACGGCATCTCGCGGATGTCGGCGATCCGGAGATCGCCACGCGCATCAGCCAGTACGAAATGGCCGCGCGCATGCAGACCAGCGTCCCGGAACTCACCGATCTCTCGCAAGAGCCGCAGTCCGTCCTCGACCTCTACGGAGCGAAGCCCGGCGCGGCCTCTTTCGCCAATAACTGCCTGCTCGCCCGCCGTCTCATCGAACGCGGCGTGCGCGTGGTGGAACTCTACGACGCGGACTGGGATCATCACTCCGCGATCGCCAGCCGCCTGCCCACGAAATGCCGCGACGTGGATCAAGGGATGTCGGCGCTCATCCAGGATCTGAAAGCGCGCCATCTGCTCGAAGACACGCTGGTCATCTGGGGGTCGGAATTTGGCCGCACCCCGCTCGCGCAAGGCATCGACGGCGACGGCAAAAGCACCAACCCCGGCCGCGATCATCACAAGGACGCCTACACCATGTGGCTCGCCGGCGGTGGGATCAAAGGCGGGCAGACCTTCGGCCGCACCGATGACTTCGGATTCAGCCCCGTGGAAAATCCCGTCCACGTCCACGACTTGAACGCCACCATCCTCCGCCTCCTCGGCCTCGATCACGAAAAGCTCACTTTCAAATACCAGGGCCGCGAATTCCGCCTGACCGATGTGCATGGCGAAGTGGTGAAGGCCTTGCTGGCGTAGGTTCGGGACGGAGCCGTGGACACCCATTTCCGCAAGCGATAACTTCTCCCCGCTTGTCCACACCTCCTCTCCACGATCCCCGACTCCTGCGACTCCACCCGCACGATAACGTGCTGACCGTCATCGCCCCGCTGGCCGTCGGTGATTGCGTCGAAGTCGCCGGAGCGTCTTTGGAAATGCCCGTGGCGCTCGCCATCGGTCACAAGCTCGCCGCCGCAGCCATTCCCGCTGGCGCGAAGATCGTAAAATACGGTGCGCCCATCGGCTCCGCCACCCGCGCGATCGCGGCGGGCGAGCACGTCCATACCCACAACTTAAAGAGCGACTATCTCCCCACGTTTCTCCGGGAAGATCAGGGTCGTTACTTTGCTCAGCAACAACAGCAGCAGTGAGCCTCGGATGAACATCGAACTTCCAACATCGAACATCGAACATCGAATGCAGAAGACTCCCGCGCTTCCTCCGTGCTCGATGTTCGATGTTCGACGTTCGACGTTCGATGTTCCCCATTCCCCATGACCGGCTACCTCCGCACCGACGGCCGCAAAGGCATCCGCAACATCACCGTCGTCGTCTATCTCGTCGAGTGCGCCCACCACGTCGCGCGGGAGATCGTCCAGCCCTTTCGCGATCACGCGTTGCATCTCCTCGGCTTCCCCGGCTGCTACCCCAATGCCTACGCGCACCGCATGCTCCGGCAGCTCTGCACGCACCCCAATGTCGGCGCCGCCCTGCTCGTCTCGCTCGGTTGCGAAGGCTTCAACCGCCAGGAACTCCTCCGCGAGATCGAGGCCACCGGACGCCCCTCGGGCACCCTCGTCATCCAGCAGACCGGCGGCACCCGGAAGACGATCGAGGAGGGGCGCGCGTGGATCGAGTCGGCACTGGAGAAAGTGGCCGCCGTGCCGCGCGCGCCGATGAGCGTGGAGGAACTCGTCGTCGGCACCGTCTGCGGCGGCTCCGATGCCACTAGCGGCATCACCGCGAATCCCGCCGTCGGCCTCGCCTTTGATCGACTCGTGAAAAGCGGCGCCCGCGTCATCTTCGAGGAAACCGGCGAACTCATCGGCTGCGAGCAAATCATGGCCGCCCGCGCCGCGCGCCCTGAGCTCGCGCCCGCGCTCATTGCCTGCGTGGAAAAAGCCGCGCGTTACTACACCACCATGGGCCACGGCAGCTTTGCGCCGGGGAATGCCGAAGGCGGCCTCACCACGCAGGAGGAGAAATCCATGGGGGCCTACAGCAAGAGTGGGAACTCCCCCATCGCCGGCATCCTCACCCCTGGCGATGTGCCGCCGCGCGGCGGACTTTACCTCCTCGATGTCGTCCCCGATGGCGAGCCGCGCTGGGGCTTCCCGAACATCAGCGACATCCAGGAGATCGGCGAACTCATCGCCTGCGGCTCCCACGTCACCGTCTTCACCACGGGCCGCGGCTCCGTGGTCGGCAGCGCCATTTCCCCCGTCATCAAAGTGTGCGCGAATCCCGAGACCTACCGCCGCCTGAGCGAAGACATGGACATCGACGCCGGCCGCATCCTCGAAGGCCGCGCGACCTTGGGAGAAGTGGGCGACGAAATCTACGACCGCATCCTGCATGTCGCCGCCGGCGGCCAGACCGCGAGCGAAGCCCTCGGCCACCGCGAATTTTCGCTCGTTTACAAAAGCTTCGAGCCCATCGGCCCGGCGTGTCTGCCAGGGTAGGGCAGGGCGGACCTTTCTGCGGAAAGTGCAGCTTGGAGCTTGGAATGGACCGGTGGCGCCGGGCATTCTCCGCGGCCTTATGTCTCAAACCTCCCAGCCTTGGTGGAAGCTCCTGACTCGGTATCACTGGTTCGTCTTTGCCATGGCTTCGCTCGCCTGGCTTTTTGATTGCCTGGATCAGCAGCTCTTTCTCCTCGCTCGTGGGTCGGCGATGAAGGCGCTGCTGCCGCCGGGCACGGATGTGAAGCTCTACGGGGGTTATGCGACGTCGATCTTCGTGATGGGCTGGGCGACGGGCGGGCTGATCTTTGGCTCGGTGGGCGATCGCGTTGGGCGGGCCAAGACGCTGACCCTCACGGTGCTCATCTATTCAGTCTGCACGGGGCTCTCGGCGTTTTCCAAAGGGTGGATCGACTTTGCCATCTATCGCTTTCTCACCGGGCTCGGCGTCGGCGGGGTGTTTGGCCTGGCGGTGGCGCTGGTCGCGGACAGTCTCCCGGATGCGGCGCGGAGCAGTGCGCTGGGGACATTGCAGGCGCTCTCGGCAGTGGGAAATGTGACGGCGGGAGTGATCAGTATGTGGCTGGGCAGTCTGGAGGGGCGCGCCTTTCCGGCGGGGATGGCGTGGAAGTACATGTTTCTTATCGGTGCGCTACCGGCCTTTATGTGTGTCTTTCTCCAGATGCGGCTGAAGGAGCCTGAAAAGTGGGTGAAGGCGCGCGAGGCGGGGCGGTTGGCGGGGGTGAAGTTTGGCTCCTACGCGTCGCTCTTCGGTGATCCACGCTGGCGGCGCTCGGCGCTGCTGGGGATGGTGCTCTGCGTCGCGGGTGTGATCGGCCTCTGGGGGATCGGCTTTTTCAGTCCGGAACTGGTGGGCGATGTGATCGAGCGTTCGCTGAAGGAGCAGGGCGTGGCGGCGGCGGATATCCCGGGGCAGAAGACGAAGTGGATCGGGGTGAATATGATCGTGCAAAACATCGGCGCGTTTTTCGGGATGCTGGTCTTCACGAAATTTGCCCAAAGCTGGGGACGCCGGAAGACTTTCGCGGTGGCCTTTGTCTGTGCGATGGCCGCGACGATCGGCTATTTCCAACTCTTCAATAGTAAGAGCGACATCTGGATGAGCGCGGTCATGGGCTTTTTCCAGCTCTCGCTCTTCGCGGGCTTTGCCATTTACCTGCCGGAGCTTTTCCCCACGCGGCTGCGGAGCACGGGGACGAGCTTTTGCTATAACGTGGGGCGTTTCCTCGCGGCGAGCGGGCCCTTTACCCTGGGCGTTATGCAAATGAGCATCGCCACGGCGGCGATCACCGCGCTCGGGCCGACGGCCACGGACGTCGCGAAGGCCGCGGCGAAGATGGACGCCTTCCGCAATGCGGCCAGTTACATGAGCGTGATCTTCCTCGTGGGGCTCGTGGCGTTGATCTTCCTGCCGGAGACGAAGGGGCGCCCGCTGCCCGAGGACCTGGAGCCGGCGAAGTAGCCGCCTCAGCGGGATAGAGGAAGCGCCTCGCCGACCGGCCTTTCGAGGGACTGCCGCCCCGTCGGGGGTTCGGGATGTGCTTGCTTGAAAGAGTGGCGGAGTCTTGCCCCTTAGCACCCAGGGCCCGCCATTTTACTGATCACTATGAAAAAACCATCGCAGCCTAGCAGCCGCACGCTCCCCACTTCCGCCATCGAGCCCCTCGAGGCTCGGATCGCGCCGGCGAAGATTTTCGCCGTGGATACGGCCAATCACCTCCTGACTTTTGACAGCACCGCCGCCGGGACCGTGGCCTCGGTGACGATCACGGGATTCGGCGCTGGCGAGCGCATCGCGGATCTCGATGTGCGGCCAACCACCGGCGAAATCTACGCCCTCAGCATCCAGGACACTGCGGGGCTCGATACGGGGCGCATTTATAAAATCAACCCGACGACGGGCGTGGCCACGCAGGTGGGCGGGACGGCTTTTAGCACCGGACTGGCGGACGGCGCGTCTTACGGTTTCGATTTCAATCCCGTCGTGGATCGTCTCCGCGTCACGAACAGCGCCGGCGAAAGTCTGCGCGTGAATCCGGACACCGGCGCGCTCGCTGGCTCGGACACGAATCTCACTTTCACCGCCCCAGCGACTGGTCCGGTGATCGACGTCGCCTACGATCAGAACGGCTCGGATGCCACGACGACGACGCTCTTTGGCCTCGACTCCGGCAGCGATCGCCTGGTGCGCATCGGCGGGTTGAATGGCACGCCTTCGCCGAATAGCGGAGCCGTCACGGCGATCGGTGCGCTCGGGGTGAATGCGACTGCGGTGGGGGCTTTTGACATCCAGAACCAAACCGGCACGGCCTACGCCGCGCTCCAGGTGGGAGCGACGACGAGCCTCTACACGGTGAATCTCACCACGGGTGTCGCCACTCTCGTGAGCACGCTCGGCTCGGGTGCGGCGATCACCGGACTCGCGGTGGCCATGCCCGGCGCGACGATCGTGAACGCTCGCACCGCGACCTTCATCGATGTGGATGGAGACAAGGCCTTGGTCCGGGTGAGCAAGGGCTCGCTGAGCGCCGAGGATTTTCGTTTCTCCACGCTGCAGAGCGGGCGCAGCCAGTTGCTCGAGGTGAACCTGAGCGACGACGGCGCGGAGTTTGATCGCGCGAATGTGAGCATCTACGTCCAGCAGCGGATCCGGGGCAGCGACGGGCAGGTGAATGTGGGTTTCATCAATGCCACCGGGCACGATCTCGGCACCGTCATCGTGCGCGGCGACCTCGGGCAGATCGATGCGGGCGATGCGACCACTTCGACCTTCGGCGTGAAGACGCTCCGGGTGAATTCCATGGGCCGCTTCGGACTGGATACGCAGGATCCCGCGACCGCCAGTCTCTCGAGCGACATCATCGGACCGGTGCGCGCCCTGACCGTGTCTGGGGATATCGAGGGTTCGGCGTTTAATGTGACGGGCGGGACGGACGGGCGAATCTTCTCCGTCTCGATCCGCGGCTCGATCATCGGCACGGGCGATTTTAATGGCGGCACGATTTTCGCCGATGGCGACATCAGGCGCGCCTACGTCGGGCAGAATATCGAAGGCGGGGCCGGCCCTTCCTCCGGCAGTATCTTTTCCTTCGGCACGATCCGGCAGGTGTCCGTGGGTGGCTCGGTGATCGGCGGCGCGGGCCTCGCCAGCGGCTTCATCCAAAGCACCGGCGATACGGTCTTGGCGAAAATCAAAGGCGACTTGCGGGGCGGTTCGGGCGCGGGCTCGGGCAGCGTCATCGCGCTCGGGAATCTCGGTTCACTCTCGATCGGCGGTTCGGTGATCGGCGGGCGGGGCGACGATTCCGGCGAGATTTTTGCCTCGGGCAATATCTCGCGGATCGCCATTAAAAACGATTTCGTCGGCGGGAGCATCGTGGGTTCGGATGGCGACTTGAGCGCCAGTGGGTACATCGAGAGCCTCGGGCGCATCGGCAGCATCTTCATCGGCGGTTCCTTCATCACGGGCACCGACACCAGCGTCGCGGGTGATCTGAATTCCAACGGCTCGATCCGGGCCGGCGACAATCTCGGCCTCCTCCAAGTGCAGGGCAGCATCATCGGCAATGCGGATTCCATCGCCACGATCGTGGCCCGGGGCCGCGAGGTGCCCACCTCCACGACCGATCAGGCGATCAGCCGCATCATCGTCCGCGGGCGCGTCGAGTATGCGTCCATTTTCGCGGGCTACGATCGCGACCTCGTCGGGAAAAATGCGGACGCGCAGATTGGCTCCGTGCGGGTGGGTGGCGATTGGATCGCGACGTCGGTCGTCGCCGGAGCCGGGCCGGGCCTCAATGCGCGTTTCGGAACTGCGGACGACATCGGACTAGGCGGCCCAGGAGTGAAGGACACGGCCAACACCTTTTCCAAGATCGGCAGCGTCTCCATCCGCGGGACCGCGCTGGGTAGTCCGGAGTCTGTGAGCACGCTCGATCAATACGGCATCGTCGCCGAGCGCATCGGCCCGGTCCGGGTGCGTGGCATCGGCATCCCTCATCCTTCCGGTCTGCACAATTCAGACGCAGCCATCGGCTCGACGGGCGATTTCAAGCTGCACGAAGTGTGACCGTCCCGACTCGGGGATAAGCGCATTGACCTCGCCAATGCGGGGTGCGAAGGACGGCGATGAAGCTCCCCATTTGCGCATTCGTCGCACTCTTCTCGCTGGTCTTGCGCTTCGAGGCGCGCGGCGTTGTCCCCGGCACTTTCCAGCAGGTGAACTGCGACGGCGGCGGTTGGTTCAGCGGGATCGTGGCGCATCCAGGTGGGCGCCTCTACGGGCGCACCGATGTCGGCGGGCTCTATCGCAGCGACAATCGCGGCGACGCGTGGACTTTTCTCAGCGGGGATTTCACGACCACGGGGAGCACCTTTGTGCAGGGCGTGGCGACGCCGCCGGGGAATGCGGACGTCGTGTATCAATGCACGGGCACTTCCTACGACACGACCGCGGGTCGCGGCATCTGGAAGAGCACGGATGCCGGCGCGACCTGGACGAAGGTGCTCGCGGGCGTGAATTTTTCCGGCAACGACGATCCGCGCTTCGGAGGGGAGTGCATCGTGATCCAGCCGGGCAATGACGCGGAAGTGTGGGCCGGCACGCGCGGCGATGGGCTCCGCCGCAGCATCGACGCGGGCGCGAACTGGACGAACGTCGCGCCGGCCACCTTCGACACGCCGAATGTGATCGTCTGCGGCGTGACGATGCATCCGGCGTTTCCTGATCAGATTTGGGTCGCGGCGGAAGGTGGCGTGTGGGTTTCCGTCGATCACGGCGTGGCCTGGACCAAGGTGCTGACCATGACGCGCGCCTACCGCGTGGTCCGGAAGGCGGATGGCACCACCTTTGTCGCCGGAACCAATAGTGGCAACGTGCTCTCCCGCATCACGGCCACGGACTGGAACAACCCCGCGACCTACACCAGCACAAACATCTACGCGAACTACCTGGCCGGCCTGCCCTACTCGCCCGGCGGGGATTTCGCGACGATCTCGGTGCTCGCGAATGGCGACCTCATCGGGGCCGATCTTTTCAACTTCACCCGCAAGAGCACGAACAACGGTGCCACGTGGACGACGCTGCCGCTCACGCTCACCGGTCCGCTGCCGGCGTGGGATTACCCCGGCCACCCGACGGTGCTCGGCGGGCGCAACAATTTCCTGCAAGACCCCACGCTGGCGAGCCGCTGGTTTCTCGGTGGAGGCTTCGGCCCATTCCGCAGCGACGACGGCGGTGCGACCTGGCGCTACATCGTCGGCGGGGTGGGGAATCCGCATGGCATCGGCGAGACCGTGGCGTGGCGCGTGAATTTTCACCCGACTGATCCGCAGCGCGTGTGGCTCCCGCTCGCCGATCTCGGCTGCGCGACCGTCGCCGACGCCGGCGCGAGTGGCTCGACCTCCGGCTACATTTATCCGCATTTCATCTATCCCGATGACAACATCATGTTCTCCCACCGGCTGCTCATCAGTGCCGGGCAGGTCATCGCGCCGGGCGGAGAGCAGGGGAGTAATGGTGCGCGGATCTACAAGACGACGAACCACGGCGCGACGTGGACGAAGCTCGCCGCCGCCGGCCTGCCAACCGCGGCGAACCGCGCGATCATCGACGCGGTGGCGTCCTCGGACAATGCGAACGACTTCCTTGTCTTCGTCGGCGGAGTCCTCGGCGCGGGCACTGGCGGCATCTATCGCACCACCGATGGAGGTGCGAGCTTCGCGCAGGCCGCGGGACTGCCGGCGGGTTTCGATTCAGGAGACAAATTTTACTGGCATCCGTCGCTCGATCGCGACGCGACCAATGCCGCCGTGCGTTATCTCTTCCTGCGCAATCGCGGCTTTTACAAATCCACCGACCGCGGAGCGACGTGGACGAAACCTGCCGCGCAGCCGCGCAATACTTACGCCCATCTGCATGTCGATGCGGTGAGCGGACGCCTTTGGGTCGGCACTGAATTTTCGACCGGCTTTGACTACAGCGACAACGCTGGCTTGACGTGGATCGCGAGCGGCGCCTTCACGAGCGTCACGGAATTCGACGTGCATGGGGGGCGACTTGCCGCGATCGGTCAGCGGACCGGCGATGCCTTTAACAAGATCTACGTCTCGCCCGACAATGGAGTGAACTGGGAAGAGATCACGCGGCCCGGCTTTCGCTTCGGCAATGCGCAGGCCGTGGCGGTCGATCCGTGGCGCGCGGGCACGGTGTGGATCAGCACGAATGGCCGTTCGATCTCGCGCTTCACGCCTTGGACGGCGCGCGAGGTGTGGCGCAACAGTTACTTCGGCTCGCCGGCGAATACTGGCAATGCCGCCGATCTCGCCGACCCGGATCTGGATGGCTACCGCAATGCCGTCGAGTACGCGCTCGGCCTGAATCCGACGCTGGCAAACGCCGGAGCCGTGGTCGTCGATCTCAGCGGGGCGGCGCATCTCACCTTGCGCGCTCCGCGCCTGCAAAGGCTCCTCGATGTCAGCTACGCCGTGCAGGTTTCCCCCGATCTCATCTCGTGGTCGAGCGCCGGACTGACGACGATCACCGACACCGCGACCTTGCTCGAAGTCCGGGACGACAACGCCATCGGGGTCGCTCCCGGTGGTCGGCGCTTCCTGCGTCTTGAGATCGCGGCTCCGTGAGCGCCCAAAAGGTTTGACGCTCCCGAGGGCCGCTGAAATAAAGCCCGCCCGCGTCGTACCCTTACCCACACGCCCTCCCTACTCATGAACTCGGTCCTGAAACTCAAAACCGTCACCAAAAACGTCAGCGGCGCCGTTGCCTCTGAACTCGACAAAAACCGCGGCCTGCTCCGCCTCGCGCCGTGCTGGGTGCCGCGCAGTTTCCTCCAGCCGGGCAAACGGCTGAAGCTGCATCCGGATGATCTCTACGCCTACGGCCTGAATCGCGGCGGGATCGACGAGCGCTGGTTTGCCAGCACCACCCCGGCCGCCAATGACAACCGGACGCCGGATGAAGGCCTTAGTTATGTGGTCGCGGGCAAGTCACGCTTTACGCTCAAGCAAGCAGTCGCGGAGTGCGGCGCGGATCTGATCGGTTCGACGATCTGGAAGAAATACTCGAAGTGGCCGGTGTACTCGAAGTTCTTCGACAACATGGGGCCGATCCCGCACCACATGCACCAGAGCGCCGCGCAGGCGAAGCTCGTTGGCCAGGAAGGTAAGCCGGAGTCCTATTACTTTCCGCCACAGCATAACAACGTCGGGAACAACTTTCCCTACACCTTCATGGGCTTCGAGCCCGGAACGACCAAGGCGGAGGTGCGCCGTTGTTTGGAAAACTGGAACAAGGGCGACAATGGCATCCTCGATCTCTCGAAGGCCTATCGGCTGAAAGTCGGCAGCGGCTGGCTCATCGACCCGTGCGTGCTGCACGCGCCAGGTTCACTTTGTACCTATGAGCCGCAGTGGGGCTCGGATGTATTTGGCATGTACCAGTCCCTCGTCGAAGGCCGCGAAGTGCCATGGGCGCTGCTCGTGAAAGACATGCCGAAGAAGCACCACAAGGATTTGGACTTCATCGTCGAGCAACTCGACTGGGCGAAGAACGTGGACCCGAAGTTCAAGGATAACCACTACCTCGAGCCCGTGCCCGTGGCGGACACCCGCAAGGAAGGTTTCGTCGATCGCTGGATCGTGTACGGCAAGGTCGATGGAGAGCAGCTCTTCACCGCGAAGGAACTGACCGTCGATCCTGGCGTCACAACGACGATCACGGATAACGGCGCCTATGGCCTCATCTGTGTGCAAGGCGTCGGCAAGATCAACGGCCAGCCGCTCAACAGTCCGAAGCTCATTCGCTTCCACGAACTGACCGAAGACGAATACTTCGCCACCGAAGCCGGGGCGAAGGCGGGTGTGACTTTTGAAAACCTGAGCGAGACCGAGCCTCTCGTCTGCCTGCGTTACTTCGGCCCCGAAGTGAATCCCGACGCCCCGAAGATGGGTGCGTATCGAAAGAATAAATTTAACTAACAGCCGGTTGAAAAACGCATCCTCGGTGGATGGCGTCGCTCCGTGCATCATGCCAAACTCTGGCCGCAGGCCCATCTTTGAGAGTGGCGCGGCGCGCGAAGCGAGTCATGGCGCGCGGAGCGACGCCATCCACCGAGGCCCCAGAGGTTTTTCAACAGCCTGCTAACGGCGTTCGTGGCCGGCGCGAGGGAGGGGCGGCGCTTGGTTGTTGCCGCCGCGTTCAATAGACGCGCAGCCGGAGGAAATACTGATCCGCATTGATCGGGATTGGCGCCGTCACGGTGACGGTGCCACCGACGGTGCCTGGGTCGGTGACGATGTGGTTCCAGATCTTCAGGTCTTCGGAAGACTCGACGATGTAGCTTAAGTCTGCGCGATCGCGCAAAAAGCTGAAGAGCAGGCTGGCTGTGTCATTCTCCAAAGTCGTCTCGGGCAGCTCGTCGATCAGGGGGCGCGCGCCGATCGCGAAGAGGGTGCCTTGGGTGATGCCATAGACGGTGCCGTCTGGTCCGATGAGGGTGGGCGTGTAAGGCTGGCCGCCCGGACCGGCCAACTGGACGCTCGTATAAGTGCCGTCGGTAAGATCCCAGCGGTAGAGACGTCCGTCTTCGTTGTTGGCGTAGATGGCCCGGGCGGAAAGGTCGATCGCGGAGGTGTTGATGCACCACTCGTCGTCGTGTGGCCCAGGGCTGGCGAGGGTGCGGACTTCGAGCATGTCCGTCTGGCCGGTGAGCGGATCGATCTGCGAAACGTTTGGATCGAGGATGGCGATTTTATTCAGTCCACCGTTGTAGGTGTAGCTATTGTACTTTGTGAAGAGCAGGTAGGTGGACCCGGCGGAAGAGGTGTAGCCTGGCACAAAGCTGATCGGGACGATGGCCACGGTGGTATCCCAGCCGAAGGAGCCAGGTAACTTGATGGTCTGCAGGTCGGAGGAAAAATGCAGGAGCTTGCCGCGATAGCCTGAGCCACTGCCACTGCCGTAATAGACATCACCATCGGGTCCGATGGTGGGCGACGACGTGGAAAAGTTATACACCCCTGGGATGGGACCAGAGCTGTGGAGTTTGGTGAGGGTGGCGGTGTGGAGCTGGACGAGTGTGCCATTGTCGAAGTCGCCGCCATTGTTGAAGGCGGCGTAAAGCTTGGTGCCGTCGGGGGTGAGGGCTGGGGCGGAATTGAGGGCGGGTTTGGTGTAGCCGGGCGCGAGGCTGCTTACGGTGGCGTAGCTGCCGACGCCCACGGCGGAAAGACGGGCGATGCCGCCACCTTGCAAAAGCACACCCGTGCTCGCGGCGACCTCGAAACCAAAGTAAAGATTGCCCGCGGCATCGACGGTGATGGGCGTGTTGATCTTCACGTTCGCATCGTAGGCCGCCTTGTTCGCGAGGTAGCTGGTGAGGGCGGGCGAGTTATCGAAGAAGGCCAGCTTGCCGGTTGCTCCAGTGGCGTGATCGGCGTCGTCCCGCCAAATCAGAGTGCCACCCGCCGCAGGAATATAGACGCGATAGGCGGTGGGTGAAGTGCGGGCCAGCACCGGAGAGAAGCTGGGTCGCCAGCCAGACTCGGGGGTAACATAATCGGTGGGCTGCTCCCAGAGCCACTCGCCATCCACCCCACGGCGGCCTTCGACGAGAAAGTCCGCACCTTCCCCGGTTGTCACCGGGACGATCACGGTATTGCCAGCGGTGATCAGAGGCGACCCATAGTGAGTGAAAGTCCCCGGGTGGCGATCGACTGGCGTGTCCCAAAGGATCGTGCTGAGCGCGCGTCCGCGGACTGGCGATTGGCCAGTGTGCTGCGGATTGCGGCCATACATGGGCCAATCCGCAGAGGCTTCCGCCGTGAAAAGGACGAAGATGGCGAGGGCCACGCGCTGGGGGGAAATCGAGTGCATGATGAGGACAGGGGGAATGCTGGAGGTCGGTGACGGTAGTCTCCTGCGCGCCGGATATCCAGCGGCGAGGGAATCTGGGAGAAGTGGACTGCCGAAAGCAGATGCGCCGGCACCAAAGTGTGATCCGCACATTCCGCTTGCGTGTGCATCGGCCCGCAATAGCCTCGCGCGCACCTCTCAAGACTCACCTTCATCCCTCCTCATCCCACCATGAGCACTCACCCCAATAACTTCCCAAAACTTCACAACGCCATGTGGCCCGGTCTTGTCGGAAAGGGCCCCGACTCCGAGCCTGCTTTCGACCTCGATACGATGCTCGATTTGACCGCCAAGGCGGAGGTCGATGGGGTGAAATTTGATGGCGTGGATATCTTCCTTTTCGATCCGCATGTGGCGATCGACATCGAGGACGACGCGCTCAAGGCGATCGCTGACAAGGTGGCGGCAAAGGGCTTTAACGTCGGCTCCGTCGTCGCGCCGGTGTGGCCGCCGACGGGTGGCGGCTCCGCCATGGGTACGTGCGAAGAGCGGCAGAATTTCGTCGGCCAGGTCCGCAAGGCCTGCCGCATCGCCAAGCGGCTCCGGGAGTTTGGCGTGCGCCCGCACGGTGTCGTCCGCATCGACTCCGCTGCCGGGGTCACCGATTGGGATCGCGATCCCGATGGGAACACGCAGCTCATCGCCCACACCTTCCGGGAAGCGGCGAATGTCGCCGAATCCTTCGGCGAGAAGCTCGCAGCGGAAGGTGAAATCTGCTGGGGTGGCATGCATTCGTGGAAGGAAATGGTCCGCCTGCTCGAAATGGTGGACCGCCCCGATGTCGTCGGCTTTCAGGCGGACATGGCGCACACCCTTCTCTACACCCTCGGCTACAACCGCGAGCAGGACCGCATTCTGCCCGAAGGCTATGACTGGCAGGATAAGTCGGTGCTCGATGAAGCGCTGAAAACCCTGACCGCCGCGCTCCGTCCGTGGACTCTTGATTTCCACGTCGCCCAAAACGACGCCACCGTGAAAGGCTCCGGCTCGCACGATAAGACTGGCCGCCACTGCCTCGCCGACGATCCGAATGGCAAGCTCGACATCCCGCATGTCGCCGGCTTCTGGCTGCGCGATGAAGCGGGCGCGTTGACGAAGAAATTCAAACACCTCTGCTGGGACGGCTGCATGTTCCCGAACGCCGTGATGGAGAACCAGGACACTTGGAATAACATCCTCAAATCCATGATCGCCGTCCGCGACGCGCATGGGTGGAAGGAGTAGAGCGCGCAGTGCGGAAGTCGGAGCCCGAGCCTGATTTCACTTATCTGTGGGAGATGGCAGGGCGCTGCTGGCAGTGGCTTGCGAGAGTTTCTGGCAACCAGCCTCGCGTCTCAAATTCCGCGACGAGTCGCAGGTGGCCTTCGCGCTCAGCCTGCGCCGGTCGTGGGTCGATGGTCTCGCGGATGCGAGCCGAGGTCCGCCACTCCGCCGGAGGCGGCCACCGCCAGCGCGCGGACGCTCTGGGTGCCGAGATCCAGGCCGAGCCAGAGCGGCGAGGAGGGGGCTGCTTTCATCGAGCTTTCCGCACTGGGTGGCGACGCGCGGGGCCGCTCCTTTTTCTGCACGCGGATCGCTAGGCCGGGACTGGCTGCGCGAGGGATTGGCGCACGCATTCGGCGAGTTCCTGCGCGGTGTAGGGCTTGCAGAGGAGATCGCGGAAACCGAGCGAGCGGGCTTTTGCCTGATCGAGGGTGGCGCTGTAGCCAGTGATCAAAATCACGGGCGTCTCGGGGCGCACGTCCCAGACTTTGCGGGCGATTTCCAGACCCGTGAATTGGCCCATCGTCAGGTCGGTGATGACGAGGTCGAACGGTTGCGCGGCGAGTGCGCTGAGCGCGTCCTCCGCTTTGCAGAAGGCCTCCGGGGTGTAGCCGAGCCGCTCCAGCGCACGGGAGGTGAAACGCGCGATGGCATCGTCGTCGTCGATCACGAGGACGCGCTCGCCATGGCCACGCGGCGCGGCATTCGCCGTCTCGGTCGCGGGCTCGAGGGCGGTCTCGCGGACGGGGAAGTAGAGGTGAAAAGCGGTCCCGCGATTGGGCTCGCTGGTCACGGTGATCGCGCCTTCGTAGGCTTTCATGATGCCATGCACGATGGAAAGACCGAGGCCGGTGCCCTGGCCAAAGGCTTTGGCGGTGAAGAAGGGATCGAAGATGCGGTCGAGCGTTGCGGTGTCCATCCCCCCGCCGTCGTCGGCGACGGTGAGCAGGACGTAGCGCCCGACTTGCAGCGTCGGATTGTCGGCGGCGAAGTCCTTCGTCACCTCAAAGTTTGAGGCCTTAACCAGGATATGCCCGGCACGGTTGCCGATCGCGTGGCAGGCGTTCTGGATCATGTTCGCGAGGATGCGGTGGATCTGCGTGGCGTTTCCGAGGATGGGGGCGAGCGGGCTGGCGAAATCCGCGCGCACCTCGATCGTCGGCGGAAGGGTCACGCTGGTCAGGCCGATGGCTTCTTTGACGGCCTCCTCGACGTCCAGCACTTCCCGGGAAGCATCGGCCTGACTGCTGAAGGCCATCACCTGCTGCGTGATGTCGCGGCCGCGTTCCGTGGCGCGGAGGATTTGGGCAAAAATCTGCGCATTCGTGTCGCCTTCCTCGCACTCCATCTCGCCGACCTCTGCGAAGCCGGAGATGACGCCGAGGATGTTATTAAAGTCATGGGCGATACCGCCGGCGAGCGTGCCGATGGCTTCGAGTTTCTGCGCCTGCCGGAGCTGGCGCTCGAGTCGCGCGCGTTCGGCGGAGTGGCGCTCGCGGGCCGCCACATCTTCCCGCAGGGCGCGGTTCGCGGCTTCGAGATCGAGCATCTTTTTCTCCAGCTTCGAGACGAGCCGGGCGTTGTATTCCTTGAGGTAGATGGACTCGTCTTCCGGCACGTGGTCTTCGCTTGAGGCCGATTGGGGCGTCCGGTGGGCGGCCTCGGCCATCACGGCGGCGGTGGCGGCGAGGAATTGATCCGGCTCCATCGGCTTGATCAGAAAGCGGTCGGCGCCGAGGCTCAGCGCAAAGGCGGCGTCCTTCGGATCAGTGTACGTCGCGGTGTAGAAAACGAAGGGGATGCCGCGCAGACGGGGATCCTTTTTCAACTCGCGGCAGAGCTGAAAGCCATCCATGCGCGGCATCAGGATATCCGAGACAATGAAATCGTAGGCCCCGCTCTGCGCGAGCCGCAGAGCTTCCAAGCCGTCGCTGGCCGAGTCCACTTCGTGGCCGTGGCCGCGCAGGAGTGCTTCCAGCATGTAGAGGTTCTCCGCTTTGTCATCGGCGCTTAGGATTCTCATGGCTTCTTGGGGATGTTCGGCGGGCTTCCCGCCAGGCTCAAGTGCTTCTCGACGTCGGCGGCGAAAGTTTCGGTGGCGATGGGCTTTTCGATGTAGCCGGCAAAGCCCGCGCCCAGCGCGCGGTCGCGATCACCGACCATGGCGTAACTCGTGAGCGCCACGAGCGGGATGTGGCGCAGCCTTTCCTCTGCCTTGATCTGGCGCGCTGCTTCAAAGCCGTCCATCTTCGGCATCCGGAGATCCATGAGCACGAGGTCCGGCGGGTCCGCGAAGGCCCGCTCCACCGCTTCCTCGCCATTCGCCGCATGGCTCACGGTGAAGCCGTGCTGCTCGAGAAGATAGGTCGCGAGATAGCGGTTCGTCGCGTTGTCCTCGACGAGGAGGATGCGGGCGCTCATGGGTTGGTGGCTCCTGGGGGGTGGCGGGGGAGGGTGAAAGTAAAACGTGATCCGACGCCGCTTTCGCTCTCGGCGCAGATCGTTCCGCCGAGCATCGTGACCAGCTTGCGGCACAGATACAAGCCGAGTCCGGTGCCTTCATAGACGCGCCGGGCCGAGCCATCGACTTGCCGGAAAGCCTCGAAGAGCCGGTCCATGTGCTCCGCTTTGATGCCGATGCCAGTATCACTCACGACCACCGTCACGGCCTCGCGGGTCGTCGTCGCCGCGAGGCGCACGGAGCCCTGGGGCGTGAACTTCACCGCGTTGTTCGCGAGGTTGAGCAGGATCTGGAAAGTTTTTTTACGATCGCTGGAGAGCGTCAGGGTGGGATCGTCGAGGTGCGTTTCGAGTTTCAGGGATTTCTGTTCGGCCTGCGGGCGCAGACTCTGCGCGACTTCCTCAATGACTTCGGCGAGGAGAAAGCGTTCGCGATCGACGGCCATGCGGCCGGATTCAATCCGCGAGAGATCGAGCAAATCATTGATCAGCCCGAGCAAATGGCGCGCGGACGAGTGGACCATCGTGAGCTGTTTGGATTGCTCGGCATTGATCGGGCCGGGCAGACCCTGGCGCAGGATGCCCGTGAAGCCGATGATCGAGTTCAGCGGCGTGCGCAGTTCGTGACTCATGGTCGCGAGGAATTCGCTTTTCAGCCGGTCGAGTTCCTTGAGTTGCTCGTTCGCTTCGGCCAGTTCGCGGGTGCGCTCCGTCACCTTGATTTCGAGGTCATCGTGCGCCTCGCGCAGCGCGGCTTCGGCATTTTGCCGCTGCCCGACTTCGAGGCTGAGCGCCACGAGATCCGCCATCGAGCCGGCAAAGGTCTGCTCATCCGGCGCCCACTCGCGCGGCGCGCCGGTGTGTTCGTGGCAGATCACGCCGACCATCTTTCCTCCCGAGCGGATGGGCGCATCGAGCAGGGCGGCGATGCCGAGCGGGCGGAGATAGGCGTCGGCAAATTCGCTAGTCCGCGAGTCGGTGCAGGCGTTGGTGGCGGCCAGAGAGCGCTCCAGCTCCAGCGCCCGGAAGTAGGCTGGGAAGTCGGCGGCCCGCAGCTCCGTGCCGGAGGAATGTCGCCCGGTCTGCGTCTCAAAAAGATCTGCGCAGCGCAGGACGGCGCGACTTTCATCGTAGAACCACACACTGGCGCGGCTCGTCTCGAGGGTGCGCGCGGCGAGTTCCGTGATGTGGCGGAGCGCCGTATCGAGGTCCGCCTCCAGGAGCGCGGCGTCGTGGGCGTGCTCCGAGAGGACGGCGGTCTGGCGGCCGAGCCGCCGCATCGTGGCGAGGAGCGCAGTCTGGGCGCGCTCGCGGTCCGAGATGTCGATGCCGATGCCGAGCACGCACGGATGCCCGGCGACTTCCAGCCGGCGACCGGTCACGTAATACGGCGCTGCGCTGCCTTCCTTTTGGAGGAGATGCACTTCCACATCCGCCTGTCCTTCCGTGACGCATTTCTGCATCCGTTCACGAGCGCGGTCGCGGCAATCCGGGGTGAAGAAAGCGAGCGGATCGAGCCGGGCGATTTCGGCTGGCGAATAGCCGGTCACGATCTCGAAGTTTCGATTCCAGCGGAGGAGTTTCCGCCGGGCATCGTAGAGATAAAAGATGCCCGGCATCGAATCGATAAGGGTATCGGAAAACTCCTTTTCGCTGCGCACGCGCTCCTCCGCCGCCAGTCTATCGGAGGCGGCCGTCGCATCGCGGAAGACGATGACGACGCCGCTGATCTCCCCGTCCGCCTGGCGGATCGGCGAGGCGCTGTCGGCGATCGGCAGCTCGGTCCCGGCGCGGGCCACGAGGAGGGCGGGCCGGCTCTGGGGCAGTGCGGCGGCGTCGCGCATGACGCGGAGTGCGGAACTCTCGAGCGGCTCGCGGGTCTCGCGGTCCAGGAGTCGGAGCACTTTCGGCAGCGGCTGCCCTTTGGCGTCGCGCTCGTTCCAGCCGGTGAGGGTCTGCGCCACGGGATTGATGAAGGTGATGCGTCCGGCCGGGTCCGTCGCGATCACCGCGTCGCCGATACTTTGCAAGATCGTCGCCAGCCACTCCTCGTGCTCGTGGACGGTGGTCCACTGGGCGCGCACCCGGCGCGCGCTCCAGAGCAGGGCACCGGAGAGCAGGAGGAGAAAGAATGCGATCGTCGCTTTGGCGGGCACCGCGAGCGGTTCGATGGCGGCAAAGCTCAGCGCCATCACCGAGACGAGGACCCCGCCGACCATGAGAGGGAGTCCCGGATTGCGACTGCGAAGCTCGCTGAAAGCGATCACGGAGGGAAGCTTGTGCCTAAAGGAGCGGGCACCGCAAGCCCCCTCCGCGTGACAATCCCGCGAAGGGTTCGCGGGTGGGTTGGCGCAGCGCCTTGGGCCGTCCTCGTAATCGTCCTCGTAATCCTCCTCGTAATCCTCCTCGTCCTCGAAAATCCACGGGCGGTTCGAGGACGAGGACGATTACGATTACGATTACGAGACCCTCCCGTCAGTCCGCGTCACGCCCGGCGGAGCACGGTGTTCAGGCGGTAGGCCGCGTCGGCATCTGGAAAATCGAGGGTGTAGTGCAGGCCGCGGCTTTCCTTCCGGTGGAGCGCACTGGTGACGATCACGGACGCGACGGTGCAGAGATTCCGCAACTCGAGGAGGTCGGTCGTCACTTTGAAGTTCCAGTAAAACTCCTGAATCTCCTCCTCCAGATGGCGCAGCCGGGCAGCGGCACGCTGGAGGCGCTTCGTCGTCCGCACGATGCCGACGTAGTCCCACATGAGATGGCGGATTTCATCCCAGTTGTGATAGATCACGACGAGTTCATCCACGTCATGCGCATCGCCGCTGACCCATGGAGGGAGCGCGATCTCAGGGCTCGCTGCGGGAGCGGTGCGGGCCAGCGATTCGTGGCAACGATGGGCAAGGACCACGGCTTCGAGGAGGCTGTTGCTGGCCAGGCGATTCGCGCCGTGGAGACCGGTGCAGGCCACTTCGCCGATCGCGTGCAGCCCGGGCAAAGTGGACGCGCCATTTTCATCCGTGAGCACGCCGCCGCACTGGTAGTGCGCCGCGGGGACGACGGGGATGGGCTGTCTGGTGATGTCGATGCTGTTGGCGAGGCACATCTCGTAGATGCTCGGAAAACGATCGCGGATTTCCGCCGCGGGTTTGTGCGAGATATCGAGGAAGACGCAGCGCGCGCCGGTGCGCTTCATCTCGGCGTCGATGGCGCGGGCGACGATGTCCCGCGGCGCCAGCTCCCGGCGCTTGTCGTAGCGCTCCATAAAGGTGCGACCCTTCGCATCGATGAGCCGAGCGCCTTCGCCACGGACCGCTTCCGAAATTAGGAGCCCGCGCGCTTCCGGATGATAGAGGCACGTCGGGTGAAACTGGATGAACTCCATGTTGGCCACGCTCGCTCCCGCGCGCCAAGCCATGGCCACGCCGTCGCCCGTCGCGATCGCCGGGTTCGTGGTGTACAAGTACACCTTGCCGCAGCCGCCGGTCGCGAGGATCACGCGGTCAGTGCGCAGCGGGATCACTTCACCCGTGGCGTCGTTCAGCACGTAAACGCCGACGCAGCGGTCCTCGCCAGGCAGGCCGAGTTTGGCGAGGGTGATGAGGTCCACGGCGATGTGATTTTCCAGGACGTCGATCTCGGGATGTGTGGCGACGGCGGCAAGCAGGGCGCGCTCGATCTCGCGCCCCGTCATGTCGCGGGCGTGCAGGATGCGGCGCTTGGAGTGTCCGCCTTCCTTCGCGAGTTCGGGCTCATGCGAGCCATCGGCGCGCTCGTCGAAGTGTACGCCGATGTCGATGAGTTCCTGAATGCGCGCCGGACCGTCGGTCACGATGCGGCGGACGATGCCCTCGTCGCAGAGTCCGGCGCCGGCGTCGAGGGTGTCGCGGATGTGCAGTTCGAAGGTGTCTTCCGCGCTGGTCACGCAAGCGATGCCGCCCTGCGCGTAGTTGGTATTCGACTCGGAGCGATTGCGCTTCGTGATGATCGCGACGCGCCCGCCCGCTGCAGCCTTCAGCGCAAAGCTGAGGCCCGCAATCCCGCTGCCGATGATCACGAAATCGTAACGGGTCACTTCAGCCATAGGTTATCGATGAGCCGCGTGCGACCGAAGAAAACGGCGAGCGCAACGAGTGTGTTACGCCCCACTTTCACGACCGGGCGCAGCGAATCGGCATCGACGATCTCCGCGTAATCAAGCCGGGCGAGGGGCGCGCTGGCGAGTTGCGTGACGAGCTTGCGACGAAGTTTGCCCGCGTCCTTTTCGCCGGCCTGCACGGCGGCCCGGGTGGCGAGCAAAGCGCGCCGGAGGATCGGTGCCTGCGCGCGTTCTTCGGGCGAGAGGTAGCGATTGCGTGAGCTCAGGGCGAGGCCGTCGGCTTCGCGGACGGTCGGGACCGGGACGATGCGTACCGGGAGATTCAGATCGCGCACCATGCGGCGGATGACGGCGCACTGCTGGAAATCCTTCAGACCGAAGACGGCAATCTGCGGTGCGACGATCTGGAACAGTTTCAAAACGACGGTACCGACGCCGCGGAAATGTCCGGGCCGTGAGGCTCCGCAGAGCGGCGTGCTCACCGAGGTTTCAGTCACGAAAGTCGAGTAGCCCTCGGGATACATCGCTTCCGCCGAGGGGTGGAAAATCACGTCTGCGCCGTGCGCCGCGCAGAGCTTTTGATCCGCGACAAAGGGACGCGGATACCGCGCGAGATCCTCCTTTGGCGCAAACTGCGTCGGGTTCACAAAGATGCTCGCGACCACCGTGCCCTGCGCCCCGGCGAGCTGGCGGGCGCGGTCGAGGAGCGCGGTGTGCCCCGCGTGGAGCGCCCCCATGGTCGGCACCAGCACGACCGGACCTGGCGCCTGACGGCAAAGGCGCGCTGCGGATGAAATGGAGCGGACGACTTTCAAATTCGGGGTCGCGTGGATACCGGCAAAGCGCGGGCGCGGCAAGCAGCGGCTTGCGACCGCGCGCCCGCGTGCTGCGATGGACGCCGCCCCGTGGGTGTGCTTTAACCTCCTGCCAACATGCTCACATTTACCAAGATGAACGGTGCCGGGAATGACTTCGTGATGGTCGATAATCGCGACCTTCGTTACGACCTCGACCGGGAAGCCATCGCCCGGATCTGCGACCGTCATCGGGGTGTCGGGGCCGATGGGCTCATCGCGGTGGAGCCTCCGCAGCAGGACGGGGATTTTCGGATGCGCTACTACAATGCCGACGGCGGCGAAGCGGAGATGTGTGGCAATGGCGCGCGGTGTTTCGCGCGTTTTGCGAGCCGGGTCTCGGGGCAGACGGGGGAGGTGAAATTTGAGACGCTGGCGGGGATCATCTCGGCCAAGCTGCATCACGGAATGGTGGAGCTGGGAATGAGTGTGCCGCAGGGACTCGCGCTCGGGGCCAAGCTCGATGTGAAGGGACAGAAGCTGACCGTGCATTTTGTGAACACCGGCGTGCCGCACGCGGTCGTCTTGGTGGATGATCTCAAGGGCACTGACGTGCTTGGCCTGGGCGCCGCGCTCCGCTCTCACGAGCATTTCGCGCCCAAGGGCACGAACGCAAACTTCGTCGGTCGGCAGGAGGGTGGGGATCTCGCCATCCGCACCTACGAGCGCGGGGTGGAAGGTGAGACGCTGGCCTGCGGCACGGGCGTCGTGGCTTCCGCACTGATCCTCAATCAGCTCGAGGACGCGGCGTCGCCGATCGGGGTGTGGGTGAAAGGTGGCGATCGCCTCGAGGTCGGCTTTGAGCGCGCTGGCGCAAACTATCGCCAGGTGACGCTGACGGGTCCCGCGGACTTCGTTTTCGACGGGCACGTGGTGGTGTAAACGCCCAGGAGTGCCGCCGTCCCCGTGCGGCATCCTTCGGCACGCGCGAAGCGCCACTCTTGCCATTGCGGGAAAGGGCGCGGCGCGCGAGTGGGACGATGCCGCACGGGACGGCGGCGCTCCCAGATTAGTTCTGTCCGCGACCGCCGTTGCGCGAGTCTGGGGCGAGCAGGCGCTGCTTGGTTTCTTCCGTCAGCGGACTTTGCAGGACCCAGGTCTTCGCCGTTTCACCGTCGCGCTTGAGCCACGATTGGATGAGCTTTTCCGTCGTCTCCTGCCGGTCCTGGGGATTCGAGATCGTGCCGGCCCAGGAGAGCGCGCCCACGGGATCCTTGGTCAGGACCTGGCGCGCGAAGCGCTCGCGGGCGCCGTCGGAATCGGTGGATGGGGGGAGGGTGTTCAGGAAATTTCCGGCCGCCACCGGATCGTCATCGGCCCAGCCCGCGATGGCCTCGGAGAGGGCGCGGCTGCGGGCATTTCCCGACGGCAGCGACACCGCGAACTGCGCGGCTCCCAGGCCGTCGGTCTTGGCCATGCGATCCGCGTGCTCGCCGATCATCGAGTCCCGCAGCTTGCTCTGCGGCATCGCCAGGATGGCATCGCGAGCGAAGGGTTCGCCTTGCTGCTTGAAGAGCTCCTCGACGAGCGTGTCGGTGAGCCGCGTGTTCGCGCGGCTATTGCCATCTTCACTGGCGAGGGCCAGTGCGCGATTCGCATCGGTGCGGGCGATCTGCGCGGTGATCATCGCCACGGCGTAGTTGCCGTCACCTTCGCCGCGCTGCTCGGTGTTTGGATCGCCAGCGGGCGGCACGCCGTTCGTCCGCGCCCACCCGAGTGCGCCTTCGAGATCCGTGCGCATCCACGTTTTCAGCACCGCACTCGTCGCCATGTAGCGCTCTTCGCGGCCAGTGGATTTTACCGCAAACTCCGCCGCGCCCTTTGGATCGATGGTGGTCCACTTTTGCAAAAGCATCGAGAACTCGCGACTCGCCACCCCGCGCCCCCAGCCGCGACCGGACTTCGCCACCGCGTCGAGCGCGGCCTGGATTTCCTCCGGCGTCTTCAGAGTCTCGAGCACTTGCATGAAAGCCGTCGTGCGCTTGATGTCGTCGTCGAGCGTCAGGATGCGTTTCAGATAATCCCCGAGCGGTTGCGTGCCGATGATCGACTCGAGCGATGTGCCGGTCAGGCCGTGTCCACCGTCCGAGGGCCGCTCTCCCGCGGCGGGCTCCGCGGCGGAGTATCCATTCGACGACGCCACGGGCCTGCTGCTCGGCGCGCCCGCCTCGTCACTTTGCACTGGCGGCGCGGACGGCGTGCCGAGATTCCCGAGCGAGTAGGCGAGAACGGCAGTGCCGATCCAGGCACCGATGAGGAGAAAACGCTGGGAGGAAGGGGAGGAATTCATGGGTGGCGGTGGATGATGCTGCAACTTGGGGGCAGCGGTAAAGTTGCGCAAGCGATAGGCCCCAAGTCTGCGCTAGCCCGTCGCAGAACGGTCGTTTAGAAAAGCCGTCACTGTATGCCTTCCCGCGCTCCCGCTTCCCCGAAAAAACTGCTCATCGCCAACCGCTCAGAGATCGCCATCCGCATCATGCGCGCGGCCACGGAACTGGGGCTGAAAACCGTGGCCATCTATGCGCAGGAGGATCGGTTTTCGATGCACCGCTTCAAGGCGGACGAAGCCTACGTGGTGGGCGAGGGGAAGGGGCCGGTCGGTGCGTATCTCGACATCGCGGGGATCGTCGCGCTGGCGAAGGAGAAGGGCGTCGATCTCATTCATCCGGGCTACGGATTTCTCTCGGAGAATGCGCACTTTGCGCGGGCTTGTCGGGAGGCGGGGATCGAATTCGTCGGGCCGAAGGCGGAACTGCTCGAGCTCATGGGCGACAAGGTCGCGGCGCGCGCGCTGACGCAGCGGCTGAAGATTCCCACGCTGCCGGGGACGGAGGAGCCGGTGAGCGATCGCGGTGAGGCGCTGAAGGTCGCGGCGCAGATTGGATTTCCGCTGATCATCAAGGCAGCATTCGGTGGCGGAGGGCGCGGGATGCGTGTCGTCCACAAGGCCGGCGATCTGGATTCGTTGCTCGATGAAGCGCAGGGTGAAGCGGAGCGCGCGTTTGGAAACTCGGCGGTCTTTCTTGAAAAATACATCCCGCGCGCGAAACACATCGAAGTGCAGGTGCTCGGCGACAAACACGGCAACTCCATGCACCTCCACGAGCGCGATTGCTCGGTGCAGCGCCGGCATCAGAAGGTGGTCGAAATCGCGCCTTCCGTGGGCTTGAAGGACAAGGTGCGCCACGAGCTTTGCGACGCCTCGGCGCGGATCGCTCGCGAGATCGGCTACGACAATGCGGGCACCGTCGAGTTCCTCTACGATCTCGATCGGCACGAGTGGTTCTTCATCGAGATGAATCCGCGCATTCAGGTCGAGCACACGGTCACGGAGCAGATCACCGGCATCGATTTGGTGCGCTCGCAGATCCTCATCGCGCAGGGCAAGAAGCTCGATGAGATCGGGCTGCCCGCGCAGGCCGACGTGCCGCGCAATGGCTTCGCCATCCAGTGCCGCGTCACCACCGAAGACCCGGAGAATAAGTTCACGCCCAATTACGGGAAGATCATCACCTATCGCAGCGCGGGTGGCTTTGGCATCCGGCTCGACGCGGGCCTCGGCGATCCGGGCGCGGTGGTCACGCCCTTCTACGATTCGCTGCTCGTGAAAATCACCGCGAGCGCGCCGACCTTCGAGACCGCGATCGACCGCATGGACCGCGCGCTCCGCGAGACCCGCATCCGCGGCGTGAAGACGAATATTCCCTTCCTCGAAAACGTGCTGCATCACCAGGTCTTCCGCGGCGGGCAGGCGACGACGACGATGATCGACACGTCGCCGGAGCTGTTCCATTTCCGGGCGAAGAAGGATCGCGCGACGAAGCTCCTGAACTTCCTCGGCAACGTCATCGTGAATGGCAATCCCCACGCGAAGGGCCACAAACCGTCGGCCCCGCTGGAGGCCGCGCGACTGCCGAAGTCCGATGGAAAACAAGTGCCGCCACGCGGCACGCGCCAGATGCTCCTCGAGCTTGGGCCGAAGAAATTCGCCGAGTGGACGCTCAAGCAGAAGCGCCTGCTCGTCACCGACACGACTTTCCGCGACGCCCATCAATCGCTGATGGCGACGCGCGTGCGGACTTACGACATGGCGGCCATCGCCCCGGCGGTGGCGCGGCGCACGCCGGAGCTTTTCTCGCTGGAGATGTGGGGTGGCGCGACCTTTGACACGGCGATGCGCTTCCTCAATGAAGACCCGTGGAATCGGCTCCGGCTCTTGCGCGAGAAGGTGCCGAACATTTGTTTCCAGATGCTCCTGCGCGGCGCGAATGCGGTGGGTTACACGAGTTATCCGGCGAATGTCGTCGCCGGTTTCGTGAAGCACGCGGCGGAGGCGGGCATGGATATCTTCCGCGTGTTCGATTCGCTGAACGATCTCAAGAACATGAAGGCCGCGATGGAGGCGGTGCAGGAGACCCACGGCATCTGTGAAGGCGCGCTCTGCTACACTGGCGACATCCTCGATCCGGCACGCTCGAAGTATTCGCTGAAGTACTACGTCGCGCTGGCCAAGGAGCTGGAGAAGATGGGCGCGCACTTCCTCGCGATCAAAGACATGGCCGGCCTCTGCCGTCCGTATGCCGCGAGCGCGCTGGTCAAGGCGCTGAAGGAGGAGATCGGCATCCCGGTGCATTTCCACACGCAC
The DNA here is from genome assembly GCA_031409655.1 of Chthoniobacteraceae bacterium. Taxonomy (GTDB): domain Bacteria; phylum Verrucomicrobiota; class Verrucomicrobiia; order Chthoniobacterales; family Chthoniobacteraceae; genus JANNXQ01. Next base: position 19,514 of record JANNXQ010000179.1, on the reverse strand, counting down.
GACACGAGTGGCATCAATGCGGCGTCGGTCTTGCGCGCCAGCGATGCCGGCGTCGATGTCGTGGATTTGGCCATCGCTTCGATGAGCGGCTCCACCTCGCAGCCGAATCTCAACTCCGTCGTCGCCGCGCTCCAGCACACGCCCCGCGAGACCGGCCTTGATCTGGATACGCTCAACGAATTCAGCGACTACTGGGAGCAGGTCCGCACCTTCTACACGCCCTTCGACACCGCGCCGAAAGCCGGCAGCGCCGAGGTCTATCTGCACGAGATGCCCGGCGGGCAATACACGAACCTCAAGGAGCAGGCCGCCTCGATGGGCCTTGGCCATCGCTGGCCGGAGATCGCCCGCACTTACGCCGAGGTGAATCTGCTCTTCGGCGACATCGTGAAGGTCACGCCTTCGAGCAAGGTCGTGGGCGACATGGCGCTCTTCCTTTTCACCCGCGGCATCAAACCCGCCGACGTGGTGAATCTCGAACCCGGCTCGACCGGCTATCCCGAGAGCGTGATCGACATGCTCAGCGGCGGCCTCGGCGAGCCGATGGGTGGCTGGCCACCCGCCGTGCTGAAAGCCGTGCTCGGCCACGCGAAGCAACCGAAGCGGGCGAAGATCGAGCCCGTGAAACTGGCCGAAGTGAAGACCGAACTCACCGGCAAGCTCAAGCACACCGCGACCGACGACGACCTCTATTCGCACCTCATGTATCCGGCGGTCTTTGCGGACTACGCGAAGTTCCTGCGCGACTTCAGCGACGTGAGTTGCCTGCCCACGCCCGCGTTTTTCTACGGGCTGCGGCCGGGCGAGGAAGTCCACGTCGCGATCGACGAAGGCAAGGTGCTCTTCATCAAGCTGATCAACATCGGCACGCCGGACAAGGACGGGCGCCGCGTCGTGACCTACGAACTCAACGGCTACCCGCGCGAAGCCGTGGTCCTCGACAAAAGCCAGACCAAGACCGTGAAAGCCCGGGCCAAAGCCGCCGCGAACGATCCGCTGCAAGTCGGTGCGCCCATCCCCGGGATGGTCACCGCCCTCAGCGCCACCGTCGGCGGCAAGGTCGCGAAGGGCGATAAACTTGCGGTGCTCGAGGCGATGAAGATGCAGACCACGATTTACGCGCCGGCCGATGGGGTCATCGCGGAAGTCCACGCGACCGCCGGGGATTCCGTGGAAGCGGGGGACCTGCTCGTGAAGCTGCGGGCGTGATCCGCTGAGCCGGTTGCCGCAAAAAGCGCGACCTGCTCGGACAGAGGCAATAACGCACGCTGATAAAAAATACATCTACACCTTGCGCCGCCCACCGCTTGGATCATATTCACCATAGTTTTCTCGCCCCGATTCTATATGGATGCCCTGTCTCGTCTGAAACTCCCGCTCCTCGCTGCCGCCCAGACTTTCGCCTGCTTGATCATCTCGACGGCGATTGCCGCCGATCCCGTGCTCGACGACCCGGTGCAGGTCGATCGAGTCGCTCCGACGATCCCGGGGGGCAAGGTTTTGCTCATGCCTCTGACGGCGTCCGATGCCGACGGCGATCCGCTCATTTACACCGTCAAAAGCTCGAATCCGCGCATCTTCGCGAGGGTCAAAACCGGTAATCCCTTTTTAAAGTTCTCTGTGGATCACGCGGCAGGAGCGGTGGGTGATCCCGCCTACTCCGGTGACCTGATTTTCATGCTCCTCCAGGACTGGACGCCGGTCACCGCGCGGTTCATCGGAGGATTTGCGCAATCGGGTTACTATGACGGCACCGTTTTTCATCGGATGACGGACCTTGCCGGAGGGGTGGGATCGCCGAGTTTCATTTTCCAAGGTGGCGATCCTCTTGGCCCGACCGCGAACGCGGGACGTGGCGGGCCGGGGATGACCGGCAACGACCCGGACACGGCGTGGAAGTTTCAGAATGAGCTGCAGCCCGCTCTGCTTTTTTCCGGACGGGGGCAGCTTGCAATGGCCAATTCAGGAACCTTTACCAGTCCGCGCTTGGTGGGCGGGAACGTCGTGAGTCCTGACTACAGCGACTCCAATGGTTCGCAGTTTTTCATCACGGATGCCCAACCTCGGTTTCTGGATTTCAATCACACGGTCTTCGCGCAGTTGGTCCGGGGCTGGGATCTTTTGCCGAAGCTGAAGGCTACGGGGCGCGAGTTTCGCGTCGCCAACGATCCGAATGAGCCAGTGCCTTCCAAGCCCATCATCCCGGTGACCCTCGTCGGTGGAGCAGTGCAGCCGACCAGCGGGCCTGGGCAGACGGATGCGGTGCTGGTGCTCAGTGCGACGGCCGTCGGGACTGCGGTGATCACCGTCACCGTGGACGATGGTCGCGGAGGAAAAGCGACGAAGATTTTCACCGCCACCTGCGTGAAGGACACGACGAACACGCCAACGATTTTCAGTCCAGTCCCGTCGCAGATTACCGCGAAGGATCGCGACTCCATCTTTCCGATCAACGTCACCGACCTCGAGTTCGATTTTGTCGATCCGCAGCACAAGCTGCTGCTCAATGGCGCAACGAACGCGTCGCTGATCGTTACTGGCGGACGCACCGTCGGCGTGCGGCCAAAGATCGGCTACGAAGGTCCGCTGCGGGTCGGCCTCGATGCCTTTGTCTATAACATGGGGGCGCAGAAATTTTCAGCGGCGGGCCTCGATTCGACCTTTGCGGCCATCGGCGTCGGAGATCGGATCATCGATGCTGAAGCGATCACGATCCACGGTGCTCCGGGCGTGGCTTTTTCCGGCGTGGTCGGAAAGTTTCGGGATGTCGATCCGGCGGCGCTTCCGGCGGATTCCACGGCCTCGATCAATTGGGGCGATGGCACCCCGCTCGAGGTCGCCACGGTGGCGCGCGACACTTCCTCGGCGGCGATCGGTGTCATGACCCTCAGCGGGACGCACACTTATCCGAAGGCTGGCTTGTATCCGGTGGTTATCGAGGTGTCGGGAAACAAAGGCGCGCGGCTTGCGGTTCGAAGCCAGGCTTTGATCACCACCGCGGCGCTGCAAGCGGAGGGTCGTGACCTGGACGTGGTTGGGTCGAAGCTGGTCAATCAGGTCGTAGCCACTTTTACGGACACGGCTTCCACCGGGAATCCGGCTGACTACCTTGCGACGCTGGATTGGGGCGACGGTAGCTTGTCCAGGGTTACGCCGTTACGTATTGGCGGTGGTGCTTTTACCATTCGGGGTACGCATACTTACAAAGACTCCGAGCGTTATTCGATCCGCGTGCGCGTGCATCGGAAAGCCGAGGCGACGGACGTGAACGACGCGGTTACGTTTTCCTTGGCAAGTGTCCGCTTCACCTCGCCGCCACATCTCCCGCCGTTTCCCCAGCCGCGGGTCACGATTGCCTGGTTGCCGGTGACTGGGCCGACGATCACGAAGACTTTTTCGGGAGCGCCGGGGGCGACGCAGCAGGTTCAACTCGCCGGGAACTTCGTCATTCTGAACTCAGGAAGCCGAGCCCTCGGTGGGTCCACTTTTCGCTTCTGGCTTTCGGATGACAACGTCCTCCAGACGGCCCAGGACAGAAAACTGACCGTCCGGCTCAATGGCTTGGCGACCTTCGTGCCGCAGCTCTTCCTCAATGGATTCGCCGCGGGTGCCAGCACCGGCACGGTCGGTCTCACTGTCGCCCTTCCGAAGGGCGTTAGTGGCGGACGGAAGTTTCTCATTACTGAAGTGGCCTACGGAGATGCGCTCACCAATGCCCAGGCGATTGAGAAAAGTTTCGCCCTCGGTCCCATCGATCCGGCGATCGTCTCGACCCCGAGCAGCGGTCTCGTGACGACCGAAGCCGGTGGCACCGCGACCTTTAACGTCGTCCTCGATACTGCACCCACCGCGGACGTGACCATCCCGCTGCAAAGCAGCGACACGACCGAAGGTACGGTATCCCCAGCGCAACTCGTCTTTACCTCTCTGAACTGGAACATCCCGCAAACCGTGACGGTCACCGGCGTGGATGACACCACCAAAGACGGGAACCTATCCTACACCATCCGGCTCAATTCAGTGACCAGCACGGACACGCTCTATGGCGGTGCGGGTGTCGGAGATCCGCCGCTGAATCCGCCGGACGTCAACGTGCGGAACACGGACAATGAGCCCTAACCCTTTCCGAGCATGAAACGCCGCAAATCCCTTTTGAAAACCCTACTCGGGAAGCTCCGTAAAGAACCCACGCCGCCGACGGTCGTCCGGGTTGAGCCTGAGCGCCCAGCCGGGCGCCGTCCGGTCGGATCGTCCATCGAAGGTCTGGAAGGTCGCATCGCGCCGGCCAGCCTGATCAGCTTAAATACTGTCCAGTATCAGGATGCCGATGGGGATACCGTGACGGTGAAATTTTCGAAGAATGTCTTCGACGGTCCGACACGATCGCTGCAACTCGCCAAGGCGAATCAAGTGCTCCGTTTCACCGGCCTCGCCGGAGTGACGGACACGGACCTATCCACCCAGCAGCTTCAACTTATCGATCTTACCCAACTCGCGACCGCGCTCGGGACGGGGCTTTCCTTTTCCGTTACTGCCGTGTCCGGAGCAACTGGCAATGGCTTTGCCGATGTCGGTGCCATCAAGGGTGATAACCTCGCTCTCGGGGCGGTCGCGATCGATGGCGACCTCGGGCAGATTGATGCTGGTCGTTCGGGCACGGCCACCGGGCTTGCTTCGCTGACGTTGCAATCCCTCGGCGTCAGCGGCATCGCCACGCAGGTGCCCGCTGGTGCGAGTCTCGTGAGCACCATCACCGGTGCGCTCGGTTCGTTGAAGATCTTTGGCGATGTGCAAGATGCGCGTTTGAGTGCGGTCACTGGGGCGAAAGGGTCGGTCGGAAAGATCGGGAGTATTACCATTGGTGGCTCTTTGTTTGGCCGCACCGCGGTCGAGGCTGCGAGTAATAATACCGGGTTGATCGACAGTTCCGGAGACATCGGGACCGTGAAGATCGGCACGGATGCCACGGATGGCATCTTCGGCGGCGGCGGCAGCGGCTCCGGTCAGGTCAATGCGGCGGGAAAGATCGGCAGCCTGACTGTCACCGGCAGCATCGTCGGCGGCGCCGGGGAATTCAGCGGTCGCGTGGACGCTCGGGGGAGCATGGGAGCGGTCAAAGTCGGGACGAATCTCACCAATGGGATCATCGGTGGAGCGGGGGCGAATTCTGGACAGATCGTGGCCGCCGGGGCGCTCACGAGTCTCACAGTCAGTGGGAGTCTCGACGGTGACTCAGGTCTCTCGAGCGGGTCAGTCTTGGCGAGCGGGAACGTCGGTGCGGTGAAGATCGGCGGGGACCTCGAGGGTGGCAGCGGCGAAGGTTCCGGGCGCCTCCAGTCGGGAGGGAACATCACGAGTGTTAGTATTGCCGATGACATCCTCGCGGGAACAGGCGCGAACAGCGGCCAAATTAGCGCGCAGATCATCAGTTCCCTCACCGCAAATGACCTCAACGGCACGATCGCCAGTGCGGGTCTCCGCTCCGGTGGCCTCGTGGTGGGTAAACTCACCAGCCTGACGCTCAGCGGCTCCTTGCTCGGCGGCAGCGGGGGACAGTCGGGCTTCGTCGAAGTGATCGGCGACGCCGGCACGCTGAAAATTCTTGGCGATGTGACGGGCGGGACCGGCGTCTCGTCGGCGTCCATCGTGGCCCATGGGAAGCTCGCGAGCGTGACCATTTCTGGAAACGTCAGCGGCGGCGATGGAGCGGGCAGCGCCACGATTGTGAGCGGTTTTAATCCTGATCGGGTCGGTGATATGGGAGTGGTCAAGGTCCTCGGGCGCGTCGAGGGCGGAGTCGGCTTTGGTTCCGGCGCGATCATTTCCAATGGCAAGCTGGCGAGCGTCACCCTGGGCGGAACGGCGACGGCGGCGTTGGATGTGCTGGAAGGTGGGATTGGCGACTTCAGTGGGTCCATCACCAGTTACGGCGCGATGGGGACGGTGAAAATCACGGGTAGTCTCGCAGGAGGTGGCGGGGCTTCGAGCGGGACGCTTTTGAGCTATGATCGCACGGAGATCAGCGGCGAATTTGCCGGGAGCATTGGCGCCGTGACGATCACCGGGCAACTCCGCGGTGGGGCCGGCGAAAATTCAGGCGGCTTGCGCGCGGATGGCGATCTGAAGAGCCTCACCGTCGGTTCGTGGAATGGCGGGACGGGCGCGGACAGCGGAAGTCTGCACACCGGGAAGGGCGGATTGCAGGTCGGCAAGAGCGGCGCGATCAAGGTGCTGAATACCTTCCAGGCGCACGGCACTCCGGGTGTAGGGTCGGCAAGCATTGTCATTGGTAATAACCTCACGAGTCTCGCGATCAATGGCGCGGTCAGCGGAGCGAACGTGCAGGTCGGTGCTGCGTTCGGGTCGCTCAGTTTCGGCGGTGATGCCGAGGATGTGACGGTCACGGCGCGCGGTCAGGCGGTGCAGGGTCGCAGCGTGGATCTGGCCATCGGGCGGATCGACGTGCAAGGCAGCGTGACTGGCTCGGACTTCCTCGCGGGCTACGATGTCAATGGCAACGCCGTGAATCCGGACGCGCAGATCGGCGCGGTGAAAGTCCTGGCGAATTGGACCGCCTCGAACCTCGTCGCCGGAGTCATCGCCGGGGCCGACGCGGGCTTCGGGAATCCGCTCGACGCGAAGGCACCCGGTGCGGACAGCGCGACGATCCTCTCAAAGATCGCGAGTGTGCAGATCGGCGGCACCGTCACGGGCACGGCCCTGGCCGGCGATCACTTCGGCTTCGTGGCTCAGGATGTCGGTTCGTTCAAAGTCGCCGGAGTGCTCAAGACCGCGCGCCCCGAGGCCCTCGACCTCGTGAATAACGATGTCTCGATCCGCGTGATTCCCGCGTAGTAGCGTCCCGACCAACTTCCTCGCAATGACCCCACGCCTCCTCTCCGACCGCCCCAAACCGCGCGCCAGCTCGTCCATCGAAACTCTGGAGGCGCGGATCGCTCCGGCCGCCGCCGTGTTGCTCAATCCGCTGCCGGACATCGTCGGCGGCGCCGGGAAATCGACCGCGTCGATCGACCTTTCGAAAATGTTCGACGCCACCGTCACCGGCACTTCCCGGACTTACGTGAAGTTCATCACGAATGTGGACATGGACGCGGGGACCGCCGGCATCCAGGGCGGCGTGATCGAGATCGAACTCTACGACGACCTCGCACCACTCTCGGTGCAAAACTTCCTCGAATACGTGAAGGCCGGGGCCAAGGGCGGATACGACAACACCTTCTTCCATCGGTCTTTCGATTTCCAAGGTGCAACGGTCGAAGACAACGACATCATCCAGGGCGGCGGCTTTGCGTTTCCGAAAGTGTCCGAGCACATCCCAACTGGACCCACCGTCCACAACGAATTCAGCGCCTCGCTGCCCAACGTTCGCGGGACGCTGGCCATGGCCAAGATCGGCGGCGATCCGAACTCGGCGTCCAGTGAGTGGTTCTTCAATGTCCATGACAACACCTCGATCCTCGGTGGTGGCAATAATGGCGGCTTCGCCGTCTTCGGGGCCGTGACTCCCGAGGGCCTCGCGGTCATTGATCGGATCTCGGACCTCACGACCTTCAATTCCGGGAGTTTCTCCGATCTGCCCCTCCAGAATTACAACGCCAATCCTGATAACAACGCCAGCACGCCGCCGCCTGCCGTCACCGCGGATAACTACATCCGCATCCTCGACGCGCAGATCGTGAGTGGTTCCGCCACCGGCTTTACTTACTCCGCGCAAGTGACGGAACATAACGCGCCCGGCACGCCATCGAGCCTGTTGAAAGCCAGCGTCAAAGGCTCCACGCTGGACCTCAAATTTTCCGGCAACGCCGGTCTCGCGGATGTCATCGTGACTGGGCGGAACGCGGCGGGCGAACCGACTACGGACACTTTCACGGTGCGGCTCGCGCCGAATCTCCTCGCGAGCTACGGCACCGATTCATTCGCTTCCGTGATCGTCCCGGGCGACTCCAGCACGGTCGGCGTGAGCATCACCAACTCGGGTTCGGCAAACCTCAAGACTTCGGTGAAGATCGAATATTTCCTCTCGAAGGTCCTCGGACCTGAGAGCTCTGAGCCGGAAGGCACCGTGGTCAGCGAGGGCGACGTGCTCCTCGCGACGCTGGCCAGTCGGGCGATTTCACTCGCTCCGGGGAAGAGCGTGACGATCCCACAGAAGCTCGCGATCCCGACCGACCTGACCCAAACCCCGGGCGACACCTATCGCATCCTCGCGAAAGTCACGCCACTCTCAACGGTCGATCAGCTCAACGACTTCACTGACGACGACACCGCGCGGCTGAGTGGGCGGCACCAACTTTTCAATGCCTTTGGAAGCTTCGCCGGGCGCACCGGCGTGGCGCTGAAATATGTGCAGGACGATGGCAACCCAACGACCGTCGATCCCATTGTGACGCTCACGATGAAGGGATTGGGAGTGGGTCAGTTGACGATCGACGGCGACGGTAAGATCGATCTCCTGGTCGAGAGCACGGATGTGAAATCCAAACTCCTCGCGAGTGTGGGGAAAGGCGGGAGTGCTGCGGAGTTTGATGATGTCTCCTTCGCCAGTGTCATCGGAAGTGTGGATCTCGGTGCGGCCAAGCTTAGCGGATTCGGAGCCTTCAGCGGCGGCGTCCAGACCTTGAAGATCGGCGACCTGAATGGCCCGGGAGCACTCGCGATTGGCGCCTTGCTGCCAACGAATACGACGAAGGCCGCGATCACGCTCGGTCGTGTGCATGACTACGCCCTCGAGTCCTCGATGCCCATCGGATCGCTGACGGCGGTGGAGTGGCTCGAGACGACCGGCGCGGAGGAAGCGCTCAGTTTGCTGGCTCTCGATAAGCTGACGATTGCCGGGGCAAAGGGCGGTCCGCGTGGCGACTTGCAAGCGAGCGTGAATGTCGCCGCCAGCACATCGGTGGGAAGTATCACCATTGCGGGTTTGCTGAATGGCGCGACGATCACGACGGCGGGCGACATCGGCACGGTGACGATTGGCGGGATGAATGAGAGCGGTGTTTTTGCGGGCACGCTGGCGCGGCCTGCGGGGCTCGCGGATTTCTTCGCCGACCGCACGATCTCGAAGTTCGCCATCAAGGGGATCACGGGATTCACCGGCGACCTTTTCGCGGGCTCGCAAGTAGCCGCGCAGGAGTTTGGCACGATCAGCGTGCAGAAAGTCGATCCGACGAATGGAGTCGTGCCGTTCGGATTCGTGGCCGATGTGATCAAGAGCTACAACCGGGTGGGCGGAGCGAAGCTCTCGAAGCTCGAAGATCCCGCCTCCCTCGATGCGGCGGGCGATTATCGCCTGGTGATTCTGTAGCGGCGGGCGCGGGAGTGCGGTTCAGGGGGTTGGTCACGCTCCGGGCTCCGCCAGAACGATGCGACGAAAGTCGATGGTCGAGTTTTTGAAAATGCAGAGACGCGGACACGCAGAGGGCGCAGAGAGCTATCCAGCAATTTTCAACCGCACGGTGAACGGTGAAATGCCCGCCTTCTTTTCCTCTGCATCCTTTGCGTCTCCGCGTCTCTGCGTTTTCAAAATACATCCCGCCTTTGGGGATACGACGCAGGGAGGCGGAGGTTGCGCATTCTTTCGGCTGCGCCTTACCGTGGGCGCTACCTCCTCCCAAATCTATGCGCACTGCCTTCTCCCGAAAATTCCTGATCTTACTGGTCGCCATGTCTCTGCCAGCGCTCCCGGCTTTCGGCGAAGCCATGCGTCTTGCTCAGGATCCCGCGCTTTCGCCCGATGGAAAGACGCTCGCCTTTGCGTGGCGGGGCGATCTCTGGAGTGTGCCCGTGGCGGGCGGCGCGGCGCGGCGTCTCACGCTGCATCCCGGTCTCGATTCGGAGCCGGCCTTTTCGCCGGATGGCAAGCAGCTCGCCTTTATGAGCACGCGGGAGCGGAGCCGGCAGGCTTATGTGATGGCGGCAGAGGGCGGGGAGCCGCGGCAAGTGACCTGGCACACGGAAGGGTACCAAATCGAGGAGTGGATGCCGGATGGCCGGGGTCTGCTGGTGAGTGTGGCGCGCGATCTTTCGTGGATGCGCGAAGCGCGTTCGGCGCGGCTGGCGGTGCTCGAGGTGGATGAGCGGAAGGCGGAGCAGGTGCTCTTTGACGACTATGCGGAAGATGGCGCGGTCTCGCCGGATGGCCGTCGGGTGCTCTTTGTGCGCGAGGGCGAATCGTGGTGGCGGCAGGGTTATCGCGGATCACGCGCGGGGCAGATCTGGTTATTCGATCGCGACGCGCAGACCACGACGCAGATCAAAGGTGAGGCGACGGAGTGTCGGTGGCCGCTGTGGAGGCCGGATGGGAAGGGCTTTTACTACGTGGCGAATCGGAGCGGGGCTTACAATCTCTGGGAGCACGATCTCGCGAGCGGCAAGAACACGCAGCGCACGAAGTTTGAGACGGACTCGGTGGTTTTTCCGGCGATCGCGCGCGATGGCGGAACGCTGGTCTTTCGCCATCTCTTCGACTTCTATCGCTGGCATCCGGCGGGCGCGGCGGCGCCGGAGAAGATCGCGATCGAGCGGGTGGGGGATGTGGTGGATTCCGCTGTCGATCGCCTCGTGCTCGAACGCGCGACGGATGTAGCTTTCACTGCGGATGGCTTGCAGGTGGCCTTCCTGGCGGGCGGCGATGTGTGGGTGATGGATACCATCTTGCGCGAACCTCGGCAGGTCACGCAGACCGCCGAAGAGGAGCGCGGGCTGGTCTTTGCGCCGGATGGGAAGTCGCTGTGCTTCGTGAGCGATGCGGGTGGGCAGACCGAGGTGTGGAAAGCGGTGCCTGCGGTGCCGGCGAAGTACTGGTGGGAGAATACGGCCTTCACCCTCGTCCGGCTCACGCATGATGCGGAGGCCGAGTCGCGCGTGCGTTTCAGCCCGGATTGCCAGCACCTCGCCTGGCTGAAAACGCGCGGTGACCTCTGGCTCGCGGATGCCGATGGGCAGAATGCGCGGCGGCTCCTCGAATCGTGGAATGCACCGGAGTTCGACTTCTCGCCAGATGGTTCGTGGCTCGTTTATTCGCGCAGCGACGAGTGGTTCAATGGCGACGTCTGGGTGGCTCCAGTGGATGGCTCGCGACCGCCCTTCAATCTTTCGCGCCATCCCGACAACGACACCGATCCAGTGTGGTCGCCGGATGGCAGGCTCATCGCGTGGACTGGCAAGCGGGAGAACGAGGAGGTCGATATTTTCTACGTCTGGCTGCGGGCGGAAGACGAAGAGCGGACGAAGCGGGCGCGCACCCTCACGAAGGCGCGGGAGAAAATCGCGAAGGCGGTGACTCCCATTCGGCGGACCACCAGTGCCCCGGGAACTCCGGCGAAGCCCAGTGCGCCGAAGGAGCCAGTGAAACCGCCGATCCTCCCGCCGGAGTTTGAAAACATCCACGAGCGCATCCATCGCATCACCATCCCGAATACCGCCGAGAGCCAACTCGTGTGGTCGCCGGACTCGAAGAAGCTCGCCTTCACGGCGACCATCGAAGGTCGGCGCGGGACTTACTCCGTCGAGTTTCCGGATGGACTGAAGCCGAAGCTCATCGCCCCAGTCGCAGGCTCAGGTCTGCGCTGGCTGAAGCAGGACGATCAGATCGTCTGTCTCCTGGATGGAAAGCCGGCGTCCATTTCCGCGAAGGCGGCTGGTGGTGCCGTGCCGTCGGCTCCTCCCGCCGATAAGCCGGGCGCTCCTCCTGACGAAGCGGACCCCGAGCCTGTCGCCCCCAAAACGACCACCGGTTCGGTGAATACTTTCAGCTTCAAGGCGCAGCAGCGCAGCGTGCGGGCGGGCAAGCAGCGTGCGGTCTTCGATCAATGCTGGCAGACGATGCGCGACCGCTACTACGACGAGCGCCTCGGCAATCGCGATTGGGATGCCATGCGCGCGAAGTATGTGGACGCCGCCGCGACCGCGCCGGAGATGCGCGGCGTGGTCGATGTCGTCCAGTTGATGCTCGGCGAACTGAACGGCTCGCACCTCGGCTTCACGATCGCCGGCTCGTCGGTCCCCGCGAATACCTGGCGGGAGGAAACCGCGCACCTCGGCCTGCGCTTCGATCCGGCGTTTGCCGGGCCGGGTTGGAAAGTGCGCGACGTCCTGCAGAAAGGTCCGGCAAGTCACACCGCCAGCCGCCTCGAGCCGGGGGAAATCCTCCTCCGCATCGACGGCCGCGAACTGAGCCCGACCCGCGATCCGAGCGAGGTGCTCAACGGCCCGCTCGAGCGGGATATTTTCCTGCGCGTCCTCTCCGTCGCTGGCCTCGAGCGCGACGTCACCTTGCGCCCCATCAGCTACAGCACCGCGCGCACTTTGCTCTACGAACAATGGATCAAGGACACCCGCAGCACCGTGGAGAAAACCTCCGGCGGCACGCTCGGCTACCTGCACATCAGCAAGATGGACGACGCCAGCTTCCAGCGTTTTCAGGAGGAACTCTACGCCGCGGGCGCGGGCCGCGATGGGCTCATCATCGACGTGCGCGAAAATGGCGGCGGCTCGACCACCGATCACCTGCTCACCGCGCTCGCCCAGCCGCAGCACGCCATCACCGTGCCGCGCGGCGGGACTCCGGGTTATCCGCAGGATCGCATCGTGTATGCCGTCTGGACGAAGCCGATCGCCGTGCTCTGCAATCAGAACAGCTTCAGCAACGCCGAGATTTTCAGCCACGCGATCAAGACGCTGAAACGCGGCCCCCTGATCGGCGTGCCGAGCGCGGGCGGCGTCATCAGCACGGGCTCCACGAGCATCATGGATGTGGGGACGCTCCGGTTGCCGTTCCGGGGATGGTATTCCGCGGCCGATGGCTAGGACATGGAACTCAACGGTGCGCAACCCGACCACATCATCTGGCCGCAACCTGGCGAGATGGCGCGCGGCGTGGACCGGCAATTGCAGAAGGCCATCGAAGTCCTGCGAGCCGACGTCAAAGCGTGGCAGCAGCGCACCCAGCCCACGCTGCGCAAAGCGAGCGAGCGCCAACCTTAGCAGCCTGTTGCAAAACCTCTTGGGGCCTCGGTGGATGGTGTCGCTCCGCGCGCCATGACTCGCATCGCGCGCAGCGCCACTCTGAAAGATGGGCCTACGGCCAGAGTTTGGCATGGCGCGCGGAGCGACGCCATCCTCCGAGGATGCGTTTTCCAACAGGCTGCTAGTCTCTAAGCCTGCTTCCGGGCCGATGCCACCGAGCTGACGGACGTTGCCAAACTTTGCGAAATCACGTTTCCGTGACGCAGGTTTCAGCGGGAAAGCCTCGGCGAAAATTCCGGCCCCAGCCGCACAAACATCCGCAGCCACTCGCGGTAGGCGGCCTGCGGGATCGTCAACTTTCCCTCCCGCTCGATGGCATCGAGCTCCTCCGGCGTGTTGCCGTCGTAGTGCCCGATCCACCCACACGCATACTCCCGCGAGGCCCGCAGAAATTCCTCCAATTCCGCTGGCGTGCAACTCAGGGCGAATGTCTCCTCGATCACCACCGGCTTGCCCACCGCAAAGAGCCGCAGCGACTCCAGCGCTTCGCCCGGCTTCTTCGTGTCCGGGTAAAGATGCACGCTGATAAAATCCAACTCCGGCGCCACCTTCTCCGGGAGAAAGCCACTGAGATGCTTCCAATCGCGCGACCACGGCAGCAGCCCCACGGTGATCAGCGTCGTGCGATCGTGAGCGCGGATCGCCGCCGTGAGCTGGCGGATCCAGGCCACCGGGATCTCCTCGCGCGCCCGCCCCGCTGGATCGAGGGCAATGTACTGCAGGAAATCAAACCCGCCAAAGCGCGAGCCCGATGGCCATTGCCCCGCCGCGCGTTTCCCTGCGGGCGAGAGCGGTTCATTGATCAGGTCGTAACAAAAGACCGCCCCGCTCGACGCACACGTCTTCGCGATCGCTGCCCAGAAGTGCGCCTGTGCCGCCCACCGCGCCGGCTCCTCCAGCGCGTTATACCACGCCGGTCCATCCGCGGGCCGGTAACACGCCAGCCCCGTCACATCCAGCCGCAGCCCCGTCTCCTCCGCGAGGCGCACCATCCGCGCGAGTTGTTTCAGGGCAGCGGCATTTGGCCGATCCGCCGCCTCCATGAATTTTCCCACCTGCAAATGGACCCGCACCAAATTCGCCCCCAGCGCCTTCAGCTCGCGGAAGTCCCCCGCGATCGTCTCCCAATCCGCCTCCCAGAAATCCTCCATCAGCCGTCCCGCATTCCCATAGTTCATCCCCCAGGGACGGAATTCCCGCTGCGTCTCCGCGAGGATGAAACGCCGCCCATCCGCTGCCACCCGCACCCGCTCGAGCGCCGACTCCGCGCCGCGCCCGCTTTCCACCGAGAGGAGAAAAGCAGCCACCAGCGCCACGACCCGCGACAACTTCACCATAGCGGCTGCGCCATCGTCCCGCCATCGAGCACGACCTTCGGGGCATCCATGCACTCTGCCGTAGTGGGCCGCAGAAAAGCCGCCGTCTGCGCGCTGTCCCGCGGCAGACCGAGGCGCCGCACCGGGCTGCGCGCACCCTTCCCCGATGCCCGAAATCGCGCCCATCGCGAACAGCGCGTCATCCGCGAGCGAAGGGTTCATGGGCACAGCACGCACGATCCTTTCCATAGCAGCCCTGCCGCCTCGGGGAAACGCCCATCTTCACCGCCCCGGCAGAGTCGTACCCGAAAAAATTCCCCGCTCCCCGATCGCCAGCCAGCGCCTCTGACCTTGCACCGGGTGGCGGTAGATCCCAAGCGGCTGCCGCGAATTGCCCTTTACCCCCGCCCCCACCTTCGCCAGCGTCCACCGCCGTGAGTGAAGTGGTTTTCCCCATCCGAATGCGCGGACGTTGGCGGGCTGGTTCGATCGCCCAAGCCGACGGACGAGTCCCTCTCGCGCACGGCCCTGAGCGCGGAGGCGCGAATCTATGCTAAGCCGAGAACGTCTTCTGGGTGACCGCCGACGCCCGCTGGTCCCACCTCCAGGCCAGCGCCAAGCAGCCCACCGCGGGAATGCCGAATTGCAAAGTGCGAATGCCGAACCGCAGCAGCTTCACTTCGGCATTCGAAAATCGACAATCGAAATTCGCATGAGTGAAGAACTGAAGAAACGAACCAAGAAATTCGCGCTCGACGTCATCGGGTTGTGCGCTGGCTTTCCGCAAGTCTTGGAAACACGCCACGCCATCGGGCAAGTCATCCGCTCGTCCAGTTCGGTCGCGGCCAACTACCGTTCAGCGTGTCGTGGAAAATCGAAAGCCGACTTCATCTCGAAACTCGGAACCGTCGAAGAAGAAGCAGACGAAAGCGGCTTCTGGCTCGAAATGCATCCGCGATATTGGCGCACTTCGACAATTGAAAATCGACGTTCGAATTTCCCAAGAACTGGCGCGCCTGCTCGACGAAGCGAATCAACTCGTCGCCATCACCGTGGCGTCCCGAAAAACCGCAAGGGGAAGCGAACGATGAACGACGAACTTCAAATGATGAACGGAACGCCGGTCAAAACTCGGACCTGGCTCTTTGCATTGGCCCCAATTCGACATTCGAAATTCAGCATTCGTCATTTGCCTGCCTGGGTGCAGCACTTCATCCACCACCTCGCCGCTTAACATCATGAACGAAGCTGACACCTGTCGAAAATACGTCGTCCCATTGCTTCAGGCAGCCGGGTGGGAAAATGCGCCGTTCAGCATCGCGGAGCAACGCTGCTTCACCAATCCCAAGGGCCGCATCCGCGTTGTCGGCGGGAAAATCATTCGCGGAAAACCGAAACGCTCCGACTATCTCCTGCGCTACCGGCCAGACTTTCCAATCGCGGTAGTTGAGGCAAAAGCAGACTACAAAACGCCGGGCGCTGGCCTCTCGCAGGCGAAGGAATACGCCGGAATTCTCGATTTGAAGTTCGCCTATTCCACCAATGGCCAAGGCATCGTCGAGTTCGACTACACGACTGGCATTGAGCGGAGCGTTGATAATTTCCCGACTGCCGATGAGCTGTGGGCGCGGCTGAATGGAGCCGCGCCACTTCCCACGCTCGCAGTCGAAAGGATTCTCGCGCCGTTCTACCACGACGTCGAACGCCCGCCGCGCTACTACCAGCAAATCGCCATCAACCGCGCCGTGGATGCCATCATGCGGGGCAAAAACCGCGTCCTCATCACCATGGCGACCGGCACGGGCAAGACCGTCGTCGCTTTCCAAATCTGCTACAAACTTTGGTCCACCCGCTGGAACCGCAGCAACGACCCGGTCAAGCGTCCGAAGATTTTGTTCCTCGCAGACCGGAATATCCTCGTGGATGATCCCAAGGACAAAACCTTCATCCCGTTCGGCGATGCGCGGCACAAGATTGAAAACGGCGACGCCATCAAAAGCCGCGAGATGTATTTCGCCACCTACCAGTCCATCGCCGAGGACGAAAACCGCCCTGGGCTTTACAAGGAATACGCGCCCGACTTCTTCGACCTCATCATCATTGACGAGTGCCATCGCGGCAGTTCTCGGAAGGAAAGCAACTGGCGGGAGATTCTCGAATACTTCAAACCCGCCGTGCAAATCGGCATGACCGCCACCCCGTTGCGCAAGGACAACAAAGCCACCTACCGTTACTTCCGGAATCCCATTTTCCAATACAGCCTGCGCCAGGGCCTCGCCGACGGCTTCCTCGCGCCTTACCGCGTGCATCGCATTGTCACCTCCGCCGACGCCACCGGCTGGCGTCCGACCCAAGGCGAACTCGACAAGCTGGGCCGCGAGATTCCCGACGAGGAATACCACACGCCTGACTTTGAAAGACGTCTCTCGCTGCGTCCCCGCTCCGAGGCCATCGCGAAGCACCTCACGAACTTCCTCCAGCGCACCAATCCCTACGACAAGACCATCGTCTTCTGCGTGGACCAGGAGCACGCCGACGAGATGCGGCAACTGCTCAACAATCTCAGCCCCGACATCGTCAAAATGCACCCGGACTACGTCTGCCGCGTGACCTCCGACGAGAAGGCCATCGGCAAAGGCCATCTCGGGCGCTTTCAGGAACTCGAAACCGAAACGCCCGTCATCCTCACCACGTCCCAGCTTCTCAGCACCGGCGTGGACGCTCCGATGGTCAAGAACGTCGTGCTCATCCGCGTCATCGGCACCATGACCGAGTTCAAGCAAATCATCGGACGCGGCACGCGCCTCCGCGAGGACTACGGCAAGTTCTACTTCAACATCCTCGACTACACCGGCACGGCAACGCGCCACTTCGCCGACAAGGAGTTCGACGGCGATCCCGAGTTTGTTTCCGAGGAAGAAATAGACGGCGACGGCAACACCACCACGACCACCGTCGTTGACCCCGGACCCGAGAACACGGACGGCGAAGACGGGGATGGTGATGACGGCGAAGAGGTCATCGTCGATCCCGAGCCACCCGTCATCATCGATTCACCCGTGCTCAGAGAAGACCCCGCCAAGTATTACGTCACCAAAGGCAAGGTCAGCATCTCCACGCATCTGACGCAGGACCTCGACGCAGAGGGAAAGCAGCTTCGCGCCACCGAGTTTCGTGATTACACCAGCGAAGTCGTCCGCTCGCTCTTCGTGGATGTCGCCGAGTTCCGCCACGGCTGGGCCGACCCAGACCGCCGCGCCGAAATCCTGACCGCGCTGGAAGCGAAAGGCATCAGCGCCGCCGAAGCCGGGGAAGCGTTTGGCAATCCCGATGCCGACCCCTTCGACCTGCTTTGCAACATTGCCTGGAAAGCCCCCGTGCTCACGCGCAAGGAACGCGCGGCCCGTCTGCGCAAGGATGCTCCGTCCTTCTTCGAGGAATACGGGGAGCAGGCCCGCCAGATTCTCGACGCGCTCCTTGCGAAATACGCCGAACACGGCCCAGCTGAGTTCAGCATCCCCGACTCATTGAAAGTCCCGCCACTCTCCGACCTCGGCAACGTCACCGAGATTACCCAGCGCTTCGGAGGGGCGGACCAGTTCCGCACCGCCGTCGCGAAACTCCAGGAGCTCCTTTACGCCGCTTGACCCGGATCGCCAAGCATGATAGATAATCTATCATTATGAAGACCGCCACTGTCGCCGATTTGAGAAACCACTTCACCACCGTGTCAAAATGGATCCACGAGGGAGAGGCCGTCGTGATTACAAAGCGAGGCATCCCCTTCGCCACCCTCGCACCAGCCCGCAAACGCAAGCAACTGCCTCCAGTGAACCGTCTCAAGCGCTTGCAAAAGCTCTTCCCGGATGGTCCCGTGGGTGGGGATTCCACCACGGTGATGGACTATGACCGCGGAGATCGATGACGGCTTACATTGACACCGCCCTCTTTGTAAAAGCACTGGTTTTAGAGGCCGATTCAGAAGCGACCATCCACCTCCTCGACGAGATCGGCGAGCCCTTCGCCTACTCGCATCTCCACGAACTGGAGATACCCAACGCCATTCACCTGAAGCGCTTCCGG
This sequence comes from Chthoniobacteraceae bacterium, assembly GCA_031409655.1. Taxonomy (GTDB): domain Bacteria; phylum Verrucomicrobiota; class Verrucomicrobiia; order Chthoniobacterales; family Chthoniobacteraceae; genus JANNXQ01. The sequence continues at coordinate 1,065 of JANNXQ010000179.1, read as the reverse complement.
GGAGAGATCACCAAGACCCAGGAAACGGCCGCGATCCGCACCTTTCTCTCCGACGTGGATGCTGGCCGATTTGAACGGATTTCCTACGATCTCGCTGCTGTCTTCATGCGAGCGGAAACCCTTTCTGCGAAGTTTTCCGGTGAGGTGGGCTCACGCAGTTTGGATCTATGGCATGTCGCTGCCGCTCTGGAGGCGGGCTGCGCAACTTTCGTCTCCTACGATGCACGCCAGCGCACGGTAGCCAGTCGCTGCGGATTGAAAGTGCTCCCTCCTCCTGTCGAGCCGACTCGCAAAAAGAAATGACCACTTCTCCAAAAAAAACGCGCCAGAAGAAAGCCGCGCAGCCCATGACCACCGCCCAGCGGCTCGGGTCGCTCATCAAGTCCGCCCGCCAAATCATGCGGAAGGACAAGGGGCTGAATGGCGACCTCGACCGCCTCCCGCTCTTCACCTGGATTCTCTTCCTCAAGTTCCTCGACGACATGGAAATCTCCGCCGAGGAGGAATCGAAGCTCGGCCGAAAGAAATACCAGCCCGTCATCGAGCCGCCCTACCGCTGGCGCGATTGGGCGGTGATGGCCGACGGCATCACCGGCGACGAACTGCTCAAGTTCATCTCGCAGGATGAAACCATGCGGCCCGACGGCACCAAGGGCGCGGGCCTCTTCGCTTATCTGCGCGGCCTCCAGTCCGAGTCCGGCAAGGCCCGGCAGGATGTCATCGCCAACGTCTTCAAAGGCGTCACCAACCGCATGGAGTCCGGCTACCTACTGCGCGATGTCATCAACAAAGTCACCGGCATCCACTTCACCGCCAGCGAGGAGATGCACACCCTCAGCCGCCTTTACGAAAACATGCTGCGCGAAATGCGCGATGCCGCCGGCGACAGCGGCGAGTTCTACACCCCGCGCCCCGTGGTGAAGTTCATGGTGGATGTCACCGACCCGCAGCTCGGCGAGACCGTGCTCGACCCCGCCTGCGGCACCGGCGGCTTCCTCGTGGAGGCTTACGACCACCTCGCCGCCGGGTGCAAATCCGTCGGCGACCGCCGCAAGGTCCAGCAGG
>JANNXQ010000178.1:0-16675 GCA_031409655.1 Chthoniobacteraceae bacterium | reverse complement strand
CAAGGCGCCGAAGGAAGGCTCGAGCGTCGGCGTGTACATCGTGAAGGAAGCGGCCAAGGTCGATGAATCCGTGAACGAAGCGCACCGCTACGCGCGCGAACTTCTCGTCGAGGAATACATCGCCGGGCGTGAACTCACCGTGGGCATCGTCGGTTCGCAGGTTCTGCCCGTGATCGAGATCGTGGCGAAGAAGGACTTCTACAATTTCGAAAACAAGTACCCCTTCCTGAATCCAAACGCTCCCGGCGCCGAACACTTCTGTCCCGCTGCGCTCACGCCGGAAGAAACCAAATGCGTCCAGGAGTCGGCCCTCGCCGCGCATCAGGCCCTCGAACTCGAAGTGTATTCGCGCGTCGATGTGCTCCTCAATGCGCACGGCCAACCTTTTGTTCTCGAGATCAATACCATTCCCGGGATGACGCCCTCGAGTCTTCTCCCCGAGGCGGCCGCCGTCGTCGGCCTCACCTATCCCGAGCTCTGCCGCCGCATCGTCGAACTTTCCCTCGCCCGTCGGTCATGAAAAAGAAGCCCGCCAACACCCGGGGAAACTACCAGCGCCGCCGCCAGCGCGAGCACGCGCTCGAAGTCACGGCGCGCCAGAGCAAGGAGCGCTCGCGCCGCAAGCGCATCGCCCTTTTCACGGTCTGCAAGTTCGTCTTCTGGGTGGCGCTCATCATCGGCACCGTCGTCGGCGGCAAGGAAGCGCTCCGCCGTTTCGTCTGGCAAAATCCCGACTACGCGCTCGCCGAAATCATCTACCGCACCGATGGCACGCTGCTCCGCGAGGATGCCCTGAACACCGCACAGTTGGTCGAAGGCGTGAACATTTTCAAAGTCGATATCTCCGGCGCGCGCGCACGCATCGCCGCGATGCCGCAGGTCGATCGCGTGGAGGTGCGACGCCTCTTTCCGAATCGCGTGAATGTCACCGTCTCGGAGCGGAAGCCCATCGCCTGGGTCATGACGACGGGCACCGAAGACCCGACGACCTCCAGGAAAGCCTTCCTCATCGATGCGCGCGCGATCCCGATGCAGCCGCGCAGCGCGCTCCACCAGTATCTCCGTCTGCCGATCATCTGCGGCTTCCCGGTGGAAAATCTCGCCGCTGGCCAGCGCGCGGCGAACTACGAGATCCAGGCCGCGCTCGAGCTGGTGCGGCTCAATGCCGACGACACCCGGTGGCAGATCAAGACGATCGACGTCGCCAACGGCTATTCGCTCGTGGTCACCGATAGCCGCCACATTCAGGTCACCTTCCATCTCGACAATCTTGAGCGGCAGCTCGAACGGCTGCACAAGCTCTTCGCGGTCATCGGCGTCGAGAAGCAGAAGGAACTCCGGCGCGTGAATCTCTTTGGTGAGAAAAACACCTACACCACGCCCGCGGAGCCCGAACCCGAACCCGTCGCCCTCGCGCCAGTGCCGCCCGCCAAACCCGGCAGCAAAACTGCGCCGAAAAGCACGCCGCCAAAGGCCACACCCGCTCCGCGAACCGCGACCCCAACGCCTCGGCCCGCGACCTCCCCGAGTCCTTCTTCAACCGTCCGCAAAACCTCGCCAGTCGATCATCTCAAAAAACCGTTTAACTCAAATGGGCAAAGATAACCTCTTCGTCGGTCTCGAAATCGGGACTTCGAAAATCTGCGTCGCCGTCGGTGAAAGCCGCAGCGATGGAACCGTGAAAATCCTGGGCGTGGGCGAGGAGCCTTCGCGCGGCGTGCGCAAAGGCGAAATCGTGGACTTTGAAACCGCCGGCAAATGCATCCGCTCAGCCCTCGCCTTTGCCGAGGAGAAAAGTGACGTGGCCATCGGCGCCGTCTATCTCGCAATCACCGGCGGCCACATCCAGAGCTTTAATAATCGCGGCGCGATCAACATCCCCGAAGAGCGCGACGAGATCTGCGACGAGGACTTTGACGAAGTGCAGGCCAATGCCGGCGACGTCAGCATCCCGCAGACCAATATGTTCGTGCATACCCTGCTCCAGCACTACTACGTGGATGGGCAGGACGGCGTGCTCAATCCCATCGGCATGTGCGGACGCCGGCTGGAGGCGGATTTTCACATCATCCACGGCATCTCCACGCGCATCCGGAATAGCGTGCGCTGCGTGAAGGAAGTCGGGCCCGAGGTCATCGACGTCGTCTTCGCGCCGCTCGCCACCGCGCAGGTCGTGCTCGATCACAATCAGAAAGGGCTCGGCGCGCTGGTCATCGACATGGGCGGCGGGACCACGGACTACATCGTCTATATCGATGGCGCGGTGAAGATCAGCGGCTGCGTGCCGATCGGCGGCGATCACATCACCAACGACATTTCCCTCGGCCTGCGCATCCCGATCAATCGCGCGGAAAAGCTGAAGCGCGAGGAAGGCAGCGTGACCATCGGCGCGAGTCGGCCGGGCGAGATGATCGTGCTGAAGGACGAGACGGGCTTCGCCGGAAAAGAGATCGAGCGCGAAATGCTGAACAGCATCATCCACTGCCGGGTGCGCGAGACGCTGGAGTTGCTCCGCAGCCAGCTCGACGACGCCGGGATCGCCCTCGAATTTCTCGGCGCCGGACTCATGCTCACGGGCGGGTGCAGTCTGCTCGATGGCATCCGCGAACTCGCCGAGGAAATCTTCGGCATCCAGGCGGCCGTGACGCACGCGACCTCGGTCTCGGGAAATATTTCCGCCTTTGAGAACCCGCAATTTTCGACCGCCATCGGTCTCATCAAATACGCGCAAGCGATGCAGCCGGAGCAGCCCACCGGGGCATTCACCTGGATCCGCAAGAAGCTCGCCTTCTTCGGGCTTTGGCTCTGGTGAGCGCGATCTCTTTCACATCTGAAATCTGAAATCTGAAATCCAACGAGCCATGATCGAACTCCCGCGCAACCCTTCGAGCCAACCGGCGACGGAACCCGTGATCAAGATCCTCGGCATCGGCGGCGCCGGTGCGAATGCCCTCGACCGCCTGATGCTCGACGGCGTGCCCGGGGCGGACCTCGTGGCCGTGAATACCGATGCGCAATCGCTCCTCGCATCGGTCGCGGGCGACAAGGTGCAGATCGGACGCGCGACCACGCGCGGGCTCGGCACCGGCGGCGATCCGGAACTCGGCTACATCGCCGCGGAAGAGTCGGCCGACGAACTGCGCAGCGTGCTCGAAGGCGCGTCGATGGTTTTTCTCCTGGTCGGACTCGGCGGTGGCACTGGCTCCGGTGCCGCGCCCTTGATCGCGAACTACGCCCGCGAGAACAACGCGCTCGTCGTCGTCTTCGCCACCTTGCCTTTTCAATTTGAAGGCAAGCGCCGCCTCGCCCAGGCAGAGGAAGCCCTCGCCGCGCTCCAGCAGCAGGCGGACGTCGTCATCTGTTTTGAAAACGATCGCCTCGGCGATGCCGTCAGTCCGCGGGCGGGCATTCAGGAAGCCTTCGGCGCCGCCGACCAGATGCTCAGCCAAAGCGTCCGCGCGATCGCTTCCCTCGTGAAGCAGCGCGGCCTCATCCACATCGGCTTCGACGAACTCGCCACCACCCTGCGCGCGCAGAATGCCCGCTGCATCTTCGGCTTCGGCGAAGCGGACGGCGACAACCGCGCGCACGAAGCCCTCAGCCAGGCGCTCAAAAGCCCGCTCCTGGACCGCGGCCGACTGCTCGACGAAACCGCCAACGTCCTCGTGAATGTCGTCGGCGGACCCGGCATGACCTTGAATGAAGTGCAGATCCTCATGGAGGAACTCGGCCGGCACATCAGCGACACCACGCGGATTCTTTTTGGCTGCGGCACGGATGCGCAGCTCGGTGGAAAAATGCGCGTGACGATCCTCAGCGCCCTCGGCGGCGAAGCCCCGGCGCGCATCGCCGCACGGCCCACCCCAGCGGCTCACACCGCACCCCAGCGTCCGTCCGAGCCCGAGCCGGAAACTCCCAGGCCCGCGCCAATCCTCGCCTTCGTCGAGCCGGAAGACGACGTGGACCGCGCGCAAGTCGCCGCCAAAGCTCGCCCGGAAGCCGCCCCGAGCGCCGCCAGTGCCACGCCCACGCAGCAAGCCCGCAAAGCTGCTGCCGAAGCAGAAAAAGCCGCGCGCGAAGCGAAGCAGGAACAGATGCTCTTCGAGCCCGTCACCCGCGGGCGTTTCGAGAAAAGCGAGCCCACGATTGTGAACGGTGAAGACCTCGACGTGCCCACCTTCCTCCGCCGGAATCTCCGGGTGAAGTAAACCCGGGAGCGCCGCCGTCTCGGGCGGCCGCGTGCAGCAGTGCGGCGCAATTTCGTCCTCGAGGGTGATGGCTTTGTCCGTGCGGAAAAGGTGGCTGCTCCGGCTTTTCACCGGGGCGGCATCGTCCTCTGGCGATCTCAGCATCGGCGGGTCGTCTGCGCCAACGATGATCGGCTCAATGCCGCGACGACCCGCTTCAACGTGCGCCCTGCTCGTGCTGGCGTGAGCGCACATTCCCAGATTCGCAAAACTGTCCAGCCAGCTTTGCGCAAGTTGCGGGATACTTCGCGGTCGCGAGTTCCATTCCGGGAGAGTTTGGCTTCCCAAAACGCTCGGTTGTTCGCTGGACTGGTCGCGTGGCGAGGGCAGCCGTGCCAAAAGCAGCCGTCCACAAACACGGCGACCCGCGCGCGGTAGAAGACAAAATCCGGTTTGCCAAAGACGAGTGCGTTCCGCCGCCAGCCGGTGATGCCGTGTTCGCGCATGAGCGCGATGAGGCGGAGTTCCGTCGCGCGGTTGCCGCGCGAGCGGATGAGCGACATGACGGCGCTGCGCTTCGCCGGGGTGAAGACATCAGCCATCGGCGGGCTCGCCGTAGTCGGCGGCAATTTGGAAACGGCGCGCGGTTTCGTCGTCCTCGTGCGTGTGCATCCGGTCGTAAAGCCCGGCCCATTGTGCGTCGCAGACATACATTTCATTCTCGTCCAGTTCGCCAATTTCCGCCCGCCGCCACGCATCAGCCGCGAAGCGTTTCAACACGCGCGGCCACCCATTATCTTTCTCCTCGAAACCCTCCGGATGCAGGCCGGGATAAATGTAAGCAATGGCGCACCACGCGCGGACGAAGTCGGCTTTGGCAAGTTTTTCAACGGGCGAGGCGAAACCGCCGCGAAGTGCCCGACCCGCTGCACGCAGCGTGTTTGGAACGGAGATGCATGTGCTCATGCCCATGATCGCTACCAGGTCTCGATGCGCTTGCCAGGAAAAAAATCAGGCCCACTGCACGAGGAGATTCGCACGGTGCCAAGCGAACGCTTCCGTTGCAGTCCGCAGCGTCGAAACATCTGCTTCGGCAATGGGCTTGTCGTGAAATTGGACGAGCCACGAATTCTCCTGCATCCCGCGCACACGCGCCGGCACGAGGACGCGGCGGTTATCAGCGACGCCGAATAGTCCGCGGTCAAAGGCCCAATGCAGCGTTCCTGTCAGGGTGAATCCGTTGCGAGGTTCGTCGGCGCCGCCGCGACCAATCGGGATGACGTGGGCGGCTTCAGCTTCCGCGAGCGAGTGCGTCGCGAGGGCAATTCCGCTCACGGCGCAACGCCGCCGATATTGCGTCAGTAGCGTTTCGCGGAAGGCAGTATCGCGCGCGATTGCCTGCCGACTCGTTGCAACGCGGGGAACATTCTCGCGAACTGGAACGAATGGCTGTGCGGTATCCGCGAGCATCGCAGCGCGAGCAACGACTAGCTCTTGTTGTGAGATTGGCGGGCGCGTGGAGAACAGCGCGCCCCAGCGGGTGCCCTGCGTGAGGGCGTCGAGTTGCGCAAACGCTGCATCGGTTTTGCGAACGAGCACCAAGCGGTAGGAATCGAGCCGGTCACGGCTGCGTTGCATGATGAACAAGTCGCCTTCGTGCGCCTTGTTGCGGATGGGTCCGAGGTTATCAGTCAGGCGGCTTTCGGCGCTGCGCGTGCCGCCCCACGTCTGAAATTGATACCGCACCATGTCACTGCCGACCTGCTGACCCGGAACAAACATTTCCGTGATGAGATAGCGGTCAACAGTTGGTGCGATGGCGGAGGCGAGCCCTTCGTCGAGCGCGGGAAAGTAGCCGCGAAGGTCCTTCGGAACGACGATGCCGCCTTGGTGGCCACTCGCTTGTCCCGTGTCATTATGCGCCAGTCGCTTGAAAAACGGGGCGTCCCAAGCAGGGTCGTTCAGGAATTGAAGGAGTAAGTCGGCGTTCATTTCTTACGTGGAGCGCGCTTTGCGCGCTGAGGTTTCGCGTAGTGGACGGGCGTTCTAGGTAACTCAACCGGAAGCGACTCTGGACGCTCCGCAGCCGTGAGAACGAAATCCGGCGTTTCACCAACCGGACGTCGGAGGGCCGCACAAACGGAGCGGGCAATTTTCTCGATGACCGGAACGACAACCGAGTTGCCGAATTGCCGATAAGCCTGCGTGTCAGACACGATGATTTTGAACGACTCCGGGTAGCCCATGAGGCGGGCACATTCACGCGGAGTAAGCCGTCGGGGAACGCGCCCCCCGTTCTGCGCGATGAGGATTTCCGAGCCGTCCTTGTGGTAGCGCGCGCTGAGCGTGCGGGCGATGTCGCGCTCGGTGACGAGGCCGAAGCCGAAGCCATTGCCGGCGGCGCGATGTTTGGCGGCGTAGTTCTGGAGGTAAGTCCAGAGATGGTCGGAGAGCGTGTATTTCGGGTCCGGTTTCGTTTCGAGGATGCTGCCGAGCTTTGGACCGTCGGCGGGAAACTGCGGGAACTCGAAATACCGCCACTCGCGGAAGCCGACGAGGAAGATGCGCTCGCGGTGCTGGGGGACGACGCTCTGCGCGTCGATGATCTTGTAATAGACGGTGTAACCGAGCGCTTCGGTGAGGGTGCGGTGGATGATCTCGAAGGTCTTGCCGCCGTCGTGGCCCTTGAGGTTCTTGACGTTCTCGAGGACGAACGCGGCGGGGCGGTGGAAGTCGAGGATGTCGGCGATGGAGAAGAAGAGGTTGCCCTGCTTCACGTCCTCGAAGCCGTGCTTGCGGCCGAGGCTCAGTTTCTTCGACACGCCCGCGATGCTGAACGGCTGGCAGGGGAAGCCGCCGCAGAGGATGTCGTGTGCGGGGATGTCGGCGACGGCGACGCTGTGGATGTCGCCATGCGGGCGCTCGCCGAAATTCGCCTCGTAGGTCTGCTGGCTGAATTTGTCGTAGTCGGAGGAGAAGACACACCGCCCGCCCGCTCGCTCGAAGGCGAGGCGGAAGCCGCCGATGCCGCAGAAGAGGTCGATGAAGCGCGGAGAGGCAGCGGCATATTCAGGAGCATCTTCGAGGAGAATGCTGGAATCCGCGGCATTGCCGCGCTCCCTCTGGGGCGAGCGTCCCACCTTCGGTGGTTTTGCGTGTTTGGAGGCGGGTTTGCTTGGCGGTTGAGGCATTTTGTTCTCAATCGAGAATTCCAAGAACGAAATGCGAAAGGAGAAGCGGTGTCGAGAGACTTGGGGTTCGGCGGATGGTTGGACGCCACCGGATTCCCGATAAGAACCGCCCACGTCCCGGCTGCGGCGGGGGACGTAGAAAAAATCCGAGCGTTGTCCACCGGAATCGCCATCCAGTGCACACTATGCGGCAAATCGTTCACCCAAAACGCCGTTTCGTTCGGACTAAACGGCGCATCGTTCACACGAAACGCCATTTCGTTCGCACTGAGCGGCGCATCGTTCACAGGAAACGTCGTTTCGTGCGCACTGAGCGGCGCATCGTTCGCACGAAACGTCGTTTCGTGCGCACTGGACGGCGTCTCGTTCACACGATTTGGAAATTCCGCCGCATAAAAATATGCCGGGAATGATTTACCGGCTCTCGTTTTTGACAGGCAAAAGTTTCCGCGGAGCGCCTTCCCAGGCGGCGCGAAAAGGTATTTCCCAGAGTAAAACCGGCTTTTTCCGCAAATGATCCCGAGGCTGGCATGGGCCCGGCAATGTGAGAATGCGACGGCAAGCATGAGCCTGCCGCCAACTTAGCAATATGAAAGCCGCTCTCCGACGCCAAGAGCTACACGGTGCAGCGCCGCTCCGATCCCATCGAGCAGGCGACGTGGGCGACCATCGCCACCCCGACCAAGGCGCAGTGCGAAACCGAGGGCTGCGAGCTTGGCATGCACGGCAGAAGACCGGTCCCGATTTGCACGATTCCGATTTGCACGATTTGCTCCGCTTCGCTCAGTATGACAGCCGCTTGGGGGCAAGTATTCCCTGGTTCCTTCGTTTCTCGCGCGGACTCCGAACGGTGGGCAACTGCGCGGCGAGGGTCGGCTTCACGCTCACAAAGTCACTGCCGTGGGCCAGGAAGCGCCAGGGGAGGTGCGCGGCTTTCGAGATGCCGATGCGGATGTCGATGGCGACTTCGGTCGGTGCCGGTGGCACGCGGAAACCGACTGCTTCGCTCGCGCAAAGGTCACGACCGTAGTCGCGGCCATCGACGGCGAGGGCCATGGCGAGCTTGCCGGGGCCGGAGCAGAGGGCGGTGGATTTAAGATTGCAGATTGCAGATTTCCGATGGGCACTGCGGCGGCGCTGCATGGCGGCGAGGCCGCGCGTGGGCTCGAGAGCGCGGAGGAGCACGAAGCCATCCTCGCTCCCGCCTTTGACGAGGACATTGAGCAGCCAGTACATGCCGTAGTTGAAGTACACGTAGGCATCGCCGGCGCGGTGCTTTTCCACAAAGGCGCGCGCGGAGGGTCGCGCGAAGGTGTGGCAGGCTTCGTCGTTCTGCACGGAGTACGCTTCCGTCTCCACGATGATGCCGGCGCACTCGTTCCAGACCAGTTCGCAGCCGATCAACGCGCGCGCACAGGTCACCGGGTCGCGTTGAAAGAATTCACGTGGCAGCACGGCCAACTGCTACGCGCGGATCGCCATTCCCGGAACCAGAAATCGGCACGGCGATTCCAAGGAGCCGGGGCGCCCCCGCCCCGAGTTGCACAATTGGGGCGAGGGCGCCCCAACTCCCTGACCCAGCTCCGCGCTCAGATGTGAATCGCGTGGCCCATGGCCACTTCCACGGCTTCCTTCACCGCTTCGCTAAGCGTCGGGTGGGCGTGGATCGTGGCTTCAATCTCATCGACGGTGGCCTCGAGATGGATCGCGAGTCCGAGTTCGGCGATCAGCTCGGTGGCTTCTGGGCCGATGATGTGCGCGCCGAGGATTTCGCCGTGCGGTTCGCCGATGATCAGTTTTACGAAACCTTCGCTCTCGCCGATGGCGCGCGCTTTGCCGCTGGCCATGAAGGGGAACTTGCCGACTTTAAATTTCTTCCCGGCTTCCTTCGCGGCGCGTTCGGTGAGGCCGACGCTGGCGACTTGCGGATGGCAGTAGGTGCAGCCGGGGAAGAGGCCGACTTTCTTGGGCTTGAAGCCATTCACATACATGCCGTTCACGGCCTGGAGCACTTCCCAGCTCGCGACGTGCGCGAGCCAAGGCGGCCCGATGATGTCCCCTGCGGCATACACGCCGGGGATGGTCGTCTCGTAGCGATCATTCACCTGGATGTAACCGCGATCGGTGAGGCCGATCTTCGCGCCACCAGGCACCACTGGCGCGACGCCGATGGCCACGAGGCACACGTCGGCCTCGAGCACTTTCTCCGCGCCCTTCGCATCCGCGACGGTGATTTTTACGCCCTTGTCGTTCGCTTCGGTCTTGGTCGTCTTGGTGTTCGTCAAAAAGGCGATGCCTTGCTTGGTGAACGATTTCTCCAGCGCCACCGAGACCTCGGTGTCTTCGACGGGCAGAAGATTGGGCAGCATTTCGACAACCGTCACCTTCGTGCCGTAGGCGTTGTAGAAATACGCGAACTCAATCCCGATCGCACCCGCGCCGATGATGATGATCGACTTCGGCTGCTTCTCGAGCGCCATGGCTTCCTTGCTGCCGATGACGGTCTTGCCGTTGAAGGGGAAATTCGGCATCGGCCGCGACACGCAGCCTGTGCCGATGAGAATCTTCGCCGCGGTGTGCGCCTCCTCTTTGCCGTCCTCTGCCTTCACCTTCACCGTCCCAGCTTTCTCGATCGAGGCCTCGCCGCGCAGGTAGTCGATCTTGTTCTTCTTGAAGAGAAACTCGACGCCCGCCGAACCTTTCTCCGAGACGTCGCGCGAGCGTTTGATGATCTTGCTCCAGTCAAAGGTGAGCCCGTCGAACTTCATGCCAAACTCCGCCGCGCGGTGCGACATGGTGTGATAAAGCTCCGCACTTTTCAGCAGCGCCTTGGTCGGGATGCAGCCCCAGTTATTGCACGTGCCGCCGAGGCGATCCTTATCGACGCAGGCGACTTTCTTGCCGAGTTGCGCCGCGCGAATTGCCCCGACGTAGCCCGCAGGCCCGCCGCCGATGACGATGAGGTCGTAGTTTGCCATGGATAAAAGTGAGTGGTGGTGTGAACGCGCCGCGCTCTGGTGCCGACCGTTCGCCAGCTCCGCGCGGAAACGCGAGCGCGAACCTGCGGGTGTCCGCCTCGCCCGTCAAAATGAAAACGCCTGGCCACGGATGACTGATGGATCACTTGGCCGTAGCTCCGCCCGAAAGCTGCGGTCCCAAACCCCTTGGCCGCATCCATGCTTTCACGTAATCTCTTCGACCATGCGTTTTTCCCCGGCCTCGTGTCGGCTCGTCTGCACCTTCGCGATGTTTCTCGCGCCTCTCGAGGCGGCCCCGCCGAATTTGCTCACCAATCCCGGCTTCGAGTCGGGGCTCGCGCCGTGGGCGGGGTACAGTGGGGGCACGGTGCAAGTGGTGAATACGCTGCCGCACTCGGGCGCACAGGTCGGACGCTCGACGAATCGCACGGTGACGAATCACGGGCTGCGGCAGTCGCTGCTCGGCGTGGCGGCGCCGGGAAAAGCCTACGTGGCCAGCGCGTGGGTGCGCACGAGCAGTGCGACGCCGGTGACGGTGGCGCTCTCGGTGCAGCAGACCGACGCGTGGGGCGCGCGCATCAATGGGCTCAGGAACTTGCAGGTCGCCGATACGTGGACGCGGATTAGCGGGCTCTTCCGCTTCGATGTGAATGGGACGCTCACGGTGCTCAATCTCTTCTTCAACGGACCACCCGCGGGCGTGGACCTCTTCCTCGACGACGTGAGCTTCAGCGCAGTCGATACGTCGGCGCTGGAGAATCTGCTCACGAACTCGGACTTCGAGAGTGGCGCCGTGGGCTGGCAGGCGCATGGGCCGGCGACGGGCGCGGCGGGCGCGGCGCACACGGGCGTCGGCGGCGTGACGGTGAGCAATCGCACGGCGGTGTGGCATGGCGTCGAGCAGTCGGTTTTCGGAAAGACGGAGGACGGGCGGATGTACTACGGCGCGGGTTGGGTGACGACGGATTCGCCGACGCCGGAGACGGTGCGGCTCACGGTCGAGGTGATCGACAGCAGCGGCTCGCGCTTTCTCGCCATCGCCTCGGGCCCGGCGTCGAACGCGACGTGGACGTGGCTCTCGGGCACGGTGACGCTGCCGGCGACGACGGGGCTTACGAACGTGAAGTTCTTCGTCGAAGGTCCGCCCAGCGGCGTGGCGCTGCGCGTCGATGATTGTTACTTCGCGCCCGTCACGGGGCTGCGGCGCGCGGCGGCGGCGTTCCCCGCGTTGCGGCTCGGCTCCGGCGGGATCAGCACGTCGCACTTTGCGGAAGATCCACGGTTCCGCGCGGCAATGAGCGCGCACTTCCATCTCGCTTCGCCAGGCAATGCGCAGAAATTTTCCGACACCGAACCCGCGGACGGCATCTGGCGCTTTGCCGATGCGAATACGATCATCGAACTCGGCCTCGCGCGCGGCGGCTCATCGCGCGGGCACACTTTCGTCTGGCACGGCGGACTGCCCGCGTGGGTGAGCGGCGGCACCTTCACCGCGACGCAGCTCCAGACGATGCTGTGGGATCAGATCGATACAAAGGGCGCGGCCTTTCGCCACCGCCTGCTGTGCTGGGATGTGGCCAATGAAGCGGTGAACGACGGCGGCGGCACGCTGCGCAGCACGCTGTGGTACGACACGCCGGGCATCGGCTACGCGGCCAATGGCGATCGGTATCTGCGCGAAGTCTTCGCCCGCGCCCGCGCCGCCGATCCCGAGACGCAGCTCTTCTACAACGACTACAGCATCGAGGACGACAACACGAAGAGCGACGCCGTCCACACCCTGCTCTCGAACTTCGTGGCCGCCGGTGTGCCCGTGCAGGGCGTCGGCTTTCAGTCGCACTTCGAGGCGGGGCCGAATCTCACGACGGCGCGCACGAATTTTCAGCGCTTTCAGGATCTTGGGCTCGATCTGCATGTGACCGAGCTCGACTACCGCGTGCCCGTCGATGCGAACGGCTTCGCCACCGCCGCCGATCTCACCGCGCAGAGCGACGACTACTTTGGCTACGCCGGCGCCGTGCTCGGCTACTCGCGGCTCCGCGTCTTCCAGACCTGGGGCGTGTACGACGGCATCTCGTGGATCCCGGCGTTCGCGCCGGGTTTCGGCCAGGCGTTGCTCCTCGACTTCGAGCTCGATCGGAAGCCCGCCTACTGGGGCCTGTGGAATGCGCTCGCCGGCCAGTGCGAAAAGCTCGCCGTCGTCGCGCTGTCGGGCGGCGACACGCAGGCGGTCGTCACCGACACGCGACTCAGCGCGAACGCCGCGCGCCGGCTGAATGCCGATGCCGCCAATGACTACCTCACGCTGCGCGCGCACGTGCCCTTCAGCGGACAGTGGAATGTGAAGCTCGGCGTGCTGCGGCTCACCACCGGCGGGCGCATGCAACTCGCCATCGCCCCGCCTGGCAGCGCGACGTTCACCAATGTCGCCGCGGTGCAGGACACCTACGCCGCCGCTACGAATGCCTCGGTCTTCAATCTCGGCACGGTGAATTTCTCCACCGCCGGTGACTGGCAGTTTCGCTTTACCGTCACGGGGAAAAATGGCGCGTCCACCGCCTTCGATCTCGCGCTCGATTACATCCGCCTCACGCCCATCGCGTGCACACCGCTGGTGAGCGCACTGCCCGACCGGACCATCGCGCTCAACACCGCGCTCCCCGCGCGCCTCTTCCTCGCCGAAGACGACACCGCGCAGGGCTCACTGGTCGTCACCGCGACTTCCAGCAACGCGGCGCTGCTGCCGGCCAGCGCGATCGTGCTCGAAGGCGCGTCGCCTTACTACACCGTCGCCGCCACACCCGCCGCGGATCAGCTCGGCAGCACGATCATCGGCCTCGCCGCGAGCGACGGTACGGCGAGCTACACGGAAAGTTTCACCCTCACGGTGACGGGCACGCCGCTCCAGACGTGGCGGCAGCAGTACTTTGGCAGCGCCGCGAATTCCGGCAACGGCAGCGACACCGCGAACCCCGATGGCGACCTCTTCACCAACGCACAGGAATACGTCCTCGGCACGCTGCCCACCGGCAGCACCGCGAATCCTCTCCAGCACGCCCGCTCCGGCCAGAACCTCGAACTCACCTTCCAGGCTCTCCGTGCGGATGGCCTCGCCTACGCACTGCTCACGCGCATCTACGATCTCCAGACCACCACCGACCTCACGAACTCCGCCTCGTGGCAACCGGTGGCTGGCTCCAGCAATATCCTCGGGAACAATCAGCCCGTGATTGTCACGCTCCCCACCGGCGAGCCGCATCGCTTCTACCGCCTCCACGTGCGGCTGCAGTGACGGCCACCGCCGTTACCTCCGCTTCGCTGGCAGCGCGGCTTCCGTTCCGGGCTCCCATTCGAGCGCCCAGTCGCGCATGGCTTTCACGACGCCGCGGAGGGCGGCACCTTTCTCCGTGAGGCGGTAGGCGAACCGTTTTGCGCCTTCGCTGGTGGGGATTTGTTCGACGATGCGGCTCGTGAGGAGGCGCTCGAGGCGGTCGCTGAGGATGTTGGTCGGGATGCCTTCGGGAGACGCGGTGAAGTCCTTGAAGCGGCTGCCGCCGAGCATCAGGTCGCGGATGATCAGCAGCGTCCAGCGGTCGCCGAAGAGATCGAGAGAACAGGCGACGGGACACGGGGATCGGCGCGTCCCGGGGATGGGAGCGGGCGGACTTCGGCGCGGGGGTTGCGGTCTTGGCATGGGGGAATACTGCCGCGCCAATGCTTGCATTCCACAAGTCTTTTTACTTGCGTAATGCAAGTATATCGGGAATGTCGTTTGCCGATGACAACGACTACCAAGCCACAACTCGCTCCGCCTGGCGCGGGGCTTCCCGCCATCGAACATCTCATCGCGCGGGTGCTTTTCCGGCTCCGACGGCTGACGGGCAGCCGCGCCTCCTTCACCGCGAAATTTCAGCGCGAGCGGGAAATGATCCGTGCGCTCCTCCGCTCGGTGGACGCGGAGTCCGGTGCGCGCCGCGTGCTCATCCGGCGGTGTCCCGGACTCGAAGACAGCAGTCGCAACTGGTCCGTGTGGATGACGCTCGATCACCTGCGCATCGTGCATCTCGAGATGGCACGCATCATTTCAACGCTGGCTAGGAATCAGACGCCCGAAGGCGCAGCGAGCACTGCCGCGGTGAAGCCAAGTCGGGCGGCGGATGCCAGCGTCGCGACCGACTACGAAGCATCTTGCGACGTGGTCCTCGCAGCCGCCGCCGCGGTAGCAGATCTGAATACGTCCGCGCGCTTTGCGCATCCGTGGTTCGGCGAAATGAATGCCTCCGGCTGGTATGCACTCGCCGGTGGTCACATGGGCATCCATCGCACCCAGCTCGAGCGCATCATTGCCGGACTCGTGTAGTAGTAGGCGCTCATGAAGCCGCCGCTCTTGCTCACCACGGATCCGATCTCGCAGCTCACCTGGCGGATCGCGGTACCGATGAGCGTCGGGATGTTTTTCAATACGATGTTCAACGTCGTGGATACGGTCTGCGCTGGCTGGCTCGGCACCGATGCGCTCGCGGCGTTGTCGCTCTCGTTTCCCGTCTTCTTCATCGTCATGGCTGTGGGCAGCGGGATCAGTCAGGGCACCACCGCTCTGATCGCCAATGCGCTCGGTGCCGACGACCGGCCCGAGGCGCGGCGCGTCTTTGCACAGTCGCTGGTCTTTGCCACGGTCGCGGGATTGCTGCTGTCTTTCGCCGGTTGGCTCGCGGCGCCGTGGCTCTTCCGGCAACTCGGCGCGGAAGGCGGCTACCTCCGCACCGCGCTCGCCTACATGAATGTCATCCTCGCCGGTGGTGTGTTCTTTCTCCTGCAGATGGTCCTGAACTCGGCGCTCGCCGCGCAGGGCGAGACGCGGGTGTATCGCAATTTTCTGATCGCCGGTTTCTTCGCGAACGTCGTGCTCAATCCCGTGCTGATGTGGGGTTGGACGGGCCTGCCGCCGATGGGCGTGAGCGGCCTCGCGCTGGCCACGGTGCTGGTCCAGATCGGTGGCGTGATCTTCATGTGGCGGAGCGTCACGCAATCGAAGCTCCTGCAAGGAATCCGCCGCGCAGACTTTCGCCCGCAAGCCAGCGTGCTGCGCCGCATCGCCGGACAAGCCGTGCCCGCCGCGCTGAACATGCTCACCGTCGCCCTCGGCATCTTCGTCATCACGTGGTTCGTGAAGCACTTCGGAAAGGAAGCCGTCGCCGCGAGCGGCATCGCCACGCGCATCGAGCAGATCGCCCTCATGCCCGCCATCGGCCTGAACGCTGCCGTGCTCAGCATCGTTGGACAAAATCACGGTGCCGGCCTGCCGCACCGCGTGCGCGAAGCCTGGATCACGAATATCAAGATTGGCGCCGGCCTGATGTTCCTCGGCGGCTTTCTCATCTGGCTCCTGCGCGATCCGGCGATGCGCCTTTTCACGAACGACGCCTCCGTCATCGGCCACGGCCGCGACTACCTGCTCATCGCCTCCGTCACCCTCGCCGCGTATCCCATCCTCTTCGTCACCGTCTTCGCCATGCAGGGCATCAAGCGCCCCGCCTATGGCCTCTGGATCGGCCTCTACCGCCAGATCGCCGCCCCCCTCGTCGTCTTCCACACACTGGCTTTCACGCTCGGCTGGGGCATCTGGGGCGTCTGGTGGGGCATCTGTTTCGTGACTTGGAGCGCCGCGTTGTTCGCCCTTGGCTGGGGGTGGAAAAAGATCGGGCGTAGCGCAGCGCATCCTTCGTGAGCAACGATGACTACCTGAACGCCTGAACGAGCAACTGGTGGGCGACTCTGTCGCGAGCGGCTGGTCCGACAGCCCGGAGACAGCCGCTCCGCACACTTTCACGCGAGGGTTTGGCTGAGCACTATTCCCCTTTGACCACTCGCTCGCCTTCTCTTCCGCTGCAGTGAAGGCCGGAAAAGAATTTGCCGAAGCCGCAGCCTTCGCGAGGATCGCCGAGTAGCCATGTTTCGCTTCTCCCCGATGTCCATGCTGGTCGCGGCAGTCCTGCGCTTGGCCGCGCTCGGCGCCGTGCAACCGGACATTGCGGAGCTGAGCTTCGATGCGCGCTTTGAGCAAGCCGGCGCGCTCCAGGCCGCGCAAGCGCCGCCATGGGTCGTGAGCGTCGAGCAGCAGGGCGGACGCTTCCTCGACGATCCGCGCTGCTGGCAGGCCGCGGCCTCAGAGCGCGAGGGGATCGGGCGACTTGCGATCACGCTCGATCGCCGGCGGATCAATGAGGATCTGGCCGCGACGATCCTCTTCGACGCCGACGACTCCGCCGATCTTGCCGTGCAACTCTTCGATGCTCAGGGGCGCGTAGTGGAGATCGAT
>JANNXQ010000177.1:0-25514 GCA_031409655.1 Chthoniobacteraceae bacterium | reverse complement strand
GGCGTAGCCAGGGTGGATGGTGCGCTCCGCCGCACCATGAGAAAAACGCTCGCCGCAGGCCATTCTACCGAAGTGGCGCGGTCGCGCAGGGTCTGGCATGGCGCGGCGGAGCGCGCCATCCACCAAGTTTCTGCCGCTTTTCACCAAGCTGCTTGCCTGTCGCAATAAGGGCGCGCCACAGCCGATGATGGGAGTTCCAACCGCAGGCTCCGGCTACGGACCAGCGATGGTGGCGCTTGCGGTGACGGCGACTTTTTGCGCGGGCTGGTAGCGCTTGTCGAAATCGGCGCGGGCGCGCTCGGCTTGGGCTTTGGCAGCTTCCACTTCCTGGGCGGCGATGACGGCGTCCTGCTCAGCTTTGGCCTTGGCGGCTTTGGCGGCTTCGGCGAGGGCCGGGAGTTTCTGGCGCACGTCCGCGACTAGCTTGGCGGCTTCGTCGGCGGTCTTGCGGGCGGTGGCCAGGGTTTTTTCCGCGGCGGTGGCTTTGTCGGTCGCGAGTTTGGCGTCCACGACGGCTTTCTTGGCGGCTTCCTGCGCGGCGGCGAGTTCCTGCGCAAACTCGGCGGCTGGCACCTTTGCTTTGCTCGCGGCGAGGTCGGCTTCGGTTTTGTCGAGGTCGGGCTTCAGGGCGGCGAGCAAGGCGTCGGCCTTGGTGCGTTCTGGCGATCCTTCGCCGGTCTTGGCGGCAGCTTCGCGGCGTTTGGTGGCTTCGGCATTGAGCGCGGTGAGCTTCTTCGTCAGTTCGGTGACGGCGGCTTCGGCCTTTTTGCCTTCGCCCGCGATGGCCTGTTTGGTGGCGGCGGCGGTTTGGCTGTCGGTCACGGTCTGTTTGGCGGCGTCGCGGGCTTGGGTGGCTTGGGCGAGCAGAGCCTCGACTTCCTTGATCTTCGCGGGGCCGTCGGCGACGGATTTTTCCGCAGCGGCGAGTTGGGCATTGGCGCGGTCCACTGGCATGGAGGCGTCCTTCGCGGCCTGCACGAGGTCTTCGTGGCGGGTTTTCTTTGCGGCGTAGGTTTCGCGGGCTTTGTGGACGCCCATGAAGAATTGCGCGCGGGTCCAGCGCTCGGTTTCACCGCGACTGGCGACGATCTGGGCATTGGCTTGATCGAGCGCGCCTTTGGCTTTCGCGAGTTCCTGGCGGGCGGGTGAAAGGGCGGGTGGTGCAGGTGGCGGAGCGATCTCGGTCTGGGCTTTCGCGACTTCGGCTTTCTTCGCCTGCACTTTGTCGTTGGCCGCATTGTATTCGGGGGTGCCCTCCTTGGTTGCGGCGCGAACGGTCCGCAGCTTGTCTGCCTCGGCGCTCAGCGCTTCGATCTTCTTCTTCACCTCGGCCGTCTGGGCCGCATCGAGGATGGCGGAAGTGGGCGCGGGCGGAGTCGGAGGCTGCACCGCGGCGAGCTGGGCGCTGGATTCATTGAGCGCCTTCTCGGCAGCGGCGATCTTCGCGGACTGGACGGCGTTCAAGGCGTTGAGCTCGACCCCGCTTTTCGCGACCTTGGCGACTTGCTCAGCTGGCTTCCGTCCGGCTTCCGCAGCCGCCGCGGTTTTCGCTTCGAAATCCTTCTTCGCGGCTTCGATTTCTTCAGCGGGGGCTGGGGCCGCGATTTTCGTGGCGAGCACCGCCTGGGCCTCAGTGACCGCTTTGGCTGCCGCCGTTTGCGCCTGGGTCAAAGGCGCGATCTGCGCCTTCTCCTCGGCGATGCGGTTCTCGAGTTGGGGGATGGCAGCCTTCGTGGCGTCGAGCACGGCTTGCGCGGCCTTTTGCTTTTCCTGGGCAGCGGCCAGTTCGGCCTGGACCTTCTGCTCCGCAGCCGTCACGGCCTGCTGCAAGCCAGCGAGCGCGCCCTGCGCGTCGGTGCCGCGCTTCTGGGCGGAGGAAAGCTGCTCCGCGATCGAGGGCGGGTTGGCGGAGAGCGAGCCGACGCGTTTCCCATCGAGGCCGAAGACGCGGATGTCGCCCGTCCAATCGCCCGCCACGACGCGTTCGCTATTCAGCACCGCGCGCAGGGCGATGTCGCCGAAAGCTTCGCTGGTCGCGAGCACCTTGCCGTTCTGATCCCACGCTTTCGCGATCTTATCCCGGCCACAGGAGACGAGTCGCCCGTCGGGCGTGAAATCCACCGACTCAACGCCGCCCGCGTGTGCCGCCCAACTGCGGATTTCCTTTCCCTCCTTCACATCCCAGAGCGCGATCTTGCCATCCGTGCTGGCACTGGCGAGCACGCCGGGCATGAAGGCGAGCGCGGTCACCGGAGCCTTGTGCCCCGCGAGAGTGTTAAATTCACGGCCCGTCGCACCTTCCCACACGACCACGCCGCCCGCACGATCGGCGGTGGCGAGATATTTTCCATCCGGCGAGAAGGCGACGGCGGTCAGCCAGTCGGTGTGCTTTTTGATCGAGTGCAGGAGCTTGCCGTCCTTGGTGGCGTAAATCTTGAGCACGCGCGTGGGACCGCCGAGGGCCACGAATTGCTGATCGGCGCTCAGATCCGCGCCGAGCACTTGATCGACCTCGCTACCGACAGTCGCGATGCGCTCGCCCGTGGCGATATCCCAGAGCACCACCTTGCCCACCTTGCCGCCTAGGCCGCCGCCGGTGAGGAGCAGTTTGCCGTTGCGGCTGAAGCGCATCACGGTCGGGAAACCTTCCGGGAAAGGAAGCACGCCAAGTGGTTGCAGGGTTTCCGTGTTGTAAAGGATGACTTGCTTTTGCCCGCCGACGGCGACGAGCGGCGCCCATGGGCTCGCGGCCAGCGCGACCAGCGCATTGTTGCTGCGGGTGCGCACGATCGGTTCCAGCGGGAGCTCTCCCGGCATCGGCGCCGGACCTTCCGGACGCTCCAACGAGACGACCGCGGTGCTGACTTTGTTTTGCACCGGCACGGCGGGTTTGCTGGTCGCGGATTCGAGGGCAAAGCCGGCGATCCAGTTTTTGATGATGCCGATTTCGGCGTCGGAAAGCTTGTCACCTTTCGGTGGCATCTTCGGCTCCTCGGTCTGGAGCACGCACTTCAGGAGGAGGCTGGCTTCCGCGGCGCCGGGGTTGAGGATTTTCCCATTCTCGCTGCCCGCCATCGTGGCTTGATAGGTCGTCAGATCCAGACCGGCCTTCTTTTTGTCCGGGTTGTGACAGTTGTTGCAGGCGTTGCGCAGGATCGGCAGGACGTGATCCTCGTAGGTGACCTTTTCCTGGGCCTGCACCTGGCCGCCCAAACAAAGGGCGGCGACGGTGATAAGGGCGAGGCGTGGGGATGTTTCAGGTCTCATAGTGGCAAACGGATTACGCCCGGTATTCGAGAAAGTTTACGCTTGGGGGTGGACGTTGGCTGACCCCAAGTTTCGAGGCCGTCGTCAATGGTTGAACATGAACTCCTTGGCGTTCAGGAGGCCCCAGAAGACGTCGTTGAAGACCTTCGGTTGTTCCTCGGTCACGCCCCAGTGTTTCTCCAGCTTGTTCAGCTCGTCGTCGCTCGGCAGGCGGCCAAAGCAGCGGAGGTACAGATCGGTGGCCACGTCGCGCGGGCCCATGTTGGCGGCGAGCAGGCGCTTCACGACGCCGCCTTCGAGGATCTTGTTGTCCACGGTCTCGCCGTTGATCAGGTGGAGCGCCTGACTGAGCGTCGGGCCGACTTCCTCCCGGGCGCAGATGACCTCCCGGTCGCGGCGGCCAAAGGTCGTCAGGAAGTAATTCGTCGTCTTGCCATCAGCCACTTCCACGGCGCGCGCGCCGAGGGGCAGTCCCTTGAAGCGGTCCTTGGTTTCGGTGACTTGATTGATGCAATCCAGCATCACCTCCGCGCGCATCCGGCGGATGGTGGCCTTGGCAAAGTTGCGCTCGTCGAGTTCGTTGGTCGCGTTTGGCCGGGTGGTGAGCTGGTAGCTGCGCGAGGTGCAGATATCGCGGACGATCCGCCGCAGGTCGTATTTGTATTCCACGAGTTTCGCCCCGAGGGCTTCGAGGAGTTCGGGATTCGAAGCGGGATTCGAGATGCGGACGTCATCCACGGGCTCGACGATTCCGCGCCCCATGTATTGGGCCCAGACGAGATTCGCGATGTGGCGGGGGAAATACGGATTGTCCGGCGAAGCGATCCAGTCGCCGAGCACTTGGCGGCGGTCTTTGCTCTTCGTGTCGGGGGCTTCGCCGCCGAGAAATTTTGGCGGAACCACGCGGTCGCCGACCGGGTGTTTGGATTCTCCGCCGCCGCTGTTGTAGATGATCTTCTCGCGCGGATCCTCGCCATTCTTCCGCCCGATCTGGGTGAAGAAAGCGACGAAGCCCCGGTAGTCGTCCATGGTCCAGCGGTCGAAGGGATGATTGTGGCACTGCGCGCACTGGATGCGGATGCCGAGGAAGGATTGCGCGGTGTCTTCCGCGAGCTTCAGCGGGTCCGTCTCGAGCTGGTAGTAGTTGACGGTCGGCTTGCTGAAGTTCGAGCCACTCGCGGCGATCAGCTCCCGCGCGATTTCGTTCACGGGGACGTTCTTTTTCAGCCGGTCGTGGACCCACGAGTGGTAGTTGAGGATGGCTTTGTAGCTGCCCTGGTTCTGCACCGTGCGGATCTGGAGGAGTTCGCTCCACTTTAGCGCCCAGAGGTCCACGAACTCATCGCGCTTGAGCAGTTTGTCCACGATGTCCGCGCGCTTATTCGGATCCTGGGAAGCGACGAAAAATTTGACCTCCTCGGCATTCGGCAGGAGGCCCACGATGTCGATGAAGGCGCGGCGCAGGAAAGTCTCGTCGTCGCAGAGCTCGCTCGGCGTCATCCGCAGGTTGCGGATCTTGTTATTCACCAGGGTGTCGATGTAGTTGCGCTCTTCGATCGTCGGCCACTCAAACTTCAGCGCCTTCGGGACGACGATGACCTGCGTCCCCACGGTGTGCGTCGCGAAGCGCGCCATGACGAAGGCTTCGCCGCGCTGTCCGGTGGAGACGACGCCGTCGTCGCCGATCTTGGCGCTGGCTTCGTTGCTCGTCAGGAAAAGGGACTGACCGGTGACGTCCCGATCGCTGCCATCGCTGTAGTGGGCGCGCACGGTGATCTTAAACTTCTGCCCGGGGCTCTCGAGGAGGAGCTGCTTCGGCAAAATCTCGAGGCTCGTGCAGGTGGCGACGGTCGGCGGGTCATTCGGCGCGCCCGCTTCGAGCCAGCGAATGAGCGTCTTGTTGAGCTCGCTGCTCTTGTCGAATTTCTTACCGCCCGTGTGCGGCGCGTCGCCATTCGCTTTCGTCACGATCATCGAGGCTTCCGGCATCGCGAGATTGATCCGGCGCCCGGGCTGCTCGCGGGTCAGGCGATAGTGATCCTTTTCCGGATCGAAGCCCCAGAGCGAGAGCATGAAGCCGTCCTGGCCGCGCGCGGCCCCGTGGCAGCGATTGCACTCCGCCTTCATGAAGACGGGCATGACATCGAGCCGGAAGCTGATCGCCTCCTCCACGGTCGCCTGCGCGATCTTCACCGGCACCTCCATCGACTTGCCCTGCCACTCGACTTTCAGCTTCGTCTCCCCATCCGCGAGCGGATAGACCACGCCTTTTTCGACCTTTGCCTTCGCCGGGTCGAGCAGCGTGAATTTCGCCTCCGCCGTGACATCCCGATGCACGCCCGACGGTTCCGCGACGCGCACGACGACGGTTTGCTGATCGCGCTTAAACTTCAGATTTACGTCCGCCGGGAAAACTTCGAAGTCCGACTGCAGCGCCGCGAAGACGCCGGAGGTCGCGGTGCAAAGTCCGGCGGCGAAAAGGAAGCGGGTGATGAATGAAGTATGCATGGGTCGGCTAGAGCTGCGAGATCCGTCGATACCACTACCCGTCGGAAGGATGTTTCTTGGGGGTTTCCAGCCGATCGCGGGCCAGATCGGACTGGGAAAAATTCCGGGTTGCGCGGGCTCCGGTGGGCGCTACGGTGTCGGAGGTTCTTTTTGGAATACTAACAATTTGCATCAAGAGAGACCCAGCCCTGCGGCTGAGTCCGCCAACCTGGTCGGAGAAAACCAAGGTGGATGCCCGCGACTGGCTCGCGGGCGATGTGCGCGCCGGATTCGTCTGCCGGTCGCGAAACCGATTCTCCCACGATGCGGCACCTACCGCTCATCATGTATCAGCTCTCGCTCCGGGTGAATCCCGGCAACCCCAATCATCATCTCTGGAACAATAACGGCACGTGGTTCATCCACTACGTCGTGCATCCCACGCCCTTGACGAAAGAGCGCGTCCGGCGCTCGCTCAGGACGAAGTCTCTGGCCGAGGCCCGCGCGCGGCGGGATGCGATCCTCCGTGAGCCTCTTGCGCTCGCGGCCTGACGAGGGCGTGCGGGGAGGAGTTTCCGGGTACCATCCGCGTCCCGCGTGTTGGTTTCGGCGTCCCGCCGAAACGGACTTTCAACGCTGATCGGACTGGCGAGAGCTCCGCAGGATGAAGATGGACCGGCATGTTCTGCGTGCGCGGAGTTCTTGTCGGGATCGTGGGAATCCGAAAGTTCGTCGCGGCGGGACGCCGCGACCCACCCGCGAGACGCGGACGCTCCCCGGAGTTCGCCCCCGCGCTACTTCGCGGCCAGGATGCGCTCGACGTACTTCGCCAGCAGATCGAATTCGAGATTCACGCTGTCTCCTTTCCGGCGCGCTCTCAGGTTCGTCACCGCCAGCGTGTGCGGGATGATCCAGACCACGAAACTCGCCTCCCGCACCTCCGCGACCGTGAGACTGATGCCGTCGATCGCGATCGAACCTTTGAAGGCCACATATCTCGCGGACTCGCTCGCCAGCGCGACTTCGAGCCGATAGTCCGCGCCCACCTGCGCGAAGGCCAGCACCTCGGCCGCACCATCCACGTGACCTTGTACAAAATGCCCGCCGAGCCGCGCGTGGGCGGCCAGCGCGCGTTCGAGATTCACCACCGAGCCCGGCACCGCGGACCGCAAGCTCGTGCGCTCCAAAGTTTCGCGCAGTAGATCAAACGAAAGCGTCTCGCCATCCCGCGCGGTCACGGTGAGGCAGCAGCCATTCACCGCGATGCTGTCGCCGATCTTCACGTCGCTGCTGACGAGCGGCGCCCGCACGCTGAGCCGCGCACCGCTTTCGGAAAGCGCAAGCGCGGCGACTTCCCCGCATTCTTCGACGAGACCGGTGAACATTGGCGGCGAACTTAGAAAATTCGCCACCGGGAGAAGAAGAGAATTCCCACGAGGAAGAAGAACGGCAGCAGCACTGGGATCGAGTAGCGGAGGATGTAACCGAGGAAGCCGGGCGTCTCGACCTTCTGATGTTCGGCGATCGCTTTGACCATGAAGTTCGGGCCGTTGCCGATGTAAGTCATCGCGCCGAAGAAGACCGCGCCGATCGAGATGGCGACGAGGTGATGATCGTGCTCGGCGATGAAGGTGTGCATGTCTGCCGGCGAATCGAGGCTGAGGCCGTAGCGGCCGAAGGCGGCGGCGAGGAAGGCGAGGTAAGTGGGCGCATTGTCGAGCACACCGCTGAGCGCGCCGGTGAGCCAGTAGAAGTGCATCTCCGTGGCCAGCGGCAGCGCCTTCGCGTTGGCCTCGAGATACTGGAGTGCCGGCACCATCGTCGCGAAGATGCCGATGAAGAGCCAGGCGACCTCCTTGATCGGGTGGAAGTTGAAGTCATTCGACCGATGCACTTCGGGGAAGGTCGTAAAGTAGGAGCCGATCGCCGCGCCGAGCATGATGACTTCGCGAAGGCCAAACGGCTGAAAGACGCCGAAGAGGATGAGGACGAGGAAGGCGACGTTGTGCCAGCCATCGAAGCGCCACTCTTCGCGCGCCGTCTGCTTTTCACTCACCGCGCGCGGAGCGCGGGAAAAATTCCGCCGATCGATCACATAGAAGATCGCCAGCAACCCGGCGACGCCTACGCACCAGGCCTGCCAGCAATGTTCGAGCACCCACCAGAATGGCACGCCTTTCAGGAAGCCGAGGAAGAGTGGCGGATCGCCGATCGGTGTGAGGCAGCCGCCCACATTGCTCACGATGAAGATGAAGAAAACGATGTGAAACGCGGTGACGCGGTATTTGTTCATCCGAATCCACGGACGGATGAGCAGCATCGACGCACCGGTGGTGCCGATGACATTCGCGATCACCGCGCCGATCAGTAGGAAGAGCACATTCACCGCCGGCGTCGCCTCGCCTTTGACTCGAATGTGAATGCCACCGGCGACAATGTAGAGCGAACCGATCAGCGCGATGAAGCTGAGATATTCCTCTGCCACATGGATCATCGGCGCGGGAAAATGCAGGACGACGACGTAGTAAAAAACGCTGATCGCCCCGAGCCCCAGCGCGATGAGGTGATAGCAACGCTCCCACTGATGCCGGCAGGCGAGTGGCGCGATGGCGATGGCGAGCAGCAGCACGACGAAGGGCAGCACCATGAGCGGATGCGGCGCGGGACCGGCGGCGGCGAGGGAAAGCGCGGGAGACATGCGGTGCGCACCATCCGGGGATTTCGCGCCGCGCGGAAGCCGAAAGGGCCGGACCGAGCATTGCAGCCGGCGATAAATTTCCTGCAACCTTGGCTGCTGGATTCCGAATTCATAAGTAGAGTCCATGAACGTACCATCCGCCCCTCACTCCTTCCACACCACGCGCTGGTCGCTTGTCCGCCAGGCATTGAGTGCTAGTGACCCCGCTGCCGGGAAGGCGCTCGCGACGCTCTGCGAAGCCTACTGGTATCCGGTGTACGCCTTCATCCGGCGTTCGGGGAAAAGCTCGCACGACGCCGAGGACCTGACCCAGGGCTTCTTCGCCCGCCTGCTGGAAAAGGACATTCTCGCCGCCGCCGATCGCGAAAAGGGCCGATTGCGTATCTTCCTGCTTACCTGTGTCCGCCGTTACCTCGCCGACGAGCACGATCGAGCCATGGCGCAGAAGCGCGGTGCCAGCGTGCTCGTGAGTTTCAATCCCGAGTGGGCCGAAGAAGCCTACGCCGTCGAACTCGTGGACGACGTTACTCCCGACCGTCTCTTCCAGCGGCGCTGGGCGCTCGCCATCCTGGAGCAGTCCTTCCAGCTTCTCCGCGAAGAGTTCGTCGCCGCTGGCAAGGGCGCGCAATTCGAGACCCTGCGCCCGTTTCTTGGCTTTGGTCTCGACCCGGAGCAGCGCTACGAAGACATCGCCGCGGCCACCGGTACGCCCGTCGGCACGCTCAAGACGCAGGTCTTCCGCCTCCGCCAGCGCTGGCGCGAGCTGCTCTTCGCACAGGTCGCCACCACCCTCGATTCCCCGAGTGAAAAGGAAATCAAGGGCGAACTCTCCGAGCTGCTGACCTGTGTGTGAAAACCATCGCAGCCCGGCCGCGCCTGACTTTTTGATTTGGCGGAAGATTGCGCCGGGTGTGGCGGTGGCGTGGACCAGCGAGGCGGCTTCCCGGCCGGCAAAAGCCGGCTGGGGAGCTCGCGGCGTCGTGGATCGAGCGCTCCGAGCTCGATGGCAAAACCCATGCGCAAAGCGCCATGCTCTCCAGAGGAGCGGTCGAAAAGGATACGCCTCCGGCGGCGGTTCCACGCATCGTGCTCGGAGCGCCCGATCAGCCGCAGAATCTTTGAACCCGAAGTTCCCTTATTCCGAATCAGCAGCATAGAATCCCCTACCGTCACGCCCCGTGAATCCCGAGGAACCATCGCCGCCCGCTGCACCGCGCAATCCGTTGCTCGGTGGCCTTGCCGATCTCGACCCGGGTGAGTTGCTGGCGATGGGCCTGCGCACGGTTCGGCCGTCCCATGGCGCACAGTCATGGGTGCCGCCGACGCCCGAGGAACTCGCCGCACTGCTCCCGCAGCACGGCATCACCGCGCTGCTCGGCTGCGGTGGCATGGGTGCCGTGTATCGCGGCGTCCAATCCGCGCTCGATCGTCCCGTCGCCATCAAGCTCCTCTCCGCCGAGCTGGCGGCCGATGAGCAATTCATCGCCCGCTTCCAGCGCGAAGCCCGCACTCTGGCGAAACTCCAGCATCCCGGCATCGTCACCGTTTATGAATTCGGGCAGACCAGCGCGGGTCATCCCTATTTCGTCATGGAGTTTGTGGAGGGCACAGATCTCCAGCGCATCCTGCGCGGTCCCGGCCTGAATCCCGAGCAAGCCCTCACCCTCATCTCCCAAGTCTGCGACGCCCTCCATTACGCGCATCGCCAGGGCGTCATCCACCGCGACATTAAGCCCGCCAATATCCTCGTCACCGCGGATGGCCGGGCCAAGGTCGCCGACTTCGGCCTCTCCCGCCCGCTCGCGGAAGATACGTCCGTCCTCACCAGCGCAAACGCCATCATGGGCACCGACGCCTACATGGCCCCCGAGCAGCGCACTGGCCACGCCGACGCCCGCGCCGACATCTACGCCCTCGGCGTGATGCTCTACGAAATGCTCACTGGCCAGCGCCCGCACGGCGTCTTCGACCCGCCCTCGCGCAAAGTGCAGGTGGACATCCGCCTCGACGAGGTCGTGCTCAAAGCCCTGCAAGAGGAACCCGCCCGCCGCTACCAGCAAGCCGGCGAGATGAAGACGGATGTGGATCACATCCGCACCACGCCGCCGCAGACTTCACCGCAAAAGCCGACCTCATCGCCGAGAAAAACGTGGTCACTCGCAGCGGCGGGCGCGCTCGCGATCACCGTGATCGCCAGTATTTTTATTTGGAAAGGTGGCGAGCTTCGCAAAGCCACGCGGGCTGCTGAGGTCGCACCAGCGCGCGCAGCGGCGACCTCCGACGCCCCGCCAAGGCCGCTGTCGAAGTCCGAAGCCGCAGCCTTGGCCGAGAAACTTCCTGGCGCGAGCAAAGAGCAGCCCTTTGTGAACTCATTGGGGATGAAATTCGTGCCGGTACCGGGAACCAACATACTCTTCTCCATTTGGGAAACCCGCGTGCGTGACTACGCCGAGTTTGCGAAAGCGAATGACGTGGATGCTGAATGGACCCAGCCGACCTCAAAGGGAATGCCCGTCCCACAGGGTCCCGACCATCCGGTCATCCGGGTGAGTTGGACCGAAGCAAAAACATTCTGCGATTGGCTGACAAAAACCGAACTTTCCCAAGGCGTGCTTCCCGCCGGCGCGACTTACCGTCTCCCTACCGACCACCAGTGGAGTTGCGCCGTGGGGATCGGGAATCGCGAGGACGAAACGGCGATGCCCTCGAACAAAAATGGAGTGATCCCAGACTATCCATGGGGTGCAGCCTGGCCGCCGCCGAGCGGAGCGGGCAACTTCGGGGACGAAGCAACCTATGCCAAATTCGGAGCCGTGATGAAGGAACGGATTATTGGCTACCGGGATGAGTATTCCGGCACTGCTCCGGTTGGAAGTTTTCGCGGAAATATCCTCGGAATTTTCGATCTGGCAGGCAACGCCGGAGAGTATTGTGAAGATCGAGCCGATACCGATGGAGCGAAGCGCATCGTGCGTGGCGGAAGTTGGTTTTCCCCGCACCTATTGCTCCTAGTCGCATCCCGGCGGCAAACGTATCCGGCGACAGCACGCATTGCAGACTACGGTTTCCGCTGCGTACTGGACCAAGGCGGCGACTATCTTGCGCAGAATCGAGTCAGTGCAAAGGTGGTGGCTGTTTCCGCTGGCAACTCCGAAAAGACCGCACCGCGGGCTCCGACTGGCCAGATTCCGCGTCAGATCGGCAGGGACAATGACTGGATTTCCGTCGCCGTGGGCGAGAGCCACGCTCTCGCGATCAAAGCCAACGGCAGCCTGTGGGCATGGGGAAAGGGATCGTTTGGGCAATTGGGAGTGGGCGTTCTCGAGGACAAACGCGAGCCGGTGCGCATCGGTTCGGACATCGACTGGAAAACGGCCGCAGCGCGCGCCGACGCATCGTTTGCGATCAAAACAGATGGCAGCCTTTGGGCTTGGGGCAGAAATCGATACGGGTGCCTCGGAGACGGCACAGAGGTGAACCGACCCGCACCGACCAGGGTTGGGACGGGCACCGACTGGACTGGGCTCGCACTCGCCGCCTTTCATACTTTGGCGCTGAAAGCGGATGGCACCCTTTGGGGCTGGGGTGCAAATCAGTTCGGGCAACGGTCCACTGGACCCTCGGCGCCGCAATTGTATCCCAAGCAAATCGGAACGGACCACGATTGGACCTGCATCAGCGCTGCCTATGGTTCTGGTGGTGCCATCAAAGCCGACGGCAGCCTCTGGGGATGGGGTGACAACCGAGCCGGCCAACTGGGCCTGACCACTGCTGAAAAGGTTCCTAATCCCGTTCGGATCGGGCCGGACGGATACTGGATCGCGGTGGAAACGCGCCAGACTCGGTCCTTCGTCATCGGAAAAGATCAAACGCTTTGGGGCTCCGGCGGGAACGAATTCGGAAAACTCGGCATCGGATCGAAGGCCGCGCGATCCGATTGGACGGCGGTTGGCGGGAATCGCCGCTGGACACTCGTAGCTGCGACTGTTGACTCAACATTTGCCTTGCAGGCCGATGGCAGCCTCTGGGCTTGGGGTCACAATCACCGCGGGCAACTGGGCGATGGCAGTACCATCGATCGACTGTCCCCTGTGCGGATCGGTGCGGATGGTCGCTGGGTGAGCATTTCCGCAGGAGAGAACGGAGCCGCAGGGATTCGCGGCGACGGCAGCCTCTGGGTTTGGGGCGTAGAGTTTTGAAGCGTTACAGAACGAAACCGTCCCGTCCTCAGTGCCGCGTGATGTGGATAAAGTGCCAGTAGCGTGTGCGAAGTGGCCTGCACGGACAACGAGTAAGGGTTGTTGCACGCGACAGCTCTGGAGTGCGCGGACTTGTCCGCGCTTTGCGGAGGGGCCGACTTGTCGGCGGCGGGGGGAAAGCCTCTGCGCCCTGCCGCCGGCGACCAGTCGCCGCCGCCGCCAAAACGCAGACGAGTCTGCGCACTCCAAAGCGCTCCGATCCCGCGGCGGGCGAACCGGAGTCGCGCCGAATTTCTCAATCCCTGCCAAAGGTTTTTCGGATTCTTTGAAACCCGGCGGTCGCGATTCCGAATCAAGGAGGGAGGACCCTGCGCGCCACCGTCAAGGTCGCTCCCGCTTCCGAACCAAAAATGACCAAACTCATTGCCTTTCAAAACATCCTCAAATGACGACGCGATCTTCCATCCTATTTCTCACTCTGTGGATCACGATTCTCACCGGCGCCTCGGCCGTCCCGCTGAATACCATCCAGAACTTCCAGCTCATCAATGGAATGGCGGTCGTCGAGTTTGCCGAGGATCCCGGCGCCTACTACCTGCTGCAGTTTTCCCACGATCTTATCACTTGGGAATCAGCCGATATGAGCCTCGGCACTCCTTCTGAGCTCCAAATCGTCCCAGGGGTGCCCAAGGGATTCTTCCGCGCCATCCCGTATAGTAAATTTGCCCCTCTGGATACCGATGGCGATGGAATAGACGACGCTTACGAGCTGTCCCACCCGAACATTCTCGATCCGCTCGATCCGAGTGATGGGTCCAAACTTTCCCCAGGCGGCGGCGGACTCACCAATTACCAAGTCTATTTGAACCTATTTCGGATCACCAGTTACAAGATCCTCCAACGCGAAGGCCGGGAAGTCAGCATCTTCAATTTCGGCAGCCCTTCCGCCACCTTCGAGGCCAACACTCGGGAGCAATCCATCTTCAACTTCGGCAGCCCCAGCGCGACGTTTGAAGCGAGCTCCAAGGAAGTTTCCCTCTACAATGGCCAAGCCGTCCCCTACAGCGACCTCCTTCAGATCGAGACCCGCGAATTCAGCATCTTCAACTTTGGCAGTGCTCCCGGTGGCAGCAACTCAGGTGGGGGCGATCCTGGCGGTGCGACCCTTATCGGTTACACCCATTCCCGTGAATGTTCGGTCTTCAACGGCCAGGCGGTTCCTTCCAGCGATCTCCTGCAAATCGAGACGCGGGAAGTGAGCGTCTTCAATCTCGGCAGCCCCACTGCCGCTCTCGAAGTCAACTCGCGTGAAGTCAGCGTCCTGAATTTTAACGAACCCTAAGTGCTACCTATCAGAACCAAGTCCCAACAACCTCCGAACCAACCCACCAAACCCATGACACTCCACAAACTAATCCTCGCCGCTGCCTTCATTGGCAGTACCCTGACCGCCTCCGCCCAACTCACCATCCCCAGCGACGGCTCCGATGGTGCATTGAATATCACCGCAGACACGGTGATCGACCTCTCCCAAGCCGTCACCGGCACATGGAATCAAAACAATTCCGCCAATGCCGGTAAGGGCGTCTATGACCCGGATAAGTGGGCGATCGTTTTCAAATACACTTCTGTCAATATCGCGGGCTTCACGAGCGGATCGCCCGCCCAGCTTGTGGGCAGAACCGTCCGGTTCAAGAATCATCCGAGCAAAGCCCCTGTTGTATGGCTCGTGCAAGGAAATGTTAACATTGCTGGAAAATTACTGCTTTTGGGTCAAAACGAAGGTGGAGATGCTGTATCGAGGCTTGTTCCCGCTGAAGCAGGCCCAGGTGGGTTTCGGGGTGGGGCGGTGGGTCCACAAGGATCTGGAGACGGGTATGGCCCGGGCTTCGCCTTGGGAAATGGCGGATACAATAGTGGCCGCTATGCATCAGTTTATGGAAACCCGCAGATTCTTCCGCTTATTGGAGGGTCTGGACACAAGCCAACTTTTGAAGTGGCGGGAGCGGGGGGAGGAGGTGCAATCCTTATCGCTGCAGGCAATGTTATCAACGTAACTGGACAGATTGATGTAAGTGGTGGTACTTCAATAACCTATGCTAACCCACAGTATGGCAGTGGCGGAGCGATAAGATTGATTGCTCAATCTGTTACAGGAACGACGTCAGTGTCTCAAGGAGTCCTGTCGAATCTCCGCGCGTTTCCGGATGGTCGGATCAGGATTGAAGGATGGCTCTCAAGCGGTCTTGTTTCAACTCCGGAGACTGTAGGGGTTCCACCAGCAAACCCGCCCATCATTTGGCCCGCTGCCAATGCGCCAAAGGCGCGCGTTGTTAGCGTCGATTCCATAGTTGCGCCCACCGATCCTAGATCTCCACTCGTCGCGGCCGCCGATGTGGCCATTCAGAACAACGCGCCGGTTAGTATCGTGATTGAGACGCGTGACTTTCCCATCGAAGGCGTTGTTGAGCTTGCCCTAATCCCAAAGTTTTCTGCACGTTCGTTACTGCCTGCTACTCGCATCAGCGGCAACATCAATGTCGCCACATGGCGCGTGACGACCACCCTTCCCCAAGGCTTCGTCACCCTCCAGGCTCGCGCCACCCAGCCATAGGGGCAACGCCGCCGCGAAGGTTGACGAGAACGACGCGGCCGGGCATTCGCTCTGGGTGACAGCAAGGCGTTTCGGTGTTGCCAAGGGCTTTTCGCCAACCAAAGTCGCATGAGTCTTTTCCGACAGGCTCATGCGCTTTGGCATGAGTGATCCCATCTCTCACCAACAGTACGACCGGCGCGGCGGCAAAGTACTCTTCGACTTTAGTCGGCTCGACGCGCAACGCAGTAGCAGCGTCGAATTCCACGACCGGCGACTTCTATCGGGTCGAAGTTTGCCTCTGTTGGCGAAGGGCTTGGCCGACTAAAGTCGTGGACTGCTTTGCTCCGCCAAGCCGCAACTGAATGGACTGCTCAACGGTCAGAGATCCCAGGCGGAGGGCATCCCGTGTGGTCAGTTTTCTGGCCAAACCTTCGGAATGCCCAATGCCGCAACTACTTTCCCGGCTCGGGTGACGTCGGTGGGCCGTTTGGGTCGGGGTTTTCGCCGGCGTTGGCGCCGGTGCGGGGTGGGAATTCGTCGAGGAGGAAGCGGGCGCGGGCTTCTTCGATGCCGCCCACTTTGCCGATCTTCGTGCTCGGGTAGGCGAGGCGGGCGGCGTTTTGCAGGCTCAGGCACTTTTTGTGGAGTTCGTTGGCGGCGCGGCTGCGGCGGGCGGTGATGCCTTTCTTTTTGCCCTGGCGTTGTTCTGGGTATTCCCCGCGCCTTCGAGCGTCTCGAGGGCGGCGCCGAGGTCGGTGGTATCGGCGGCGATCCAGCCGTGCTCGGCGAGCGCGTCGGCGTGGGTCCCGCAGGCGGCGTGGATGATCGCGGCGCGGTCGATTTCGCTCTCGAAGTCCTGGGGCTCATTGACGCCGACCTGAAATTCGGCACGGAGCCGGGCGTCCTTTGACAGCCTGCTGGCGAACCGTTCAGTGCAACGGCGAGATGAAGACGCGCATGACATTCACGCGACCGCCGGGGAAGTACCAGCGCTTCTCAAAGTCAAAGCTGCGCTCGTTCGCCCGGTAGAGCAGCCAGCTTGGGCGGTTCGGGTAGTTTGGATCATAGACCTGAAAGCGCAGATCGCCTCCGGCTTCGCGCTGCATCGAGTAAGGCACCACGACGTGATTCATGTGCGGAAAACGCGCGAGGTAGAGCGCGCGCGGGCGACCTTCCGCGATCGATTTTTCGAGCCAGCGCGCGGCTGCGGCCTGGCCGGCGCGGAGGTGGCCCATGCACATGCGCCAGTTGCCGATGCGCAGGTAGGTGGGCAGCCAGTTGCCGAGGTTTTCCTTGAGCAGACCTTCGTAGGCGATCGAGAAAGCGTGCAGATCCGCGAAGCCGGGAAAGACGATCCGCTCGCGCGGGCCGCGGGTCCAGACGGCGATGCGG
The DNA here is from genome assembly GCA_031409655.1 of Chthoniobacteraceae bacterium. Taxonomy (GTDB): domain Bacteria; phylum Verrucomicrobiota; class Verrucomicrobiia; order Chthoniobacterales; family Chthoniobacteraceae; genus JANNXQ01. The sequence continues at coordinate 8,875 of JANNXQ010000177.1, read as the reverse complement.
CAGAGGCGTTTGATGCGCGCGCGGTATTCCTCCCGAGTGAGCTTGGGCTCTTTCGGAGTAAAGCGCGCGAACTGATGGAACTGCAGGACGGCCCGGGCCAGGACGAAGCAGCGGTGCGAATACTCGACGGGCTTTTCGCGCCGTGAAATATGCAGATGCCCCTGCTCATCGACGCCGTATTGGAGGGCGGTGTCATTGGAAAAGGCAAAGGTGTCGCGTCGCAGATCGAACTCCCGCGCCACCGCGGAGGCACCGAGCAGGAGGAAGATCGAGAGGGAGCGAAGAAAGACGCGCACGGCGGGGAAGGTGTCGATGGAGGCACGCGGGTCTGTCAATCGGAACTCCGTGTCTCGCGTCGCTGTGCCAACTCGCGAAGGATCATCGCTCCTACGGACTCGTCGGCGACACCCTCGCGGTGCAGGAGTGGCGCTGCGCGGATCGGCACGATGCCGCACGGGACGGCGGCGCTCCCGGGGGGCTCGCGGATTACCGTTTCCTTTTCACCGGCAGCGCGCGCTGCGCCGGGGTGAGGAGCTGGCCCGCGGCGTCGTAATCGTCGATCCGCAGGAGCTTGCCGCCGCTGTCGTATTGGCAGACGCGTTTGCCGAGCGATTTGTCGTCCTTGTCGAAAAGCCGGGTCTCGAGCAGCCGTCCACTGGCGTCGCGTTTGAAGACCTCTTTGTACTTCACCACGTCTTTCTCCCCGAAGTGAATTGCACCCTTCGACCAGTTGTTATCGTCGAAAAAGAAGCGCGTCTTTTTGATGATCCGGCCTTTGGTGTCCGCGAGGGTTTCCGTCACGGAATGATTCTCGGCATCGACGACTTTGCTCTTGATGGTGTCCTCGGCCGAGGCCGGGAGGGTGCAGGCAAACAGGAGGAGGAAAACTCGAAATCCGCAATCCGCAATCCGCACCAAATTCCAACTGCTGGAAGGGAAAAAACGGTTCGAGGCGCGCACGTCAGTCATTTCAAAGTTTCGTCTCTTCATACTTCACTGGTTTCGAGTTTCGGATTTCGAGTTTCAAATTTTCCCCCAAACTGCAGGTCGCACAGTCGGCGATAGTAGCCGCTCTTTTCCATCAGCACCTGGTGCGTGCCGATCTCTTTCACCGTCCCGCCTTCCATGACCACGATCTGATGGGCGTGCAGGATGGTGGAGAGCCGGTGGGCGATGGCGACCACGGTGCGGCCGGCGGCGAGGGCTTCGAGCGCGGCTTGAATGTGCTGCTCGGACTCGGAGTCGAGCGCGCTGGTGGCTTCGTCGAGCAGGAGGATCGGGGCGTTCTTCAGCAAGGCGCGGGCGATGGAGAGCCGCTGCTGCTGGCCGCCGCTGAGCAGGCTGCCTTTGTCGCCGATCACCGTCTCGTAGCCTTTGGGCTGCGCCATGATGAAATCGTGCGCGTGGGCCTGGCGCGCGGCGGCTTCGATCTCGGGCTGCGTGGCGTCGAGCCGACCGTAGCGGATGTTATTCGCGATGGTGTCGTGGAAGAGAAAGATGTCCTGGCTGACAGTCGCGATGTTTTCGCGCAGCGAAGCCTGGGTGACGCTGCGGATGTCGTGGCCGTCGATGCGCACGCTGCCTTGCTGCGGTTCGTAGAGACGCTGGAGCAAGGCGAGCACGGTGCTCTTCCCCGCGCCGCTCGCGCCGACCAGCGCGCAGCTCGTGCCGGCGGGGATCGCGAGCTCGAGGCCATGCACGGCGGGCGTGTCGATGCCGTAGGCGAAGGTGACGCCGTCGAAGCGCACTTCGCCGCGGACGCGCGGGAGCTTCGTCGCGTCGGGCGCATCCTGGATCGCGGGCACGCGGTCGAGCAGCTCGAAGATCGCGGTGGTCGAGGCCAGGCAGCGCTGCATGGTGAGATAGATGCGGCTCAGCGATTTGAAGGCCGGATAAAGCATCACCATGCCGCCGTTCAGCGCGATGAATTTGGCGAAGCCGAGCTGGTAGTACCACGTCCACGCGAGGGCGAGGGCGATGCCGAGTGACGCCACGGTCTCGACCATCGGACCCGCCATTTCCAGCGCCTTCCGCCAGCGCATGATGAATTGCATGATCTTGTCATTGGCCGCATTGAAGCGCTCCGACTCGTAGTCCTCGCGTGCGTGCGTTTTCACCACGCGGATGCCGGCGAAGGCCTCCTGCATCACGACCATGAGCTGTCCGGCTTCCTGCTCCTCACGCACGCCGGCCTGCCGCACCTTCCGGCTGATCAGCACCACCGGCACGATGCAGAGCGGGAAGATGAGGAAAGACATGAGCATGAAACGCGCATCGATGATGAAGAGCGCGGCCAGTCCGGTGAGGATGGAGATGGGCTGCTTGACGATGTCGCCCGAGATATTCGTGAGCGCCTGTTGCGCCATGCGGGTCTGGTTGAAGACGGTCTGCACCAGCTCGCCAGCTTTGGACTTGTTAAAGAATTCCATCGACTGCCCGAGGGTGTGGCGGAAGACCTCGGTGCGGATGTCGTCGAGCACGCGCACGCTGACCCAGAGCATGCAGTAGGAATTCAGATAACCGCAGAGGCCGCGCAGGGCCATGAGCGCCGGGATGCTCGCGCAGATGAGCAGGACCGTGAACAGGCTGGAGCCGACCTGGAGATCAGCGAGCTGCGGGAACCATTTCACGAGCGGCCCGCCCGCCGGGGAGCCGCGATCCGGGAAGACGGCACTGGCGACATATTGCACATCAAAGACAAGGAGCGCCTGCACGATGCCGAAGAGCGCGCCGCAGAGGATGCCGGCGAAGAAGCGCGTGCGATACGGCTTCAGGTAGCTGAAGAGCCGCGCATACGGCCCGCGGGCTTCGCGCAGAAAATCCCGGAAGGACATTTTGGCGATGGCTTTGCGGGAGAGTTTTTTGGTGGCCATGCGAGGGGGCGCCTAGGCGGCCGGGGAAAAACATCGAACATCGAACATCGAACATCGAACGTCGAACGAGGGCGCTTGGCGGGTCGTTCGATGTTCGATGTTCGATGTTCGATGTTCGATGTTCTTCAATGGGTCTTCAGGGAAGCGCGGGCACTGCGCCTCCGAGGAGCGTGTCCGTAGCACGGATGACCAACGCCGTCGATATGCCGTCCATGGGCGCGCCTTTCATCTTTGGCGTGAATGTTGTCAGCGGCGCCTCGGGCTGGGCGGCGGAAAGCACCACGGCGTGCGGATGGCGCGGACGCCAGTGAAAGGGATTCGTGGGGCCGAAAAGGGCGATCTGCGGGCGCTGCAACTCCGAGGCCAAGTGTACCGCGGCGGTGTCGCAACTCACGATCAGCTTCGCCCGCTCGATGGCTGCGGCGAAGCCCGTGAGGCCGAGTCTGCCGCTGAGGTCGGTGAGCGGAATGCCGGTCGGTACGGCGGCGCGAACGGCCGCGAGGTGCTGCTGCTCGAAGTCGTCGCCGCCGCCGGTGAGGACGATGGCGAGGCCGTGTTGGCCATGAAGATGCGCGGCGAGCGTGGCCCAGCGTTCGGGGAGCCAGTATTTCTCCGGTCGCGCGCTGCCCGGGTGGAGGATGGCGAAAGGGGTCGCGGGGCAGGCCGCTGCGGCTTCGGCGTGCGCGGTGGAGGGAAGGCGCAGCGCGCAATTGTCCGGCGAAGCGATGGGGTCGAGGTCGAGTGCGCGCAGGAGGTGGAGGTAGTGCTCGGCGGTGTGAAATTCGCGGACGGGCGAAGCGATGAAACGATGGTAGGCCAGCGCGCGGGCCCGCGACTTTTTCACCCACTCGAAAGTAGCGCGGAGCGGCGCGCGAGTGAGTGCAGTGGCGGCGGAGGAGCGATCGGTGCCGGTGAAATCGAGCACGGCGTCAAAACCGCCCGTGAGCGCCTGCTGCCACGGAGCCCACCCGCGCCCGGTGCCAAAGACGATGCCGGTATTGATCGACGGGATCACCTCCAGCAGCGGCGCGCAGCCGGCGGTCACGGCGAGGGTGATGCGGTCGTCCGGTCGCGCGCGGCGGAGGGCGGCGAGGGCAGGCGCGGTCAGGATCACGTCGCCGATGCGCTTGAGCTGGAGGGCGAGGATCTTCGGGGCATTTAGCATGTCGGATTTAGGATTTAGGATTTTGGCCCGCGCCATTCCCACCATGCGCGTAGCGCCACACATCCAAATGCTAAATCCTAAATGCTACATGCCGTCCGGTAGGCCTCCAGGAGCCGGGCACGGAAGTGTTCCCAGGTGAAATTTTCCACGACGCGCTGGCGGCCGGCGGCTCCGAGTCGGGCGCAGAGCGCGCGGTCGCGGTGCAGGCGCTCGAGCGCGGCGGCGAGGGCTTCGGGGTCGTTCGGCGGGATGAGGAGGCCGTTGACCTCGTGCTGCACGACGTCGCCACTTTCCCGGGTGGTGATCTGCGGGAGGCCGCACGCGGCGGCTTCGTAGGTACATTTGGCACTGCCTTCGCACTCGCTGGGAAAGACGTGGACGGCGGCCGCGCGGTAGCAGTCCTCGACGCGCTGGACGAAGCCGGCGACGCGCACGTTTGGCGCGGCCTTTTCCAGCCAGGGGCGGATCTCCTCGTGGACGGTGCCGACGAGCACGAGCTCGGCGTCGGGGAGCGCGAGCCGCTGCCAGACCTCAAGTAAATGGTGGACGCCTTTGCGTTTGATGAGCGCGCCGACGAAGATGGCGACAAATTTCTCTGGAGGCGCGAGCGCGGGAGCGAAACGCGTGACATCGACGCCGCGCTGATGGCGGAAGAGCTTCTCCGGGGCGATGCCGGCAGTGAGAAAGGTCTCTTCGGCGCGTTCCGAGAGGACGAGGATGAGGTCCGCGAGATCGTATTCCTCGAGCAGCTGCTGCCGGGTCACGAGCAGGCGGTTTTTCCAGCCTTGCCAGCCGCGGGCTTCGGCGCGCTCGCGTTCGCTCTTCGTCTGGCGGGCGGGTTTGATCCGGCCTTTATTCCGATGCCAGGTGGGGATCTCGATCACGCCGGGCACGCCGAGGCGGCGGCACGCGCGCAGGGTGCGCACGCTTTCGCCGGACCAGCCGTGGAAGAGAGCGTACCCACCGCGGGCCAGCTCGCCGGCGGCCGCCCGATCGAGCGCGTGTTTTTTTGCCCCGTAGTAAAACTCGCTGCCGAGGCCCGAGAGCAGCCGCACGGGATTCCAGCGCAGCGACTGCACGCGTGCTGCTGGGAGTTCACTGCGATTTTCAAAGGCCAGCGCGCGCCCGAGACAGCCCGCCTGCTCCGCGGCGCGCAACGACTCGAGCGCCACGGCGTCGAGGCCGCTGCCGCCGATGCGGGCGGAGGTGGCGTAGAGGAGATGTTTCGGCAGGGCCAAGGGGCGCCGAGGGTGGCACGGGAATCGCAAAGAGGAAAGCGCGAGACCCCCAATCCGCCCAATGATAATTATAGGTACTTGGCCCGATAGACAGATTTTAGGATTGCGGCGAACATGTCTCTGAAATGCCATCCGACTCGCCCAAACGTCAGTCGATACGCCGATGAAATTCGGGCTGGTGCGACGCGGGTATTCTTCAACCGGGGGCGCCGAGGCGTTTTTGAAACGGTTTGCGGCGGGCCTCGCGGAAGCAGGGCACGAGCTAGCGCTTTTCACGACCCGCGATTGGCCGCGTGAGCAATGGTCGCATGAGATTTTCCAACTCTCGGGCTCGATGTCGCCGGGGCGCTTTGCGGATTCGGTGCGGCGGGTGCGAGCGAAAGGAAAGTGTGACGTGCTTTTCAGCTTCGAGCGGTTGCATGCGTGCGATTGCTACCGCGCCGGTGATGGCGTTCACAAAGTCTGGCTGGAGCGTCGCGCGCCCCACGAGCCCTGGCTGAAATCCTGGCTGCGCAGCTTGAACGGCAAACACCGGAGCATCCTCGGTCTCGAAAAGACGCTCTTTTCCGATGGGGGCGCGGGCCTGGTGATCGCGAATTCCCACATGGTGAAAGCGGAGATCAGGCGCTGCTACGACTATCCGGCGGAGAAGATCCACGTGATCCACAATGGCCTGCCCGCGCCGGCCATCGCGGCCGACCGGATGAAAGATCGGGAGACGATGCGCCGCTCGCTCGCGCTTCGGGAAAAGGACTACGTGGTGCTCTTTGCGGGCACGGGTTGGACGCGGAAGGGGCTGCGCTGGGCGATCGAGGCGATCGAGCACTCCGATGCGCCCCAGGCGACACTCCTCGTGGCGGGACGGGGTAATCCCAATCCGCTGCCGGAGTCGGATCGGGTGATGTTCCTGGGCGGGGTGCGCGATCTGCCGCGCTACCTGGCGGCGGCGGACGTCTTCATCCTGCCGACGCTCTACGATCCCTTTTCCAATGCCTGTCTCGAGGCGCTCGGGGCCGGCCTGCCGGTGATCACGACGGTCCACAATGGCTTTGCCGAGATCATCGAAGCAGGCGTGGAAGGGGATGTGGTCTCCGCGCCCAACGACGTGCGCGCGTTGACGGCCGCTCTGGCCCGCTGGAGCGATCCCGCCTGCCGGGAGGCGGTGAGGCCGCGGCTGCTCGAGAAGGCGGCGCGGTTCACCATCGAGGAAAACGTGCGCCAGACCCTGGAGCTGTTTGCGGGGGTGGCGGTAGCGGCTTGAGAGCACCGCGCCGCCCGGAGCGATCCCGCCCTAGCGCCGGATGCTCACCCAAGTCCCGATGGGGATTTCCTTAAAAAGCTTGCGCGCAGCGGCACCGGGGAGGCGGATGCAACCATGGGACGCCGGACGGCCTGGCAGCACGCCTTCGTGCATCCCAAAGTCGCGGCAGCTCAGCCGCATGAAGTAGGGCATCTTCGCTTCCTGGTAGATCGAGGAGCGGTGGTCACGATGTTTGTCGGTCACGACGAAGTCACCCACCGGGGTCGCGAACCCTTTTCGTCCGCTGGAAATGGGCGCGGTGAAAACGGGAGCGCCGTTCTTGATGACGTCCGCCTTTTGCTCGTCGAGGGAGATTTCCACGCGGAGCTCGTCGCGGTGCGGCACTTTCCCGAGGAGGATCTGCGCGCAGGAGGCGCTATCCGCCCAGGCCGCAAAATAGAGGGCGATGAGCCGCGATTTTCCGGTGGTGGCCAGGCCCTTGGTGGCGCCTTTTTCCAGAAGCAGGCGCAGGCCTTCCTCACGCTTCATGGCGGCGGCGAGCATCAGGACATTGAAGCCCGGCTCCTTATCCCCGTAGAAGCGGACGAAGCTCGAAGAGACGAGCGCATTGAACGCGGGATCGACGGTCTGGGTGAGTGCAGTGTTCGGATTTGCGCCGCAATCGAGCAGGGCGCGGAGCTGGCTGAGGTCATTCTGCGCGACGGCGTAGGCGAGCAGCGGCTGCGCGCCTTCCGCCGGGACGGGAGGGCCAGGGTGCTTTGCGAGCAGGCGGCGGATGCGGGAGCGATCGGAATTGGCGAGGGCCTTCACGATCGCTGTGCCGGACCAATCGTTCCACTCGAGCGTCCCTTCGAGCCGGTCGAGGATCGGGTCGATGACCGTCCAGTCGTCGGTCTGCAGCGCGTGCCCGAGTAAGTTGCAGCCGTCGCAGCACGGCGTGGATACGACTGGGCCGACGCTCATGAGCAGCTCCACCGTGGGGCGCTGGCGTCCGACCACGGCGTAGTGGAGCGCGGTGTGGCCGCGAGTGTCCACGGTATCGAGCTTGGCGCCGCGGGTGATCAAGGTGCGGACGAGCGCAGTATTGCCGCCCATGGCTGCGGCCATCACGGGCGTCGTGCCGAGGGCGTCTGCCGCCGCGATGTCGGCATTCGCGCCGAGCAGGCGTTCGGCGAGGGTCCAGTCCTTGGCGAGCAGCGCGAGGAGCAGCGGAGACCGGCCTTTTTCATCGAGCGCATTCACGACGGCGCCGGAGTCCAGATAGAGATCAATGAGGGGACGGTGACCAGTCCCCATGGCCACGAGAAACCGCTCCGTGGTCGGCTCCCAGCCGAGCAGCTCGATGCGCGCCCGCGCGTCCTCTTTCCCCAACGAACGATTCGCAATCGCGAACTCCGACGCCTGCACTCGGCCACCCTGAAGGGATGCCACCAGCGCGCAGCCCATGGTGAGGAGTGCGCCCGTAGTGCTGATTAACCGAGCGAGTATGAAATTCATGACCAAAGCCAGTCTTCGAAAGGCGAACGAAAAAGTGGCAGGGAACGGATGCACTTTCAACGCGGAAACTCCCGCTCTGACAGAACTTTAGTGGGACGAAAAGAGGACGAGGCTCAAGGCTCCTCAAAGCGCTGCAAAGGCGCCACGAGATTCCCCGGCAATGGCCACGCGCGCTCGCGGATGCGTGGGGCCAGCGACTTGGCATTCGCAAATCCGGCGGTGATCATTTCCAGCTTGGCGTCGAGATTGTCCACGTAGTGCAGCGCCCAGGCTTCGGGCGTTTTCGGCACCACGGGTGAGCCAAATTGCAGCTCGCCGTGATGCGAGGCGAGGAGGTGCAGGAGGTGCCGGCGCACGTCTTCGCTCGCGGGCCGCAGCGTCTTCCAATCGGCGGCGACGGGCTCGGCAAGGAGTCGGCGCCAGAGGGTGTTCACGACTTCGATGCCAATGGTGATGTGCCCGAGCAGTTCGCCGAGTTCGTCGAAAGGCATGGTGAAGCCATCCGCGGGCAGCGCGTTTTCCCACAGCTTTCCGGCATCGTGAAAAAGCACCGCCGTCAGCAGCAGGTCGCGATTCAACGCGGGATACGCGCCTGCGATCGCATCCGCCGAGCGCATCATCTGCGCGACGTGCTCGACGAGTCCGCCACGGCGCGCATGGTGATTTTGCCGGGCCGCCGCGGTCCGGCGAAAGCGGTCGCCGTATTCGGAAAGAAACAAATCCGCGAGCCCGCGAAACCGCGGATCGGCGATCCCCGCGGCGATCCCGCGGATGCAGTCGAAATCCGCATTTTGCCGCGCGCGCAGTTCCGGCGGCCCGGCGAGTAGAGCGTCGCGCCCGG
>JANNXQ010000176.1:0-4178 GCA_031409655.1 Chthoniobacteraceae bacterium | reverse complement strand
TGCCGCCGGGGCTGCTGCGCGACGAGGCGCACTTCCAGGCGGCGCTCAGCGTCGAAGGCGCGGGCGATCTCGGGCAGGCCACCGCGGCCTACGCCTCCGTGGCTGGGCGTGATAAGGATGGCGCGCTCGCCGGGCAACTCGCCGCGGTGCTCGCGACGAAGAATGCCCCGGCGGCGGTGCAGTGGGCGATGCAGTTTCCGGAGGGCAAGGTGCGTGAGCGGATCCTCGGCACGGTCGCGGAAAAGTGGAGCCAGCGCGATCTGCGGAGTGCGGCGGCGTGGATTGAGCAATTACCCGCCGGCTCGGAGCGCGATCGAGCCATGACGGAGTATGCCAGGATCGCGGCGCACGCCGATCCGGCCGCGGCGGCGGAATGGGTGTCGCATATCGTCGGCTCCGGGGAGCGTCAACGCGCGGCGGACTGGGTTTTCGGGAGATGGAGCTGGGAGGATCCCGCGGGCTCACGCGCGTGGCTCCGCAGCGTGCAGGGCGTGGACGAGGAATGGAAAAAGCGAAACCTGGAAAGAGACTTTTGAAGCCGGTCACCTTCATCCTCACCTGCGCCGCCGGGCTGGTCATCGGCGTGGTCGCTGGACGCAGTCTCCACTCCACCGGTCGTGCGGTGCCGGCGGAAACGCGCGCTGCGCATGACGCGCCACCGGCTGCCGTGGACGAGCGATCCCGGAGCGCATCGGCATTTTCCACGTCGAACGACGATCGCATCGCGCAGCTCTTCACGGCGCTGAAGGAGCCGCTGTCGCTCGTGCAGCACTACGAACTGTTCGAAGCGATGCGCGCCTTCACCGCCGCGGATCTGCCGGGACTCGTGAAGCGCGCGGAATCCCTGCCGCTCGAACTCAAGTCCGAGCTGATGCTCGCGCTGATGACCCGCTGGTTCACCCTCGATCCCGCGGCAGCCGAGCGCTGGATGCTCGAGCACCCGGACTTTGCCTGGGGAGTGGAAGCGTGGGCGCGGGCGATGCCGGATGCGGCGATCCGCGCCGCCCTCGCCGCGCCTGGCAATGCGCGGTCGCGGAAGTTGATCGCCGCAGCCATCACCCAGCTCGGTGGCAAAGAGCCGCAGGCCCAGGCCGCCCAGCTCCGCGAATTCCCGCCCGGCGCGCTGCGCGAGAAAGTTTTCTCCGACATCCTCGGCAAATGGGCGGACACCGATCCCGCCGCCGCCTTTGCCTCGCTCGCGGACATGGCGCCCGGCAGCACGCGCGACGAGACCCGCGAGACGGTGCTGAAGAAGTGGGCCAAAAAGGATCCCAAGAGCGCGCTCGCGCAGCTCGATGCCCTCCTGCCGACGCTGGAAGCAGGTGCCATCGGGAATCCCCTCGTCACGCACGTCGCGGAAGTGATCGGCGGGAAAGACCCGCGCCTCGTGCTCGAATGGTTGGCCGGAATCCCCGCGGAATTTCGCGACCAGCCCGCCATCGCCGCCGCGAAGATGTGGGCGGAAAAGGAACCGATCGCGGCACTGGAGTGGTGCCTCGCTAGTGGAATCGAGGTGGCACGCGGGGTTTACGACACGGATTTCAATAGCTGGGAGTCGAGCGTGCTCGCCGAGGCCATGGCGGGTGCGCCCGCGAAGACCGTCGCCTGGATGGAAGCGATGCCCGCCGGACCAGAGCGAGAGCGCCTGATGGAGCGGGCGCTTTACGAAAGCTTCACGCACATCTCGAGCAAGGATCTCGAGACTCCTGAAGGCAACCTGGGGATGCGCCTGTTTAATCAATTGCCGGACGCCGCCCAATTCCGCCTCGCGAATCGCCTCGGCTTCCGCATCGGCGGGGGCGACGACTTCACCGACCTCAACGCCTGGGCCCAAAGCTTCAAGCCCGGTCCGATCCGGTCCGAGGCCATCGCCGGTGCGATGAGCGCAGCGTATTCGTTCAGTCGGCAAGATCCCAAACGCGCCGAGGCGATGCTCGCCGGAGTCTCCAACGCCGCCGAGCACGACGCCGCCCTCCGCGGCCTGCTGAGTCAGATGGCCCACGACGATCCCGCCGCGGTCGCCCCGCGCGCGCTCACCATCCGCGACAGCACCGGCCGCCGCGAGGTGCTCGACAATGTGATTTACCGGTGGCGCGAACGCGACGCCGCCGCGGCCCGCGCCTGGCTGGAAAGCGAAACGACCATCCCGCCCGCGTGGAAGGCGGAGTGGCTCAAGGACCGGAAGAAGTGAAGCCGCGCCGCGCCGATTACTCGGAGGACCGCGAGAAAGGTCCGATGTTTCCGACTGCGCTCTCTCCAACGCCTGCGGGTAACTGCCCGCCTGCTCTTTCCCCAGTCTCAACGTCAAAACCCACCCCATGAACACCCCACGCATCCTCGTCGCCGCCGCCTGGCTGGCCACTCTCGCCGTCGCCTATTTCTTCGGGAGTAGCGGGGAATCCGCGCGCCATTCCACCGCTGCTCCTCCTGCGCCGACTCCCGTTCCCACGGTATCTGCGGACGCGGTGCCAGTCACCGCGCCGGGCGGCGAAGCCTCACGTGAAGAAGTGCGCAGCGAGAAGCCGAGCGTCGCCTCGCTAATCGCGCGCGCCCGCCTGGAAATGCGTGGCGGCCAGCCCGGGATGCGGAACTCGCGCGGGATGCTTCGCGCCATGGCGGCTCTCGCGGAGTTGGACGATGCGCAGCTCCAGGAGGCGCTGGCCGAGGTCGAGCAGTCGGTCCGCGAGGCGGGGCAGAAGCAGATGCTTTACTCCGCACTGCTCGGCTTGTGGGCGGAGACCGATGGCCGGGCGGCGATGGCGTATGCGCAGGGGAAACTGGGGAAAGGTTCGCGGTTTGCCGGGAACGCAATTCAGGCCGTGGTCGGCGCTTGGGCACGCCGCGATCCAGAGGCCGTTTGGAAATGGTTTGAGACGCAGCCGAAAGACGAAGTCGATGACCACACCCGCGGGATCGCGGCGACGTCCGTCTTCCGAGGGATGGCCGCGCACGATCTCGAATCCGCGCTCGCCAGGCTCCTCACCATCGATGATCGGTCACGGACCTCGGCGCTGCACGGGATCGCGGACAGCGCGACGGACAATGCGTCGCGCCGCCGCCTGCTCGACCGCTCGGCTTCACTCCCACCCGGCCAGCGGGACAAGATCCGGGACATCGTCACGCCGGAGTGGGCGCTGAGCGCACCGGATGAAGTCATGGCCTGGATTCGCTCGCTGCCCGCGGATGAGCAGAAGTCCGTGCGCGGCTCCGCCAGCGATGATCTCCTCCACGCAAAACCCGCGCTCGCCGCGGATTTCTTGCTGGAAGGAGCGGCCGAAAAGGACAAACGCCGCATCTTGGCGCGGACCGTCAGTAGCTGGGCGCAAGAGGACGTGCGCGCCGCCGGCGAGTGGCTGACCAAACAGCCCCAGGGTCCGGAACTGGACGACGCGCGCAGCCGATATGCCGGACTGGTCGCGCCACGCGATCCCGCCGCCGCGATGGATTGGGCGCGCAGCGTGCAAAATGAGAAGCAGCGCACCCAGAGCATCGCATCGGTTTACGGCACCTGGCGCGCCAAGGATCCCGCCGCCGCCAACGCCGCGCTCCGAGCCACGGGCCTGCCACCCGAGACCATCAATCAGCTCGTGCAAAAGCCACCCCAGCCGCCCGGCTCCTCGGGAACAGGGACACTCATGCTCTCGGTGCCGGCAACCGCCGGTAAACCAGAAGGACGCATTGATATTGAGGTGGAGGGAATCGACCTCGGAGGAGCGAAATTCATCCTCACCCAATGAAACGGAACGCACCCGCCTCACCGCCGATGCCCTCGCACTCCCGCCGCCCCGGTGGGGCGGTCGCGAAAGTGATTTCCCAAACGAGCAAAAAAACCGCTCCGATCTCCGAGGGTTTTGCCCGCGAGCCGCGTGTCTCTGGGTGAACCTATGTCCACTCCCTTCATGAAACTCGCACTTTTCCCCGCGATCTCCGCGCTCATCACGCTCAGCACATTCTCCGTCTGTGCGCAGATCCCGACGGGGCGGCCCGGCCTGCCGGCAGCTCCCGTCCAGCCGGGGATGCCTCCAGGTTCCCCAGCGGCCGCGCAGGCGAGCGACCTGAAGCGCTTCGATCTGGATTTCCCCGGCGGCACGCCGAGTGATCTCGCCGCGGCCATCAGCAAGGCGACGGGCAAACATCTCAACCTCATCATCCCGGTGGAGCGCGCGGCGACGCGGATC
>JANNXQ010000175.1:0-38024 GCA_031409655.1 Chthoniobacteraceae bacterium | reverse complement strand
GCATCAAATTCGCCCTCGGCGAAAACGTGAAGCAATCGAACTGGGGCGACGCCTTTAAGTACCGCTTCCCGCAGACGCGCATGGGCGTGCCAGCCTTTCACACAAACCGCTTCACCGCCGCGCAGCACTACGCCGCCGCACTGGCGAAAGGCGGACCGCCGGTGCGCCGCGACCTCGAACTCGAAGCCATTGCCGAGATCATCCGCGGCGAGCGGCTCGTCCACTGCCACAGCTATCGGCAGGACGAGATCGTCGCTTTTCTCCGCGTGATGGAGAGCTTCGGCGTCCGCGTGGCGACGCTGCAGCACATCCTCGAGGGCTACAAAGTCGCCGATGAAATCGCGAAGCACGGCGCGGGCGCGTCGGCGTTTTCGGACTGGTGGGCGTTCAAGTTCGAGGTCTATGACGCGATCCCGTATGCGGGCAGCATCATGCGCGAGCGCGGGGTGAATGTGTCCTTCAACTCCGACTCCTCCGACCACGCGCGGCGCATGAATCTCGAAGCCGCGAAGGCCGTGAAATACGGCGGCACGCCCGAGGACGAGGCGCTGAAATTCGTGACCTTCAATCCCGCGAAGCAGCTCGGCATCGACCAGAGGGTTGGCTCGCTCGAGGTGGGAAAAGACGGCGACTTCGCGGTGTGGAGCGGGAGTCCGCTCGCGACGTCGAGCCTGTGTCTGGAGACGTGGATCGACGGAAAACAATACTTCGAGCGCGCCGCCGCCCAGCGCCGCGCCGACGCCCGGAATGCCGAGCGCCTCACGCTCATCGAAAAAGCAAAGAAGCTCGCGAGCGAACCGGGCGGCGATCCCGCAGCGGCGAAGGCGCAGGAGAAATTTTTCTTCCGCGCCCTCGAAGACCGTGCGGGCCTGCAATGCACCGGCTGCTGCCTCGACCACCAGATGCCATGGAAAAACTGACCGCCTCGTTCCTGGCCCTGCTGACGTTGGTTTTCGCGGCGCACTCCGAGACGCTGCTGCTGCGCGGCGCGACGGTGCATACCGTGGCCAAGGGCACGCTCACCCCCGGTGACGTGCTGGTGCGCGATGGAAAGATCACCGCCGTCGCTGCGCGGATCGACGAGCCTGCGGATCGCACCGTGGACCTCGCGGGGCTGCATCTTTTCCCCGGCCTCATCAGCGCGGCCACCGATCTCGGGCTCGTGGAAATCGGCGGCGTGCGCGCCACGGTCGATGATCGCGAGACGGGCGACTTCACCCCCGAGGTCGAGTCGTGGACGGCGGTGAATCCCGACTCCGAACTCATCCCCGTCGCCCGCGCGAATGGCCTCACGCACTTCGCCCCCGTTCCGCAGGGCAAGCTGCTCGCGGGCACCTCGGGACTCGTCGCCGCTTGCGGGTGGACGATCGAGGAAATGGTCGTGCGCAAGAAATCGGCGATGCACCTCTTCTGGCCGGATCACTCGCTCACCATCCCCGGCCCCGGTGCTCCCGAGAAAACCAAACCGCTCGACGAGCAGGCCCGCGAGCGGCGCGAGAAAGTGCGGACCATCGAGCAGTTCTTCGCCGACGCCGAGGCGTGGGAGAAACGCTCCGCCGGCAGCGCGGTCGTGCCCGCGTGGATGGCGATGCGCCCCGTGCTGCGCGGCGAAGTGCCGCTCATGATTCACGCTGACGGCGTGCGCGAAATCCGCGCCGCGCTGAAGTGGTCCGAGCCGCGCGCGAAGCTGCGCCTCGTCCTCGTCGGCGCTCGCGATGCCTGGATGCTCGCCGAGGAACTCGCGCGGAGAAAAGTCGCCGTGATCTACAGCGAAGTCTTCACCCTGCGCCCACGCGGTTCCGACGCCTACGACGTGCAATTCCGCGCCCCCGGCGTGCTGCACGGAGCCGGCGTGACCGTCGCGATCAGCGGCGGCAACGCCTCACAGCAGCGCAATCTCCCCTACCTCGCCGCGCAGGCCGCCACCTTCGGCCTGCCTGCCGAGGCCGCGCTCGCCGCCATCACCCTCATCCCGGCGCAACTTCACGGCGTCGGTGACCGGCTCGGCAGCATCGAGCCCGGCAAGGACGCGACCTTCTTCGCCGCCACCGGCGACATCCTCGACATCCGCAGCGAGGTGAAGCGTCTGTGGATCAGCGGCGCCGAACAATCCCTCGAGTCCCGCCACACGCGTCTCTCCGAGCGCTACCGGGCTCGGCCACAATCCCCGAAGTGATTCACCACAGAGGCACAGAGAACACCGAGGAAAGGCAGTGTCCGAAGATCTCTGTGATCTCTGGGTCTCTGTGGTGATCGATCGGAACGTCCTTCCCACTTCCCGCGTGAAACTCCTCCTCGTTCTCTTCAGCCTTCTCCTCTCACCACTGGTCCGCGCGGATTCGATGGACGAAAAATTTGCCGCGCTGCCCGCGGGTGAGTCGTTGCTCGGGGCGCGGGGGCTGGAGGAGTTCAGCCTGCAAGGGAGCGCGGGCACGCTTTCGAAGGTGGACGTCGTCGGGCAGCTGTTCGCGCGGGCGGCGCGGATCGTCACGCGGGAGCGGCCGGTGAATGCTTACAATCTGCAGTTCTCCGCCAAGAATGTCGCGGCGGTGAAGGTGGGCGATGTGTTGCTCGGCGTTTTCTGGGCGCGGGCGATCGAGCCGCTGCCGGCAGAGGGCGAGGCGAAGACGGAGTTTTGCTTCGAGCTCGGGCAGGCGCCGCACACGAAGCTCGCGGTGTGGCCGGCCACGCTCTCCACGGAATGGCGGCGCTACTATGTGCCCGGCGAGGCGAAGGTCGCGCTCGCGGCGGGCGAGGGCGGCATTCGCTTCCGGCTCGGCTACGATCCGCAGACGGTCGAGATCGCCGATGTGCGGCTGCTGAACTACGGCAGCCGCGTGAAGCTCGCGGATCTGCCCTTTACCGCGAATACCTACACCGGTCGCGACCCGCAGTCGCCGTGGCGCGCGGAAGCCGCCGCGCGCATCGACCAGCTCCGCAAAGGCGACCTGACCGTGACCGTGCTCGACGCGGCGAAGCAGCCCGTTCCCGGCGCGCGCGTCGCGGTGCAGATGAAACGTCACGCCTTCGGCTTCGGCTCCGCAGTCGATGCGAAGCGATTGCTCGAAGATTCCCCGGACGCGGAGAAATACCGCGAGATCATCGCGCGCGATTTCAACAAGGTGACGATCGAGAATCACCTGAAGTGGCCGCAGTGGGAGCGTGATCGCGAGACCGGCCCGCGCGCCGTGGCGTGGCTGCGCGAGCGCGGCATCGCGGTGCGGGGGCACTGTCTGTTTTGGGGTGCGGAGAAGAATCTCCCGAAGCGGGTCGTCGCGCTTTTCGACGAGCCCGACGCGCTGCGCCAGGCGGTGCTCGATCACATCGCCGACATCGGCACCGCCTTCAAAGGCCAGTTCCCGGACTGGGACGTGGTCAATGAACCCTTCTCCACCTTCGACGTGCAAAACGTCCTCGCCGGACGCGGCGCGAAGGCCAGCCGCATTGAGCCCGAGCTCGGCGCGCAATCGCTCACGGAGTGGTTCCGCGCCGCCCGCGCCGTCGAGCCCGCAGCGAAGCTCTTCATCAACGACTACTCCATCCTCTCCACCGGCGGCACCGACTACGAACATCAGGAGTACTACGAGCGCACCATCCGCGAACTGCTCCGCCTCGGCGCACCGCTCCAGGGCATCGGCATGCAGGGCCACTTCCAGGAAGACCTCACGCCCATCCCGCGCCTCTTCAAGATCCTCGACCGCTTCGCGCAATTCGGCCTGCCGATCCAGATCACCGAGCACGACTTCACCACCTGGGATGAGCAACTCCACGCCGACTACACCCGCGATTTCCTGACCGCAATGTTCAGCCACCCGAGCGTCACGGATTTCCTCGTCTGGGGCTTCTGGGAAAAAGCGCACTGGATCCCCAGCGCGGCGTATTACCGCGCCGATTGGTCGCTGCGGCCCGCGGGCCAGGCGTGGCGCGACCTCGTCTTCCGCGATTGGTGGACGAAGGCGGACGGCGTCGCCGCGGCGGATGGCACTTTCCAGGCGCGCGGCTTCCTCGGGGAATACGAGATCGAGGTCGAGTCCGGTGGAAAAAAGCGCGCGACCAAGGTGCGGCTGGAAAAAGCGGGCTCGCGGGTGACGGTAGAATTGTAGCGCGCGGTCGAGGCCATGGTGGATGGCGCGCTCCGTCGCGCCATGGCCAAGGTGGCGCCGAAGGCCCCTCTGAATTCAAGGCGCTGGCGCGCAGCGGTTGGCATGGCGCGGCGGAGCGCGCCCTCCACCGGGCCGGGAACGCCCCCTGCTTGGTGCGGTTTCGCCGCATGATACCTAGACCTCATCCCACGCACGTCCCGCAGTCGGGTTCACCCTCCACTTCCACCCGCCGCCTCCCGCACTGGTTGCGGCGCGGCAGCGTTGCCCTGCTGGCCGTTGCCGGGTTTGCGGCGACACCGCTCCATGCCGCGAGTTTTACGGTTACGAATACGAATGACTCTGGCGCATGGTCACTGCGCGAGGTGGTGGCGACGGCCAATGCGAATCCCGATGCCGATACCGTCACCTTCGATCCCGCACTCACGGTAGGAGGGCCGGCGTCCATCGTCCTCACGAGCGGACAGCTCGACCTCACCTCTTCAGTGACCATTCAAGGGCCTGGGGCTTCATCGCTCACGATCAGTGGCAATAGTGCCAGCCGCATCTTTTCGGTGGGCTCTGGCGCTACGGTCACGCTCTCGGGGCTGAGCCTGATCAATGGAAGCGTCACGATCTCCAACGGGGGTGGCGCGATCGACAATTCAGGCACGCTCTCGATCTCCGACTGCACGCTCTCGGGCAACTCTGCCGGAGGGGATCTCTTTGGAGACTCTGGAGGAGGCGCAATCCAAAACCGTGGCTCGCTGGCGATTTCCGGCAGCACCCTCTCGGGCAATTCGTGCAATGCCTCCGGCGGCGCCATCCAGAATTTCTATGGACGAACACTGACGATCGACAATACCACGCTCACGAGCAATACGAGCGGCTCGCCGACGACCAATTCGCGAGGTGGTGGCGCCATTTTCAACCAGGGAACACTGACGATCCGCAGTTCCACGCTCTCTGGCAATTCGGTGGTGAGGTATGGCGGGGGCGGCGCCATCGGTAACCAGGACGGCTCGGTGACGATTTCGGATTCGACGCTCTCGGGCAATTCCACCAACACCGATGTGAACGCCGGCG
Source organism: Chthoniobacteraceae bacterium (assembly GCA_031409655.1). Classification (GTDB taxonomy): domain Bacteria; phylum Verrucomicrobiota; class Verrucomicrobiia; order Chthoniobacterales; family Chthoniobacteraceae; genus JANNXQ01. The sequence goes on along the minus strand of JANNXQ010000175.1, from coordinate 32,859 downwards.
GCGGGGCGATTCAGAGCTATGGCGGCGGTGTGGTCATCAAGGTCATCAACTCGACCATTTCGGGGAACACCGACTTGTCCTCGTACGCCCCGCGTGCGTCCGCGATCAGTGATGTCTATGGCGCCTTGACCGTCGTGCAGTCCACAATCACCGGGAACTCACCAGCCGGTGTCGCGGTGGAAGGCAACGTGTCCGGCTCGGGGGTTTTGAAAAACAGCATCGTCGCCGGAAACGGTGCGACGGATCTGAAAATCAACGGCACCGGGATGATCACGACCAATGGCGCGAACTTCATCGGCAATCCAGGCGCGGTCACTTTGCCGTCGACGGACAAGACATTCGTCTCGACGGGAAAGACGCCCGCCCAAGTGCTCAACACGACACTGGCCAACAACGGCGGCCCCACGAGGACGCACGCGCTCGTGGCTGGCAGCCCGGCTTTGGACGCCGCGGTGAATGCCGACGCGCTCGACGCCAGCGGCGGGGCACTGACGACGGATCAGCGGGGTTCCGGTTATCAGCGCAATGCCGCCACCGTCGATCTCGGTGCGTTTGAAGCTCAGCTGACTCCCGAGATCACCATCGAGCAGCCGGTGGGGACGGCCCTGAGCAATACCATCGTCGCCTGGGGCAGCAACGAAGACGGCCAGACGACTGTGCCCGGCGGGTTGGCTGGAGTGCAGGCCCTCGCCGCAGGTTACAATTTCAACCTTGCGCTGAAGGGTGATGGTACCGTCGTCGCCTGGGGCCAGAACGACTCTGATCAGACGAATGTACCCGGCGGATTGACCGGCGTAACGGCCATCGCCGCGGGCGGGTATCACGCGCTGGCTGTGAAGAGCGACGGTACCGTCGTCGCCTGGGGTTGGAACGCCGTCGGCCAGGCCACCGTGCCTGGCGGATTGGCAGACGTGCGGGCCGTCGCCGCGGGTTATGCGCACTCTGTGGGGTTGAAGAGCGACGGGACCGTGGTCGCCTGGGGCTCGAATGACTTCGGCCAGGCGACTGTGCCGGGCGGATTGAGTGGCGTTCAGGCCATCGCCGCAGGTGGGGAGCACACTCTGGCGCTGAAGAGCGATGGCACCGTGGCCGCCTGGGGCCGCAACGACTCTGGCCAGACGAACGTGCCCGCCGGGTTGACCGACGTGCAGGCGATTGCCTCGCTGGGCAATTTCTCCGTGGCGCTGAAGAGCGACGGTAGCGTCGTCGCATGGGGCGACAACACCTACGGCCAGACGAACGTGCCTCTCGGATTGACGGACGTACAGGCCATCGCGGCGGGTGGAAATCACACCGTGGCCCTCAGGAACGACGGCACCGTCATTGCCTGGGGCTACAACGACCTCGGCGTGACGACCGTCCCCGAAGGTTTGACGGGCGTGCAGGCCATCGCGGCGGGTAACACTCACACCGTGGCGCTGGTGAATCCGGCCGTGGCCTTCGGCGACCAGAGCACTGGCAGCACGAGTGCGGCGAAGACCTTCACGATCAAGAACACCGGCACCGCCGACCTCACGATCAGCCAGTTCGGTCTCGGTGGTGCGGATCACCCGCACTTCACGCTGGTCGCTCCGGAGACGCCCTTCACGGTCGCGCCCGACGCGACGGCGACCTTCAGCGTGACCTTCCATCCGAGCACCACGGGTGCGAAGAGCGTGACGCTGCTGGTGGAAAGCGACGACGCCGACGAAGGCGACACCGAAATCACGCTCACCGGGACGGGCACGAAGAAGATCTCCGCCTTCACCACGGGGCGGCAGTCCGTGCTCATCGACGTGCTCGGTCTCCAGAATGTGCCGACCGTGGCGCCGACCATCACCATCCTCACCCAGCCAAGCCACGGCACGGCCACGGTGGTGGATGGGAAGGTGCGCTTCACGCCGAGCGGGATTCTGCCGGGGAACGGCGACAGCTTCACCTACCAGACTGATGACGGAGATGGCGGGATCGTCACCGGCGCGGTGCAGATCGTGAACTTCACCACTGCCGAAGGCGACTACGATGGGCTGATCTCGGAAAGTCAGGGAACGCTCCGCGAGTTGATCCCAGTTTCCGGGGCTCGCGCGCATGAGCGCAGCGGGCATCTCCGGCTGAATGTCTCGGCCGAGGGCAGCTTCACCGGAGTGCTCACCTTTGGCGGTGTGGAAGTGCGCTCGGCAGTGCGCGCCGGCTTCCGCGGCGTGGGCCGTCGCAATGGCTTCGGCAGCGATGGCACGGAGACCATTGAAATCAAACGTCCGCCGCAAGCGCCGATCACCATCCAGCTGAGTTACGACACCGAGGAAGGCACCATGACTGGCTCCGCGGAGTCCATCGATTCCGATGGGGAAGAGTTCACCTCCACCTTTACCCTCAAGCCGCAGGTGACCGATAGTAAGCTAGAGGGCACTTACACCCTGCTCATCGCGTCCGACGACAGTGAAGGGACGCCCATGGGCACTGGTTTCGCCACGGTGAAGATCAAGGGCGACGGCCTGGTGACCTATGCGGGCAAGCTCGCCGATGGCACCACCTTCAACAGCGGGGCCTGGGTCCACGGCGATGGCAGCTTCGCCATTTACAAGGAGCTCTATCGCGGCACCCTCGCCGGGCGCGGCAGTCTGCGCGGGGAAATCGGATCCTCCCTGCTCGAGGGGCGCAGCCGCAACGACGGCTTCGGCTACCTCGATTGGTTCAAGCCAGGCCGCGCGCGGGACACCCACTTCCCGGAGGGTTTCACGGTCAATCGCGGCGCCGAACTCTGCCGCTACCAGAAACCCGCCCGCGGCACCCGGGTGCTGGACTTTGCCCCCGGCACCGACAATGGCCGCTTCTATGTGGATCACGGGGATCTCGAGGTGGATCAAATGATCACCCTGCCGGAGAACAACCTGCCCTACGCGACCACGCCGAACGGCGCCGGCGTGCAGCTCCGCTTCAACCTCACCTCCGGTTTCTTCACCGGCCACTTCCGGCACCCGGAGACCGGTCGGCGGACGCCCTTTGCCGGGGCCATCAATCAGTCCGGGGCCTACGGCGCCGGCTACTTCCTCGGCCAAAGCCCGACGGATGGCTGCTCGGTGAAGCTCGAAAGCGGAGACCGCTAACGAAATCGCAGGCCTGACCTGCGCAACTTCCCACGCGGGAGGCTGGCGAGACCATTCGCCGGACCTCCCGCGTGTTGCGTACGGCCCTCGGGGTCCCGGTGGACAGGGCCAGCATTTCGGTGGACCATCCCCGACCCTTCCCGCCGATGAACTCTCCCAATCCCCTTGCGGCGTCGAGCCGCCGCCACTTTCTCAAACACTTTACCCTGAGCACCGCGGTCTCGATGGCCGGCGGGAAACTCTGGACCGCGCGCCTCCTCGCGGAGGTCACCTACGGCGACCCGAATAACGGGATCGCGATCAAGATCAGCGACTATCCCGCGCTCCGCGACCAGTTCGGATCGGTGCGTTTCGCCTTCGCCGATCCTTCCAACCGCGCGACGTATCCCTTTGTGCTCACCCGTGCGGAAGCGGCGCTCTTTTACGCGGTGGATACGAAATGCACGCACGCAGGCTGCGTCGTGGAGGCCTATGCGAACGCTCCGTATTCTTCCATGACCTGCTACTGCCATGGGTCCGAGTACGCCATCGACGGCCGAGTCATCAATGGGCCGGCCACCAACGATCTCCTGACCTACCCGGTGAAATTCGATGGCCTCGACACCGTCACGGTGAAGATCCCGGGGCTCGACCTCGCCATCCGCAATGTGTCGGTCCAGCAACAGAACGGTGCGACGGTCCGGGTGCGCCTGGATTTCCCCACGGTCCAGGACGGCCATTACCGGGTGCATTTCCGCCAAAGTCTGAGTGACCCGGAACTACCAATCCTCCTCTCCACGGCGCCGACTATCGCGCCCTCGCTCACCCAGATCACGGCCAACGGTCAGCCGGCAACGGTCTATGTGGATGCGCCCTTCCCGCAGGGCTTCTTCTCGGTCGCTTTGATCGTGGAGCAATACTGACGCGCGTCCGGTGGACGGCGCGCGCTGGATCAACCCAGCTTCCACCGCGCCTGCCGCAGGACGGCTTTCGGCAAGTCTTTCATCTTCTCGTACCACACCGTGAGCAGCGAGCCGTCGGCCAACTCGACGGTGCTCGGGTAGCCGAGGTCGCCACCGCTGCCGTCGCCGGAGAGGATCAGCGCGTCGGACCACGAACGGCCGTGATCTTCGCTCAGCCGGGCTTGATTGCCAAAGGGTGCGCGGCGGTGGCCGTAGCTCATGAGCAGGCGCCCGTCCCGCAGCTTCAGCAGATGCGCCGGTAGGCCCCAGACTCCGATGGAGTGCGGTGCGCTCCACGTCTTTCCGCCGTCGTCGGATTCCGTCTGCAAGGTCTCGCCTTTGTTCGCGTCATTGTGATTCCGGATCTGCGTGATGATCCGCCGATCCGCCGTCTCGACGGCGTGCAACTCGTGATAACCTTTTACCACGGCATCGCCAGCGCGCGGGGGAATCTCCGCCAGCCAGCGCCAGGTCAGCCCATCATCCATCGATTCGGCCACCCCGATTTTTTTGTCCTCACTCCAGAGCTTTTTCCCCACGTAGAGCAGACGACCGTCGGCGAGCTGCGTGGGACCGTGCGGGCTATTCACGATGGTCGGGATGCGCGCCGACCAAGTGAGGCCGCCGTCGGTGGAACGCACGACCCACTCGCCGAGCTCAGCTTTGCGCCCGGCGGCGTCGAGTCGCGCGTGGGCCGCCCGCCAGGCCGCGGCCCGCGCTGGTTCCCAGCTCTCCAGCTTCGCAAGCGAGGGCTCGTAGGCGAGGGAGGTGAAGGTGGTGACGAGCAGGGTGCCTTTCGCCGTCTCGAGCACGCCGGAGTCGCGGTCGTCGATGGCCGTGTCGAGCAGGGTGCGCGGCCAGGTCCACGTCGCGCCGTCGTCGCGCGAGACCATCGACTCCACTTTCCCGAATGGACAGACATGCGCCTCCCGAGCGCCGGACCAGGTCACCCAGAGCTCGCCATTCGAGCGCCGCGCGATCGTCGGCCAGCCGTGATAGTGCTGTGGCTCGTGACTGATGATGCGCGTCTCGAGGATGGTGAAAGGAGGCGCAGCCTGCGCGCGCGGGATGGCAAAGGCTGCGGCAGCGGTGGTGACGAGGAAATGGCGGCGGTTCATGGGAGGCGAAGGGGAAACATCGAACGTCGAACATCGAACGCTGAACTTCGAACCAGAAAAGGTGCGCTCAGTCTTCCTTGTTCGATGTTCAGTGTTCGACGTTGGACGTTCGATGTTCTTGTTCAGAAATCACTGCGCGCGTCCTGGTTCACGGACTCCCGAGCCCGTGCGTCCGGTAAGTTTGTCGCCCATGTCTTCGCGCGCTTTCTCCGCGAGGGCTTCGAGCTTCGCGACGACCTCCGGATGCTGCGCCGCGAGGTCCGTCGTCTCGCCCACATCCTTCCCGAGATCGTAGAGCCAGTGCGCCACGGGGAGTTGTTTGTATTTCCCCGGGATGCCGTCCTTGCCGGGCTCCTGGCCGACCATCGACCGCGCACTGTGCGGGAAGAAGAGCTTCCAGTTTCCACTGCGCACCGCCTGCAGCTCATTCTGCGCGTAGTAGAAATAGTAGGCGTCGTGCGGATTCTTCGCACCGGGTTCACGGGCGAGCAGCGGCCAGATGTCGAGTCCGTCGATCTTGTGTTCGGGGAGCTTCGCGCCCGTGAGCCGCGCCACCGTCGGGAAGAGATCGATGGTCATCGCGGGCTCCTCGCAGACCGTGCCGGCAGGGATGCGGCCCGGCCAGCGCGCGATGAAAGGTTCACGATGTCCACCCTCGAAGGTCGTGCCCTTCCCCTCGCGCAACTTGCCCGCCGAGCCGCCGTGATTCCCGTAGCTCAGCCACGGGCCATTGTCGGAGGTGAAGATGACGAGGGTGTTTTCATCGACGCCGTTCTTTTTCAGCGCCGCGAGGATTTCCCCCACGGCCCAATCGATCTCCATGATCACATCGCCATACAGCCCGCGCTCGGACTTGCCCTTGAATTTCGCGCTCACGTAGAGCGGCACGTGCGGCATATTCGGCGCGACGTAGAGCAGAAACGGCTTCGCCTTTTGCTTCTCGATGAACTTCACCGCCGCCTCCGCATATCGTGTCGTCAGTTGCTCCTGATCCTCGCCCGTGAGGCCCACTTTCTCCGGCTGATCGTTGCGGTAAAACGGGAGCGGCGGATAAGCACCCGGCTTGGCCTGCGGATGATGCGGCCACATGTCGTTCGAGTAGGGGATGCCGAGATATTCATCGAAGCCATGGCGCGTCGGAAGAAAGGGCGCGCGGTCGCCGAGGTGCCATTTGCCGTAGATCGCGGTGGCGTAGCCGCGCTGCTTCACGAGTTCCGCGAGGGTCATCTCGCCGTCCGCGATCCCGTGTTTCGACCCTGGCCCGAGCGCGCCGTGGATGCCGAGGCGATTCGGATAGCACCCGGTGAGCAGCGCTGTCCGCGACGCCGAGCAGACCGCCTGCGCGACATGGAAATCCGTGAAGCGCCGGCCTTCCGCCGCCATGCGATCGAGGTTCGGCGTCTTGAAACCTTTCGCTCCAAAGACCCCGACATCTTCGTAGCCCTGATCGTCGGTGAAGATGATGACGATGTTCGGGCGTTTGTCGTCGGCGAAAGCGGGAGAGACGAAAACGAAAGTGAGCAGCAAGCAGAGGAGATGTTTCATGGGAGGCTCAAATGAGACCCCGGATCAGCCCCCAACCTTAGAGGGAGCGCCTACCCCGGCGGCGCGCTCTCTGGAAGCATCCCGGCGGCGCGCGTTTCGATCCAGCGCGCCCAGAGCCAGCAGAGATCCGAGAGACGATTGAGGTAACGCACGATCTCCGGATTCACCGCCACGCCCGACTCGCTGAGCGCGATCACTTCCCGCTCCGCGCGGCGACAAACGGTGCGCGCCACATCGAGCGCGGCGCTGCCCACAGTCGCACCAGGAGTGGCCCAACCGTGGTAGCTGATGTGCTGATTCTTCTCGAGATCATCCACGATCGCCGTGAGCCGATCGACCATCGCCGCAGAGACGAAGTGATGCCCGCCGTCCAGGTACCGCTGGCGATCCTCGTGGGCCACCGCCAGTTCGCCCATGAGCGTCACGAGTTCCTTTTGAATCGAGAGCACCGCGTCCGTGACATAGGCATCGCCAACCGTCGCGCGCACCGTCCCGAGCGCGGCGTTCATTTCATCCACGGTGCCGTAAGCACACACCCGCGCATCCGTCTTCGAGACGCGGCGGCCATACATCAGGGCGGTGGTGCCGGCGTCGCCGGTCTTTGTAGCAATGGACATGTCCGCAGCGTAGCAGCGGCGCGCGGATGCTGTCTGCCGAAAGATCAAGGAGCAGGGGCACCCTCGCCCCGTGGAGGAGACTCGGGGCGAGGGCGCCCCTGCTCCTTGGGAGCTATGCCCGCTTCTTCCCGCGGGCCGGCTTCGGATACTTCACCGGCTTGCGCTTCGGCTCGAGTTTGGAAATGCCGGTGCCGGCTTTGAGTTCGGCGATCTGATCGCGGAGCAGTGCGGCCTTTTCGTATTCGAGATTGCCCGACGCCGTGAGCATCTCTTGCTCAAGTTCGCGCAGGAGATCGGTGAGATTTAAGTCGGCGCCGCCTTCGCGGACGACGGACTCTTCGAGCTGCCGACCGCGCAGAATGGTGTGCAGACTTTCCTGCACCGCCCGCATCACACTGCGCGGGGTGATGCCGTGCTTGGCGTTGTACTCCATCTGCTTTCCCCGGCGGTATTCGGTGATCGCGAGGAGCGCTTGCATGCTCTTCGTCACGGTGTCGGCGAAGAGATAGACCTGCCCATTCACATGCCGCGCCGCGCGACCGGCGGTCTGGATGAGCGAAGTCTGCGAGCGCAGGTAACCTTCCTTGTCCGCATCGAGGATGCAGACCAGCGAGACCTCGGGGAGGTCGAGTCCTTCGCGGAGGAGATTGATGCCGACGAGGATGTCGAACTCCGCCGCCCGCAGCGCGCGCAGGATTTCGACGCGCTCGATGGTGTCGATGTCGCTATGCAGGTAGCGCACTTTCAAGCCAACCTCGCGCAGGTAGTCGGCAAGGTCTTCCGCGGTGCGCTTCGTGAGCGTGGTGATGAGCACACGCTCTTTCAACTCCACGCGCTGTCGGCAAAGCTCCATCGTCTCGTCGATCTGATCCTTGAGCGGGCGAATGGTGATCTGCGGATCAAGCAACCCCGTCGGACGAATGATCTGCTCAACCACCAGCGGCGATCCTGCCGTGTGAACATCGAACTCCTCAACCGGCAGATCCGTGCGAGAGAGTCGCGGCACATCGTTTGGAGTTTGGAGTTTGGCGTTTGAAGTTTGGCGTTCTTCCCCTGCCGTTACGAAGGGAATCGCCTCCTCCTCCCCGATCCGCTCCCGCTTATGCGGAATGTATCCGCCATTCCCCACGACCGAGTTCTTGATTTCAAACTCCGCCGGCGTCGCGCTGATGTACATCAGTTGCCCCGCCATCTCCATGAATTCGCGGAACATCAGCGGCCGGTTATCGAGCGCGCTGGGCAGGCGGAAGCCGTAGTTCACGAGCGTGGTCTTGCGCGAGCGATCGCCTTCATACATCCCGCCGATCTGCGGGACCGAGGCGTGCGACTCGTCGATCACGAGCAGGTAGTCCTTGGGAAAAAAGTCGAGTAACGTGAAGGGCCGCGAGCCTGGCGGACGTCCGCTGAGATGCCGCGAGTAGTTTTCGATCCCGCTGCAAAAGCCCATCTCCTGCATCATCTCCAGATCGTATTCCGTGCGCATCTTGATCCGCTGCGCTTCGAGTAACTGCCCGTGCTTTTCAAACCAGATGATCCGCTCATCGAGTTCTTCGCGGATCGTCCGCTGCGCGCGCAGCATCTTGTCGTAAGGCGTCACGAATTGCTTCGCGGGAAATAGCGTGACCGTCGTGAGCTGATCGATCGGATGCCCGGTGAGCGGTTCGAAGCGCGTGAGGCGATCCACTTCATCGCCGAAAAACTCGATGCGGATCGCCTCCTCGTCGGCATTCGCCGGATACACCTCCACGACATCGCCGCGCACCCGGAAGCGCCCGCGCTCAAAGGCCACATCGTTCCGCTCGTAGAGCATCTCGACGAGCTTCGCCAGCGCCCCTTCGCGGGTCAGCGTCTGCCCGAGCTTCACCGTCAGCAGCATGTTCAGATAGTCCTCCGGCGAACCGAGGCCGTAGATGCACGAGACGCTCGCGACGACGAGCACATCGCGCCGCGTGAGCAGCGAAGAAGTGGTCGAAAGCCGCAGCCGCTCGATCTCTTCATTAATCGCCGAGTCCTTCTCGATGTAAGTATCCGTCCGCGGGATGTACGCCTCGGGCTGGTAGTAGTCGAAGTAGCTGACGAAATACTCGACCGCATTGTCGGGGAAGAACTGCTTGAACTCCGAGTAGAGCTGCGCCGCGAGGGTCTTGTTGTGCGACATCACGAGCGTCGGCCGGTCCACATTGCGGATGACATTCGCCGCCGTGAAAGTCTTCCCCGACCCGGTGACGCCGAGCAGCGTCTGATGCCGGTTCCCTGCCTCGACGGATTTGGTCAGCTTCGCGATGGCCTGCGCCTGATCGCCCATGGGCTGGTATTGCGAGGAAAGTTGGAAAGGCATGAACGGCCACGCTAACACGCACCCCATGGACCGCCAGCGGCGCGTCAGATTTCAGGGATCAAGAGGCGCCTCCGCATCGTCAGCCCGCGCATGCAGATGCAGACTTCCCAGCGGGCCGGCCTTTATTGTAAATTCCAGAGTGCCTTTTCCGACGACGCAATGGAGTTTGCTGGCGGAGGCGAGCCTGAGCGGTGATGCCGAGGCTCGCGGGGCGCTGGCGCGACTCTGCGAATCTTATCGGCCGCCGGTCGTCGCGTTTCTGCTTCAGCGCGGGTATCCAGCAGGGGCGGCGGAGGATTCGACGCAGGAGTTTTTTCTCCGGCTGCTCGAATCGCGGGCGTGGAAGCGGGCCGATCGCGCGCAGGGGCGCTTCCGCACTTTCCTGCTCGGGACGCTGATGCATGTCGTCGGGCGGGTGCGGGAGCGCGAAGGGGCGGAATGCCGGGGCGGCGGGGTGTTCATCGGGAGTCTCGATGAATTGGGGGAGAATGGTTTCGAGCCGGCAGCGGCGGTGGAGCAGGGAGACCAGGTGTTCGATCGCGAGTGGGCGGGGCAACTCATGGATGCGGCGCTGGCGGGCGTGGCGCGGCCTTACCTGGAAGGTGGACGCGAGGGTGAGTGGCAGGTGATCTCGCGGTTTCTGCCGGGTGCAGGCGCGACGCCGGGGTATGAGGAAGCGGCGGCGCAGCTTGGCCTTTCGCTGCCGGCTTTGAAGACGGCGGTGCATCGCGTGCGGCAGCGGTTTCGCGAGGAACTCCGCGCGGGCGTGGCGCGCACGGTGAGCGCGGCGCACGAGATCGACGAGGAACTCGCCTACCTCCATCGCGTCCTTTCCTCGCCCGGCGCGTGAAACTTTTTCCCCGGCGTTCGCAATACTCCCTGCGATGATCCCCGTCGCGACGATCTGCAATACCTGTGGCGCCGCGCTCGATGCGGCGCGGCATCACGGGCGGTGTGCGGCGTGTTTGTTTGCGGCGGCGTTCGACGTTGCGGAGGAAGGCGGCGCGCTCGGGGAGATCGGCGGGCATGAGTTGATTGAGGAGATTGCGCGCGGTGGGATGGGCGTGGTTTATCGCGCGCGGCAGCGGGAGCCGGATCGCGTGGTGGCGCTCAAAACGATGCGCGGGGCGGAGCTGGATTCGCCGGCGGCGCTGGTGCGGTTTCGCCAGGAGGCGAAGGCGATGGCCGAGCTCGAACATGCGGCGATCCTGCCGGTCTTCGCGTTCGGCGAGCACGACGGCATCCCGTTCTTCACCATGAAGCTCGCGACGGGCGGCACGCTCGCGGAGCGGCTCGGCGACTATGCGGGGAAGTGGCGCGCAATTGCGGAGCTGGTTGCGACCGTGGCGGAGGCCGTGCAGCACGCGCATGCCCGCGCGGTGCTCCATCGCGATCTCAAGCCGGCGAACATTCTCTTCGACGAAAGCGGTCACGCCTTCGTGAGCGATTTCGGGCTCGCGAAGCTGCTCGACTCGACCGACGGCACGCTCACGCGCACGACGGCGGTGCTTGGCACACCGCATTATCTCGCGCCGGAGATTGCGGCGCACGATGCGCGCGCGGCGACCACGGCGAGCGATGTGTGGAGCCTCGGCGTGATCCTTTACGAAATGCTCGCGCAGCGGCGGCCTTTCGAGGATGGGTCGATTCAGGAGTTGCTGCGCGCGATCACGGATACCGAGCCGGCGTCGCTGCCCGATGTGCCTCGCGATCTTGCGGTCATCGCGATGAAGGCGCTGGCCCGAGAGCCAGCGCGGCGTTACGCCAGCGCGAGCGAACTGGCGAACGACCTGCGCCGTTGGCTCGACGGGCACCCGATTCGCGCACGGCCCGTTTCGCCGGTGGAAAGGCTGCGGCTCTGGGCGCGGCGCAATCCGGTCGTCGCGTCCTTGTGCGCGCTGCTCGCAGCGTCGGTGATCACCGCGGCGATCCTCATCGTCGCTGCGTATCGGAACACGAACGAAGCGCTGCGGACGGCGCTGCTCAAGGAGGCGCAATTTCAATCGGCGAGCGGCAGCGTGGGGCAGCGCTTCGACGCGCTGGAGACTTTGCAGAAAGCTGCGGCGATCCGGCAGGGCGCCGATGTGAGCAGCGCCGTGGCGGTGGCGCTCGCGCGGGCTGATTTGCGCTTCACACATTCGTGGCCCGCGCGGACGGGCGGCTTCAACCAGCCCGAGTTTTCCCCCGACCTGGAGCAATGCGCAGTGCCGGATTCCAGCGGCGGCTTCACCCTGCACGCGGCGCGCGATGGCCGGCTGCTGCGGAGTTTTCCCGCCGATCAGCCGGCGACGGCGTTTGCTTTTGCGCCCGATGGCCAGACGCTCGCCGCGCGGCTGGCGGACTCGGTGGTGCAGTTCTGGCGCACGGATGATATCAAACCCTTGGCGGAAGTCCGCGCTGCGAGTGTGAGGGGCATGGAGAAAGGGATGAACGCGGCCTTTTCCGCGGCGCTGGGGGCGTGGGCGGTGATCGCTCCCGACGGCGCCATCTTGAAAATCAACGACGACGGCGGCACGGCGGAGTTGCTGCCGGCCACGGGGAAAGTCGCCGGGAGCATCCTCTTCGATCCGAAAGGCGAACGCCTCGCCCTCGCCTATCCCGATGGCGTCGAATTGTGGGACGTGCGCGCAGCCCGCAAGCTGTGGGAATACCCGCTGGCCTCCGTGGACCCGGCGATGGCGTGGGAGCCGCACGGGGTGTGTCTGGCGATCACGGGCGGGGCGGGGCGTCCCGAGATCCTCAATCTCCGCGCCACCGACGGTGCTCTGCTTTCCCGCCTCTATTGCGGGGTGCAAGGCCAGACGCGGCTCGCGTATCATCCCACGCTTTTCATCCTCACCGGGGTCGGCGGCGACAGCCTGGTGCGGCTCTGGGATTACCGGGACGCCAGTCTGCTGCTGGTCGCACACGGCACCACACGGACGCTGCGCTGGTCGCCCGATGGGAAACGCCTCGCCAACGGCACCGGCTGGCGAACGCTGGGCCTCATGGAGTTCGAGTGCGACTCCGTGTTTCGCGAGTTCGGCGGGGAGTTTCAGTTCGAGGTCAGCCCGGGCCGTTCCGATCTCACCCTCTCCCCGGATGGGCGGCTGCTCATCAGCACGAATGCTTTCGGCATCGATTTCTGGAACACGACGACTCGGCAGCGGGTGGGGAAGATTCGCGGGATCAGGGTCTCCGACACCGCCGCCTTCGTGACGCCGGATGCGAAGTGGGTGGCGTATGCGCAACCGGCCGCGGGCTTCGGCATCGCGCGGCGTCCGCTCACCGTCAGTGCGCGCGGCGACCAGGTGAGCATCGGCGAGGAGGAACGGCCGCCCGGCAGTTGGAAGACCACGATCCACGGCATCACGCGGGACAACGGCTGGCTGGTGCGGCACTGGGACTCGGACCGCTGGGAACTCTGGCCCGAAGGCGACGCCAGCCGCGCCGCCACGCTTGCGGTGCCCAATCGCAGCCGCATGAACTTCACCCCGGACCTCCGCTGGGCGCTGCCTAACAGCGTCGATAGCCCGGCGAAAGTGATCGACCTCGCCGCCGGCCAGTCGATCGAACTGGAAAGCCCCGGCGCCGCCGGCAGCACCGCCTTTTCCCCCGATGGCCGCTGGCTGCTCCTGCGCAGCCCTGCGGAGAACTTTCTCTACCAGACGGGCACTTGGCGGCGGATGGCGCGCTGGCCTTCGGGCGGCGAGACCTACGGCCAGCACTGCTACGCCTTCTCCGCCGACTCGAAGCGCCTCGCGATGTCCTACGCGAATGAAACCATGAAGCTGTTTGCGGTGCCGGAGATGCGCGAACTGATCACGCTCACCCCGCCCCGCGTGCTCGACTTCCGCGAGACCGTCTGGAGCGCCGATGGCCGCAAGCTCTGGCTCATCGGCGTCGGCGCGCGCGTCTTCGAGTGGGACCTCGGCGCGTTGGAGCGGGAGCTGGAGAAGATGGGGATCCGCTGGGAGCGGTGAAAAGTAGCCCCGACTTAAGTCGGCACCGCGTCGAGTGTAGAAGCGTCCACACGACGCTGGAGATCGTCCCTGCGGGCGGGAGGTTTGGCCGACTAAAGTCGGGGAATACTTTACCCGGAAAGATTTTCGGAAACTTTCCGCGCGGCAATCGCAAGAGAGATGGCGACTGGCTCAACCACCACGCGTCCGCGCTCCATGAACACGCTGCCCATCCCTACTCCTGCGACTCGTTGCCGATTCGTCGGTCCCGCGATCCTTACCGTCTTCCTCGCAGCGCTCACAAATGCGAGCGCTCAGACATTTACGATCGGAACGATCAGGAACAGCCTCGCGGATTATGGCGATGATTCGCTCGCCCTCGTCAACGGGAACCCGGCAATCAGCTTTCACATCGGAAGCAGCCCCGCGCGCGGCTTGAAATTTGTCCGGGCCGCCGACGCAGTTGGGAGCGCTTGGGGCGCGAGTGTTTCCGTGGTCAGCCCCGGCATCAGCGACAGCACGATGGGCGCGGCCAACTCGCTAGCCGTGGTCAACGGCAACCCCGCCATCAGCTATGTCGATCCGAATGACGACAGGTTGAAATTCGTCCGTGCGACCGATGCCAGCGGCGCTGGCTGGGGCGCGCCTGTGGACGCGGACTCCAGCAATCAAGCCGGCGAATTCGCGACGACCTCGCTACGGATCGTCAATGGCTTTCCCGCGATCAGCTACTGGGATCTCCATGACAAAGTCCTGATGTTCGTGCGGGCTACCAATGCCAGTGGCACTGCCTGGGGCACGCCGGTCCAAATCGGCGGCACGGGCGTCCGTGTCGTGGCCACCTCGCTGGTGATCGTCGGCGGCAGCATCCCCGCCATTGGCTACTGCGATCTGGATTCTCCCACCAACGCGCCCGCTGGTGACACGATGCTGAAGTTTGTGCGGGCCAATGACGTTAACGGCAGCGCTTGGGGGACGCCGCTCCCATTGGACAACCTCGGCTTCAACGGACCGGACCGCATCGCGATGAAAGTAGTGAAGGGCAGGCCGGGGATTGTTTATGGCGAAGTGAAATTTGTGCGCGCGACAGACCCGCTCGGCACCACTTGGGGCCCGCCGCAGACGGTCGTCGCTGGCGGTCACCCCTCACTGGCCATCATCAATGGCAACCCTGCCATCGGCTATGTGGGCGGCAGCAGTTTGCCGAAATACGTGCGTGCGACCGACCCTCGCGGCACGGCGTGGAGCGCACCGCTCACCGTGAACAGCATTACCACCGCCCGCCTCCCATCGCTCGTGGCGCTAGCGAATGGGTCGCCGGCGATCAGCTATGATTCTCAGAGTCCGAGCCATCGGCTGCTCTGGGCGGGCGGCTCGCTCATCCCGGAGATCAACGTCGAGGAACCCGCCGGCACCGGAACAAACCTCACCGCGGGCGGCGAGGGCGTCACCTTTGCCGCCACGGCGCGCGGCGCATCGAGCTCGCCCCGGACCTTCACCATCACGAACTTCGGCCACGCCACGCTCACGCTCTCCAACCCGGTGGTCACGGGCGGAAATGCCGGCGACTGGACCGTGAACAATACCGGCATCGCGCTGAGTCTCGCGGCCGGCCTATCGACCACGTTCGCCGTCACCTTCAGTCCCACCGCCGGCGGCGACCGCACGACCACTCTGCGCATCACCAGCAACGACCCGGATGAGAGCCCATTTGATATCCCGCTCTACGGCACCGGCCTTGTGCCGGACATCGCCGTCGAGCAACCCGCCGGCACGAATCTCAACGCTGGCGCCGGGAGTGTCGCCTTCAGCGCAGTGGTCGGAGTGCCCAGTGCGTTCAAGACTTTCACCATCATCAACACGGGCGCGGCCACGCTCAATCTGTCGAACCCAACGCTCATCGGCGGCAGTGCGGGAGACTTCGACACGAACGCCGTCGGCATCGACCTGAGTCTGACCGCTGGACAGCAGACCACCTTCGCGGTGCGTTTCCTGGGCAATGTCGCCGGCCATCGCACCACCACGCTGCGCATCGCCAGCAACGATCCGGATGAAAGTCCTTTCGACATCACCATCACCGGCGACGGCCTCACCTTTTCCCAGGACACCGATGGCGACGGATTGAGTGATGCTGCGGAACTCGACCTGGCCGCGCTCGGCTTTGACTGGCAGGTGGGCCAGCTCGCCTTGGTGGACTCTCTCTATGACAATGCCGGCGCCGCCGACCTCTACAACGCGGCGCAAGTGAAGACCCTGCGGATCGATCCACTGCTCGTCGGGCGCAACCCGGCCAACGGCCTGATCAAGCTCACCATCGGGCTCAGGAAATCCACCGGCCTCGCCGCCCCCAATGACTTCCAGCCGCTCCCTTTCACTCCGCCGGGAACCACCATCACGGCGCAGGGCAAACTCCAATTTGAATTTTCCGTCCCCGACGACACCGCGTTCTTCCGCGTCGAGGCGCGATGACACCACCCGCATTCCACCTATGAAGCCTCACCACTGCCTCAAAAACCTCTTCGTTTCGTTCGCGCTAGCTGTGGGCGCACGCGCCGAAATCTTTTTCCCCACGACGGTGGATGCCGGCGCCGTCCCCTCCGGCTTGCACACCTCCATCGCGCTCGTCCAGGGCAGCCCGGCTATCAGTTACTACGAGGCCGGCAGCGGTGACTTGAAGTTTGCCGTGAACAGCGCGTCCGATGGCACGGGCGCCTGGACGGTGTTGACCGTGGCGAACGCCGCTGACGTGGGCCAATACACTTCGCTCGCCGTCGTCAATGGCCACCCGGCCATCAGTTACTACGATGTCACTAATGGCGACCTGAAATACGTGCGCGCCAGCGACGCCGGCGGCAGCGCCTGGTCCACGCCGCCATTCAGCGTGGACTCCGCCGGCGACGTTGGGAAATTCACATCGCTCAAGATCATCAATGGACACCCGGCCATCAGCTACTATGACGAGACTCGCGGGGACTTGAAATACGTGCGGGCGAGCGAGCCCTCGGGCCATGCCTGGGGCGATCCGATCGCGGTGGACGGCGATGGCGACGTGGGTCGTTACGCCTCGCTTGCCGCGGTCGGCGGCTATCCTGCCATCAGCTACTTCGACAACACCGGCGATAATCTGAAGTTCGTGCGCGGCGCGGATGTCAACGGCGGCGAATGGCTGGGGTCGTCCACCCTCGACAGCACTGGCTTGGTGGGTTTCTACACCTCGCTGGCCATTGTCGCGAGCAACCCGGCCATCGCTTACTGGGATGCCTCCAACACCGGCGTCAAATTCATCCGCGCCACCGACACCGCCGGTGCCAATTGGAACGCGCCCATCACGGTGGACACCGCGGGTGCGGTCGGACAATTCGCGTCGCTCGCCGTCGTCAACGGGAACCCCGCCATCAGCTATCAGGACATTCTCGCGGGGGATCTGAAATTCGTCCGTGCCAGCAACGCGACCGGCTCCGCCTGGGGCTTGCCCAACATCGTGGATAGCATCGGCGACGTGGGCGAATACACCGCGCTCGCCATCGTCGCCGGCCGCCCGGCCATCGCCTACCACGACGCCACCCGCGGCGACTTGAAATTTGTCCGCGCCGCCAACACTACCGGCAGCGGCGCCTGGGGCACGCCCGCCATTCTGCACAGCACCGGCGATGTGGGCGAGCAAACCTCACAAGCGATCGTCAACGGCAACCCAGCGATTAGTTACCTCGACAGCAGCAATGGTGATCTGAAGTTTGCCCGCAACAGTGCACCGAACGGTTTTGGGACGTGGACCATTATCACCGTGGTCAGTGCCGACAATGTCGGATTCAACCCTTCGCTGGCCCTCGTCAGCGGCAACCCGGCCATCGCCTACTATGACAAGACGAACGGCGACCTGAAATATGTGCGCGCCACTGATGCCAGCGGGACCGCGTGGGGCCAGCCAGTCACCGCCGATAGCACCGGCGACTTGGGGCAATTTGCCTCGCTGGCCATCGTCAACGGCAACCCTGCCATCAGTTACTACGACTTCACTAATTTCGACCTGAAATATGTGCGCTCCACCGACCCCACCGGCAGCGCCTGGGGCACGCCTGCCACCGTGGATGGCGGCGCCGATGTGGGACAGTCGACGTCGCTGGCGATCGTCAACGGCAACCCTGCCATCAGCTACCATGACAATGGGAACGGCGATCTAAAATACGTGCGCGCCACGAGCGTTAACGGCAGCACTTGGGGCGCGCCAGTCATCGCGGCCGGCGTCGGCAACGTGGGCGGCGAAACCTCGCTGGCGATTGTGAATGGCAACCCCGCCATCGCCTACCAAGGGGTCGGACTGCAATTCGCACGAGCGGCCGACGTCAACGGCATTTCCTGGAGTAGCGTGGTTGTCGATAATGGAAATCTTGGCGGGTATCTGTGGCTGGCGATCATCAATGGCAACCCCGCAATCAGCTATTACGAAGAAACTTCCTCCGCCCTGAAATATGTGCGTGCCACCAATGCCAGCGGCACCGCATGGGGCACGCCGAACACGGTGGACAATGCCGGCGCGATTGGGGAGTACAACTCGCTCGCGCTGCTGGCCAATGGTTCACCCGCGATCTGCTATTACGATCGGACGAACGGCGATCTAAAATGGGCGGGTTCGTTCCAAGCGGCCGAAATCGCCGTCGAGCAGCCCGCCGGCACAAACCTCATTGACGGTTCCAGCAGTGTCGCTTTCGAAACAGCGGTTAACTCCGCGACTGTGCCGAAAACCTGCACCATCAAAAATGTTGGCGCATCCAAGCTCACGCTCTCGGCTCCAGTGCTGGTCGGCGGAAACGCGGGGAACTTTCAGGTCAATACCAGCAGCATGGCCCTGGCGCTGAACAGCGGACAGCAGACCACCTTCACCGTCATCTTTGGCACCGCAGTCGGCGGCGACTTCAGCACGACCCTGCGCATCGCCAGCGACGACCCGGACGAGAATCCCTTCGACATCACGCTCACCGGCACCGGGCTCCGCTTCGACGTGGACAAAGATGGGGACGGGCTGAGCGACGCCGTGGAACTCGCCCTGGCCGCGCTCGGCTTTGACTGGGAGGTGAGCCAGCCCGCGCTCGTGGACACATTCTACGAAAGCGCCCCCGAAGCCGGCCTGTTCACCCCCGCGGAAATTCAGGCAGCGAACAGCGACGTGCCGCTCCTCGTGCGCGCCGCCGGCGGCAGTCAATTCACGCTCACCCTCGGCCCCGAGAAGTCCACGAACCTTGTCGCCAACAGCTTCCAGCCCTTCCCCTTCACCTCCGCTGGGACCACGATCAATGGCCAGGGCCGGATCGAATTCCAATTCACGACCCCCGAAGGCGCCGCCTTCTTCCGCGTCCAGGCTCCGTAAGAGCACGGTGGCAATCTCCTGCCAAAAACCGACGCTCTCGCTCTCGCGATCGGCTCCGTCACGGCGGATGACAATGTGCGAGTTTTGAAACGTGGGCGCTTCAAGGAGTTGGGTCGCCCTCGTCCCAATGAGCAACTCGGGGCGAGGGCGCCCCTTCTCCTTGATCTCTACACCTTTCCGAGTACCAGACACGCATTGATCCCGCCGAAGCCGAAGGCGTTGTTGAGCACGTAATGCAGCGGTTGTTCGCGGCCGACGTTCGGGACGATGTCGATGTCGCAGGCGGAGTCGGGCGTGCGGTGGTGCAAGGTGGGCGGGAGGAACCCTTCCTCGAGCGCGAGGGCGCAGAGGGCGGTTTCCATCGCGCCCGTGGCACCGAGCGGGTGGGCCGTGAAAGGTTTGGTGCCGCTGGTGGGCGGGATGGAGGCACACGCGCGGAAGACGTGTTTGATGCAGCGGACTTCGTTGGCTTCGTTGGCTTGGGTGCCGCTGGCGTGGGCGTTGATGTAGTCGATTTGCTCGGGCGCGATGCGGGCGTCAGCGAGGGCGTCTTCCATGCAGCGGATGACGCTTTCACCGCTCGGGAGCGGTGTGGTCATGTGCCAGGCTTCGTTGTTCAGAGCGTAGCCGAGGACTTCGGCGTAAAGGTGGGCGCCGCGGGCCATGGCGTGCTCGTATTCCTCGATCACGAGAGACGCGCCACCTTCACCCATGACGAAACCGTCGCGCTCGAGGTCGAAGGGGCGGCAGGCCATCGCGGCAGGTTCGCCGGACCAGCGGGACATCGTCTTGATGAAATCGAAGGCGCCGAAACTCAGCGGCGCGAGCGGGGCTTCGGCGCCGCCGGCGATCATCACATCGGCCATGCCATCGCGGATGTAGCGCATCGCTTCGCCCACGGAGACGACGCCGCTTGCGCAGGAGTTGGAGTTCGTGGTGCCGGGGCCGCGGAAGCCGCACTCGATGGCAATATTTGAATGTGCACTTCCACCAAAGACTTGGAGCGCGAGGGTCTGGTTCACCCCACGGTTGCCCTTTTTCAAAAAGTGCGCGTGCTCGGCTTCCGCGCCTGAGATGCCGCCGAGCGCGGTGCCGAAACTCACGCCGGTCCGCGCCTGCGGCTGCTCTTTGCTCCACGGGAGCTTGGCGTCTTCGAGGGCGAGCAGGGCGCTGGCGACGCTGAATTGCGCGTAGCGATCGAGCCGCTTCAGGCGATGCGGCGGGAAGAATGCGGTCGGATCCCAGTCGCGAATTTCACCCCCGTTGCGCGCCTTGAATTCACTCGTATCGAAACCCGTGACGCGGGTGATGCCGCTCCGCCCTTCGCGAATCGCGGACCAAAATGCCGCCTTGCCGATGCCGCAACACGCGATCGGGCCGAGGCCGGTGATGACTACCCGCCTGCGCCCAAGTGAATGGTGATCAGTGATGGGTGGATGGTCGGGGAGCGTCATTTTAATTCACCAGTCACGAGTCACTGTTCACTTTCTCCAAGTGCGTCTTGAAGGTCGTGAGGGTCTGCATCGCGATGTGTTCGATGAAAAAGCCGCCGATGATCGGTTCCGCGAGCCATGCGAGCGCGGGCATCCGGAAACGCAGATCGTGGACGATCTCGACCCGGGTGCCGTCGCGCGTCGGCGTGAGCGTCCAGACGACCTTCATGCCCTTGGTCCAACGACGGAGGTGGCGAAAATGGAGCGTGAGGGCGCGCGGGTCGGTCCAATATTCGGAGACCCAGGAAATCGGAATGCCGGAGCGAGTGGCGGCCATTTCCACGATGCTCCCCTTTTCGCCTGAGCCGAGCGTGCGGATGTAACGATAGTGCGGGAGCAGTTCCGGCCAGCGCGCGAGATCCTGGACCGCGGCGAAGACGCGTTCGCGCGGGACGTTCATCTGGATGGTGCTGATGGAGTGCAGGGGCGGGGAAGAAGTTTGATGGTCGAGGGATCCTGATCGGATTAGCGGTCCCGCACGCGATACTGGAGGAAGCACTCACCATCGCGAACCTCCATTTTCTTCAAAGTGAGCGGGACCCCGTGCGCAAGGAAGTCTCCAGCGGGACCAGTGAGGGTGGGCGCGGCCACACCGCCGAAGAGGCGCGGACAAAGGGTGACGTTGAGTTCATCGATGAGACCAGCGGCGAGCAAGGCCCGGAAGATCTGCGAGCCGCCTTCGCAGACTAAACGTTTGACCCGATACTCACGATGCAAGGTCTCGAGGAGATCGGCAAAATCCACGGCATCGTCGTAGAGCCAGAGGTCGGCTTTTGCCGCGAGTGCGGTGCGCGTCTTTGCCGGCATCCGCGTGGTGGCGAAGATGATGATCGGGGAAAAGGTCTGCTCAAAGATGCGCAGCCGGGGATCGATCCGCCCGGATTTTGAGACCACGACGCGCAACGGATACTCTGGCTGCCGGCGGGCTTTTCGTTTCGTCCGGAGGTCGGGCGCGGGCAGGCCCATGGACATATTGTCGGCGGCGAGAGTCGCGGCGCTGACGAGGATGGCGGCGCAGTCGGCGCGGATTTCGAGGAGGCGGCGCTTGTCTCGCGGAGAGGAGAAGTCGGAGGGGGTGCGGCGGCGGGTAGAGATGCGGGCGTCCCAGGTGAGGGCGAAATTGGCGGTGACGAAGGGGCGCGTCATTTTCACGGATGAAAGGCGAACATCGAACCATGCCTATCCGCTTTGTTCCCAAGCTTCCAGAAATGGAGACAGGATTCACAGGATTCAGAGGATTCCAGGATTTCGACAGAGGGAATCCCGTGAATCCTGCCAATCTTGATAATCCTGTCCAACTCCCCCGCCACTTGGCTACGAACCGGATAGGCACGCATCGAACGTCGAACGTCGAAGGTCGAACATCGAACGCACAAACGTGCCGTCGGGAACGTCCCGACGTTCATTCGACGTTCGAGGTTCGACGTTCGACGTTCGATGTTTTCGCGGCCTCGGACTCGAGCGCGATTTCCTCTTCGGCGACCGCGTGTTCCGCCTTCGCCACCGCCGCGCGGATTTCCCGGAGGCGGGCGTGCTCGGTGGGTCGGTAGAGCAGATAGACCACCCCGCCGACGACGCCCCAGACGAGGGTCAGCAGATAGCCGGTGGAGGAAATGACCACGGCGACGGCTTCGCTGACGCCGCAGAGTTGCCCGAGGAAAACCTGGAAGAGACCTTCGCGAACGCCCAGCCCGCCAAGGCTGATCGGCATCGCGGCGATCGTATTGACGACGGGCATGATGGCGGTGAGTTCGACGAGCGTCGGGATGCGCACGCCATCGGCGCGGAGAGCGGCGGCGGCACAGTAGAAGACGGCGAAGTAACCAATGTGCGCCACGAAGGAGAGGACGAAGGCGACCAGGGATTGCCGCCAGGCGCGACCGTAAAGATTGTAGGCCAGCGCGATCTCGGCGAGGCGGTCGCGCATCGGAAACTTCGCGGGGAGCCGATGCACGAGCCCGAAGCCGGTGATGGTGAAAGTGAAGGCCATACCCGAGACACTCGCACCGAGGATGATCAGGGTCGTCCAGACGCCCTGCGCGGTGGTCGGGGTGGACATCAGCCAATCCCAATGCACGAGAATGATGCCCAGCGCGAGCACGATGAGCGCGATGAGGCCAATCATCCGATCCATGAGCACGGAAAGGAGCGCGGCGGTGCGCTGCCCGGGCGTTTCCTTGAGCAGATAGTAGATTTTCACCACGTCGCCGCCGGTGCCGCCGGGGATGAAGAAATTAAAGAACAGACCAATGAGCAGCAGGGAGAAAGTGCGCGCCACGGTGAGGTTCACCCCTTGCACGCGCAGGAGCAGCACCCAGCGCCAGCCGGCCAGCAATTCCACGAGTCCGTAGATCGCCATGCCAGCGAACAGCCACCACGGATTGGCCCCGCGGAAGGTGGCGAGCATTTCCGCGCGCTTCGCCGGATCGCGGAAGACGAACCAAAGCAGCGCCAGGGTGACGAGGATTTGCGCGGCGGTAAAGAGGGTCTTGCGGTTCACCGGAAGGAGGTCCGCGCCCGCACCACCACTGGCCCGCTGATCCCCACGCCACGCGCCCTCATTCGCCGAAGCGCTTGATCCACTTCGCGCGCCCTTCCGTGATCTCCTCGACCGTCCGGCGCGGGCTCATCTCAAAGACGAAGAGCGTGTCCTTCGGCAGCAGCGGGATGAGTTGGCTGTACTCGACCTCGCCCTGGAAGGGCGCCATGTGATCGCGGCCTGGCCACTGGGTGTCGTGAAGGTGACAGCCAACGAGCCGGGGCGCGACCTGCCCGAGCCATTCGACGTGATCGAGGAAGGCGAGATTGTGCTTCACCTGCACGTGGCCGAAGACGTGCCAGTAGCCGACGTGCGGCACGTCGAATTCCTCGAGCACTTCCATCATCTCCGTCTCGTTCGGGATCTCTTCGTAGCTGTGCCGACTCTCGACCCCGAGCGTCACTCCGCGCTCGGCGGCATAGTCCGCGATCCGGCGCAACGCCTCCATCGACCGCGCGAAAAACGGCGGCGACTTGGCCTCGCGCTTTTTGATGCACTCGAGCTTCTCCTTCACGAAGCCGCGCGATTGCCCGAGGCCAACCTCGCAGAGGTTCACGAGCTTTTCCGTGTAATCGTCGATCGGCGCGCGACCGAGGTGCAGGACGACAAAGGGGGCTTCGAGGCGGACCGCGAAGTCGATGGTCTGATAAGTGTGCTTGAGCGCGCGCTCCCGCTCGCGCGGTTCGGGAGAGGAGAATTGGTAACAGTCCGGCGAAGCACGGGTGATCTCGATCGGGAGCGGGCAGAAATTGTGCAGGCTGGAAAAACGCACCCGTCCTTCTTTGAAGACCTTCAGGATCCCCTCCATGAGCGAAATCCGGATGCCGTGGCCGAGTTCCACCCGGTTGAAGCCGAGGTCGAGCAATTCCTGAAGCATGGGTTCGCCATCGGTGTGGCGTCCGGAGTTCCAGCAGGTCGAGATGGAGAGCATGAAAAAGGGGGCGGGCGAAAAGGAGCCGGAACCCTAGCCGCTCGCTTTGCCCGCGCAATGCCGAAGCAGTGGCGAGGCGCCGCGGGGTGTAAATAAATGTGGTGCATCCGCAGAGCGGCGACCTTGCGGGCGGCTAAATGCCAAACTTCAAACGCCAAACGATTCCACCGCTCGCGCCAAACTCCGTTTGAAATTTGGCGTTTGGCGTTTTGGCGTTTAGCCGCCCGCAGGGCCAACACCCTCCTGAATCTGCACCACATTTAATCACACCCGCGCCGCGCACCGGAGAACACGACGGGCGCACGGAACGGCGATGGTCCCGGATTACACTGGAACCGGATCGAGCTTCCAGATGTCCCGGGCGTATTCGGAGATCGTGCGATCGCTCGAGAATTTGCCCATGCGCGCCGTATTCAGGATCGCCATCTTCGCCCACAGCGCCTTGTCCTTGAAGGCGGTATCGACCCGCTCGTGGCATTCCACATAGGCGCGGAAGTCGGGCAGGCAGAGGAAGGGATCGCTGTGATACAAGTTATCCCGCAACATGCTCAGGCAGCCGGGCTCGTTCGGGGTGAAGAAGTTCGACCCAATCCAATCCACCACGGTGCGCAATTCCTCGTCCGCTTCGTAGTAAGTCTGCGGCTTGTAGCCTTTCTTCCAGAGTGCGGCGACTTCGTCCACGGTCATGCCGAAGATGAAGATATTGTCGTCTCCGACCTCTTCCTTGATCTCCACATTCGCGCCGTCCAGCGTGCCGATCGTCAGCGCGCCATTGAGCGAGAGTTTCATATTGCCAGTGCCGGATGCTTCTTTGCCGGCAGTCGAGATTTGCTCCGAGAGATCGGCCGCGGGCACGATCCGCTGGGCCAGCGAGACGCGGTAGTTTGGCAGGAAGACGACCTTCAGCTTATCCTGAATGCGGATGTCGGCGTTGATGTGCGCGCCGACTGCATTGATGGCCTTGATGATGCATTTGGCCAGGTCATAACCCGGCGCCGCCTTGGCCGCGAAGATGAAGACCCGCGGCTCAATATCGAGGTGCGGATTCTGGAGGAGCCGGCGATAGAGCGCGAGGATGTGAAGCAGGTTGAGATGCTGACGCTTGTATTCGTGGAGACGCTTGATCTGGACGTCGAAGAGCGCGTGCGGATTCACGGTGATGCCGCAGGTGTCTTTGATGATGCGGGTCAGATCGACCTTGTTCGCGTGCTTCACGGCCATGAAGTCGGCCTGAAACTGCGGATCCTCCGCGAACGGTTCCAGCCCGCGCAACTTATCCAGATTGCGCTCCCAGCCGTGGCCGATCTTGGAGGTGATCAGGTTACTCAGGCGCGGGTTGCAGGCGAGCAGCCAGCGACGCGGAGTGATGCCGTTCGTCTTGTTATTAAACTTACCCGGATACAAGGCATCGAACTCCGGGAAGAGGTCGCTCTTGATGAGCTGCGTGTGCAGCGCCGCGACCCCGTTCACAGAGAAACAGCCGACCACTGAGAGATTCGCCATCCGCACCATCTGGGTGTGGCCTTCTTCGATGATGGAGAGGACGCGCTTCTTCACTGAGTCGCCCGGCCACTTGTCTTCGACGAGCACCATGAAGTGCTTGTTGATCTCAAAGATGATCTGCAAATGCCGCGGCAGGACCCTTTGGAAAAGCGCAACGCTCCACTTTTCCAGCGCCTCGGGGAGCAGGGTGTGGTTGGTGTAAGCAAAGGTGCGGTTCACGAGCGACCATGATTTTTCCCAAGACATGCCTTCCTCATCGTGGAAGAGCCGCATCAGTTCGACGATCGCCACCGCCGGGTGCGTGTCATTGAGTTGGATCGCGATCTTCTCCGGGAAGTGGTCCCAATCGTTGTCATCCTTGCGGAAGCGGCGGAAGATGTCCTTCAGCGAGCAGGCGACGAAAAAGTACTGCTGCACAAGACGGAGTTCCTTGCCTTCGTCGGTCTTGTCATTGGGGTAGAGAACTTTCGAGATGGTCTCACTGGCGTTCTTTTCCCGCACGGCCTCGGTGTAACCACCCCGATTGAACGCTTCAAAATCGAACTCGTCCGTGGCTTTCGATTCCCAAAGCCGCAGGTAGTTCACGGTGTTCGTGCCGTAACCCGGGACCGGAATGTCATAAGGCACGCCGACGAGTTTCTTGGTGCCGGTCCAGCGCGGGACATAGTTCCCGCGATCATCGAACACGTTTTCCACCTGCCCGTAGATCTCGATGGTCTGGGTGTGCTCAGGGCGGACGATCTCCCACGGCGTGCCGAAGTTCAGCCAGGCATCAGGAAGCTCGACTTGGTGGCCATTGCGGAACTCCTGTTTGAAAAGGCCGTATTGGTAGTGGATACCGTAGCCGATCGCCGGCAGGTCGAGCGTAGCCAGCGAATCGAGGAAACACGCGGCGAGTCGCCCGAGACCGCCATTGCCCAGACCCATGTCGTATTCCTCGCGGCGGAGTTCATCGAGATCGATGCCGAGTTCCTTCACGGCCTCCTCCATCTCCTTAAAAATGCCGACGCTGTAGAGGCTGTTCGAGAAAAGCCGGCCCATCAAAAACTCCAGCGAGAAATAGTACACCCGCTTCACATTCTGCTGATGATGCACTTCCTGCGTGGCGAGCATCCGCTCGATGATCAGACTTTGCACCGCCTTCGAAGTCGCGATCCACCAGTCGCGTTTGCTCGCTCCGGCGTGATCGCGGGCGAGGGTGAACTTCAATTGATTCTGCACCAGCGCCTTGAGTCCTGTTGGCGATTTATCCATGCTGGTGACGAAGGTTTCAGGTTTGTGCATGGGATGGTTTGTGTGTTCGGAGTGACTTGGGAAAACAAGGAAATTTATATTCGGCAAGCCAACGCCACGGGGAGAAATGCGAGATTCGTGCCCGACCCCAGTTTTCGCTTGGCGATCAGCGGTCCTGACTGGCCATACTCTTGACGAGAGGCTCAGTCGGGCCGCGAAGGCGCGGGCGCGACCGAGCCTCTGACCAAGGAGGAAATCGAAATGAAAATGCCCTCACGCAAAGCGCCGGCGCGGACCGCTCTATTGCTGCTCTGCGCAGCGAGCGGAGCTTGCTGGAAGCCGATCGCGAAAAATGAACCGGAGCCGGAGACATCCGATGTCGTCGCCAGCACCCCGGCGCCCGAAACACCTCCCCCGCCCCGGGCAACACCCACCCCACCTCCCATCGTCGAAGCAGCCACACCCCCGCCGAACTATTTCGCGCCGCCGGGCGTTTATTTTCTGGTGACGAAGGCCTCCATCATCACCGAAAACGGCATCACCGGACTGCGCCCTGGGACGCGGCTCCAGCAGACCAGCCCCACTGAGTACACCGACGCCGCAGGCCACAAGCTCGTGCTCGCCGCGAATCAGGTGACCAATGATCTCCGCATCGCCCAGCAGGTCTTCGGGGCTGACGTGGCGGCCCAGAATTCTCTCCGCCAAATGCAAAACGCCCGGCCCGCGCCCGCCCTGCAATCTGGAACAAACCCGGCCCCCACGGAAACTCGGCCCGCCAGCAGTGCGGCCAAAAAACCGACCACCGCACTCGGCGAGACCAGCTCCCTGGGGCCGGCGCAGACGCGGATTCAGGGGGGCTACCATTGGGAGCGGGACGCCAGCGGAAACTGGCGGCGCGGCCGACCCACAAAATAATCGCCGAGCCTCACTCGCTGTCGGCTTCGTCCAGCGGGGCGGCGTCCGGAAACATCCGCGCCAGCTTTTTCCGAAGCGTCACCCGATTCATCGCCGCCGCACGCGCGAGCACGGTCGGCTTGCCGCCGAAATGCGCGAGCAAGTGCCGCAGGGTCTTCGTCTCAAGGGCGTCGTGCATTTCATCGTAGCTCGCGCCCACGCGGAGTTGCTCGTCGAGCCACGGGCGGAGCGCGGCTTCCAAGGCATGGGGCGCGGCCGGCGCAGCTTCGGCATGGAGGCGGAGGTCTCGCGGGAGGTGTTGCGGGAGAATTGCCGGGCCGCTGGCCACGGCAACCGCGTGCTCGAGGGCATTGCGGAGTTCGCGCACATTCCCCGGCCAGGCGTGCCGCATGAGGAGATCGAGGACTGCGGGCGAGAGCGCCAAGGCGCGACTCGGCGCGAGTACCCCGAGGAAAAAAGCGGCCAGCGCGGGCAGATCACCGAGCCGGTCCCGCAAAGGCGGCAGCCCGATCTCGAGGACGTGCAGGCGGTAAAACAGGTCTTCGCGAAAACGTCCCGCCGCGACCTCTTCCCGGAGGTCTTTGTTCGTCGCCGTGATGAGGCGCAGTTCGACACGGAGGTCGGTGCGTCCGCCGAGGCGGGTGAAGGTGCGCTCCTCCACGAAGCGTAATAATTTCGCCTGCACCGCGAGCGAGATATCGGCGACCTCGTCGAGAAAAAGGGTGCCGCCATGCGCGCGCTCCACATGCCCTGCCCGCGCGGTGAGCGCACCGGTGAAGGCTCCCTTTTCATGACCGAAGAGCTCGCTCTCGAGCAACTGCTCGGGCATCGCCGAGCAGTGCAGGGTGACGAAGGGCGCGTCTCGCGGCGCGCTGTGCAGGTGGATGAGCCGGGCGGCGAGCGTCTTGCCGGTACCGGTGGGGCCAGTGATCAGGGCGGGCGCGTCTGAGCTGCAAGCGTGGGCGATCTCGACGAAGCAGCGCTGCATCGCCGGGGCCGCACCGACGAGCAACGAAGGGGGACTGGGCGGTGACGGCGCAGGCGGCGGGACGACGGCGATGAGTTGCCGAATCGTCTCCTGGACCTCGCCCAGATCGAGCGGCTTCACGAGATACGCTGCGGCTCCGAGTTTTTTCGCCGCCACAGCGTTGTCGAAATTTCCATGCGCCGTGACGATCAGCACCGGCATCCGCGGGGCGCTTTGGCGAAGTTGGGCGAGCACCTCGAGTCCGCTCATGTCGGGCAGGCCGATATCCAAAATCGCGAGGGCAAACTCCCCTTGCGCACCCGTGGCGAGCGCCCGCTTTCCGCTTGCGCAGAGCTGCGTTTCCCGGCCGAGCCGGCGGCAGACCCCGGCCAGCGCGCTGGCGACGGCGTGTTCGTCTTCGATGATCAGGATGGGCGACATGGGCGGCAAAACCTCCGCATACACGAATGCTCTGGCAGACGCCACGCCCACCGTCCCGCATTCCCGCTGCGGTGCGCAACCTCCGGGGAGCATCCGCGATCCGCGCGTCAGTGAGTCAGCGGAAATTCCAGCGTGACGACCGCGCCACCTTCCTCGGCGTTCGTGACAAGCAGGCTGCCGCCATGCGCTTTCATGATCTCCGCGGCGACGCTCAGGCCGATCCCCATGCCGCCCTCTTTCTCCGTGAAAAAAAGCTCCGCGTGGCGGGGCAGGGCGGCGGGCGAAAAGCCGCGGCCGGTGTCGCGAAAAATGAGTCGCCGCGGCTCGCCGCGGATCGTGAGGGTGCCACCTCCTGGCATTGCCTGGAGGGCATTGATCGCCACATTGCCGATGACCTGCGCGATCCGCCGCGCGTCCACCTGGGCGATCAGGTCGGGTGGCACTTCGTTCACGATCCGCACGTTCCCATGCGCCGCCTGCGGGCCGAGCACCCGGAGCACTTCGGCGACGATCGTCGCGAGCTCGACCGGCGAAGTCTGCGGCGGCTGCGGGCGCGCGAGAAACATCCACTGCTGCACGAGACCTTCGATCTTCGCGGTCTCGCCGAGCAGGATCGGGAGCGCTTCCCCCGCTGCTTGGGGAAGCTCGTTCGCAGGCGTGGATTCGAGGAGCTGCGCGTGCATGCGGATCGCCGCGAGCGGATTGTAGATCTCGTGCGCGAGGCCGGTGGTCATGCGTCCGAGGAGCGCGAGTTTCTCCGCCTGCTCACGCCGCGCGCGTTCCTCGGCGAGCTGGGTGCGAGTGGCGAGATAGGCGCGGGCGAGTTGCCCGATTTCGTCCGTCCGCTCGGCGCCGGGCAGCGTGGCTTCCGGATCGTGCTCGATCTGCGGCAGCCGCTGCGCGAGGAGGCGCAGCGGGCGCACGATGCCGCGCGCCAGCGCCCAGGCCAGGGCCACCGCGAGCAGCCCGAAGACGGCGAGCATGGGCAGCGTTTCTCCGCGGAAAAGAAACGCCCACGGCGACTCCGCAACGCGCAGGAGCAGCAGGTGAGCATCGGCCTCGAGGCGCAGCGCGATCGCCTCCGTCTCCGGGCCGCTGCGCACGATGCCCTGATCTTCTCGCAGCTCCGCGAGCAGCGGTGCCAGCCCCGCCGCGTCTTCACCGAGCGCGGGCACGAGCCGGCCATCCGCGTCGCGGCGGAAGAAGACGCGCATATTCAAGACCCGTCCGAGATACTCCGCCGTGCGTTCGGTCGTCGGCAGACGCGCGCTCCGGATGAGTTCCGCATTCGTCCGCGCGAGCGTCGCAAAGACCTGCCGCGATTCGCGCCGAGCCACCGCTTGCATCCCCACCACGAGCAGCGTGGACCCCGCGGCCACAAAGAGCAGCAGCGGCAGCGCGAGGCGGAGCCAGAGGCTCGTGACGGGACGATCGGGCATCGGAGTTCGTGGACAGAAATGAATCTGCGCCGCGGCTGGCGAGGTCAAAAAATGTCCCGCTCCGTTGGCAGCGCGCAGGTTGAAAATCGTTTACACCCTCTTGCCGCAAAGCGGGAGGCGCCGGTGGCACTCGCGTTGCTAAAGGCGCGCGCACCCAACCACACCATGCCCAACTCCCGCCTCACGCCCCTCCTTTTCCTGCTCACCGCACCGGCCATCGCACAGGCCGCACTCCTCGACGAAGTGCTCGTCACCGCGACGCAGAACGAATCCTCCGTCTTCGACGCACCCTACACCGCCCACGTCATCGAAGCCGCGCGTTTCCGTGACGAGCGCCTGGTCCGCACCCTGCCCGATGCGCTGAGCGAGACGCCGGGCGTGCTACTCCAGCGCACCAGTCTCGGGCAGACCTCGCCATTCATCCGCGGCTTCACTGGCTTTCGCACGCTCCTGCTCATCGACGGCATCCGGGTGAATAATGCCGTCTTCCGCGAAGGCCCGAATCAATACTGGGGCACGATCGACTCGCTGATGATCGACCGTCTCGATTTGGTCAAAGGCCCGAGCAGCGTGCTCTACGGGAGCGATGCGATCGGCGGCACCGTGAACGCCATCACCCGCGGCCCGGAGATGCTGCCGTGGCCCGCCGCGCCGGATGGCAAAGGCAAGACCGTGCTCGAAGCGCCCGCGAGCTTCGCCTTTCATCCCGGCGGGTACTACCGTTATGCGACCGCGGAGAAATCGCAGACCGCGCGCGCGGATTTCTCGCTCGCGGTCTCGCCGCACGTCGGCATCTACGGCGGCTTCACCTGGAAAGACTACGATGACCTGCGCGGCGGCGATCTCATCGGCGAGCAACCGAACTCCGGCTACACCGAAGCGGATGGCGACGTGAAGATCGTGCTGCGTCCGAACCAGGACGTGGACATCGTCGCTGCCTTCCAGCGCGTGGAGCAAAACAACGCGCCGCGCACGCACTCGACCATCTTTGCGAAAAGCTTCGATGGCACGACGGTCGGCACCGATCTGCGGCGCGACTTCGATCAACTCCGCGAACTCGCCTACCTGCAACTCGAAGCGCGCGATCCCGCACCGTGGCTCGAGCGGGTGAAGCTGAGTCTCTCCTGGCAGCGGCAGGAAGAGCGGCAGGATCGCATCCGCGACACCGGGCGGCGCGACCTCAATGAATTCTCCGACCAGACCTTCGGCGCGTTCGTGAATTTTGTCAGCCCGAGCCCGATCGGCACCCTTAGCTACGGCATCGAGTACTATCATGATGAAGTGGACTCCGCTGCCCGGAGCTTCAATGCGGATGGCAGCCTGCGCTCCATCGCGCCGCGTGGCCCGGTGGCCGACGACGCCAGCTACGACACGCTCGGGATCTACCTCCAGGATGAATTTAAGATCGCCGAGCCGCTGACCGTCATCGCCGGCGTGCGCTACAGCTCCGCTCACGCGGAAGCGGACAAGGTCGATCCCGACCTCACGGACGCCCTCGATCTCGGCGCAATCGACGAGTCCTTCAATGCCTTCACCGCCAGCCTGCGCGTGCGCTGGGATGTCACGCCGGGCTGGAATTTTTTCGGCGGCGTCTCGCAAGGCTTCCGCGCGCCGAATCTCTCCGACCTCACGAGCTTCGACATCGCGCGCTCCGGAGAACTCGAAGCCCCGTCACCGGGCCTCGATCCCGAGTACTACGTCTCCTTTGAAATCGGGACGAAGGCGCGGATCGAGTCCCTGCGCGCGCAGCTCTACGTGGCCTATTACTACACGCTGATCGACGATCAGATCGTGCGCTACCCGACTGGTCGGACAGTCGGTGGCGCGGCGGAAGTCACGCGGCGGAATGTGGGCGACGGCTACACTCAGGGCGTCGAGTTTGGCGCTGAATGGAACTTTGCAACGGGCTTCACGCTCTGGGGAAATTTCGCGTGGACGGAAGGCGAGCTCGACACATTTGTCGGCAACCGCATCGAGACCCGGCCTGGCTCCCGCATTGCCCCGCTCACCGGCACGCTCGGCCTGCGTTGGAATTCCGGCGACGGAAAGTGGTTCCTCGAAGGCGCCGCGACCCTCGCCCGGCATCAGGATCGGCTCTCGCCCGGCGACCAGGCCGACACCCAGCGCATCCCGCCCGGCGGCACCCGCGGCTACCAGGTCTTCAGCCTGCGCGGCGGGTGGAATCCTTGCGCGAACGTGAAGATCTTCGCGGCCTGCGAAAACATCAGCGACGAGGACTACCGCTACCTCGGCTCCGGGATCAACGAGCCCGGCACGAACTTCGTCTTCGGCACGCAAGTGCGCTTTTAGGGAAACGCTGATTTAATCAGACGCGTGGGCAAAGGTCATGAGGAGGTGCGGGGTCGTAGAGGGATGGAAGCCCAACGGAGTTTCGCGCAGACCGAGTATAGCCGCAAAAAGAAGATCACCCGGCGGGAGAAGTTCCT
>JANNXQ010000174.1:0-2997 GCA_031409655.1 Chthoniobacteraceae bacterium | reverse complement strand
GGCGCGTCGTTCACGCCATCGCCGGTCATCGCGACCACGGCGCCGGTGGACTTCCACGCGCGGATGATGCGCAGCTTGTGCGCGGCGGTGACGCGCGCATAGACGGCGACTTGCGCGGTGCGGGCGGCCAGTGCGGTGTCGTCGAGCTTGTCGAGTTCGAGGCCGGAAAGCGCGACGCTGTCTCCGGTGGCGATGCCCAGCTCGCGACCGATGGCCAGCGCCGTGTGCGGGTGATCGCCGGTGATCATCACCACGCGGATGCCGGCGGCGTGGCATTTCGCGACGGCGACCTTCGCCTCCGCGCGCGGCGGGTCATACATCCCGGTGAGGCCGACGAAGACGAGATCGCGCTCGACGTTTTCGGCGGTGAGTTGCGCGGGCGCGCTGTGATCGAGATCGCGGAACGTGGAGCCGAGCACGCGGAGCGCACGGCCCGCCATGCTGGTGTTCTGCGCGGTGATGCGGCTGCGGTCGTCGTCGGTGATGGGGCGAATGCCGTCCGCGGTGTAGAGGTGCGTGCAGAGCCGCAGCAGTTCGTCCGGCGCACCGTTGATGAAGGCGCGCAGTCGTCCGTCGGGCATCGCGCGGATGACGGAGCGGCGCTTGCGGTCGGAGTCGAAGGGAATCTCGTGATGCTTTGGGCGCTCGGCATCGAGCCGCTGCTTGTCTCCGCCAGCTTTCTGCCCGACCGCGAGCAGCGCGCCCTCGGTCGGATCGCCAACGACTTTCCAGTTGCCGTCTTCAAGGACCAGGTGGGCGTTGTTGCAGCCGACCAGAATATTGCCGAGTTCGAGCAGCGGCGCGGCGTGCTGTGCATCACGCGCCTTCCCCTCGAACAACACGTCGCCCTGTGGGCCATAGCCTTCGCCGGTGACTTCAAAAGTGCGATCGGCGACGTAAAGCTCGCGCACCGTCATCTCGCCGACGGTGAGCGTCCCGGTCTTGTCGGTGCAGATGACGCTCGTGGAGCCGAGTGTTTCGACCGCCGGCAACCGTCGCACCAGTGCGCGTCGGCGGGACATGCGCAGCACGCCGAGCGCGAGCGAGACGGTCACGACCGCCGGCAGACCCTCCGGCACGGCGGCGACGGCGAGGCTCACCGAGGTCATGAACAGCTCGAAGAATTTCATTCCACGCGCCAGGCCGAGGGCGAAGAGCAACGCGACGATGCCCAGCGATGCCCACACCAGCACGCGCCCGAACGCTTCGAGCTTTTGCTGGAGCGGCGTGGCTCCCTCGGCTCCCGCTTCCTGGATCAAGCCGGCGATGTGACCGATCTCCGTGTCCATCGCCGTGCCAACGATGACCGCGCGGCCTTGTCCGACCGCCACGCTCGTGCCCATGAAGACCATGTTCTCGCGGTCGCCGAGCGGCACGTCAGGCCGGTCGAGCGTGGTGGCGCGTTTGTCCACCGCTTCGGATTCGCCGGTCAGCGCAGACTCGACGCACCGTAGCGAAGCGGCTTCGAGCACCCGCGCGTCGGCAGCCACGAGGTCGCCGGCTTCGAGTTCGAGAATGTCGCCGGGCACGACCTCCGCCGCTGGCACGACGGCCACGTTGCCATCGCGCACGACCTTCGCGCTCGGCGCGGTCATCTTGCGCAATGCCGCGATGGATTTCTCGGCGCTGAACTCCTGGTAAAAGCCGATCACCGCATTGAGCACGACGATGGCGAGGATGGCGATGGCGTCCACGCCTTCGCCGAGCACGCCGCTGACGACGCCGGCCACGATAAGAATCCAGACGATGAGGTTCTTGAACTGCCCGAGAAAAATCGCCCACGGGCTGATGGGCTTGCCCTCAGCGAGTTCGTTGCGGCCATGCTCCGCGAGTCGGTGCACCGCCTCGGCGGTGCTCAACCCGCGTGCAGACGCGCCGAGTCGCGCGATCACGTCCTCGGAAGCGAGGCAATGCCAGACAGGCTGAGCGTTTGTCGGCGCCTGGGTCACGTGTGCACCCGGAAAAACCGAACGTCTCGAAACGACCGCGGATTTAGAACAGAGTCAAAAATCCCGCAGCGCGAAAGTGGGAGTCGTTGGTGAACGACTCGCGTAGATCGAGCCGCCGCATTACGGCAAAGGAGACGTGATCGACAATCCCTGCATCGCCCGCTTCTCCGCGCTCGTAAGCTCGCCATGCGGTGGCGCACTCGTCGGCGGTCGGCTGGACGATCAGATTGGCCTCCACGAGCCGCTCGCGGAGGCGGACCACCGCGTGACGATACGGGCGCCGCGCCGCGGCATTGCCGCACTCGAGCAGCACGAAGGACGTCGTGATGAGCGTCGCGTTGCGCGTGCTCAATCGCTCGAAGGCGTGCTCTGCGGCAGCGTGCCATTGGTCGCTCTCGTCCCAGAGCGCGAGCAGACCGACGGTGTCGAGAAACACCGCGATCATTCGCCGGCTGGCTGGTGCTCGTTGTGCCGCGCAGCCACGTCGTGCTCCCCAGAGCGATAACGCTCGGCCAGGACTTCATAAATCGGCGACAAGGCGCCAGCGGAAGGCGCGGGCTCAACGATGCGCGGTTCGAATTCGACCTCGCATTGCTCCGGCAGGTGGACTGGTGTGCGCGGACGAAAAACTCCGTTCTCGAAAGTAGCGTGAATGGTAGCCATACGGCGGAGGTTACTGCGGTCGCGGCTTTGGGGAAAGGGCGTGTTTTCACGGAACCTCCGCCGCGGTGGCCCGCTGCGCCCGTCTCCATTTCCACTCCTCGACCGCGCAGAAAAGGCACGGCAGTTCTGTCAGCCAAGAGCGAGAGTCAAGCCGCTGCGCGGTGGAAGCTGGTTTCATTGGCTACGGTTTGATCGCAACCTTGAGCACACCATCCGAGCGGTCGCCGAAGAGTTGGTAGGCTTGGGGAATTTCCTCCAGCGAGAAGCGGTGGGTGATGAGCGGAGTGGGATCAAACCGCCCGGATTGCACCAGACTCAGCAGTCGTCGCATCCGCTCTTTCCCGCCGGGACAAAGCGTGGTGACGATGCGGTGATCGCCGAGGCC
>JANNXQ010000173.1:0-1952 GCA_031409655.1 Chthoniobacteraceae bacterium | reverse complement strand
CGAGCGGATTTGCCGCGCAGCTCGCCGGCGCGCTGCGCGTGGCGGCGTCGGACGTGAAAGTGCAGGTCGAGTGGAACCCGCGCCGCGTCACCGCGTATCGGCAGATCGGCTACGCGAAACATCAGCTCAAGAAGGAGCAGTTCCGCGACAACACCGTCGATGCCGCCGAGATCGGCGCCGCGGAAAGCGGTAACGCGCTCTACGTCTGCGAAGTGAATCCGCGCGGCGAAGGCGACCTCGCCACGGTGCGCGTGCGTTTCAAAGTGCCGGGCACCTCCGACTACAAGGAGCACGAGTGGACCGTGCCCTACACGAAAGACGCGCCGCCGCTCGAACAGGCCAGCCCCGCGCTGCGCCTGGCGGGAACGGCGAGCGCATTCTCCGAATGGCTCACCGCCAGCCAATACGCGACCGAAGTCACGCCCGATCGCCTGCTCGGTCTGCTGAATGGCGTCCCCGCCATCTACGGCGCCGACCCACGTCCGCAAAAGCTCGAGTGGATGATCCGCACGGCGAAGAGTTTTTCGGGAAGATGAGTTCTCACCTGCCAGCGCGGAAGCAAAGTGTGCGGCGCAGCCGCTTCCACACGACTGTCATTCTGAGCGCAGTTCCCTGCGGGCGAAGGCGGGAGGGAACGGAGTCGAAGAACCTCTCGCATCTCCGCGCGGGCGAAGGCGGCGCGGAGCGCGAGCGTGTTGATCCTCCGCCTCCGCCCACGGAGGTCAGAGGTTCTTCGACTGCGCTCCGCCCGCTGGCCCACCTGCGCTCCGCTCAGAATGACAGCGTTTTTTGGAGCAGCTTTGCCGCGCTGGCCCTCACGCATCCTCACAAATCCCGCACGCACTTTTGACAACGCTCTGACATCCCGACGAACCGGCTCTGCAAATTATCCCAATCCTACTCGCATGAAAAACATCACCCCCGGCTCACGCCTCGCTGAAATGAAACCCGGTTTGTGCCCGCGAAAGACGCGAAAGGACGCGAAAACTTTTCCGCATTTCCTTTCGCGCCTTTTTGCGTGTTTCGCGGGCCTCCTCTCGGCTGCGTCCCTTTTCGCGCAGACGGCGGACATCAAAGACCCCGCCATCAGCGGCGGCGTCGCGGATGGCAAAATGCGGATCGTCATCGAAGGCCTGCTCAACGGCCAACCGGGCGACAAGGACAAGCTCATCTTCGCGACCGCGTATCAGGATTCCATCAAGATCACGCGCGAGAAAATCACGCACAACATCGGGATGACGATCGACATCCTGCAGGGCGATCCGAAGGAGATTCCGCTCGCGATTTCCGGCGAGGGCGAAATCAAGAAGGTCACCGGCGATCAAGTCCAGGACTGGAGCATCCGGCAGGAGACCGATGGCAAACGCACGCTGATCATCCGCCCGAAGAAGGGCGACAAACCGTTCAACCAGGTCATCGCGTATCTCGTCGCGGAGCGTGAGCTGAAGTCGTGGAAGAACCCGCTCGCGACCTTCGCGCTCGCGCCGCCGCAGTCCGTGCTCTTCAGCGGTTTCGTGAAAGTGGAAACCACGCCCGATCTCGACGTGCAGCCCGATGCGCCGACCGGTCTGCTGCCGATGGAAGCCAAGTATCTGCCCGGAACTCTCCAGGCCGAAATCAAACCGGAAGATCCCGAACCGCTCGCGTTCCAATTCCACGGCGCGGCCTACACGCTGCCGCTCAAGATCACCGTCGCCGATCCCGAGACGCGCCAGGTCGTGCTGCGCGATTTCAAACTCACCGGCACGCTCGCGGAGAAAAGCTCCGCGTTCATCCTCACCGCCACCGCGCGTGTCACGAACCCGAAAGGCGGCTCGCTCAACCTGCTCTCCGGCGGACTCGCGCTCACCGAACTCCCGCCGCATCCCGACTGGCGCATCGTCTCCAGCAACGGCCAGCTCCGGCTCGTCTTCGACAAGCCCGGCGACTTCCCGCTCACGTTCAAATTCAAC
>JANNXQ010000172.1:0-2249 GCA_031409655.1 Chthoniobacteraceae bacterium | reverse complement strand
CGCGGGCTCCTCCACCCGCTGCGGCCAGAACACCACTGCCAGACAGGCCGCAGCCGCGAGCCAGGGCAGCGCGATCCACAGCCGGCGTCTGCGCGCGGACGATAACCGGATGGGTTCCACCGTCGCTGCGGGCAAGCTATGCCGAATGCCCGTCAGCGCGGATTCAAACCCGGCCAACTCCACGAATCGGCGGCGGGCCTCGCCCGAACCATCCAGCAGAGCGGCGAATTCCGCTTTCCCGGCGGCGGATAAGTTTCCCTGGAAATGAGCCTCCAGCAATTCCTCCAGGCGATCATCGAAAGGCGCGGGCGACGATTTCATAAGTTGGGTTCCTGTTTCATCCGAATGGTCACACACTCCCGCAGTTGTTGTTTCGTGCGGAGCAGCCCTTTGCGCACCGCCTCCAGCCCCATTTCCAGAGCCTCGGCGATCTTCTCATACCCGGCATTCTCCTCATACCGCAGGCGGATCAAGTCGCGCGCCCGCCCCGTCAACTTGGCCAGACAGCCGCGGAGGTGATCCGCCCGCGGCCCTAGCTCGGCGGATTGATGCGCCACGAACGCCGCGTCCATCGCGTCTTGCAGGATGCGATCCTCCACCGTGGGTTCGCGCCGGCGCTCGCGGAGATGGCTCAGGATTTCCAACCGCACAATCCCCCGGCACCACGCGAGGATCAAAGTGCCTTCCTCGAAGTCCTCGTATCTGCGGGCGACCACCAGAAAAGCATTCTGCACCACATCCTCCGCCGCCGCATAGTCCGCGAGCAGCGCATGAGCATACGCCACCAGCGCCGACTGGCAGGTCAACGCCGCCTTCAACACGCGGTCTCTGGAATCAAGGTCACTCATTCGTCACCACTAAATGTCGCTGGCCGCCGCATCGTGGACAAAAAAGTGATGGTGCTGGATTGCATCCAGCCCAGGCTCGCGCCCACTTTCATCCCAGAAGCTGTCGAGCATGAACAACAGGTGCCGTAAAGTATGGCGTTTCAGGGCTAGCCGCCCTGCCTGACATGCGAGCCAACTCGCCGGAGAGAGTTAATTGTTCATTGCGTGAGTAAGACGAGGAAAGCTTCGGCGGCGTGCCAGGTGTGGGGCGGAGTAGTCCGACGGCGCGATGATTTCGCGCCGCACTTTCCACCGCTGCAATTCGCGCCCGCTCTTCGCGTCGAAAAGAATGCCGTCGCGGTAGAGCAGCTTCGTGCGCGCACCCATGCCGAAGAGGAAGAACTTCACATCCGGCACATCGTAGCTCCCGCCATGCGCCGCGCGGCAGGCCGCGAGTTCCGCGCGGTAGTCGGCGAGCGCTTTTTCCGGCGGCTCCGCGGCGTGGAGTGGTGACAGCAGGCCGATGCTGAAGCTGACGAGGAGTGCCCGAATTGAGTTCATAGAGTTCGTGGTGAAAACCCGCCCGGACGACTACACCATCTCCAGCCCACGCATCGTCCCCTTCGATGTGGAAAAGGTGTCCGCCTCGATGCCGAGCCGCTGGAGCATCGAGACGTAGAGATTCGCCAGCGGGTAGTTGTTCTTCGTGTCGAAGGCGAGGTGCTGGCCGTGTTTGAAGCCGCCGCCGGCGAGCAGGACGGGCAGGTTGTTGTTGTCGTGCGAATTCGCGCTGCCCATCGGCGTGCCGTAGAGAACCATCGTGCGGTCGAGCAGCGATTCGTTTTCCTCCTTCGTCCCGGCGAGCGAGGTGAGGAAATCGCCCAGCGCGGCGAACTGCGCCTCCTCCTTCGCGCGCAGGTCGGTGATGACATCGGGCCGGCCACCGTGGTGCGTGATGCCGTGAATCACCGTCGTGTCGATGAAGAGCGAGATGACGCGCGTGCTGTCCGTCTCCAGCGCGAGCTTCATCACGTCGAGCATCAGCCGCGTCTTCGCCACGAATTCGCGCGCGTCGTCGATGTCGTCCGGGGCCTTCGCGGCGACGACGGGCTTGGGCTTGTGCTCCCATTCCTCCGAGCTGTGCAGGCGGCTCTCCAGCTCGCGCACCGAGGTGAGATACTCGTCCATCCGCGCCTGATCGCTTTTGGAAAGCGAACGGTTCAGCCGCTTCGTTTGGTCGCCGACAAAATCGAGCATCGAGCGCCCCTGCCGCAGCGCCTCGACGTTCGCCGCGACCTCCTCCGGCTTGCCCTGCGCGAAGAGCCGCTGAAACAATTTCTTCGGGCTGCGCTCGGACGGGATGGGCGCGCCGCTGCGGGTGTAGCTGAGCGTCGAGCCTTCGTTGCTCATCGCGAGCACGAG
>JANNXQ010000171.1:0-4656 GCA_031409655.1 Chthoniobacteraceae bacterium | reverse complement strand
TTTTCCGCCAGATGGCGGATGATGTTCTCCACCATCACGACCGCGCCATCAATGATGAGTCCGAAATCAATCGCGCCGAGGCTCATCAGGTTGCCGCTCACTTTGCCCTGCACCATGCCGGTCATGGCGAAGAGCAGCGAGAGAGGGATGGCGAGCGCGACGATGAAGGCTGCGCGCCAGTTGCC
The DNA here is from genome assembly GCA_031409655.1 of Chthoniobacteraceae bacterium. Lineage (GTDB taxonomy): Bacteria > Verrucomicrobiota > Verrucomicrobiia > Chthoniobacterales > Chthoniobacteraceae > JANNXQ01. The sequence goes on along the minus strand of JANNXQ010000171.1, from coordinate 4,471 downwards.
GAGCATGATGAGCAGCACGACCACGACGAGAATCGCGCCCTCGAACAAACTGGTTTCCACCGTCCGAATCGTTCGATCCACGAGAACCGTGCGGTCATAGACCGGGATGATTTGCACGCCTGGCGGGAGTTTGGTCTGAATCTCCGTGAGCTTCGCATCCACGGCTTTGGCGACCAGACGGCTGTTCTCACCAGCCAGCATGAGCGAGACACCCAGCACACATTCCTCACCGTTGTAGGTGGCCGCGCCGGTGCGGACGGACTTGCCGATGCCCACTTCCGCCACATCCTTCACGCGGAGCGCCGTCGCTCGTGAACCAAACTTGAGTGGCAGCCGCTCGATGTCCTCGACCGTCTGCACCCGGCCTGCTGCGCGCACGGCGAGTTGCTCGCCGCCGAGTTGAATCAGCCCACCGCCTGCGTTCTCAACATTCTCACCAATCGCTTCGGCGACTTCACTGAAGGACATGCCGACGCTCTTGAGCTTTTCGGGATTGGGCTGAATGACTATCTGTTTCTCATAACCGCCCTGCGCGTTGACCTCGGCCACGCCGGGCGTGGAGCGCAGACGCGGCTTCACCACGTAATCGTGCAGGAGCTTCAACTCCATCAACTGCGCCTCGCGCGTCGGCGGCTTGTTCGTGGCGTTGGGCGCGTATTCGACGACGTAGTAATAAATCTCGCCGAGGCCGGTGCTGATAGGGGCGAGTTTTGGGGTGAGTCCAGGTGGAAGCGCGTCCATCACGGTTTGCAGACGTTCGCTGACCAACTGGCGCGAGCGATACAGGTCCGTGCCCTCCTCGAAAACGAGCGTGACTTGCGACAACCCGAACTTCGAGAGCGAGCGCAGTTCCGTCATGTCGGGTAGCCCGGCCATTTCGCTCTCGATGGGGAAGGTGACGAGCTTTTCGACTTCCTCCGGGGCCAACGCGGGCACGCCGGTATTGATCTGCACTTGCGGGTTCGTGATGTCCGGCACGGCGTCGATGGGCAACCGCAGCGCCGCCCACCCGCCGACGCCGATCAGGATCAGCGTGGCGAGCAGCACGGCGGCGCGCTGCCGCATGACGGTCTCGATGAGGCGGTGCAGCATCGGAAAATGCTAGATGCCGCAGGTGCAGGCTTTGCCGCCGCGTAGGACTTGCAGCTCGGCGAGCCAGAGCGACATCACTGGCGAAACGACAATCTGGTCGCCGGTGTAAAGGCCGTCGGTGATTTCGGCGTGGGCGTCGCTGAGCGCGCCGACCTTCACCGGCGTCCGCACGTAAAACTCTCCGTTCAGCGCATAGACGAAATGGCCTTCCGCGGTCTTGAGCAGCGCCAAGCGCGGGATGGCCGTGACCGCGTCGCCCGCCGGTGCATGGAAAGTGGCGAGCACGCGCGCGCCCGTTTCGAGAGGCGTCGCGCTTTCCACCGTCACCTCGAAATCGCCGAGCATCTGGTAAAGCGCTTTCTCCACGCGCTTCACGATCCCGCGTTCGCGTGGAGCGCCCGGCGCTTCCGTCCGCAGCTCCACTTCCATGCCTGTCTTCACCAGCGCGGCTTGATCCGCCGTGAGCCAGCCGGATGCGGCATTCGCCGTGGGCGAAAAGGCGACGCGCTGGATGCCGCCGCCGTCAGCCATGACGTGCAGTGCCACGGTGAAGGACGGTGCGACCTTCGTCTCCTCGACCTCCGCGACCTTGAGCGCGATGGCCTTCTTCATCGCCTCGGTGAGCGCGAGTCCTTTGTCTTTCTTATATTGCGCGCCGTTCTCCGGCGGTTGTCCGCTGTGTTCCGCGGTTGGTTTCTGGCAGGCCGCGAGCGCGGCGGCGGTGAGGATGAGGATGAGCGTTTTCATGGTTTGATGAGTTTGGTTCCGGTGAGCAGTTCGATTTCAGCCCGCGCGTTCAGCGCGTCGGCCTGCGTGGCGTAGATGGCTTCGAGTGCTTCGAGGTAGCTCGATTGCACTTCGAGGTAAGTGGTGAGCGGCACGGCCCCGAGACGGTAGTGGCGATCCGCGAGCGCGGCGGCTTCGCGCAGTTGTTCGGCGACCTTCGGATTCCATCGCGCCATTTCCTTGCGATGCAATTCGTAGGCGGCGGCCTGTTCGCGGATCTTCCGCTCGACTTCGCGTTGGGCGAGACGTAGCGAGGTCTGCGCCTGCAACTCGCGCGCCTTCGCCGCCTCGACGTTGCCGGTGTTGCGATTCCAAAGCGGCAGCGGCAGCGAGACGCCCACGCCAGCGACGGTTTCTTTTTCGCCCGCCTTCTCCTGCGAAAACTGCGGCCCGATGGTGACGCTCGGCCACGCTTCATTTTCCGTGAGGCGCACTTTGAAGCCCTGTTGCGCGAGTTCGATCTCGCGCTGGCGCAGCGTGAAGTTGTTGCGCGCCGCGCGCCGGATGAGTTCCTCGACGTCCGCCATGTCAGCGAAATTGAGCGTTACATCCGCGATGACGAGCGGCATCTGAATCGGCAGGCCGCGAAGCTGGTTGAGTTCGTAGAGCACGGTCTGCGCCTCGTGCGCCGCCTCGCTGGCCTCACGGCGGAGTTTGATGACGGAGGCCTCGATGGCGCGCGTTTCGAGCAGCGGCGTCACGCCCGCCGGTTCGCGCTGCACGAGCGTGGCGACGAGTTCCTCGCCCCGTCCTGAAACCTCGCGGGTGGCCTCCGCGCGGCGCTGCGCGGTGAACACCGCGAACGCCCGCTTGCGCACTTCGGCCGCGAGCGCCGCGCGGAATTGATCCAGCCCTGCATCCGCGAGCTGCACCTGACGATCCGCGATGGCCTTGCGCAGTGAGATGCGCTCCGGCCATTCAAACGTCTGCTGCACCGATACCGCCCAAGCCGTCCCTTCGGCCGCCACATCGCCGCGCACCCGCTTGCGGCCGAGTTCCCCCGCGATCTCAGGATTGGCCCACGCGCCCGCGGCCTTGCGCTCGCCCTTCGCGGCAGCGATCTCGGCTTCGTAAAACTTGAGTTCAGGATTCTCGGCCAGCGCCTGTGTGACGAGCGCATCGAGCGTAATTGGCGCAGGCGGCTTCGGCTCCGCCGCGAGCAGCGGCAGAACGGCGATGAGTGGAAAAATTGAGTGGATAATTTTCATGGGAGAAATGGATGCGACGGTCGGAACGAGACGGCGCAGCGAAGCGCCACGGCACGCGCGAGCGCACCGCAAAGCGGAGGGGCCGAATCCGAACGGACTCGGCGCTCAGGCCACCAGCGAAGGCCCGCGCACTGGCAGAGCCTTCATCATCACATCACACCACGGTGGCACCGGGATCGCCGCCGGATCGGGCGGAGCAGCTGCGCCCTCTTCCGCGACGGCAGCCGCCAGGCGCTGCATCAGCTCTGCAAATTCGCAAGCCTCCGTCCTCACCGGCGCAGGCACCGCCAGAGGGGTAAGCGCAGCGAGATTCACGCCGGATTCCAGCGTCGCACACGGTGCGCAATCATTCCCGCCGCATGGCCGCCCGCGCTCCGAATCGCCAGGCACACGCTCGTCTTCGCAGCACTCGCCAACCTCGTCAGGAAACGCCGCTGCGATGGCGCAGCGGTTCGTGGAGAACACGAACACGAGTGCCAGAAGGGCGGCGAAAATGGCGCAGAAAGGCCGCATGAATAGGGTTCTCAGTAACCGAACGCGCAGCTTAGGCAAGCCCGCGGGCGCGAGGCGGCCCCACGCGAACATCTGACCCGCGGCGACGGAGAATGGGTGGTCACGGGGATTTTTCCAAAGTCACCGAGGGCTGGGCGGGCCGCCGGCGGCTTCAGGATGGGCGATGAATTGGCGTTTCAAGGCAAGGAATTGCGGTTTGATCCCTAAAAAGTCACTCCGCCGACGGCCACACGACGAGCACCGGCCGGCGGCTCTGTTGCAGCACGCCGAGCGCGACGGAGCCGAGCACCTTGGCCGTAAAGCCGGGCCTCGTGTGGCTGCCGACACAGATGATATCCGCGCCGAAGCGCTCCGCCGCCGCGCAGATCGCCTCGGCGGTTTCGCGGCTTTCGGTGACTTCCACCTCGGTCATGATGCCACGCGCCTCGGCTTCGTGCGGAGCGAGCGCGCGGAGTTTCGCCTCGCATTCGGCGACCAGTTGCGCGGGTTCTTTTTCGTCCACCCGTCGCAGCGCTTGGAACGGCACGGCATTGTGCAGCAGGCGCACGGTGCCGCCGGGCTGGACGATCGAATATCCGTGGGGCGCGGCGAAGCCGTGCGGTTCGTTGAGATCGACCGCGACGAGCACGCGCTGGCACTCGCGGATGCGCGGCCCGGCCATCGGCGCGGCGGCGGGCGTGGGCACACAGGCCACGCTCATCGGGGCATGGTCGAGGATGCCGCGCGAGACCGAACCGTGCCGGAGCCGGCTGAGACCGTGCCATTGATGCGTGCCGACGACCACGAGATCGGCCTGCGCCTCGATGGCCATCTCCACGAGCGGCGCATCCGCGCGGCCCCAGTTGCCGCGCACCGAGACGCGCACATTTTCA
>JANNXQ010000170.1:0-107149 GCA_031409655.1 Chthoniobacteraceae bacterium | reverse complement strand
CCGCTTTTTGTTTTTGAAATTTCCCGCCTGGTCGCACGCCAATGGCGCTGGGGCGCCCTCGCCCGGTGTTGTTCCCGGGGGCGGGGGCGCCCCTGCTCCTCGGATTCGCACCAACCCACGCTCATCTTTCCCCCATGAACCGCCGCCAATTTCTCGCCACCACCACCGCCGCCACTCTCGCCTTCGCCGCTCGGGCGGCGGACCCGAAGCTGCGCGTCGCGATCATCGGCCACAAAGGGCGCGGTGATTTTGGCCATGGGCTCGACACCATGTGGCTCGCGCTGCCGGAAGTAGAAGTGGTCGCCGTCGCCGATGCCGACGAAAAGAATCTCCCCATCGCGCTCCAGAAACTCGGCGTCAGCAAAGGCTTCGCCGACTACCGGCAGATGCTCACCGAGATGCAGCCCGACCTCGTGGCCGTGGGGATGCGGCACGTCGATCAGCATCGCGATGCCATCCTCGCGGCCGTCGCGGCGGGCGCGCGCGGCATCTACGTCGAGAAACCATTCTGCCGCACGCTCGCGGAGGCGGATGAAATCGTCACCGCCTGCGATCGCGCGAACGTGAAGCTCGCCATCGCGCATCGCAATCGCTGGAACCCCGCGCTGCCGACCATCGCGCGCCTCATCGCAGAAGGCGCCATCGGTCAGCTTCTCGAACTGCGCGCACGGGGCAAAGAGGACGCCCGCGGCGGCTCCCTGGATCTCTGGGTGCTCGGCTCGCATCTTTTCAATCTGGTGAACTTCTTCGGCGGCCAGCCGCGGGCGTGTTCGGCGACGGTCTTGCAGGACCGCCGCCCGGTCGTGCGCGAGGATGTGCAGGACGGCGCGGAAGGCCTCGGGCCGCTCGCGGGCAATGCAGTGCACGCACGCTTCGAGATGGAGCGCGGGGTGCCGGCGTTCTTCGATTCCGTGGCGCATGCGGGCACGAAGGAAGCGGGCTTCGGCCTGCAACTCATCGGCACGCGCGGGATCATCGATCTGCGCATCGACGCGAATCCTTGCGCGCATCTGCTGGCCGGCAGTCCCTTTCAACCTGTGCAAGAGGCGCGCGCGTGGACGCCGATCACGTCGGCCGGCATCGGCCAGCCCGAACCGCTCGCCGATGAAGGCAGGGACACGATGAAGCACCTCGTCGGCGGGCGCGATCTGCTCGCCGCGCTTCGCGAAAATCGGCAGCCGCTCTGCAGCGCGCACGATGGCCGGGTGATCGTGGAAATGATCACCGCGGTCTTCGAGTCGCACCGTCTCGGTGGACGACGCGTGACCTTCCCGCTGGAGGTGCGCGACAATCCGCTGACCCGGCTCTAGCCAAAGGGCGCGCTCGGGAAACGCCCGCGCCTCGCCCGCTGGATCGCAGGGCTTCGGACGGAAGGAATTCTAAGTGAACCGGCGGCGGTGGATTTTCCTCCACACCTCATGCAGCCTCCGTTCTCCCTGCTCCTCGCGGCGACCTTCGCCTTAAACCTGACCTCCCCTGGCTTCGCCGCCGAGGGCGCGGCGAAACCCGCGGCAGCGGCCAAGCGCGCGCCCGACCCAGCGCTCGCCACCATCGAGGATGTGCCGGGACTCCCACGGGTGCTGCTCATCGGCGACTCCATCTCGATCGCCTATACGGTGCCGACGCGCCATCTTCTCCGCGGAAAGGCGAATGTGCATCGGCCTCCGACGAATTGCAGTTCGACTGGCCATGGCTTGAACCATCTCCCCTCGTGGCTCGGCGACGGGAAGTGGGCAGTGATCCATTTCAACTTTGGACTGCATGATGCCAAGCTCCCACCCGAGGGAGTCCGCCATGCGCCGCCGGACACCTACGAACGCAACCTCCGCGAACTCGTGACGCGAATGAAGGCCACGGGCGCAAAGCTCATCTGGGCCACGACGACCCCGGTGCCTAATGGCGGCAACATCGCGCCGGACCGCCGCTTTGGCAGCGTGGATGCCTACAACGCCATCGCGAGAAAGGTGATGGAGGAAAACGGGGTGGCGATCGACGATCTCAATGCAGCCATCGCCCCGCAGGCCGCGGCGATGCTGCGTCCGAACGACGTTCACTTCAGTACCGAGGGCTCCGAATTCCTCGCGCAACGCGTCGCCGCCAGCATCGCAGCGGCGCTCCGCGCGCCGTGAACCAGGTAACCTTCTCCCATCCCTCATGAAATCCCTCCTCCCTCTCGCGCTCCTGCTCAGCGGCGTCCTTTCCGCATTTTCCCAAACCTCCGCGCCCAAGCCTGCCGGACCGAAGTGGCAGAAAGTGCTGCCCGCGACACCGCCGGGGGTGACGTGCAGCACCCACCTCGTTGCGGTCTATCCCGAGCATACCGTGGATCTCATCGTCTATGTGCCAGACAAGGCGGGGACGTATCCCGCGATCCTCGATATCCACGGCGGCGGTTGGGAGAAAAGGCAGATCGAGAGCGATCGACCGATGATGGAGCGGCTCGCGGCGCGGGGCTTCGTCACCGCGCTGGTCAGTTACCGGCTTTCCACCGAGGCGCCCTACCCTGCCGCACTGCACGACTGCAAAGCCGCGGTGCGCTTTCTCCGCGCAAAGGCGAAGGAGCTGAAGCTCGACCCGGAGCGCATCGGCGTGATGGGGGGCTCGGCGGGCGGGCATCTTTCCGGGCTGCTGGCGATGACCAGCGGGAAGCCCGAGTTCGAGGGCGAAGGGCCGCATCGTGAATTTTCCAGCGCGGTGCAGGCCAGCATCGTCATGGCGGCGACGCAGGATCTCGTCACCGCGAATGCGGGAAAATCCTCGGCCAGTGCGGTGAAGTTCTTTGGCGGCACGCTGGAAGATCGGCGGGCGATCTACGAACAGGCCTCGCCGATCACCCACGTCCGGGCAGGCGTGCCGCCGACGATCTTCATCGAGGGAGAGAAGGACACGCTGAAGATTGGCCGCGCGGAGATGCAGGCCAAGCTGCGCGCGCTGGGTGTCGAGACAGCGGTGCATACCTTGAAGGACGCGCCGCATCCCTTCTGGATGAGCCAGCCGTGGTGCGACGAGACCGTGGAGATCGCGGCGGCTTTCTTCGGTCAGCATCTCGGCGGTCCGACCACGGCGCGCTAAGGGCGACGCGGCAGAGACCCGCGTCCGCACCGCGAACTTCGATGCGGCATTTTTTGCCCACTGGCGTGGTCGGGAAGCTGCGGCTCCTGTCCGGTGCATGGAAAGTTTTCGAGTTGAGCGGGTTGCACGTTCTGGCTGGAACCTCGGAAAAAAGTTCACGTAGTCCATCGTCCTATGCGTCCCGTAGGCCCCCTGCCCTCAACCCTGTGGGAGGTATGCGGAATTTTCCCCACTCCCCGCAAAAACGCTATCCCTCGGCCCACTAATTTTGGTGAGGTCGCAAATTCCATGAATACGTGCCGTCATCTATCCCTGCGACGAGGTCGCAGGATCATCGCCCTCGCCCTCGCCAGCTTCTGCTTCGCGATCACCGGAACCGTCCACGCCCAGGCCCCTGGCCGGGTCAATCGCACCGTGATGGACACGGAACGCGGCGGCTACTTCGCCTACGCCTATGGCAATCAATGGAGCCGGCTCGGCGCGGAATTTGGCCGCACCAACATGGATTTCGGCGCGATGTCGCCGGATGCCGTGAAGGGCCTCCACGGTCGACTGCAACACTTTGCTTCCGTGGATGATGGCAACGGTCTGGCCTACTTCCCGTGGTCGGAGTTTGTCGCCTTTAACAACGACGAAATCGCCCAAGGCCGCGCCTCGCTCATCGTCACCGCCACTTATGCCGGCAAAAAGCGCCCCGTCTATTTCGGCTACGGCGGGTTTAATGCCCAGTATCCTTTCCAGGCCGTCCACATCCGGGACGACCGGTTTGTGAAGTTTTGGATCAAAAACTACCTGCGCGGCATCCTCTCGAACAACTACTACCAAAACTGGTGGGTCGGCTCGGACAACGGCACTTTCCGCCGCGAACTCTATGGCGTGGTCGATGATTTTGGCGGCTACCGCAATAATGTTCCCTGGGACCAGCCCTACGCCCAGAGCGCCGGCGAGTGGATCGACGCGAACATCTACCTCCTGCGCAAAATCAAAGAACTCGCGCCCAACATCAAGGTCGCCACGAACGACATCGGCCTGAGCGACGAACAACAATACCGGCATGCCGACATGGCGGCGGTGATCGACGGCGTCATCCGCGAAGACTTCTGGTACCACGCCAATGGCACGAGCGATTGGTATCGCGAGGACTTCTTCAAGGCCCTGTCCGAGGGCTACTACCGCGGCTCCATCGGCATGGTCGAGATCTTCGAGTGTCCCATGAATCCGTGGGATTCCACACTCCTCCGCCGGTCGTTCATGTCCTTCCTGATCTTCGGTGGCGACAACTTTTTCTTCGGGCCCAAAGACTCCTCCTCCCGCGAAATCGACCCCGCGCTCTGGGCCGATATGCGCAATCGCCTCGGTCGCCCGACCTCTGGCTGGCAGAGCGCCCAGGAGCCCGGCAAGCAGATCGGCAGCCGCCTCTACTGGCGCGAATGTGAAGGCGGCATCTGCTACCTGAACTGGACGGGCGGCTACAAGACCGTGTCCCTGCCGACCGGGCGGACGCACTATGATCGCTTCGGCAATCAAATCAGCAGCATCACCACGGGCGACATGGAGGGCGACTACGTGCTCTTCAACTCGAGCGCCCGCGTCTCCTGGCCGTCGATCAGCCCGCGTCTCTCCGGCCCCATCACCGGCCCGGTGACCGTAAAGCTCGATATCGATCCCGCTTTCGCCAGCGGCGCCACGATCCGCTACACCACGGACGGCTCGGACCCCGGCTTCTCCTCGCCCACCTACTCCGGGCCTTTCCAGCTCTATTCGAGCGCCACGGTGAAGACCCGCGCCTTTAAGTCCGGGATGCAGGACAGCTTCATCAATGCCGCGAAATACACCGTTGCCGGCAGTCAGCCTGCGGTGGAGTTTCTCCTCAGCTCGGACAGCGGCAGCGAATTCATGAAAAATGATTTCCCGCTGGTGAAGTTGAGCAATATCTCGGGCTCGACGGTCCAGGTGAATTACTTCGTCTCCGGGGGTTCGGCGTCCTCGGGCTCGGATTACACCTCCGTCTCAGGCACCCTCACCTTCCCGCCCGGCGAGCAGTATCGCTTCTTCAAGCTCCCGATCGTCAACGACTCGACGGCGGAAGCGAACGAGACGGTGCAGGTCACGCTCTCGAGTCCCGTCAATGCCTTCCTCGGCGGCAGGTCCACCTACACCTACACGATCGAGAACAACGACGGCGGCTTTGTCTCTCCGCCAACTCCAACGCCGACTCCAACGCCAACGCCAACGCCGACGCCGACTCCCACTCCGACACCTACTCCCACTCCAACTGGCACGGTGAATTTCAACGCGCTCAGCGGAAACTACACTGGCTTGATCCAGCCGCTCTCCCTGGACTTTGCGAAATCCGGGAAGGCGACGCTGACCATCAATTCGAGCCGGTCCTTCTCCGCTTCCGTGATGATCGGCAGCACGACGACGGCCTTCACCGGGACCTTCGGCACGAATGGCAGCTTCGAGGGCGCAGTGCCGAACACCAACTTCCGCCTCGCCTTGCAAATCGACGCCGGGAACACCAATGGCCGCCTGACTGGCTCGGTGACGGAGTTTGGCACGAAGGTCGCGAACGTCGTGGCCATCCGGCCGCCGTTCTACTCCACGTCGCAGCCCGCACCTCGCGCCGGACGCTACACCGTGGTCTTCCCCACCGATCCAAATCGTCCTGAGTCGAGTTACCCGAAAGGCACTGGCTGGGGTTACATCACCGTCTCGACGACGGGCTCGGTGTGGTTCATCGGCGCCCTTGGCGACCAGACCGGCATCAGCCAGGGTGCCTCGATCTCCGCGGATGGCGAAGTGCCCTTCTGCGTCTCGCTCTACTCCGGGAAGGGCTCGTTCGGCGGCTGGATGACGCTCCGGGATTCCTCGGCGTTCAATCAGGTCACCGGCACCCTCACTTGGTTCAAGCCGTCCACCTCCACGGTCATGTATCCATCGGCCTTCACCGGGCAATCCACGGTCGAAGGTTCGATCTACGTCGCTCCGCCGACGCGCCCGCAGATCGTCAGTTCGCCCGGCGGCTACGGCTCCTTCAACCATAAGGGTGGAGGCATCGCTCCGGGGGATGCGACTCGCTACCTCACGGTCAGTGGGAACACCGTCAAGATCATCGGCAGCGAGGCCTTCTCGTTCTTCCTCGATGGCGGCAACGGCAACTTCACCGGTACCTTCTACGACTTCCAAAACAAGGCGTACAGCTTCCGCGGCGTGGTGCTGCAAAAGCAGAACATCGGCTATGGATTGTTCACCGGTGACCGGGCGACCGGCCCGGTGACCTTCGATCCACAACTGTAAGCGCCGCCGGCTTCGGCCCGGTCGTCTGGCGCATCCCGCCGGCGACCGAGCTTAGCCTATGGCCGCTCCGCTCCCGCCACTTTACGCCGCCGCCTCGTTATCCGGGACGGCGGCGTTTCGGCGATCGATGGCCGCGCGCACCGCCGTGCCGAGTGACGCGGAGGTAAAGGGCTTCTCGACGACCGCCGCGATCTCGAGTTCCGCCGCGCGGCTTTCCACCTCGCCATCGCCGAGGTAGCCCGTGACCAGGACGACGGGCATGTCCGGGCAGAAACACCGCAATGCTTCCGTGAACTCGATGCCGCTCATCTTCGGCATATTCAGATCCGTGACCACCGCGTCGTAGTCAGCGGCCTGCGCCCGCAAGATCTCCAGAGCCGCCTCCGCCACGAGGCACGGGGTGACTTGGTACTTGAGCATCTCGAGCACGCGCTGGGCGACGTGCAGAACCTTCGCATCGTCATCCAGGAGCAGCAGGCGCTCGTGCCGCCCGGCATCCGGGAGCGCCACGGCCGGCTGATCGCCGGTGGCCGGAGCCTCGACGATGGGGAAAAAAAGCCGAAACATGGTACCCGCACCGATCCGGCTCTCCACCGTCACGGCCCCGCCGTGCCCCTGCATGATGCCGTGTACCACCGCGAGCCCGAGGCCCGTGCCTTCGCCCGTCTCCTTCGTCGTGAAGAAGGGATCGAAGATGCGGAGCAGCGTCTCACCTTCGATGCCCTGCCCGGTGTCGGCCACGGTCAGGCACATGTAGGAAGCCTCCCGGAGCGGCGGCTTCTCGCGGGCCAGCGCGGCGGTCAACTCGATGGGCGCGAGCGTGACCGTGATCTTGCCCGGCTGCCGGCCCAGCGCCTGCGCAGCATTGCCGACCAGGTTGAGGATGGCCTGATGCACTTGCGAGCTGTCCGCGAGGACGGTGCGGTCGCCCTGCTGGATGTCGAGTTGCAGGTCGATCGCGGCCGGGGTGGAGGCGCGCAGGAGTCGGATGGCGTCCTGCACCACCCCGTCGAGGGTCACATAGCGGTGTTCGGTCGGGCCTTTGCGGCTGAAGGTGAGGATCTGCTGGACGAGATCCCGCGCGCGCTCGCTGGCGCTGAGCACGACTTCGAGATCGGCACGTGCGCTTTCCGCGGCGGGCAGCGAATCGTGCGCGAGCTGCGTGTATCCGAGGATGGCGGTGAGCAGGTTATTAAAATCATGCGCGATGCCTCCAGCGAGCGTGCCGAGAGCTTCGAGCTTTTGCGCGTGGGCGAGATCCGCCTCCAGCTTGCGATGCTTCTGCTCGGCGCGCCGGCGTTCCGTGATGTCCGCAAAGGTCCAGACCCGCCCGATGATCCGGCCTTCGAGGCGCTGCGGGCGCGAACGCCGCTCCAAAGTGCGTCCGTCCTTGAACTCAATGACATCGAAGCTCTCCGCCTCCGGCGCTGCGGAGAGCTGTTGCACGCGCTTTTGGAAAAGCTCCGGATTGCGCAATTGCTCAAGCACCGACCCCAGAATCAGCCCATCATCCCGGCGGGCGGCGAGTTCGGGCGGGATCCGCCAGAGCTCCAGGAATTTCCCATTGTACCCCGTCACCTTGCCCGTGCTGTCCACGGCGAGCACGCCGTCCGCGGTGGCGTCGAGGGTTGCATTCAGCAGCGAAACGGAACTCTTGAGCGCCTCGGCCGTGCGCCGATTTTGCCGCGAACCCAGACCCAGCAGTAGGGCGAGAATCGCGAGCGAGCCGAGCGCCACCGCGGTCGCTTGCGTCAGCTTCGGGTGGTCCTCCCAGATCCGACGCGGGCGGTTGAGGAGTTCGACACTGGCGGGCAGGGGGGAAAAGGGCAGGCCAAGCCGGAGCATCTCCGGATAGTCCACCACGAACCGCAAGGGGACATCTTGCTTGAGGGAAATGTTCGCCGCGGATTCGCCGCCGAGCAGGCGCAGACCGATTCGGGCCGCGGCTTCACCGTGGGCGCCACCGTCAATCAAGGCGCCGCCCACGATCCCTTCGAGATGCCCCGGACTGCGCTGGCCATAGATCGGCACCGGGCCGCGCGCGCGCAGTTCGGTGAGCATCCGCCGGGCGACCCGCGAGCGGGTCAGGAGCACCGCGCTGTCGGCCGGGAGATTTTCGACGGCGGCGAAGAGCGCCTGAGCGGTGTCCGCGCGGAGCAGTTCGAGCGCAATGTTCTTTTCCGCCCCCACCAGATCCTGCTCCAGACGCCGCTGCACGCCAGCACCGCTGAGGGTGCTGTCTTCGAGAATGTAGAAACGCGCGAGCTTTGGCTGAAGGCTCAGGGCGAGCCGCAACGTCGCGGCGGGATCATTAGTCTCGAGCACTCCCGTCAGCCAGGGCCGCCCGGCCCGGAATCCTGCGGGCACTCTCGGAATCCCGCAGAAAACCGCCTGAGCGTCCGGGAAAAGCGCGCCCCGGTGCGCGAGGAGAAACTGGAGCGCCGGATCGTCGGCGGCGAGCACCAGCCGGAAGCGATGCTGCGCAAACTTCTTCCGGTAGTAGGAAAAAAGAGTGGCGTCGTACTCGGCACCGGACCCGCCCTGCCAATCCATGTACTCGACCACCGCGGGCCCGCGTCCCCGGGCTTTCCCGAGCACTTTCTGCATGCCATCGAGTTCCGCCACCGCCCACGGATCGGAAGGATTGTGCGAGAGCAGGATCAGCACTTCCGGCCGCACCGCCTCGGCCGCCTGCGAGTCGCTGGAGGGGACGAAGAAAAGAAGGACCGCGAGCAGATCCCGAAAGCATCTCGGAAGGAGCAGGCGAGTCCGCTGGAGGAGCGGGCGCATGGGACAAACCGATCGCGACCATAAGGAGCCGGCGCGCGCCTGTCCCGTGTTTTTCCGCACTTCGGCGGACCGAGTCTCGCTCACAGATATTGCTCGAAGTCCCGCTCGGCATGGGTGCGCCGCCGCACGCGGAAGATGTGCGCCGGCCGCTCCGGCGTGAGCCGCACAAAATTGCGCCAGCCGCTCCACAGATAGCGCTCGTCGCTCAGGAGATCATGCACTTGATAAGTCTGCCCCTCGAGCCAGCCGAACTGCTCGACCGGGATATGTAGGAAGGCATCCTGCGGATGGAAGGGATCAAGCGAGACGACGATGAGCAGCAGATTGTCCCGCGCCTCGGTCATCTTCGTGTAGTAGAGCACGAGGTCGTTCTCGGCTTGGTGAAAGCGCAGGTTGCGGAGCTGTTGCAGTGCGCGGTTTTCGCGCCGGATGCGGTTCAGGCGCGTGATCGTTTCCTTGATGTTCCCCGGCGCGTCCCAGTCGCGCTCTTTCCACTGATACTTCTCCGAGTCGAGGTACTCCTCGCGGGCGAGTTGCTTGTAGTCGTGGTCGCAGAGGTGCAGGAACTGGCGCACATCGCCCGCCGCAGGGAAGGGCTTCTTTTCGAGCCCCAAATTTTCGCCCAGCTCGAAGCCCGAGTAGATGCCATAGACCGGCGAAAGCGTTGCCGCGAGCACGGCGCGGATGAGGAACGCGGGCCGCCCGCCGAACTGCAGGAAGCTCGGGAGGATGTCCGGCGTGTTCGGAAAAAGATTCGGCCGCATGTATTCCGCACAAGCGGTGCGCGTGAGTTCGGTGAAGTATTCGGTGAGCCCCTGCTTCGTATTGCGCCACGTGAAGTAGGTGTAGCTCTGCGTGTAGCCGGCCTGCGCCAGGACGCGCATCATCTTCGGTCGGGTGAAGGCTTCGCTCAGGAAGATGGTGTCGGGAAACTGCCGCTGCACGCGCCCAATGAGATATTCCCAGAACGCGACCGGCTTCGTGTGCGGATTATCAACGCGGAAAATGCGCACGCCGCGCTCGCACCAAAACTCGATGACGCTCGCGAGTTCGCTCCACAGCGTGCGCCAGTCGTCGTTGTGATAGTTCAGCGGATAGACGTCCTGATACTTCTTCGGCGGATTCTCCGCGTATTTGATGGTCCCGTCCGGGCGCTTGTAAAACCAATCCGGGTGCTCGTGGACGTAGGGATGATCGGGCGAGCAATTCAGCGCAAAGTCCAGCGCCAGCTCCATCCCGCGCGCGTGGATCTCCTCCACCAGCCAGGCAAAATCTTCGAGCGTGCCGAGCTCCGGGGCCACGTCCTTGTGCCCCCCGCCGTTCGGGCATTGCTGCTGCCGATTGCCGATCGCGTAAGGCACGCCGGGCTCCCCGTGCTCGCAAGTCACGGAGTTGTTGCGCCCTTTCCGCGCGGTGACGCCCACGGGATGGATCGGAGGGAAATAGATCACGTCGAACCCCATCGCCTTGGCGTCGTCGATCCGCGCCAGGCAATCGCGAAACGTCGAACCCTTGTCCCCACGCCCCTCCGCGGAGCGCGGGAAGAATTCGTACCACTGCGCAAACTGCGCGCGCGGTCGATCGACATAGACCAGCGGATAACGCGGCGCGATCCCCGCGCGGCCCAGCGTCGGCGCAGCCACCACGACTTCAGCCTTCTTCTTCGGCGCGGCCTTCGTCTTCTTCGCCGCAGGCGCCTTCTTCGCCGGCTTGGTGACTGGCGGGGAAAATTCGACGAGATCCTGAATCGGCGGCGCCGCGAGCGTGTACTCCGCGCGCTCGCGCCGGTCGGGATACGCCGTCGTCAGCGCCTCCAGCTCGTGATCGTGCGCCAGCTCGTGTACTTCCGCCGGCGTGCCCGTCCGCATCCTTGCCGCCAGGGCCGTGAGCCGCTCCGCATCGCGCTTTTGATCGAGCCCCACCGCGAGTTGCGCGGACCGCACCACGATCGCCGCGCCTTCCATCTGCTCGCTGGCGAGATCCGGCTGCGCCGCCGCAAATTTCACCTCAAACTCATGCTGCCAGGAGCGAAAGGTGTCACCCCACGCTTCGATGGTGAACTCGTGGATCGCATTCTCAAACACCGTGAAGACGCCGCGCCAGAGATCCTTGTTAAAGGAGTCGATGATCTGCATCGGCGTCTCGTGCCATTTGCTGTCGCCCTGCTTCCGCCACTTCAGCACCGCGCTCACGACATCGTGGCCATCCTTGAAGACATCGGCCTCCACGACGATGTCTTCGCCCACCACCCGCTTTACCGGATAGCGCCCGTGCTCGACGATGGGCCGGACATTTTCGATGACACAGGAAGGAGGGCGCGGCGGCATGTTCGTGGATGTTGTGGCAACCACGGAGGATGCGGCAAGTCCGCAAGCAACGGCTCCGCTTACTCCGCCGCGCGCACCGCCCGGATCTGGATCTGCGGGCTCACGGACCCGTTCCACTCATTCCGCTCGATGTGGAAGGCAATGTCCCACGGCAGCCGCGGCAGCCCGATCGCGACTCCGCCAAACCAGACCGCCCGGTATTCGTCGCCCTGCTGGCGGAGCAGGAAAGAGTAGTGCTTCTCTTTCATCACGCGCGGCTCGCCGGCGAGAGTGACGCCGCGCGCGCAGAAGAGCGGCTGCGGATTGCCCATGCCAAAAGGCTGCAAGGCCTCGTGCTGATCGAGCAGCGTGTAGTCGATCTCGCCGAGTGTGATCTCGGCATCGAGATGGAGGCGCGGCTGGAGCTGCTCGGCGCTCAGCCGCGCGCGGGCGCAGGCCCGGAAGGCGTCGCGCAATTCCACAAACCGCGCCTCGTGCAAGGTGAGCCCGGCCGCCATCTCGTGGCCGCCATGTTTTTCCAGCAGCTCCGTGCAATGCTCGAGCGCCGCGACGAGCGAGAAGCCTTCGATGCTCCGTCCGCTTCCCTTTCCGACGCCCTCGTCATCGAAGCCAATCACCAGCGTGGGACGATGATGTTTTTTCTGCAATCGCGACGCCACGATCCCGACCACGCCGGTGTGCCAGCCGCGCGCACCGACGACGATCCCCGCATCGCGCGCCGGATCAAACCACTCCGCGAGCTGCGCCTCGGCCTGGCGGAAAACGTCATCCTCCACGGCGCGCCGTTCGCGGTTCTGCGTATCGAGCGCCGTGGCGATGCTGGTCGCGCGCGTCGCGTCGTGGGTGAGCAAAAGCTCCAGCGCCGCCTCCGCCGTCCCGAGCCGCCCGGCCGCATTCAGCCGGGGACCGAGCCCGAAGCCTACATTCGCCGGCGTGAGCGGCGGACGCAGCGCCGTCACCTCAATGAGCGCACGCACGCCCGGCCACTTCGAGCGCGCGAGCTGGACCAGGCCGCGTTTCACGACCACGCGATTTTCATCCCGGATCGGCACGAGGTCCGCAACCGTGCCGAGCGCCACGAGATCGAGACATTCCTTGAGGTCGAACCCCGGCACCGCTCGCCGCTTGAGCAGCGCGTGTGCGACTTTGAAGACGAGCCCGACACTGCACAGATATTGGTAATCGGTGCCGAGCTTCGGATTCACCAGCGCCACGCAGGCCGGCAGCGTCTCCTTGCACTCGTGATGGTCGATCACGATCACGTCGATCCCCTGCGCCCCGAGCGCCGCGATCTCGTCCACGGATCCCGTGCCGCAATCCACCGCGATGAGCAGGCGCGGCTGCAGCGTCTCGACACACCGCGCCACTCCGTCCAGGCTCAGTCCGTAACCTTCATCCCCGCGCGTCGGCAGGAAACACGCTGGCGCCGCACCGTAGGCTTCGAGCACGCGGGAGAGCAGCGCGAGCGAAGTCACGCCATCCACATCGTAGTCGCCGTAGAGCGCGATGCGTTCGCCGCCATCGACCGCTGCGAGGATGCGCGTCACCGCCGCCTCCATTTGCGGCAGCAAAAAAGGATCGCCGAGCGTCTGCAGTCGCGGATCGAGAAAACTCTCCGCCTCCTCCGCCGTGCCAAACCCGCGCCGCACCAGCAGCTCGGCCGCGAAGCGCGCGAGCCCGAGCTTCTTCACCAGCACCCGCGTCTGCGCCGGATCGATCGGAGTCGGGAGGAGCCAGCGCGGGGGAGTCATGGGTCGCAGGTTGCGTGGCGAATCCCGCGCTCGCAAGACGGCTCTTAACACTCAACTCTGCCCTGACCCGCCATGCCCACCACGCTCCTGAAACTCAGTTGCCCCGACCGCGTCGGGCTGCTTTCGCTCGTCTCCAGCTTCGTCGCCCGGCACGGCGGAAATTTGCTCGAAGTCCACCAGTTCACTGATGCCCAGGCCGGCTGGTTTTTCACCCGCATGGCCATCGACACCGCGACGCTCCAAGTCGATCTCCCCGCTCTCCGCGCGGACTTCGCGCCGATCGGCGAGGAGCTGCAAGCCGAGTGGTCCATCCGCGCGGAGGAGGCTCCGATGAAAGTCGTGCTGCTCGTGAGTCGGCTCGGGCACTGCCTCGCCGACCTGCTCTGGCGCTGGCGCTCCGGCGAGTTCCGTTTTGAAATTCCCTGCGTGATCTCGAATCACGAAGACTTCCGCGAAATGGTCGAACGCGAAGGCCTCACCTTCCGCCACATCCCCATGAGCCCCGGAGAAAAGTCGGCAGCCTTCGCCGAAATGGCGCGCATCTTTCGCGAAGCGGGCGCGGACCTCGTCGTCCTCGCGCGCTTCATGCAGATCGTCCCGCCGGAGCTGTGCGCAGAATTCCACGGCCGGATCATGAATATCCACCACTCCTTCCTGCCGTCCTTCGTCGGCGCGAATCCCTATCAGCGCGCTTACGAGCGCGGCGTGAAATTGATCGGCGCCACCTGCCACTACGCCACCGCGGAACTCGACGCCGGGCCGATCGTCGATCAGGAAGTCGTGCGCGTGGAGCACTTCCACACCGCGGAGGAACTCGTGCGCCTCGGCCGCGAATGCGAGCGCCTCGCGCTGGCCCGCAGCGTCCGCTGGCACCTCGCGGATCGCGTCCTGATGCACGGAAAGAAGACCGTGGTCTTCCGCGATTGAGCGGGCCTTCGCACAAGTTGCGCGCGCTCGACTTCGGCCGCAGGGTGCAACGCGAACAATGAAACGTGAAGGGTTGATTCTCTGCTTCCTCGCTCTCACCGCGTGCGGTCGGGGAGACTCACCCCGAGCGTTTGACCCCATGCAGAGCCGCACCACGATGATCGAGGAACAACTCGTCACCCGCGGGATCGCCGAGGAGCGCGTCCTCGCCGCGATGCGCGCCGTGCCGCGGCACGAGTTTGTTCCCGCGAATTTGCGCGAACGCGCTTACGAAGATCGTCCCCTGCCCATCGGCGACGGCCAGACGATCTCGCAGCCGTACATCGTCGCCTTCATGACCGAGCAACTCCGTCTCCAGCCCACCGATCGCGTGCTCGAGATCGGCACTGGCTCGGGCTACCAGGCGGCCGTGTTGGGGAAATTGGTCGCCGAGGTGTATTCGATCGAGATCGTGGAGCGGCTCGCCCGCCAGTCGGCGATGGATCTGGAGCGGCTCGGTTTCACAAACGTCCACGTCCGCGCCGGCGACGGTTATCAAGGCTGGCCGGACGCCGCGCCCTTCGACGCCGTCATCGTGACCTGCGCGCCGGATCACGTCCCCGAGCCACTCATCCGGCAGTTGCGCGAAGGCGGGCGGATGATCATCCCCGTGGGTGATGCAAACGGGCAGCGCCTGCACGTGCTCGAAAAGCGCGGCGGCTCCGTCGAGCAGCGCGCGGTACTTCCGGTCATGTTTGTTCCGATGACCGGTGAGAGCGAACGCCCGCGCAAGCAGTGACCGCCCCCCGTGCGATTTTCTTCGACGCCGCAGGAACGCTCATCCATCTGCCGCGCGGGGTTGGCTTTCACTATCGGAATGTTGCCCGGCGCCACGGCTGCGAACTCGAAGAGGCCGCGCTCTCCGCTGCGTTTCGCGCCTCCTGGAAAGCGATGCCTCCCCGCGCTTCCACCCGGAAGGCGCGCGCCGACGACGATCGTGGCTGGTGGCGGGAATTGGTCTGGTCTGTCTTGGATGCGTTGCGTGTTGCGCCGTCGCGCCTGGATCGCGACGCCTACTTTGCGGAGCTCTACGATGAGTTCACCCGACCCGGAGTGTGGGAGATCTACCCAGAAATCGGGGACGTGCTCACCGCTCTGGCCGCACGCCACACCCTGTGCGTCGTCTCAAACTTCGACGCCCGGCTGCGCACCATCCTCACCGACCTTGGCCTCACGGATGACTTTCAGCACATCGTCCTCTCCAGCGAAGTCGGTGCCGACAAACCCGACCCGTGGATTTTCCAGCACGCCCTCGATCTCTGCGGACTCGACGCCGGCGCCGTCCTGCACGTCGGCGACGACCCGCGCTGCGATTGGGGCGGCGCCGAGTCCGCCGGCCTCCAAGTCTTCCGTCTCCAGCGACCGGAGAATGATCTGCGCGCCCTCCTGGAGCCGCAGTAGCCCGGCTCACTCGATCCCCACGCGGCTCTTGATCCGCCGAATATTTTCCAGCGCAAAATCCCGCTGCTCCTTCGGCAAATCCTCATCCTCGAGCGCCTTCGTAAACGCCGCCACCGACCGCTCGCCCTCGCTCGCCGCCGCATACGCTTGCCCGAGATAGATCGAGTAACCGGACGTCGGCCAGCGAGCCGCCGCGGCCTGCGCGATCAGCTTTTCCAGCGCGGCGATCTCGGCTTTATACGCGTGCGCTTCGTGGGCGATCTTTGCGTGATAGAAAAGGATGCCCGGATCTTCCGGCACGCGCTCAACGAGGTAGGACGACAAGTAGTAAGCCGCAGAGAACTGCTTCATCGCATAGAGCGCCTGCGTCTTGGTCGCCAGCGCGGCGAGCGGCTCCATTTTCCCCGCGAGCGCCCGATCCGCACACGCCAGCGCCTCCTTCCACTCGCCCCGCTGGCTATGCAGGACCGCCCGCGCATTCCACATCGCCGCCGACTGCCCATCGAGCTGCTCCGCCTCATCGAGCAAACCCCGCGCTTCATCCACCCTGCGCAACGAACCCAAACGCACCGCCGTCTCCGCCAGCGCCGTAGCCCGATCACGCGCCGCCAGCCCCGCCAACCGTGCGCGCAATCCATCGAGTTGCGCCGGCGCCCAAACGGGGGACGTGCCGCGTTTGAAAATGATCGCCCAGTGATCGACATACACCGGCGCGAAATCCTTCACCTCCACGAGATGCTCGAGCAAGGGGCGATACTCACTCGGATTCCCGACGAGCAGCAGCGTATCGAAGCGCAACTGGCGATCGAGCTGTCGAAAGAACTTCGGCAGTTGCATCGCGCGGGCGAAATTCCGCGCCATCTCACCCTGCGGATCGCGCGTCGCCTCCGTCACCAACTCGGGACGCAAAGTCCGCAGCCAAGGCAGCGCGCCCGCATTGAAATAGATCGACGCCCCCGAGACCGCCTCCAGCGCCAGCCGCGGCGTCCCCATCACCGGATCCACCGCACGCCTCCCCATCGCTGCCCAAGCGACCGCCATCCCCACTACGCTAACCAGCACCGCCCACCACCGCCAGCGAGGGCCGCGTGAAGCAAGAATGGAGGAAAGGCTCATGGAACCGCGCAGGCTAGCTGGAATAATTCCTTGCGCCACCCCGGCACGTGAATTAACCAGCCGTCCGCGTTTTTGTAGACCGGGTCGGTAGCTCAATGGTAGAGCAGCGCCCTTTTAAGGCGTTGGTTGCGAGTTCGAGTCTCGCCCGACCCACTTTTTCTCCAGCGGAATGACTCGTCTCTGGGGACTCAGTTCCTAGCCGGCTCCGCGACCGCGGCCTCACCTTGCGTGAGTTTCTGTTTGGCTTCCTCGATCTTTTCCGCGACGCGACCGGCGGTCTTTGGATCGTCTAGTCCGATGGCGACGGCCTTCTTCCAGTAGTCCAGCGCCTCGCTCATTTTGCCGAGCTTCGCGTAGGCGTCGCCGATGTGATCGAGCACCACGGCGTCGTCTTTTTTCTCCTCGCGCCGGATATGTTCCGCGGCGCTGAGGAGTTCTTTTAGCGCGCGCTCCGGTTCACCTTTTTTAAAGTAATACCAGCCGAGGCTGTCGAGGTAGGCGCCGTTGTCGGGATCGAGTTCGTTGGCTTTGCGGATCAGTTCGCCAGCTTCCTCGAGTTGCTCGCCACGTTCGGCCCACATGTAGCCGAGGTAGTTCATGGCTTTGGCGCTGTTCGGATCGAGCTGGATGCTTTTGCGCAAAAGCTCCGCGGCGCGGTCGGTGAGGCCAGCCTGTTCGGCCGCAGCGCCGTAGCTCAGGTAGAATTCCGCATTGAGCAACTCTTCGTGGCTGTTTTCGGCGTCCGCCTGAGCCTCGGCAAAGGCCGCGAGCGCTTCGGTGTGCCGCTTCGCCTGGCCGAGGGCGATGGCGAGGCTGTATTTGATCACCGGCACGTCGGGGAATTTCACCTTCGCCGCGACCATCGTCTCCACGGCCTTTTCAAACTGCTTGCGGCGCATCATCACATCGGCAAGGCGCAGGTGGTTCTGCGGCACGCTGGAGTCGAGGAGCAGGCTATGCTGGTAGTTGTCCAGCGCGCGCTGGAGCGAGGCTTCGGACTTCGCGGTGTCGCCAGCGGTGCGCTCGGCTTCGCTGCATTCTTCGTAGAGTTTGGCGAGGAGTTCGTAGGTCTCGAAGCGGAGCGCGTTGTCGCGCGTGAGCTGCTCGAGCACGGTGATGGCCTCGTCCCGCTGGCCGGTGACGATGTAGCTGCGAGCGAGCTTGTCGCGGACATTCACCACCTGCGGATCGCCCGCTTCCTGAGGCAGGCCCAGGACGGCGAGGTAGTAAGGAATGGCTTCCTTGACCTGCTTCGAGAGCACGAAGTAATCGCCGACATCGGTGAGGATGGCCACGTCGCCCTTCCCGAGATCGGCGGCCTTCAGATGCACGGCGTTCATCTTCTTCAACTCCTCGGGGCCCGCGGTGCCGTCTTCCTTGAGATAGAGTCGGCGGTAGAGGCTGCCGAGTTGAATCCAAAACTTCGGATCCTTCGAGTTCACCTTCGCTGCCCGTTCGATGACCTGCTCGGCTTTCTTCGGGTCGCCAGCGGTGGCCTGCAGTTCGTAGAGCGCGAGGTGCGTCGCGAAATTCTCCGGGGCAAGAGCCAGGGCGTCCTGCGCATACTTCTCCGCCAGTTCGGGTTTCTTCAGAAAGCGCGCGTAGAGCTGGGAAAGATAGACGTAGGGCAGCGGCTCCTTGGGCTCGGCCTTGATGGCGTCCTTGAGAATCTGGATGCCCGACGGGGCGTCGTTCCGCCGGGCGAGTTCGACGGCCACCTTGATGGCCAACTCCACGTAGCCTGGGTCGTATTCGAGGGTCTTCCGGTAGCCCGCCAGCATCCGCTCCGAATCCGCGCTATCCTCGGCGAGCAGCCCCTCGGCGAAGGCCCCAAAGGCTTCCGCTTTCCGCGCGTCTGCTGGCTTCAGGAGGAGGTCGGCGGGCGCCGGGCGCATCTCCGAGGGATAGGCGTCGGCAAACTCCGCCGGGCCGCCCGCCACAGGGGGTACGCCAGTCACCGGCTTGGTGGAAATTTTCGGCTCGGCGTCCTTGCGTCGCACCTCGGGGACTGTCGCGCGCGCGCCTTTGGCGGGCTTGGAGGCAGACTCAGCAGCGGGTTTAGCCGCCGGTTTGGGTTCGCGAATCCGCGCAGGTGTTCCCGTCGGCGGAGCGCCGTAAGCCGGAACGAAGACCGCGGTGAGCACCGCGAAGAAAAGCGCCCGCGGCCACCATGAAGGTCTTGCCGAACGGGACATTTTCATGGCCGCATTTTAGCGGCTAGCTCTTGTAGCGCAAACGCTTCTTGTGGCGGTTCTCCTTCATCCGCTTCCTGCGTTTGTGTTTGGCGATTTTCGCCTTCCGGCGCTTTTTGAGTGAACCCATTGAGGTGGTGGTAAATGTTCGGTTAGGGGCGGGGAGGGAATCACTATTCCCCCGGGGGGGCAACGACAATTTTGGCCATTTCACGATTGAGCGCGCCGGAGGCTCCTGGCGAATCGCGATTGCCGCCCCGCTCGCGTGCCAGTAGCAATCGCGAATCATGCTGAGCAAACGCGCCGCGGCCATCGCGCTCCGCTACTGGGCGGAACATCTGGGCTGCGAACCGGGAGACCTCTTTTCCGCACCGCTGCGGATCGTCCCACATGGTGGCGAACTCGCAGGCTACGCCGGAGCCTTCAGCCTCTTTCGGGAAGGAAACGCGATTGCGTCACTCCCACCGGAACGCATGGAGACCCTTTCGCACCTCCTCCGTCAGCGACCGGTCACGCCCGCTTCATTTGCCAACGCCCTGGGTTCCGTGGCCGCAAAGGTCATCGGCCCAGCCTTCATCGGCTACGCCGAAAAAGTTGCACCTGCCTTGCAGCCGACGCGTGCGCTCGACGCCGCCGACGCGCCCGCACTCGAAGCTTTGCGGGGCGCCTGCGACGTCAACGAATGGGAGCACGGTGGCAGCGACATCGCCCATCCGTGCTCCGGGGTATTCTCGGGCGGCCAGCTTGTCGCTTTGGCGGGTTACGAAGTCTGGGGTGGAACTATCGCGCACATTTCTATCGTCACCCATCCGTCCTTTCGCGGCCGCGACTTTGGGCAAAGTGCGGTCGCCCATCTCACCGCCCGCGCGCTCGCTGCCGGGTTGCTCCCGCAATATCGAACGCTCGCCGCAAATCACGCCTCGATGTGCATCGCCGAACGCCTCGGCTTCCGCGCCTTCGCCACCTCGATGGCCGTGCGCCTCACGCCTATGGGCTGACACCGACGCCTCGGTCGCTTAGTACACCACCTTGTTCAGCGGATACTCGATGATGCCCTCGGCGCCGAGCACTTTGAGCTTCGGGATGATTTCGCGGACGACGCTTTCGTCCGTGATCGTCTCGACGGCGATCCAGCCATCGAAGGCGAGCTTCGAGATCGTCGGATTGCGCAAGGCGGGGAGCGCCGTGAGCAAGGCGGCGAGCTTGTCCTCGGGCAGATTCATTTTCAGCCCCACCTTGTTGCGCGCGGCAAAGGCGCCTTTGAGCAGCAGCACCACCATTTCGATCTTCGCCTTTTTCCAAGCGTCTTCCATTGCCCGATGGTTCGCGATGAACTGCGGGGAGGACTCCATCATCGTCTCCAGGATGCGCAGATTATTCGCCCGCAGCGACGAGCCTGTTTCCGTCACATCGGCGATCGCATCCACGAGATCCGGCACCTTCACCTCGGTCGCCCCCCACGAGAATTCCACCTCGGCCGTGACGCCATGTTTCGCCAGGAAATTGCGCGTAAGTTCCACGGCTTCCGTGGCAATTACTTTGCCTTGCAGATCCTTCACGGTCCGAATGTCTGAATCCTCCGGCACGGCAATG
Organism: Chthoniobacteraceae bacterium; assembly: GCA_031409655.1. Taxonomy (GTDB): domain Bacteria; phylum Verrucomicrobiota; class Verrucomicrobiia; order Chthoniobacterales; family Chthoniobacteraceae; genus JANNXQ01. Next base: position 86,641 of record JANNXQ010000170.1, on the reverse strand, counting down.
ACCCAGCGCGTCGGCTTGCTACTCACTTTGGAAAAGGTCATCTCCGCGAGCACCTCCACGTCGGAGCTGTTGTTCGCGATCCAATCCGCGCCGGTAAGCCCGCAATCCAGAAAGCCGTGTTCGACGTAGCGGGAAATCTCCTGCGCACGCAGCAGGCGGATCACGATTTCCGAGTCGTCCACCTGCGGCTTGTACGAGCGACTGGCGCCGGAAATGTGGAAGCCGGCCTTGGCGAAAAGGGCGAAAGTCGGCTCCTGCAAGCTGCCCGAAGGCAGACCGACGCGGAGCACAGGGTTAGGTGATTCCATGGCAAAAACGGACCGCGAGGCTATGCGGCGCTTTCCCGGCGGAGCGAGGAAAATAGCGGGGCGTGTGGAGTCGGATATCTGTTCTGAAGTCTAAAGGGCGGCGCGGCGAAGAAAACGCCAAAGTTCCCGCCCTGGCGCGTGTCCTCCCGTTTAGCGTTTGGCGTTTGAAGTTTAGCGTTTCTCCTGCGCCGCCGATCCCGCCCAGATTCCCAACCTTTCCCATGTCCTCACCGCACCTCTCCCGCCGCACCTTCCTCACCACCGCCCTCGCCGCCAGCCTCGCTCCCCGTCTCACCCACGCCGCCACGCGCCCGCGGCGCATCGTCCTCCGCTCTTCCTGGCAGACGGTGAATATCGGCGACATCGCGCACACGCCCGGGGTCCTGCACCTGCTCGAGCAGCATCTTCCCGATGTGGAGGTGCGCCTCTGGCCCAGCAGCGTGTCCAATGGCGTGGACGCGATACTCACTAAGCGCTTTCCGAAAGTGAAAATCATCCAGACCCGCGAAGACATCCTGGCCGCACTCGCGGAGTGCGACTTCCTGCTGCACGGCTCCGGACCAAGCCTGGTTGCCCAGAAGGATGTCGCCAAGTGGCGCGACGAAACCGGCAAACCCTACGGCATCTACGGGATCACCGCTTCATACACAGACCAGCCGACGATCGATCTCCTCAGCGGCGCAAGGTTTGTTTACTTCCGCGACTCCGTCTCGCTCCAGTTCGCCAAGGATCACGGCGTCTCCTCACCCATCATGGAGTTTTGCCCCGAAGGATCCTTCGCCGTGGATCTGCGCAATGACGCCGCCGCGGACACGTTCCTAAAATCCAATCAGCTTGAGCCCGGAAAATTCCTCTGCTGCATCCCGCGCTTCCGCAACACGCCTTACTGGAAGATGAAGCCCGGCGTGGCCTTCGACGAAAGAAAGCACGCCCGCAACGAGGCGATGAAAGAGCACGATCTCGGGCCGCTGCGCGAGGCCATCGTCGCCGTGGTCCGGCAGACCGGGATGAAGGTGCTCGTCTGCCCCGAGGACTCCAGCCAGATGGAAATCGGCAAGGAAATGCTCGTGGACAAACTGCCCGACGACGCGAAGTCGAAGGTCGTCTGGCGGCCAAATTACTGGCTCACCGACGAAGCCCTCAGCACCTACGTGCGCAGCGCCGGCCTTTTCGGCGCGGAGATGCACAGCCCCATCATGTGCATCGGCAATGGCATCCCCGCGATCGTCTGCCGCTGGCAAGAGCAGACTAGCAAGGGCCTGATGTGGCGCGACATTGGGCTCGGCGAATGGCTCTTCGATATGGACAACGAAGCCGAAATCCCCGGCATCGTCCCTGCCGTGCTCGCACTGGCGAAAGATCCCGCCACCGCGAAAGCAAAGGCCATGAAAGCGCGCGACTTCGTCCAGCAGCGCCAGAGTGAAAGCATGGCGACGGTCGGAAAATCTCTGCCGGTCGCGTAACCGCTCCCAACCGCAGCCTCAGAACAGCGTCATCTGCGGCTTCATCTCCGCGAGCGCCTTCTCGGCTTTCTTCTTCCCGCGCGGCTTGCCGTGCTTCTGGGGTGGCGGGGCCTCGGCAAGTGCCGGTTTGCCTTCGGCGTTGAGTTCGTGCTGTTCGAGGTTGCTCAGGATTTCCTTCGCGCGCGCGATGATCGACGGCGGGAGGCCTGCGAGCCGCGCGACCTGGATGCCGTAGCTCTTGTCCGCGCCGCCTTTGACGATTTTGCGCAGGAAGATGATCTGATCGTTCCATTCGCGCACCGCGACGTTGTAGTTGCGCACGCCGCCGCGAGTCATCTCGAGTTCGGTGAGTTCGTGGTAGTGCGTGGCGAAAAGCGTCCGCGCCTTCACTTCATCGTGCAGATACTCGGCGACGCTCCAGGCGATCGAGAGGCCGTCAAAAGTCGAGGTGCCGCGCCCGATCTCATCCAGGATCACGAGCGAACGTGCCGTCGCGTTGTTGGTAATGTTCGCGGTTTCGTTCATCTCCACCATGAAAGTGGATTGCCCGCGCGAGAGGTCGTCGTTCGCGCCGACGCGGGTGAAGATGCGATCCGCCAGCCCGATCTCCGCGCTCTTCGCCGGCACCCACGAACCGATCTGCGCCATGAGCACGAGCAGCGCGACCTGGCGGATGTAGGTCGATTTGCCCGCCATGTTTGGGCCAGTCAGGATGAGCAGCCGGTTCTTCTCGGCGTCGAGGGTCACGTCATTCGGGACGAATTTTTCCTCCACGAGTGATTGATCGAGCACCGGGTGGCGGCCATCCACCACGGAGATGGCGAGCTCTTCCGAAAGCACGGGACGACAGTAGTTGTAGAGACGCGCGGTCTCAGCGAGGGAACAGATCACGTCGAGCGTAGCCACGGCGTGCGCGGTGGATTGCAGGGACGGCAGGTCTTGCAGCACTTCGTCGCGGAGTTGGAGGAAGAGTTCGTGCTCGAGGGCTTTTCCCTTTTCATCCGCACCGAGGATTTTGCCTTCCACTTCCTTCAGCTCTGGCGTGATGAAACGCTCGCCGGTCGCGACGGTCTGCTTGCGGTGCCAGCTCGGCGGCACCTTATCGAGGTTCGATTTTGTGACCTCCAAGAAGTAGCCGAAGACCGAAGTGAAACGGACCTTCAAAGACTTGATCCCCGTCTCCTCGATCGCCCGCTGCTGGAGTTGCGCGATCCACTCCTTGCCGTCCGTGGACGCGCGCCGCAGTTCGTCGAGCGGCGCGTGGTAGCCATCGCGAAACATCCCGCCCTCCTTGGTCAAGGCCGGCGGCTCATCGATGATCGCTTTCGCGAGCAGTTCGACGACGTGCGGCAGCGGCTGGAGATCGCGTTGGATCTGGTTTTGTAGGGCAAGCGCTCCGCTTGCCGTCACTCCCGCGGCAAGCGGAGCGCTTGCCCTACAATGCAGTGCTTCGAGGTCCGCGCGGAGCTGCGGGATTTGCTCCAGCGCCGTGCGCAGCACGAGGAGGTCGCGTGCATTCCCACCCGTCTGCGTCAACCGCCCCACCGTTCGCTCCATGTCGCGGATCGACTTCAAAGTCTCGCGCACATTTCCCAACACGAAAGGCTCTGCGAGCAGCTCCCCGATCATCTGCTGGCGCTGATTCAGCGCCGCCAGGTCGCAGAGTGGGTGGAGGATCCAGTCGCGCATTTTCCGCGCGCCCATTGGCGTCGCCGTGCGATCCAGCGCCCCGAGCAGCGACGTATCGCGCCCGCCGCCGCGCGCCTGCACGAGTTCCAGATTTGCCTGCGTCACCGCGTCGAGCACCATGTACTGCGCATTACGATAAACCTGCATCCGGGTGAGATGGCTGAGCGAGCGGCGCAGCTCATTCTTCAGGTAATGCACGACCGCGCCCGCCGCCCCGATCGCCGTCGGCAGATCACTGCAACCGAAGCCATCGAGCGACTGCACTTTGAAATGCTCGCGCAGGGTGAAATAGGCCTGATCGAGCAGAAAGGTGTAGCCGTCGCGCAGCACCAGCCCGCGGATGTCTTTGTAAACTCCTGCCTGCTCTTCGCTCACGAGCACTTCGCTCGGTTGCACGCGCGCCAGTTCATCCGCGAGTTCCTTTTCGTCGGCGAGTTCCGTGAGCCGCAGATCGCCCGTGGTCACATCGATGAATGCGAATCCAAACCCGCCCTTCGCGCCCTGGTAGATGGAGGCGAGGAAGTTGTTCCGCTTCGCATCGAGCATGTGCAGATCGGAGATCGTGCCGGGGCTGACGATGTGGGTGATCTCGCGTTCGACGATCTTCCCCGGCTTCGGCTCGGATACCTGGTCGCAAACCGCCACGCGTTTCCCGGCCTTGATGAGCCGCCGGATGTAGTTCTCCGCCGCGTGAAAAGGCACGCCGCACATCGGCACGAGATTCCGCTTCGTGAGCGCGACGTTGAGCAGGGCCGACGCCTCCTTCGCATCGTCGAAAAACATCTCGTAGAAATCCCCGAGCCGGAAGAGCAGCAGCGTATCCGCAGGCAATGACCTCCGGATGCTCTGGTATTGCTGCATCATGGGGGTCAGGGCTTCGGACATTTCAGGGAGTATGAAACATCGAACGTCGAACATCCAACACCCAACATCGAACAAGGAGGGCGCTGCCTCTTCGTTCGATGTTCAGTGTTCGACGTTCGATGTTCGATGTTCCCCCAGCGCCTCCACCGCCGCCGTATCCCGCCCCAAGTACCGCGCGCCCATAAACCAAAACCCGCTCGCCAGCACCATCGTCGCTGATACCAGCAGGAAGCCCGTCTGCATGCTCGTCTTCCCGGCGATCCAGCCCACCAGCGGCGGCGAGATGGCGTCACCGAGGGCGTGGATCATCAGGATATTGAGCGCAAACGCCGTCGCGCGGTTGGAGGGTGGCGTGACGTTGGCCAGCGCGGCGTTGGCGGGGCCAGTGTTGAAGAAGAGGAAGAAGATCGCGAAGAAGACCAGCACCCAGGCCCCCGGAAATGGCGTGTAGAGCATCAGCACCGTGAAAGGAAATGCGAGCAACATGCCGCTTCCCGAGACGAGGAAATAGGCGCTCGGGAAACGCGCCCGCAACCGATCGCCAGCCCAGCCACCGGTCAGCGTCGCGAGCAAGCCTGCCACGACCATGATGCCGCCGAAGGTGAGATTGATCTGCCCCAGGCTCGGGGCGCCGCCAAAGTCCGCGGCGCGGTCTTTGTACAGATAGCGCGGCAGCCAGAACGAAATGCCGCCGATCGCGAAAGTCATCGCCGTCATCGCCGCCGTATTGAAGACGTAGGAGCGGATGCGGAAGAGCGCGAGTACATCGTCCATTTTCATCGGTGCCTTTTTCTCCGCCGCACGCGCCGCGGATCGCGGGTCGCGCATGAGCAGGCACAGGCCGCCGAGCACGAGCCCGGGGATCGTCACGAGGTAGAAGGGCCAGCGCCAGCCGTAGTGTTGTCCGATACTCCCGCCAAACGCGTAGCCGAGTGCGCTGCCGACCGGGATCGCGAGATAGAAGTAGGAGAGCATCCGCCCGCGTTTCGCGACCGGGTAGAGATCGGCGATGATCGTCGGTGCCGCCGGCCCGTAGGCCGCCTCGCCGATGCCGACAAAGACCCGCGTGAGAATCAGCACCGCGAACGTGCCCGCCAGCCCCGAGCATCCACTCGCCAGACTCCACAGCGCCACACCACCGCCGACGATCCACCAGCGCGAGAAGCGATCCGCCATCCAACCAAAGACCGGCGCGAGCAGCATGTAGCTGACGAGGAATGCGGTCGCGAGTGCGCCCGTCTTGGCCATCGCCGTCTCATCGGTCGCGGCAAAAAAGTGATCCGCGATGAGCGGCTCCACCGCCGCGAGGATGTAGCGGTCGAGGTAATTGAAAAGATTGATCGCAAGCAGCAGCGCAAGCGCGCGAGTGGCGGCGGACATGGGTCGAAAGTCTGAAAGTAGTTTGGGCTTTAGTCCAATGCGCAGCGCCCCCGATCTTCATTCCACGCTGCGTTGCGCTCCCGCGACATTCCCGACTAGGTTGCCGCCCGTGGAAAATCCTTCCCCATCCTCTTCCGTCGCCGGCGGCTTCGTCCGCGGGCTCGGGAGGCTCGTGGCTTCGCTGTTCTATCGCGTCACTCCATTTGGCCAGCACTGGCTGCCGCCCGGCGGCTTCCTGCTGCTGCCAAATCATCTCTCCTGGATCGACGCCGCGATGCTCCAGATCGCCTGCCCGCGCCCGATCCGCTTCGTCATCGATGCGGAGATTTTCAAGACGCGCTGGCTCAATCCGGTCTTCCGCGCAGTGGGCGCGCTGCCGATCTCTGCGAAGCGCGCCAAGGACGCCGTGCGCGATGCTGCGGACGCCATCAAGGCGGGCGAAATCGTCTGCATTTTTCCCGAAGGCGAACTCTCCCGCACCGGGATGCTGCTCAAGCTCAAACGTGGCTACGAACTCATCGCGCGCACGGCAGACTGCCCCGTCGTTCCGGTCTGGCTGGATCGGCTCTGGGGCTCGGTCTTCTCCTTCGTAGAGGGGAAATATTTCTTCAAGTGGCCGCGCCGGCTGCCCTATCCGGTCACGGTCGCCTTCGGAGAACCGATCGCGGCGGAGCAGGCGGACATCGCCACGGTGCGGGAGCATTTCCTGGCACTCGGGGAATTTTGCTACCAGCAGCGGCCCGATCTCGGAGGCCACCTCGCGCGCGCCTGCCTGCGCGGACTGAAGAAGAATCAGTGGCACACCGCCGTCATCGACGGCACCGACCACAGCGCGCTCAGCGGCGGCTCCCTGCTCGCCGCCGCCATCGCCCTTTCACGGCATGTTAAGGAGAAATGCAGCGCGCGACGCATCGGCATCGTGCTGCCGCCCGGCAAGGCCGCGGTGATCGCCAACCTCGCGGTGACGCTCGCCGGCAAGGTGCCGGTGAATCTGAACTTCACCGCCGGCCGGAGTTCCGTGGAGGCTGCGCTCCGTATCGGGCAGGTCCACGACTGCATCACTGCGCACGCCGTGGTGAAGAAGCTCGCCGAATTCCCCTGGCCGATGCATCTGCTCCATCTCGAAGCCGTGATGCCCGCGCTCAAGCCGCAGATCATTGGCTGGCGCTGCGTGGTGGCGCTGCTGCCGGCGTCATTGCTCGCCGCAGTGCTTGGCCTGCCGCGCACTGGCGACCGCGAAGAAGCGACCGTCCTTTTCACCAGCGGCTCGAGCGGCGAGCCCAAGGGGGTGGTGCTCAGCCATCGCAATGTGCTCAGCAACGTCTCGCAATTCGCCCTCATGCTCGATCTCAAGCGCAGCGACACCGTGCTCGCGTGCCTGCCTTTCTTCCACAGCTTCGGCTGCACCGTCACGCTCTGGTATCCGCTCATCGAAGGCGTCCGCTCGGTCACGTATCCGAACCCGCTGGAGATCACCAAAAACGCTGACCTCATCCAACGTTACGGCGTCACCTTCTTTTGCAGCACGCCCACTTTCCTCCGCGGCTATCTGCGGAAAGTGGAGCCGGCGAAATTGCAATCGCTCGTCTTCATCGTCACTGGTGCAGAGAAGCTGCCCAACGATCTCGCCGTCGCCTTCGAGGAGCGCTTCGGCAAGGAACTCCTGCAAGGCTACGGCCTCACCGAGACGGCGCCCGTCGCCGCCGTGAACCTCCCCGAGCCGAAGGCCAGCCGTCCTACGGACACTGTCCAGCCATCGAATCGGCGCGGCACCGTCGGCAAGCTCGCGCCCGGCATCGCCGCGCAAATCCGCCATCCCGAGACCGACGAAAAACTTTCCCTGCACGAAACCGGCATGCTCTGGCTGCGCGGGCCAAACATTTTCGAGGGCTACCTCGACGATCCCAAACGCACCGCCGACGTGCTCGTCGATCGCTGGTTCAAGACCGGCGACCTCGCGCGCTTCGACGACGACGGCTTCTGCATCATCGAAGGTCGGCTCTCGCGCTTCTCGAAAATCGGCGGCGAAATGGTCCCGCACGAAACCGTGGAGCAGAAGATCGGCGAAGTGCTCGCGCTCCCGAAAGACGAGCGCACCATTGCCATCGCTGGCATCCCTGACGAAGCGAAAGGCGAGGCGCTCGTCGTCCTCACGACGCGCGACATCGACGCCGCCGAACTGCGTGAAAAACTCACGGCCGCCGGACTCCCGAATCTCTGGATCCCGAGAAAGATCAAACGCATCGAGCAAATCCCGGTGCTCGGAAGCGGCAAACTCGACCTCGCAAAGTGCAAGAAACTCGCGCTCGCTTGACCCAAGAGCGGCGACATTTTTGTCGCCGTTCGACCTTCGCGCGCAGCGCCACTCTCCCTCCCGCACCAGCTTGCACCCGCGCCAGGATGATCGCCGCTCCTCCCTCAGCTCAGCCGCACATACGGCAGCAGCCCGTGGACGCCGCCTTCCCGGCCGAAGCCGCTTTCCTTGTAGCCGCCGAAGGGGCTCGTGGGATCGAACTTGTTGTAAGTGTTCGCCCACACCACTCCGGCCCGGAGCTTTGAGACCATCTTGAAAATCTTCGAGCCCTTGTCCGTCCAGACCCCGGCACTGAGACCGAAGGGCGTATTGTTTGCGCGCTCGATCGCTTCCTCCGGCGTGCGAAAGGTCATCACACTCAGCACGGGTCCGAAGATTTCCTCCTGCGCGACGCGGTGGCTCGCGGTGACGCCGGTGATGAGGCTCGGCGGGAACCAGTAGCCGCGCTTCGGCAGCGCACATGCAGACTGGATGAGTTCGCCGCCCTCGGCCACGCCCGCGTCCACGAGTGATTGAATCTTCTCAAGCTGCGGACGCGAATTGATCGCGCCGATGTCGGTGTTCTTGTCCATCGGATCGCCGACGCGCAGCGCGGCGATGCGATCACGCAATTTGCGCAGCACGGTCCGGTAGATGCCCTCCTGCACGAGCAGGCGCGAGCCGGCGCAGCAGACGTGGCCTTGATTGAAGAAGATGCCGCCGATAACTCCTTCCACCGCCTGGTCGATCGGCGCGTCTTCGAAAACCAGATGCGCCGCTTTTCCACCGAGCTCGAGCGTGAGCTTCTTGTGCGTGGCCGCCGTGGATTTCGCGATGAGCTTGCCGACATCCGTGGAACCCGTGAAGGCGATCTTGTCCACATCGGGATGCTCGACAAGCGCCCGCCCAGTCTCGCCCGCGCCGGTGATGATATTCACCACGCCCGGCGGCAACTCCGCTTCCTGCAAGATCTGCGCGAGCAGCAGCGCCGTGATGCTCGTGGTCTCGGCTGGCTTGAGCACGCAGGTATTTCCGCAAGCCAGCGCCGGCGCAAGTTTCCACGCCGCCATGAGCAGCGGAAAATTCCACGGGATGATCTGTCCACACACCCCAACCGGCGCGGCCTTTCGACCGGGGAAGGCGTAGTCGAGTTTGTCCGCCCATCCCGCGTAGTAGAAGAAATGCGCTGCGCACTGCGGCAGGTCGAAGTCGCGCGATTCTTTGATCGGCTTGCCACCATCCATCGTCTCGGCCACCGCCAGTTCGCGCGCTTTTTCCTGAAGGATACGAGCAATGCGGTAGAGATACTTCCCCCGCTCGCGGCCCGGCAACCCGCTCCAGTCCTTGAACGCGCGCCGCGCGGCGAGCACCGCAGCATTCACATCACTCGCATCCGCTTCCGCGATTTCCGCCAGCGGCTTTTCCGTCGAGGGATTGATGGACGGGAAATAGCGTCCGCTCCGCGGGGCGACAAATTTACCGTCGATGAAGAGTTCGAATCGCGCCGCGATCTTCACCGGCACCGACTCCGGGGCCGGCGCGTAACTCCACTTTGTGCCGAAAGTGAGCGTCCGCTCGCGGACGGAAACGGGCTTCGTGAAAACTACTGGATGAACGATCGCGGGCTTGAGCGCACTGGGGGATTTGCGGGGCATGAAGTCGAGCGTGGCAGGTTTGCCCACGCGCCGCAATTTCTGTGTGGCTGCCCCGGGCCGCGCCGCCCGCTAGCGACTGATCACGTCGTCGCTCGTGAACAACTTCCGATCCGCTCCCGCGGACCGGATCTCCATTTCGGTTCCTGACATCTGGTGGAAGAAATACGCCGTGCCCCAGCGATCCACGAGTTCACCCGCACCGTTCAGATTTTGCCCCGCCGGCGGTCCCAGTCTCGCCTGCTTCGGATTCCCGCCCATCACCGCCTTCATGATCTCCGCGTTGCTACCCACTGGGTTCTCTCCCATCACCGTGCGGAAATCGCGCAACATCAGCCGCACATTTTCTCCATCCGAGGCCGCAACCTCCCGTTCGTCAACGTTCTCCGCACCAGGCAAAGGCGGCGGAACTGTGATCGCTCCGCCCCCGTTCGCCATCGGAGCAGGAGCAGGCGGAGGAACCGCCGCACCCTGCGGCGAAGGAGTACTACCGGGAGCCGAAGGAATGGCAGGTGCCGGGGCAGCGTTCGGGACAGATCCAGGCTTCGACGCCCCAGCCTGATGCTCGGATGGAGCCGCGGGGACTACTTCAGTCGATCCGCTCGGGGCCGGACGATTCATGCGCCACAGAACAATTCCACCGAGGACCAAAACGAGGAGGATGACTTTTGCTTTCATATGTTACAGAGGTTCAAACCTTAGCAGCCGTTGCCAGGCAAAGAAAGAAAGTACCCGACCTTAAAACTACTGCGTTTTCCTCGGCGAATTGCCGAGCCCCGGAACTGTCCGGCCTCAGCGCTCCCGATAAAAGAGATTTTCCCAGCTCAGGCCATGAAGAGCAGATCTCGAGTCGAGAAACGATTTAGATTCGGGAAAATGGCATCCATCTCCGTTGAATCCACGCCGAACCATTTCGCCAGCGTGGCCGCATGTTGATCGACCGCAATGGTCGGGATCCAGCGGCCCAGGCCGGTGTCATTCGGGCCATTGATCGCCAACACGGGCAGTTGGCCGTAGGTCTTCCCGCCCTTCACTGCGCCTGTGGCACCGCCTGCGCCACCCACGATGATGTGATGACCGCCCCAGCCATGATCGCTGCCCTGGCTGTTGGTCGGAAGGGTGCGGGCAAAATCGCTGGCCGTGAATGCCGTGACATTGTTCGACTCGCCAAGTTGTTCCATCGCGCGCTGGAACGCGAACATACAGGAGCTCACCTCATCGAGGAGCCGGTAATGTGCGCCCTGCGGGCTCTCCGGCTGGTCTTGTCCATTCACCGAGACCTGCGAAGTATGCGTGTCGTACCCGCCGACCGACGTGAAGAAGATCTGACGCTTCATGTTGAATTTCGTCGATCCGCGCGCCTGGATCAGGCGGGCGACCATCTTCAATTCATTGCCAAGGGTCGTATTGGGGAATGGAACATTCCAATACGTATCGAGCGCTGTGTCAGAAATGTTGGCGTTGAGCAGATCGCCCTTTGCGATCGCATTCTTGGTCACATCGGCCACTGCCGTCCGCTGCAAATTGATGTCGGAAAGACGGGCGATCGCCTGGAAAGCGCGCGAACGTGGACCGCCGCTCGTCATCAGCGTGTCTCCCGTCAGGACCACTGCCCCGGTGGTGGAGACTTGGTATTGTGAGATGAGGTTTCCGATCTCGAAGGTGTTCGCCCCGCTGACGGAGACGGACATGGAGATGCTATTCGACGGATTCGACGCTGCGGCATTGACGAGATCGGCGACACGACCGCCCCACCCCGTGGTCGGGGGAACGTCGGGGATCGAGGTTTGCCACTGCGTGACCTGATCACTGTGCGAAAAAAGCTGTGGCGGCCGATACGCTTGGAGGCCGGACAGATACTGTGTGCGAGTGGTCGGGCGCACGATGGTTCCCACATTGAGGACTACGGCCAGCTTGTCTTCCTTAAAGAGGGTCTGGAGTTCCGGACAACTGGGATGGAAGCCATACGTGTGACCATCAGAGTCCGTGTAGGGTATGGTGCCAGCCGCGTTCGCCCACAAGGGGAGCAAAGACGGCTGCGCGAGCGCGAGATTGCCGCGGATGGAGGTGTAATCCGCGAACGTCGTAGGATCGGTCGGGACGATCCAGTTGTTCGAGTCATTTCCCCCACTGAGAAACACGCAGACCAGTGCTTTGTAGCCAGTCAATGCGGGCTGCACGGCGAGCGCGGAATTGATCAGGCGCAGATCCCGGATGGTGCTCTTGAGCGCCAGCGAGCCGACTGCGGCACAGGAGGCCTGCCGGATGAAATCTCTGCGATTCGTAAGTTTGGGATCTTGGTCGGTTCTCATACGGGCTATCGCTGGATGGTGTAATCGGGGCTGGTGAGGATAAGATGGATGATGGTGCGCAAGCGACCGAGCTTGTCGGTGACGTTAGGAGTCGTGTCACCCTGATTGTAGGGAATCACCGAGACATGGGCGTTGGTCAGACCAGTCGGGGCAATCGTGCAACTCAACGGAATCGTGAACGTTGTCGAGGTTCCGTCGGTCGGTCCCGTCACCGTCACGGCCCGCGTGGTGTTCGTGTTATTCAAGCTGTTTGCGACACCACCAAACGTTCCGTCCGCGACGCCGCTGACAAGTACGACATCACCAGTCTTCAACCCGTGCGCAACAGTCGTCGTCACCAAGCATGGATTGCCGGTGCCGATGGAGGTGATCGGCGTGGCGATGAAGTTCTTGATGATATCCTTGGCCGGTTGCGGCAGGCGCCCGGCCATCAGCAGCGTACTGAGCTGGTTGATAAGTTCAGCGAGGTTTTGATTCTGCGTCCACGGCACCAAGGTGCTGGTTGGGACGCCGAGGCCCAAGTTTGCCGCGTTGCCGTTCATCCAACGGCTCAGGTCCATGACCAACGCGTGAGTTCCAGACTTAAAGCTACTGACCCCGGTGGTGCTCCCTGAAGGATTGAAAACACCATTGAAGAGGAAGTTTGCCTGACGCATGGCCGTGGTCTCTGACGTGATCTGGAACTCCGGAGTGGTGATGCCCTGCGAAGCCAGCGTCCCGGCGTACTTGTAGTCGGGCAGGAAGAAGTTGAACACCGTCGTCGAGTTCAGTGGCGTCTGCTGAAGGTCCCCGTCCGTGTTGCTCATCGCAAAGGTGGAGGGACGCGCGGAGATTGTCCCGTTGCGAACCAAAGGCTGCGCCTCGAGCGGGAACACGATGACTTCGTTGCCACTGTTCATCGCCGCATTGGCTGCATCCCGTGCCGCGACCGTGAAGGTATTCGCATCGGGAACGCTCGCAACGGTATAGACGAGATCGTTCTCCGTGGAGGTTTCGTTAAACGAAGTCGTATCCCGCGATCCGTAGAAATTGAGGAACATGGCGTCCCCAACGGACAGTCCATGATCTGCCTGCTGTCCGAACGTACCGGACCCACCATATGAAGTGTCGATCGTGATGACGCCAGCCCGGCCCGTGCTCTGGTAGCTACTGGGGAAGCGCGAGACCCTCAGGTTTCCACTGCGCGCCGTGGTATCCGGCGCGGTGATCGTGAAGGTCGTCCCGGAGGCATTCCCATTGATGTTGGGCGCCGTTGCCGTATTACCTACCGCGCTGGGGATATCATACGACGTGGAAGTGGCGACCGATCGGACCGTTTGGTCGAAACCAGCCAGGCCATTGGCTGTGCCACTGGTGAAATCGAAATAGGCTTGTCCCTTGTTTGCAGTTGGCAGCACCTGGACCGACGGGATCACGTTGGCATTATTCCCGGGCAAATAATGCCCAGACATCGTGATGGTCATCACATTGGAGCCCGCCGACTGATTGTAGGATCCGACCATCCAGCCCGGGGCGTCGATGGTGTAGGAAGTCGCATTGATGACGTTCACAATGTACGAGCCAGTGGTCGGCGCGGGTTGCGCTCCGGCCGCCGTGGCATCGGCGAACTCCAGGAAGACGCTTTCCCCATCGGTAAGCAGATGCGAAGTGCTCGTGGCGATGGTGATCAGGTTCGAGTTATTCTGAGTATACGTTCCGGTCACGTTGTTCGGCCGGAGCGCACGGGCCGCTTGGGCGACGCGCATGATCGGTTCACGCTGTTTGCCGTAAGCCGGGATCGCGAATTGACCGGTGCTCCGCGCTTCGTAATCCAGCAGAATGGCTTTGATCACTGCCTTCATGTCCCCGCGCACGCCCGACCCATTGTCATTGAACTTCTGGACTACACGATAGAGATAGTCGCGCGACGGGTTGGCCGTCACCAGACGCTGAATGAGCTGCCGGCAGATAAACGGGCCGACGTTCGGATGATTGAAGAGCATGTCATGCGCGGCGGTGAGTTCCTGCGCGGCGAGCGCCTGATACGCGGGGTCGTTGAAATGCGTGGTGATATGGGTCGCATTCGGATCCAACGGCTGGCCACCCACCGTAGAAAGCCCCGGCAGCACCTCGTTGTTCAAGACGCGCTTCTGACCCGTGAAGTGCCGGGCGGGAATCTCGCGCATCGGCCGGGTCCAGTCCGCCGTAGCACCGAACGCCGTGCGGTAAGCACCGTCGTACGCGTAGTCCCATCCGGTGAAGACATGCGAAAGGCCGACAATCTCCCGCTGGGTGTAGGTATCGATCGGTGCATCCTTGGAGGTGAGCTTCAAGCTGCCATCCGGCCACATCTCGTAGAGTCCGATGGTGAAAAGCTGTTTGATCTCGCGGGCGTAGTTTTCATTGGGGCTGCGTCCGACCGAGATATCGGGCTTGTCGTTGCGCAGCATATCCAGATAGCGACCCATTCCCGGAGTGAGAGTGGTGCCGACCACGATGTCCCGGAAGTTGCCGAAGGCATTGGTAGCCAGCGTGTCGTAAAAGTCCGAAATGGCGCGGGCATTATCCTCCAGCGGCCCCTGACCGGAGACCACGTGAATCTCACTCAAGGCGAAAGCCACGCGCTGCCGGAGCTGATCCGGGGCGGTCATCGATGCCTTCCACCAAGCGTTGAAACTCAACGAGACATCAAAAGGGCCGAACACATTCCCATACTCACGCGCCAGAACTTCCGGCAGATGCTGGGTAGCGCCAACGAGGAACTGATTGTCGATCCACTTGTCGTAGCGGCTGGCCGGGATCCCCGCAGTGGGAACAGCGCCAGTCGCTGCCAGTGCCTTCAAAGCGGTGATGTCGGCGATGTTAGCCCCAAAGGAAGCCTGCGCAAGGAAGCGGGAGGCTCCGTCATTAGTGCTGCTGTCGTCGGTCCACGCCGGCGGCGCCGGCGGCGGGGTGAAGGTGCGGGTGCCGCTGGCCAAGGTGAAGTTGCCGCGGATTTCTCCATTCAGATAAGCCGTAGTATGGATATTGATGTAAGCCTTACCCTGCTTGATCAGTTCCACGACTTCGGCCTTGGGAATCGTTCCAACCAGGTTGGGTATCGTCCACTTAAAGCTGCCGTCCGGCTGCAAGCCACTGTTGGCGGGCGGGGCATTCGGATCGAACATAATGCTCGAAGGGCGGGTGAGATACGGATCGTTATGCACGTGCCAATCCGTCATTATTCCCGTCAGGCCATTATAAGGCGGGTTCAGGAATCCCTGCCGGTCAAACTTGATGTAGGCCACATTGTCATCGTCGCTCAGGCGGAAAGTGGCCACTCCCACGCCCTTGGTCACCGCGCCGTTCTGCGCCAGCATCGTGGCTACGTAGAGGGTGCCAGGGGTCGAGCCCGGTGCCGGTGCCACATACGGAGAGAGCACATTCCCAGGCACGACTTCGCTCGGCGCGGTGCCGGTCTCGCCCGGCTTGCGCCAGCCGACCGCGAGGTTGTCGCCTGCGCCTGTTCCGGCCTTGTGCAGGATTTCGACGTAATACCTTTGCCCGGCCTCCAGAGCGAGCCACGGCGATTTCTGTTTCACTTCGCCGCTCCACGTACGAGGCGTCGTGTTACCAGTCGCCACCGAAGCCCGCTTCAGCGCGCTGACCGGCTCGTCATCATTGGAAATCCAAAGCTCGGCGGCATTGCTGGCCGCGATCCAGAAGTAGTAATTGCCGGTGACCGGAGCGGTGATGTAACCGCGAATGCGAGCGCCATAATTGTCGCCGAAGTCGGTCGGTCCTTCCAAAGAGCTAAGGTTCGTCGTGCCCGTCGGCGGTGTGCCAGCCGCAATTTCCGTGGAAAGATTCGCCACTGCCGTTCCCGCGACGCCGTTCCAATGTTCGCGCACGATGGAGCCGGCCGGCGCTTCCACATGCAGATTGAGAACCGAGGTGCTCGTACCCACACCGTTCGTGATCGTGAGCAGGACTTGATAATCGCCTGCGGTTGTCGCCGTGCCACTGATGACCCCGGCGTTGTAGGTCAGCCCGGCCGGGAGCCCGGAGACGGTGACCGAGCTGCCATTGGTTCCGCCCACCAAATAGTTGAAGGCCGAGCCGACGACTGCGGCAGCCTCTGTCGCACCAGCGTGTGCCACCGGAGCCTGTGGCACTGAGGTGGGATAAAGACGCTCCGTCGGGATGACCTGTTTCGTCTGGCTGGGGCTGTACCAATAAAGAATGGCCCGCGCATAGCTCGTATTCTCATACGTATCGAGCTGGATGTCATACCGCGTGCCGCCGACGACAGGGATGCGCACGTAACGCTCATTGCCCATCGAGGACCACTCTTTGAGCGGCTTATTGATGACCTCCACGTTCATAGTGCCAATGCTAGCGTTGGCATACTTGGCCGGTTCAAAATTGACGGTGAAAGCCGTAGTCACGGCCGGATCGACCAAACCGTTGGATGGCGCAATGATAACGACGTTGCCGTTGCCGGTCGTGAAACTGGTGCCGTAGTTCACGGTGAACGTAGTCGCCGTCGCAGCGGTGACCGTCGCAAATGCGTTGGGCAAGGTACTCAGATTGCCGCTGCTAGGGTCGAGCGCCACGCTCTGGCCGACGGTGACGGTATTATTGGGAATGCCCAGGCCCGTGTAGTCGATGACAGCATCGCCCGTGGTGGAACTGTAGGCGTACGTGCCGGTGCCGGTGGCGTGAACTGCCGTGATGACTGCATTCCTGTTGTCAGTCACATTGATGGTGGCCGTGGGTGCCACAGCCTGCGGCGCAAACGCGCCAACGCCAAAGCTCACCGTGAAGGTGGTCGCAGTCGCCGCGGTAATCGTGTAGCGCGCATTCGCCAAGGCCGAAGCGGTGCCCCCAGTCGGGTCGATTTCCACAATCCGTCCGACGCCGAAGCCGTTCGGCAGGACAGATGTCAGATTGGAGAAGTCAATCACGGCCAGGCCCGTGACGGAGTCGTAGCTGTAGGTGCTGCCATTGGGATGGGTCAGGTTGCCGGTGCTGGGATCAAGCCTGATCGTTTCACCAACGATAAACCCGCCCGGCTTGACCGCATTCCCAGAGTAGTTGATGACCGTATTGCCGGTCGCGTTGTCATAGAGGTAGGTGCTGCCGCCCACGATCGAGGACGGAGCCGCCTGCATCTCCTGCGTCTGGCCGTTGATCTTGAGGGTGCTGCCTTCATCCGCATGAACCACGAAGGTGTACTCTTCCGTGAACTGTGGCTGCACCTGGCCCGTCCAGCGAATCGAGAAGGTGTCGGGATTGATGTACGTGCTGGGGGAAACAAGGCCCACATCAGGCGTGCCTGAACCCCAAATGCCGTTGTTTCCGGTCGTGACCGCGCCATCGACACCAACTCGCAGCGGGAATCCGGCAAATGCGGTGCCCGCGTAAGTCCTATTGAACACGCCGGTCGTGGTGCTCAGGGGCCGATTTTCGAGAAAACAACCCTGGCCCGCCGCGACCGTGTTCGGCACCGCAACGGGATCCGCAATCGCCACCTCGAAGGTATTCGTCGTGGCATTGGCGACGGTGTAATTGCCACTATAGCTTGCCGGCGTGAAGAGGTTGCTTGTGGAGAACGCGAGCGTGACAGGGTCGCCATTGTTCAAGCCATGCGACGTGAGGGTGATGACGGCCGTGCCGGTAGTCGTCGTCAGCTTGTTAAACACATAAGTGGCCGCCTGCGTTTGCGTGATCTGCTCGGCCTGAGGGATGTTGACAAAACCGCCCAAGTCCCGGCTCCATTGCAGACGGCAACGCGCATCGCCGGTCGTCTCGACATGCTCCACGCGCATCTTGTAGCGCTGACCTGCGGTGAGGGTATAGGACGCGGCGCTCACCTTGAAAACACCGATGGTCTCCGGCGTGGTGGCGCCGTCCCAGCCGTGCTCGAGGATCTCCACCAAGCCGCTCCCGGTATCGAGCAAGACCCTGGCTTTGTCATCCGCATCGAACTGGAAACGGTAAGAACCTGTCGTAGTTGGCACCAGATAAGTCTCAAACGACGCGGAGTAATCGTCCGGGAAATTGGCCAGGCGAGGAGCGCCGTGAGTCGCCAACGTCACTCCATTCGGTGTACCGTAGGCCCAGTCATTGTTGACCACCGTATCGATGCGGTCGATCACCGCTGGGTGGAGGGGTTGGATACTGAAATTGCAGGTGCTGCTGCTGCTTCCCGGGAGAGATGCGCCAGGAGGCACCGTGCACGTGAAGCTCGTCGCGTTCTTCGCCGTCACAGTGTAGTTCTGGTGGTTGTAAACGGCAGTATTCAGGTTGCCTCCGTTGAAAGAGAGCTTCACCTGGCCGTTCACCGTGACCGCCGCCAGGACCGTGGTCAGCCGGTCCGGCGTCAATCCGGTCGGCGTAATGACGACAGAGCCGGTGAAGTTCGGCGTCGTGCCGGACCGGGTGTAAGCGTAGCTCGCAGCGTCACCAAAGTTGGCGGCGTGCGCGTAGATGGTGTTGGCATGGTCATAGTACCGCGCGGTGAGGCCCGTCCCAACGGGCGTCGTCTTGTCGGTAATAATAACCGTTGCGACACTTGGGCTACCCAGCAGGTACTGGCTGCTGAGGCCCCCCGGCGGCGGCGTCAGCGTGACCTGCACGGACTCACTTCCTTCCACGATGCTATCGGGGTTTGGATTTACGTTAAACTTCGCTGACGTGAAGGTGCGGGCGAGCGTAACCGAACCCGCCAATGCTGCGTAATCCGTGGAGACCGTAGCCGTGCCACCAACGTCGTAAGGCACGTTGATGGTGAAGAGACTACGACTGCGGTAAACCTCGAATTCGCCGGAAGTCGGACCGTCCTCCGAGGCGATCGACTCCAAGGCGCGGATGGAGAGCGTATCTGCCAGGGCAAGCTGCGCGGTAACATAATTCAGGTCGCTGACCGTGTCGCCATCGCTATCAGCGAGGAGCGGATTCAGGCCGATCATCCGCTCCTCGTAATTTGAAAGACCATCGTTATCGGTATCCAAATCGGAGACCAGAACCCTGAAGAATTTGGCGCTACCGGCAGCAACGACAGCCGTGTAATCACCGTCGGCCCCGGGAACAAATGGGGAACCGATCGTCACGAAATTCGTTGGGGGAGTCGTCGTGAGAGTTGTCGCCCCTTGCACCTCATATTTCTTCGATAAGATCGCCGGGAAGATCAGCGTCACATTGCTCCCGCTTTTCGTGATGCTCTTGATCTTGAGAACTTCGGTGGCGTTCTTCGGATTGGTACCGGCGGCAGCCTCGGCCACATTCGTCTGCCCATCGCCGTCGTCATCTCCTGCTGGGGTGAGCACGCTGACACCCTGGACGAGCGCCCAGATATCGGGGATTCCGTCGGCTGGCGATACGTCCAGAGCGGCCCGGCCGGTTGGAATTAACGCAAAAGAAGCCGCAAGTGCGGCAAGGAAGCGAGTGAATCGGCTCATGGAACTGGGGTAACTTCGGAAAGGGCGATTCACGGTCCGATCTCCCAAGGGGGGACTTTGCGTGAAGATAAATATTTCAACATTTTCGTGTCCTTAAGCAAGAAGAATCCCTTGAAATCGTGACATTTGGACTCATCTACGAAAAACGCTGGCCCGGACTAATTCTCCTGCAAAAGTCGTGTCACCGCGGACTTTTTTTGGTACGTGTGATCGCCCAACGTGCAACTAAGAACCCAAGCCTTTTCCCCAACTGCTTTGGCTACAGACGATCAAGGAATCTCCCCCAGGGAAATCAATGCACCTCAGTGCATAGCTGATTCAAAGCATGAACCCGAGATTCGATGTGGGGAAACGGCTCAAGTTTGGGAAGATCGACGCGAGATTTGATGAGTCAACTCCAAACCAGCGCGCGAGCGTGGCGGCGTGCTGGTCGACAGAGGTCGTGGGTATCCAGCGACCCAAGCCAGTGTCGGTTGGTCCATTGATGACAAGGGTAGGAAGATGACCATAGGTCTGGCCGCCTTTAACGGCCCCGCCCACCATGATGTGGTGGCTACCCCAACCGTGATCGCTTCCCTGCGAGTTCGTTGGGAAGGTGCGGGCAAAGTCGCTCGCGGTGAAGGTTGTGACTTGATCGGAAACACCGAGTTGCTCCATCGCGCGCTGAAAAGCGAAGACGCAGTCGCTCACCTCACCGAGGAGATTGGCGTGGGTGCCCGTGGTCGGATCGGTTGTTCCGTTGTTATTGAAGGTGATTTGGTTGGTGTGGGTGTCGTAACCACCCACCGAGCAGAAAAAGATCTGGCGCTTCATGTTGAATCCGGTCGGGCCGCGGGCGGCAATCAAACGCGCGATCATCTTCATTTGGTTGCCCAAGCCAGTATTCGGGAACGGCGCAGTCCACACCCAGGTTCCTAGAGGAGTGTCGGTTGCCATGGCCGTGCCCTCAATGCTCGTATTCAGCAAATTCCCGGTTTCCACCGCACGATCCAATACCTCCGCGTAGGCCGCGCGCTGAAGGTTCACGGCGTTGCTGGCGGTTGAAATCGGGATCGTCGGATTAAAGATCGCCCTCATCGTCGCAATCTTGGCCGAACTTAGGTTCGATAAAGTCACGGCCCCAGCACTGGAGACGTGGTATTGCGAGATGATATTCCCAACCTCAAAAGTATTCGCTCCGTTCAGCGAGACCGACATAGAAATGGCTCCTGTCGGGTTTGCGGTCGCGTCCAATAGATCCGCGCAACGCCCTCCCCATCCGGTGGCGGGTGGTTGGTCTGGAATGGACGTCTGCCATTGGGTCACTTGATCGCTATGGGAGAAGAGTTGAGGTGGCCGGTAAAAGGGATTGGCTGAGAGGTATTGCTCGCGGCTGGTTGGACGAACCAATGTCCCGACATTGAAAATCACCGCGAGCTTATCTTCCTTGAAGAGCGTCTCGAGTTCGGTGCAAGCGGGATGGAAACCGTGAGTATGCCCGTCGGTGTCGGTATAGGGCGTCGTTCCGGCTGCGTTACTCCAAAGCGGCCGGAGCGATGTCTTCGGGATCGCCAGGATTCCGCGCAATCCCGCATACTCATTGTAAGTTGCGGTATCGGTCGGAACGATCCAGTTGTTCGCGTCATTGCCGCCCGACAGGAAAAGACAGACCAGGGCCTTGTATCCTGTCAGGCCGGTCTGCGCGACGGCGGCATTGATGAGCCGCAGGTCGCGGATCGTGCTGGTGATCGCCCACGTGCCGACGGCAGCGCACGAAGCCTGGCGGATGAAATCGCGGCGTGTGGAGACTTTGGGATCTTGTTCGGAGCTCATAGGGCTTAGCGCTGGATGGTGAAGTCGGGGGAGGTGAGGATGAGGTGCAGAATTGCCCGGATGCGATTAGTCTTCTCGGGATCGGTCGCAGTCGTTGTGCCCGAGTTATTGTAGGGAATATTGGTGTAAGGATTAGTGAATTGATTATAGGCAGAACCCATATTTGTGCGTGTCTGGACGAAGGTTGTGATTTGGGTCTTCACAGCCGCGGGCAAAGCCGCACCAAGAAGCACCGTACTGAAACGGTCGATGAGAACGCTGAGGTTTTGATCGTGCGTCCAAGGCCGCGTGGTGCTGGTGCCGGCTCCAAGCTCCAGACCTGGCGAAACGGTACCGACCGCGTTCGCCATCCACGGGCTCAAATCCATGACCAATGCATTGGTGCCGTTCTTGAAGCTGCTTACGCCATTGGTGTTTCCCAGTGCGTAGATGCCGCGCTCTAAGAAGTTCGCCTGGCGGATGACCGAAGTCTCAGCCGTTTCCTGGAACTCGGGAGTCGTGATGCCCTGCGAGGCAAGCGCTCCAGGGAACTTGTAGTCCGGCAGATAGAAGTTAAACACGGTCGGAGAGTTCAACGGAGCCTGGTCCATATCCCCTTCAGTGTTGCCCATGTTGAACGTGCTCGGGCGTGAACCCACGGTCCCACTCCGAGTCAACGGTTGAGCGAGCAGCGGGAACTGATAGACATTGTTGTTCCCTTGGTTGGTTCCGAGATTCGTTCCGAGCGATGGCGCGAGGAAAGTCCAAGTGTTCATGTCCACGACGGATTCTACGGTAGCTACCATGTCAACAGGCAGGGGATTACCTTGGAAGAAGTTAATTTGCACCTGATCACCGACTTTGAGGTGATGGTCGAAATTGGTATCCATCGTCACACGGCGGTCTCGCGGTGCCGCGAGACCCGAAGCCGAGGTGGTGTAGCTGCCCGGTGCGAATCGCGGGATCATCACGTTGCCGGACCGCGCGCTAGCTGACGTCGGAACGGTGATCGTGAAAGTCGTACCGGCAACAGTATTACTGGCGTTCGACGTGACCGCCGGATGCACGGTGTTATCGAAACCGGCGAGGCCGTCCGCGGGTCCGCTGGTAAAGTCGAAGTACGCCTGTTCAGTCGCTTCGAGCCAATGGCTGCCCATACTTACGGTACACACAGTGGAATTCGCCGGGATGTTATAAGTTCCGGTGGCCCATCCGTTCGCCTGAACCGTGAACGTATTGTTTCCCGTGACGGTTGCCGAGTAAGTACCGATCCACGGCGCGGGTTTGGCGACGTCTCCCGTAGTGTCGGAAAAGTCGAGAAACACATTGTTACCGGTGACTAGTTTGTGGGCCGTCGAGGTGCTGACCGTAATCGTCCGTGACGTGCTGCTCGGTGAGGCGCTCTGCGTGTAGGTTCCGGTCCAAGCGGCCTGCCGGAAAGCCCGTCCCGCTGCGGCGACGCGGAGCACCGGTTCCCGCTGCTTTCCATAGATCGGCTTCGTTGTTTCCGAGCTACTGCGGGCTTCGTAGTCGAGGAGGATCGCCTTGATGACTGCTTTCAGATCGCCGCGCACCCCCGCGCCGTTATTGTTGAATTTTTGGACGACCCGGTACAAGTAGTCGCGGGAAGGATTGCTCATCACCATCCTCTGAATGAGCTGGCGACAGATGAAGGGACCAACATTCGGGTGCTCGAAAAGCTGCTGATGGGAAACGGCGAGTTCCAACCCAGGAAGTGCCTGGTAGGATGGATCGTTGAATTGCGTCGCGTTATGAGTGGCGTAAGGGTCGAGCGGCTGACCGCCCAACTGCTGAAGTCCGGGCAGGACTTCATTGTTCAGCACGCGCTTCGGTCCGGTGAAATGGCGGGCGGGCACCTCCCGCATCGGGCGGGTGTAATTGGTCGCTGCACCGAGCGTCGTCCGGAAGGCTCCATCGTATCCGTCGTCCCAGCCAGTGAAGAGGTGGGCAAAACCGACGATCTCACGCTGGGTGTAGGTGGGGATCAATTCGTCCTTCGAATTCAGCATCAACGTGCCATCTGGCCACAGCCGGAAAAGTCCGAGGTCGAACAACTGCAGGATCTCACGAGCATAGTTTTCGTTCGGAATGCGCCCCACCGTTAGGTCAGGCTTGTCGTTTTCCTTCATGTCAAGGTAACGCCCCATGGCCGGCGTGAGCGTCGTCGCTTGGAGGAGGTCGCGGAAGTTGCCGAAAGCGTGATTGACGAGATGGTCGTAGTAATAGGCCAAGGCTTCTGCACGGTTGTCGAGTGGTCCCTGCGCTGATACGACGTGGATCTGGCTTAATGCATAAGCGATTCGCTGCCGGAGCTGGTCCGGGGCAGAAACGGCACTCTTCCACCACGCATTGAAAGCCAGCGTTTCATCGAACGCGGCACCTTGGGCGCTCGCATTTTCGGTCCTGATGACTTCGGGCAAGGTGTAGCTCACTGGCCTCGTGAACTGGTCATTGATCCAGGCATCGTAACTGGCCATCGCTTTCAGCGCCGCGATATCGGCAGGATTTGGCCCAAACGTCGCCTGCGTGAGGAAGCGGGAGGCTCCGTTGTTGGTCGCATGATCGTCGGCGAGAGCCGGAGGCGCCGGCGGCGGGGTGAACAGGCGCGAGCCGTTCGCTAACGTATAGTTACCGCGTATTTCGCCTGCCGGAAACATTGCGGTATGCAAATTGATGTAGGCTTTGCCCTGCTTGATGATCTCGCGGATCTCCGGGGCGGTGAGGCTTCCTCGATCTTTGATCGTCCATTTATACTTTCCAGCGTCAGGACCCGTGAGGATCAAGCCATCCCCCGCCGTCTCGGGCGTATCGATGTCGAAGACGATCTCCGATGGCTTTAAGAGGTAGGGATCAGTGTGAATGTGCTGCGAGGTGATCGGACCCGTCAGGCCCCTGTAACTGTAGCCCATGATGACCGTCGTCTCGTCCGCACTCAGGCGAAGGGTGGACGTGCCCACACCGCTGGTCGCCGCACCGTTCTGCGAGAGCATGGTCGCCACGTAGAGCGTCCCGGGGATCGATTGCAACGACGGCGCGACATACGGCGAGAGCACATAGCCAGGCACCACTTCACTCGGGAGGGCGCCGGATTCGCCAGGTTTGAGCCAGCCGACTGCGAGATTGTCCCCAGCACCGGAGCCGGCTTTGTGGAGGATCTCGATATAATATCTTTGACCGGCTTCCAGAGCCAGCCAGGCGGACTTCTGATTTGCTTCACCAACCCACGTTTGTGGAGTGGTGTTACCGGTCGTCACCGACGCGCGCTTGAAGGTGTTGA
This sequence comes from Chthoniobacteraceae bacterium, assembly GCA_031409655.1. GTDB lineage: Bacteria > Verrucomicrobiota > Verrucomicrobiia > Chthoniobacterales > Chthoniobacteraceae > JANNXQ01. The sequence goes on along the minus strand of JANNXQ010000170.1, from coordinate 62,170 downwards.
TCGGTTCATCATCATTGGCGATCCAGAGTTCCGCAGCGTTGCTGGCGGAGATCCAGAAGTAGTAATTTCCCGTGACGGGCGCGGTGATATAGCCGCGGATCCGCGCGCCATAGTTGTCTCCGAAGTCGGTCGGAGCAGCAAGCTGTGAAAGATCCCCGGAGCCCGTCGGGACCGCACCGGTCGGGATCGTCGCGATGGTCGTTCCCTCGACACCATTCCAATATTCCCGCGCAATCACCCCACCGGTATCCTGAACGTCGAGTTCGATGACCGACATCCCAGTCCCTGCTGGTCCGGTAGTTGTGACCACGATCTGGTAGTGCCCAGCCGTTCCAGGAGGCGGCGTGCCACTGAGGACGCCACCGCTGTAGGTCAACCAAGCCGGGTTACCACTGACCGTGACCGTAGCGCCATTACTGCCGACCACTGCATAGGAGAACGCACCGCCAACCAAGGCCACCGCCGAAGTCGGACTGAGGAGAATTGGTGGAGCGAGCGGGGAGGCAGGCGTGGATGTTGGGTAGAGCCGATTGCTCGGGATAATCTGCCGGGGCTGGCTGGGGCTATACCACGAGAGCTGGCACTTCGCGGCACTCGTGCTCTCGTAGTAATCGAGTTGAATGTCGTAACGCACCCCGCCAATCATCGGAACATGGACGAAACGTTCGTTGGCGCTCGAAGACCAGTCCTTGAGCGGCTTATTGACAATATCAATGCTTACGTTGCCCGCGCTGGCATTGGCATACTTGTTCGCGCCCATATTGACCGTGAAGGTGGTGGGCGTGGCCGCGGTGATGACCGCATTCCGATTGTCGCTGATAGCGATATTGCCCGATACGATTACCACTCCGGTGCCAGCAGTGGGAGCGACCGTGCAGTTTGAAGCCACGGTGAACTTAGTCGGACTGACAACCGCGACCACCGTATAAAGGCTGTTGATATCCGGTGAGAAAATCCCGGTGGCGACCGAGGAAATCCTCAGCTCGCTGCCGACGCTCAAGCCGTGATTCTGCACAGTGGTGATCTCACAAGCAGGTCCAACGGAGATGGCCGCGACGCTCATCCTCGGATTAAAACCCAGCCCGCCGGAGTTGACCGTGATGGTGTTCGCCGTGGCGGCAGTAATGGTATACGGGAGGAGACCCAGAGCGCTGAGACTGCCGCTGGTAGGGTCCAGTTCGATCGTTTCTCCAACGACAAAGCCGCCCGGCGTCACGTTCGTCAGGTTCGCGTAGTTAATAACGACGTCCCCAGTAACGTCATCGAAGCGGTAGGTGGGCGGACTGGCGGGGGCATGGGAAAGACTGCCGCTGCTGGGATCAAGCCGCACGGACTCCCCTACGATAAAGCTGCCAGGAGATACGATCAAAGCCGGGTAGGAGACCACCGCATTTCCGGAGCCGGCGTCATAGAGGTAGGTGCTACCACTGGTGCTCGCGGAAGGAATCGTCCTAAGGATTTGCGACTGCCCGTTGATCCGCAAGGCGCAACCATCATCGGCCCCCACCACGAGGGTGTACTCCTCGGAGAATTGAGGTTGCACCTGACCGGTCCACCGAACTGAAAAGGTCTCCGGCCGGATGAGATTCACGTCGGGCGTTCCGGTATTCCAGATGCCATTATTCCCAGTAGTAACTGCAGCGTCCACGCCAACGCGTCCCGGAGGACTGGTGAAGGCCGTGTTTGCATAGGTGCGGTTGAATAGACCCGTCGTGGTGCTGGCCGCGTTTTCCAGAAAGCCTGAACCTGTGCCAGTGGCTGGCAAGCCAGTCCCGGTGATATTCACGGTGAAAGTGCTGGTTCCGCTGACGGCCGTGATCGTGTACGGTCCACTGTAGCTGATCGGGAGGAACAGGTTTCCTGATGACATCGTCAGATTGACGACTTCGCCACCCACGAAAAGATGTCCGCCCGTAGGAGTGACGACCACATCACCCGTGGCTTGCGTATAGCTATAAGTTATTGCCTGGGTATGAGTGAACTGATTTGCCTGCGCGATATTGGCGAAAGTGGTGCCACCGTTCGCGCTCCACTGCAGCCTGCACCGTGCATTACCCGTGGTTTCCACATGCTCCACCCGAATGTGGTAGCGCGCGGATGGAGATCCCGGCACCGAGAGGGCGATCGGCGCACTCTGCTTAAAGGTTCCAATTGTGGCCGGGCCATCCCAACCGTGCTCGAGGATCTGCACCAAACCCGCCCCGGTATCGAGCAGCACCCGCGCTTTGTCATCCGCATCAAGCTGGAAAATATAGTTCCCAGCAGTCGTCGGTTGGAGATACGCATCCCAAGACGCGGAGTAATTGTCCGGAGAATTGTTTGGCAGGATCACCACGCCATTTGGCGTCCCGTGCTGCCAATCAAAATTCACCGTCGGATCCACCTGAGTGATGACCGCCGGGTGCGGGAAGCTGGTGATGCTAATGACGCAGGACGACGCCGTAGTTTGGTTGGTCGGCAAGGCGGTGCCGGCAATCGCCACCGTGAAATTCGTCGGAGTAACTCCCGTCACGGTGTAGAGCAGCGGGCTGTAGAGCACGTTATTGAGGTTGCCGGCTGTAAAGGCCACGTTCACCTGGTGTCCCACAGAAAGTGCGGGCGTCGCGGTGTAGGCGATCGTTGCCGTCCCGGTGGCCGCGGTTAGCCTTGTGTAGGTATAACTCGAAACGGTGCCGAAGTTTTCCGGTCGGCTGTAGTTGCCGCTCGCGGTGTCGTAGTAACGAGCCATCAGACCAGTCCCACTCGTGGCGGTGGTTTCGCCAATGATCACGGTTGCCGAACTAGGCGTGCCAAGTGAATAGACCAGTGATGGATTTGCAAGGGTGACCGTCACGGACTCTCCACTTTCAACGACATTCGTCGGCTCGGACGTTGGCACAATGTTGAATGAAGCGGTGTTTTCACCCAACATCAGATGCACCGATCCTCCCAGAGACTGGTAATCCACGCCAGGTGTAGCGGTTCCTGAAACCGTGTAGGGGACATCGATGGTAAAGAGGTTGCGGGTCCGCTCCACCATGAAGCTTCCGAAATCAGAACCATCCTCCGACGCCGTGGCATCCGTGGCGACAACTGTCACCACATCCGGGAGAGCGAGTTGGCCGCTCACGTAGGCGACACCGCTCAAACCGCCGATGATATCTGGCAAGAGAGGATTCAGTCCGATTTTGCGTTCTTCGTAATCGGTCAGGCCATCACTGTCGGTGTCGATGTCCGAGACCACGACCCGGTAGTATTTGGACCCGGCGCCCATTGGTAAGGTCACTTGGATATTTGCATCTGCGGTGGCGACTACCGTCCCCGCAGCTTGCGGCACGTTGGTAAAATTCGCAGGGGAAAGGGTCGGCGAGCTTTGCATCTGATACTTTTTTCCACCGATTCCCGGGAAATCGATTTTCAGGTTGGCCCCGGCGGGGGTCAGGCTCTTGATGGCGATGACGTCTCCCGAAGCGTTGGGATTCGTCCCCGCAGCCGCCTCGGCTCCATTGGTCTGCCCGTCCCCATCGCTGTCGGCGGATAAAGATGCACCGTCGCCAGTGTAGCCGGTGACGGCTGCCCAAACGTCCGGTACGCCGTCGCCGGGACCACCACCGGGCCCAATATCGAGCGCGGCACGGGCCGGGACGTGCAGGGCCGCAAGCGCAGAGAGTAAGGCGGGAAATAGGAAGGAGCGTCTCATAGGTTTCGGGAAGGGAAGTGGAGCAGGCCGGGGAACGTGAAGATAAACACGGGTCTTTAACACAAGTCGCGGGGTTTTTGATAAAAACCTTCGCATTTATTCAGAAATCCTTTTGAAAAAACAAGAGTTCCCTCCAAATGGGAGATCTAGTCGTTGATGGACCCGTAAACATATCGGGCTGAAAAGGTTCAAAGCCGGGTGCGTGATTGGCAAAATTACGTAGGACGAAGTCTTACTGGCATATCTCAGCGATTCCGATGTGCGATTTGGTCGCTGAAAGATGGCCTTGGCGGCCGCGTTTCGATAAAAAAGGAAGAGGTAGTCGTGCCGTGGCGCAAGATGCGCTCTCTCGGATGAAAGTTGGAATATCCCGTTCACGAAATGAACAATGGTCCTGCCCCTCGCCGAGGGAACAAGACCAAGTGCGGCAGCATCTTCTGGCCCGCCGGCCCGGCACTGAGCCCCTTCGAGCCCCCTTTTTGCGCTGAGTTTTCACTCCCTAATGAACGGAGTGAAGCCATTGATCCACAACCAAATACAACCACTGACGTGAACCCATCCCAAGCTTCGGTGCTGCCCTCGGGCGAACCGGGAAAGATCCTTTCCCCAATCGAAATCGACACCATCGATTTCTTCGTCCGCCTCGCCAATCTCTTCCACATCTCGCGGTCAATCGGCGAGATTTATGGACTCCTTTTTGCCTCACCACAGCCCGTCTCAGCCGACTACGTGCGGGAAAAGCTGCGGATCAGCAGCGGATCGGCAAGCCAGGGCTTGCGGCTACTCCGCACTGTAGGAGCGGTGAAGGTGACCTACGTCCCAGGAGAGCGCCGGGACTTCTATGTGGCGGAGACTCACCTCCGGACGATCGCGGCGGGCGTGGTCCGCGAACGGATCGTTCCGCAACTCTCGGATCAGGACGATCGCCTTGCCCGACTCGTGGAGTTGCTCAGCGAGCTTCCAGCCTCAAATCGCGGCCTGATGGAGGAACGCATTCAATCCCTCCAGATTTGGCGGAAAAAGGCGGGCGCCATGCTTCCGATGCTCGTCGAGCGTTTGGGTCGCGAAGAAGAGCAACTCGCGGGCTGACGCCTGGTGGGTGCGACATCGTGCGCCCGTCCGGATGTGAATCATCTCTGAATCAAAAAATGCCATCTTTGCAATCGACCCTGTCCGCACCCGCGACCCCGGCACCTCCGCCGCCTGGAGACCCGCGCCGTCCCACGATGACCCTGCGGGCCAGCTCTGGCTGGGTGCCGCTGAATCTCCCGGAGATTTGGAAGTTCCGGGATCTCCTCCTCTCGCTCGCCCTCCGCGACCTGCGCCTGCGCTACAAGCAGACGGCCCTCGGCGTCGTTTGGGTGGTCCTGCAGCCGCTCATGGCAGCGGGCATCTTCTCCTTTGTCTTTGGGAAAGTGGCGCAAATGCCCAGCGACGGGCTGCCATACTTTCTCTTCTCCTATGCCGGCCTCATGGGCTGGAATCTTTTCAGCGCGACCGTCGCGAAGGTCAGTGGCTCCCTCGTGGGCAATGCCCACCTCATCTCGAAGGTCTTCTTTCCAAGGCTGGTGCTGCCGTTGTCTTCGATCCCATCAGTCCTCATCGATTTCAGCGTGGCCACCGGGATGATGGCCGTCCTCATGATCATCTACGGTGTCGTGCCGGGTTGGGGGCTGGTTCTCCTTCCGGCGCTGCTCATGGTTCTCCTGCTTTTCGCGACCGGGATCGGCCTCTGCGCCGCTTCGCTCACCGTGAGCTATCGCGACGTCTCCTACATCCTCCCCGTCGCCCTCCAGATCCTCCTCTACGCGAGCCCCATCGCCTATGCGGTTTCGGCAGTGCCGGAGCACTTGCGTTTTTGGTATAATTTCAACCCTCTCTCGAGCCTCCTCGAAGCGATGCGTTTCTCGATCCTCGGTCGCGGCTCGCTGGATTGGACTTTGCTCGGCTACGCGGCGGGCGCGTCACTGGTCGTCATGGCGATCGGGCTTTTCTCGTTCAAACGCATGGAGCGCCGTTTTGCAGACATCATCTAAAATGACAGATTCCGACAAACCTCTGGTCAGCGTGGTGATCCCTGCCTTCAACGGCGCGGACTTCATCGGCAAGACCATCGAGAGCATCTTCGCCCAGACCTGGCCGGCGGTGGAACTGCTCGTCGTGGACGACGGCTCGACCGACGGCACCCCGGACATCGTGCGCCGGTTCGGAGATCGGATCCGATTTTTCGAGCAGAAAAACTCGGGGACCGCGGCCGCGCGCAATCTCGGATTGCTGCACGCGCAGGGGGAATTTTTTGCGGTGCTCGATCAGGACGATCTCTGGCTGCCGCACAAGCTCGAGCGCCAGATTCCCCGCTTCAGCGAAGATCCGAAGATCGGGCTGGTCTATGCGACCATCGAGTTCTTCCACATCCACTCCGGCGAGGCCACGGCGACTTATTTCCCAGCCGACGAACTCGACGTACACGACCTGCTCGGCCACATGGTCCTGCCCGTCCAGACCATGCTCTTCCGGCGCTCGGCGCTCGATCAGATCGGCCCCTTCGACGCCTCGCTCGGCGGCACCGACGACTGGGACATCGGCATCCGCATGGCCGCCGAGTTTCGCCTGGTGGGCGTGAACGAAATCCTCGGCCGCGTCGGCCTGCACGGGAAACAGCAGGGCCGCAATGCCCCGCGGATGTTCCTCAACGCCATGCGCGTGCTCGACAAACACGCCAACCTGCATCCCGGCTGTGCGCAGTGCCGCGCGGCAATTGCCAAAAGCCGGGACATTTTGCAGGAAGACTACTACGGGCATTTCAAAGGCCGCGCCTACGCGGCCTGGTCCGCCGGGCGCTATTTCACTGCCGCCGCCGAGTCCGTGCGCGCCTTCCGGCAATATCCGCCCGCGTTGAAGCGCGTCCTCGGCCGCAGCCTTTTCGGAACCTGAACCGTTCTCATGTCCAACAGTGAAGTAGCCATCGGTGTACGCGGCCTCTCGAAGTCCTACACCATCCAGCACCAGGGCGAGAAGCAGACCACGCTCGCCGAACAGCTCATCCACAAAGCGAAACGCGGCTTCCGGCGCACCGAGTCGGAGACGTTTTGGGCGTTGAAAGATGTTTCCTTCGACATCATGGCGGGCGACGTCGTCGGCGTCGTCGGACGCAATGGCGCGGGCAAAAGCACGCTCCTGAAAATCCTCAGCCGCATCACCGAACCGACCAGCGGCGAGATCGACCTCTACGGCAGCGTCGGCAGCCTGCTCGAAGTCGGCACCGGCTTTCATCCCGAACTGACCGGGCGCGAGAATGTGTACTTAAATGGCGCGATCATCGGCATGTCGCGGCGCGACATCGATCGCCAGTTCGACGCCATCGTTGATTTCTCCGGCGTCGAGCAGTTCCTCGATACCCCGGTGAAGCGCTACTCGAGCGGCATGTACGTCCGGCTCGCCTTTGCCGTCGCCGCGCACCTCAGCTCGGACATCCTGCTCGTGGATGAAGTGCTCGCCGTGGGCGATGCCGAGTTTCAGCGAAAATGCCTGGGCAAGATCAAGGACGTGGCCCACGGCGGACGCACCGTGCTTTTCGTCAGCCATCACATGCAATCTGTTCAAGTACTGTGCACCCGGGCCATGTATCTGGAAAAGGGACGGCTCGTTTGCTACGGCGGCGTGCCGCAGGCGATCGACTACTACGTGCGCAGCTTCGAGCGTCCGGCGACGAAAATGGGCGACCCCCGCCAGCGCGCCGGCAGTGGCGAACTCCGCGTCACCTCGATCACCACCACGAAGGAGTTTTACGAGTGCGCCGGGGACAAGACCATCCGGTTCACCATCGAGCGTTTCGCCCCTTACAACGGCCGCTATTTTCTCTCCTGCCACATCGTCGATCACTACGGCGTCATCCTGCTCCAGTGCGATTCGCGCATGGTCGGCCACTGGGTCGATGCGAGCGATCGCTACGAAGGCGAGTTCACGCTGCGGACGCCGTGGCTCCGGCCGGACACGTATCGGGTGAGCATTTTCATCTGCAGCGCCGGCGTCATCGACGCCTTCGAGCACGCGCTGCAGCTCGAAATCCTCCCGCTGCTCCCCTATCCCGCCGCGGGAAATACCGAGGCCACGGCTGCCGGCGTGGTCTTTGCCGACTTCGCCTTTGCGACCACCGCCCAGGGCAGTGCGCCCGATGCCCTCACCGCTGGCGCAAGCGCTGCGCAGCCCGCCTGAGCAGCAGGGAAAATTTCAATCCGACCGCCCAAAACTGGAAACAACAAATCGACTCACGTGAAACCGACGACCAGCAAAGTAACCATCTACGACGACAAGAAAGACACCGGGTGGCTCGGGGATAACCAGCGGTGGTGGTTCGATCCGAAATTTGAACACGCCTTTTGCTACTTCGACCTCGATGGCTTCTACGAAGACACCTACTACGAGGCCGACCATGTGCCGCCGCACATCGTCGAGAGTTACGTCACCCACGTCCTCGATTACGGCCGCATGGTGCTGGGGCGTCCGGTGAAATCGATCCTCGAACTTGGCTGCGCGAGCGGCTTTTTCACCGAGGGCTTTCTCAAGGCGGGCATCGACATTTTCGCCGTCGAAGGCACCCACGCCGGCAACCGCCGCACCCTCGCCCGCGGCGTTCCGCAGGAGCGTCTGCTGCAGCACGATCTCCGCCTGCCGCTGAATCTGAACCGCACCTTCGACATGGTGATCTGCACGGAAGTCGCCGAGCACATCGAATGTCCGCTCTCCGGCGTGCTCGTCGCCAATATCGTCAATCACGCCCGGGTCGCCTGGTTCTCCTTCGAGGAACCTTCGACCAATGACGCCCACTACCATCATTGCAACGAGCAGCCGGAAAAATTCTGGCTGAACCTTTTTGCGTTTTACGGCCTCGATCCCATCCGCCTCCCGGACGACGTGACCCAGAAAGTCCAGGGCCGGGGCGACTTCGTTTTTTACGGCCGCGAGATCAAGCTCCCGCCGGAACTTACCCGCGATCTGGAAGCCGGCGTCATCGCCACGAAGAGTCTCGGCACCAGCGCGGACGTGCCGCCGCCGCCGCTCGGTGAACGCCTCAAGCAACTCGGCAAGGATCTCGTCCCGCCGGTCCTCTGGCGCGCCGCGCGCTCGCTGACGAAGAGCCAGTGAGCCTACGTCCCGCACGCTCATCCTCATCCTCATCCTCTTCATCTTCATCATCAGCGGCGGGAGGATGAAGATGATGAGGATGAGGGTGAGTACCAATCCACCCGCCTGGCCTGCGCGGCCGCGATGACTCCACGCCCTGCACTCCGCCTGCCCTTCCTCGATGGCGTCCGCGGACTCGCCGCCTTGTATGTCGTCTTCTATCACGCCTACTGCACCTCGGATTGCTCGACTCTCGGCTGGCGGCACACCCTCCCGCCTTTGCTCGAAAAACTCCTCCGCTGGCTCCTCCACGGAAACGTGGGCGTGGACATCTTCATCGTCCTCTCCGGCTTTTGCCTGATGCTCCCGGTCGCCACCCATCCCCAGCGTCAGCTCGAAGGCGGCATCGCCCGCTACGTCGCGCGCCGCGCCCGGCGCATCCTGCCGCCTTACTTCGCCGTCGTGCTCCTGTCCCTCGCCCTCATCGCCCTGGTTCCCGCGCTGGGGAAAAAGGCCGACGTTTACTGGGACTCCGCGCTCCCGGCTTTCACGCCGGATGTGCTGCTTTCGCATCTTTTTGTCTTCCACAATGTCAGCCCGGATTGGTCGTCGAAGATCAACTACCCGCTCTGGAGCGTGGCCACGGAATGGCAGATCTACTTCTTCCTCCCGCTGCTCATCCTCCCGCTCTGGCGGCGCCTCGGCATCGCTGTTGCCGTGGCGGCCGCGTGCCTCGTCGGTCTGCTGCCGCACTTTCTCTTTCACGGAAAATATGACGTCGCCTATCCCCACTTCCTCGGCCTTTTCGCGATTGGCGCAGCGGGTGCGGTGATCGGCACCACGCACGAGCCGCGGCGGATTCCTTGGGGCGCGATCGCCGCGGTCGCCTGGATTCCGCTGCTGCTCGCGATGCAGTTCCGCCACGAGGTCTTCGTGCTTTATCGGATCGCCATGGATTTCACCGTTGGCTTCGCCACGATGGCCCTGCTCATCTATGGAGCCCATTGCACGCGGCGGGAGGAAAAGGCCGCCAGTCCTGTGCTCAGCTTCCTCGAAGCGCCAGCGACCATGTGGCTCGGCGCGATCTCTTACAGTCTGTATCTCATCCACGCACCGGTGCTCGCCTCGCTCCACGTCGTCACGCGCAGTCTCCAGTGGCCGTCGCTGCCGACGCTTTTCGTGCTGGTCGGCCTCGGTGTCCCGCTCTCGCTGCTCGCGGCGCTCGGCTTCCATCACCTCTGCGAGAAGCCCTTCCTCACGCGCCGCGTCCGCAACCTTCCCGCCGCCGCGCCCAGCCTGCCATGAGACTGAAAGCCTACGTCCTCGCCGCCGACCCCGCCTGGATCGAAGAAGGCGTCCTTTCCTACTACGATGCCGTCGAAGAGATCATCGTGTCATACGACCAGAATCACCGCGGCTGGACCGGCGCGCCGATCAATGTGGAGGAATGTCTGCGCCGGCTCGCGGCGATCGACCGCGACAAAAAGATGCGCCTCTGCCCCGGCGATTACGTCCGGCACGACAATCAGCCGCTCAAAGGCGAGACCCACCAGCGCCAGTGCGCCATCGCCGAGGCCGGCCAGGACGCGGATTGGGTCCTGCAACTCGACACCGACGAGCTTCTCCCGAAACCCGCGCGCCTCATCGAACTGCTCGAACACGCCGGCCGCGAAGGCATCCCCGCCGTCGAGTGGCCGATGCGCGTCTTTTTTCAGCGCCTGCCCGATGGCCGCTTCCTCGAAGTCTGCCAGCGCGAAACCGGCGGCCACTACGAATATCCCGGTCCGATCGCCATCCGGCCCGGCACCAAGCTCGACAGCGCGCGACGGACGGGCGGCCCTTTCCTCCGCGCCGTCGTCTGCGGCGACAAAAAGAGCCTGCAAGTCAGCCGGCCAAACGAGCCCGGGGAACAGCGCCTCGAATTCTGCGCCGAGGACGAAGCCATCGTGCATTTCTCCTGGGTCCGCACGCCCGCCGAGATCCGCTCGAAGATCGCCTCCTGGGGCCACTATGAAGGCTGGCGTTCGTGGCGCTTCTATCATGTGACCTGGAAAAGCGCCCCGCTCGTCTGGCGCTGGCTCCGCGACTTCCATCCCTTTGCCCGCGGCCTCTGGCCTGCCTTGCGGCCCGCGACCCTCGCTCTCCGTGAATCCTGAAGCCGTGTCCGAACCGCCGCCCGAGTCCGCCTGGGTCCGCTTCGGGAAAAAGATCACCCCGCTGCGCAAGGCGCGCCGGTGGTATTATAACAACATCTACCAGGATCTCCGGCTCTACTGGCTGACCATGCTCGGCTACGTACCCTCGCACCGGATTCGCAATTTCTTCTACCGCCGCGCCGGCCTGCGCCTCGCGCCGACCAGCTCCCTCCACTGGCACGCCCGCTTTTTCAAACCCGAAGGCCTCTCGATCGGCGAACACTGCACCCTCGGCAACGACGGCTTCTACGATGCCCGCGACACCATCACCATCGGCGCCTGCGTCAATATCGCCGCCGAAGTCCGCATTTACACCCGCGAACATGACATCGACGATCCCTTCTTTGCCGAAACCGGCGGACCCGTGACCATCGAGGATTATGCGTATATCGGTACGCGCGTGACGATTATGCCCGGAGTGCGCATCGGCACGGGTGCCGTAGTGGCCTCAGGTGCGGTAGTGACAAAGGACGTGGCTCCCTACATGCTCGTCGGAGGAGTCCCGGCGAAAGTGATCCGCGAGCGTTCGCACGACCTCCGCTACAAACTAGGTTACGCGAAGAAATTCCAATGAACATCCAAGTAGGCGCAGGCGGTGTGCTGATCGAGGGCTTCAAGAATGTGGACATCCGCGATGTCCCGGGAGTCGATATCGTCGCCGATGCCTGCGAGCTGGACACGATCAAGACCGGCGAGGTGGAGATCCTCTTCGGCCACGCTGTTTTCGAACACTTCTTCCTCGGCCACCAACTCGCCGCCCTGCGCGAGTGGAAACGGGTGATCGCCCGCGATGGATTGCTGATCATGCTCGCCATCCCGGACTTCGAGGCGATCGCGCGTCTTTACTTGAATGGGGCTTCCGGCGTCATGGGCGAACGCTTCGATCTCCACAACGTGTACCGCTACACGCATGGCGAACCCGAGCATGCGACCCAGCCAGTGTGGCCGGTCTGGCGGGCCACGAACGGCAAAGCGCCCAAGGGATGGATTCCGCAACTTCACAAATCCCTCTTCGACGCCAGTTACCTGCGCGAACTGCTCGCCGAGTGTGGCTTCCAATCGATCATTTTCAACTACGCCTACCCCGGCGAAAAGCACGCGCTCAACCTCGGCTTTATCGCCACAGAACTGCCGATGAATGCGACCAACGGCAGCCTTTTGAAAGACATCCGCGCGACCTTGAACCGCATCCCGAACGTCGGGAAATTTGCCAACCTGGACTCCATCGTGGTGAGCGAGAGCCGCAAATCAACGGAAGGCCTGCTCCTCGTGGCCAAAAGCCTCGAAAGTAACCGGGCGATCACGACGTTCGGGAAAATTAAGCGTCGGCTAGGCCGGATGCTCTCGAGCTTCCTGGCGTTCTTTTAGACGCGCCGCCTTTCCCCGCCCGCGCCTCCACGGCCGCGGTGTTTGAGTAATGAGCAAGATCACCGCTAAGTCGATCGCTTCGCCCACGAGTTACTCCGCGGTCGGGCCGGATACGAAACCCGTGCCCCCCTCGGTCGCGATCGTCATCGTCGTCTGGAACGGCAAAGCAGACACCCTCGAGTGCCTCGATTCGCTGAGCCACGACAGTTACCCAAACCGCAAAATCATCGTCGTGGACAATGGCTCCACCGATGGCTCGAGCGACGAAATCGCGCGCGCCTTTCCCAACACGATCGTCCTCAAGACCGGAAAGAATCTTGGCTTCACCGGCGGGAACAACGTCGGCATCCAGCACGCCATCAAGCTCGGTGCGGACTACGTTTACCTGCTGAACAACGACACCACCGTGGAACCCGACGCCCTCGAAGCCCTGGTCGCCGCCGCCGAGTCGCAGCCCACCGCCGGACTGCTCGCGCCGATCATTTTCGAATACTACCCGCCGCGGCCGATCTGGTTCGCCGGTTCGAAGATGGACATCAAGCGCGGTGCCGCCTGGCACGACAATTCCCATGTGCCCGAGCCGACCGAAATCCCCTACGAACTCCCTTGGGCGACCGGTTGCGCGATGCTCATCGGCACCAAGCTCATGCAGGAACTCGGGGGCTTCGACGACCGCTACTACTTGAGCTCCGAAGACGTGGACCTCTGCGTGCGCGTGCGCAAATCCGGACTCCGCGTCATGGCCGTCCCCGCCGCACGCATCTACCACAAAGGTGGCCGCTCTGGCCTGCGGATGTCGGGCATCCACTTCTACTACACCGTCCGCAATACCCTGCTCCTGCTGCGCAAGCATAGCGGTCTCGCTTACTTCCGCTCTGGCCCGCAGCTCATCGCCACTTATCTCTGGCGCTCCCTGCGCGCCCGCTCCGAGCCCGGCATCCGGCTTGAATGTTTCCGTTCAGTTTTTCACGCCGTCTTCGATCATCTCTCCGGACGTTACGGCCCCTACCGATCCGCCACGGTGAAAACCGCGGAGCCCACCCCATGAGCGTGGTCTTCATCAATCAGTCGCTCGAAACCTTCACGCCGACGCGGAGCGGGGCCATCGCCACACACGTCTGCGAAACCTACCACGCCGCCCAGCGCCACGGCGCCGAGCCCACCGTGATCTCGATCCGCTGCGCAGCCGCGCCATTTCCCGGAGTGAAACTCATCCTGCTCGACTACCCGAAAGTCCCGGAGAAAGGCGCCGCCTTCAAGCTCCTCCGCCTCCAGCGCAAGCTCACCGGCTGGCGGCATCTCGGGCAGCAGGCATATGCGGAAAAAGTCGCCGCCGCCATCCATGATGGCGGTCTCGAAACGCAACCCTTCATCCTCCACAACGACCCCGAGATGGCGGTGCTCCTGCGCCGAAAATTTCCGCGCGCCTTCATCGTCCATCACTTCCATAATCAGATCGACTCCGCGCCAAACTTCCGCCGCAGCTTTCCCGCAGCAGCGAATGTCGTCACTGCCGTGAGCGACTTCACCGGGCGCTGGATCGAGCAGTGCTACGGCCTCCCGCCGGAGAGCGTGCGCACCATCTTTAACGGCGTGGACAGCGCGCATTTCGCACCCGCTGAAAGCGCGACCGATGGCGTGCCGGTGATCAACTTCCTCGGCCGCACCGGCATCGAAAAAGCACCGGATCTTCTCCTCAAGGCCGCCGTGCTCCTTGCCCAGAAGGGACTGAAATTCGGAGTCCAAATCCTCGGCTCGAATCACTGGCACAAATTCGAGCTCGATGCCTACCAGCAGCAGCTCCAGGCCCTCGTGGACCAACTCCAGAACGCCGGCATCCCGGTGCGCTGCCCCGGCCACATCTCGCGCACCGCACTTCCGTCCGAGCTGCGCAAAGCGCACCTCCACGTCGTCCCTTCGCGCTGGGATGAGCCCTTCGCCCTGACGATCCTCGAAGGCATGGCTTGCGGACTCGCCACCGTCGTTTCGCGAACCGGCGGCGCCCCGGAAGTGGTCGGCACTGCTGGCCTGCTTTTCGAACGCGACTCCGTGGAAGGCCTCGCGGAAATTCTCGCGCGACTGATCTCCGACGCCACCCTGCGCGCTGACTATTCCCGGAAAGCCCGCGCCCGCGCCGAGCAATTCACCTGGGACGAAACCTGGCGCGGATTTCACGCCGCCGCCGCCCTGCCGATCCCGCACCGGGAACTCCAACCCGCCGCATGAGCGTCGTCTTCATCAATTGCACCGGCGAGACTTTCACGCCGACGCGCAGCGGGGCGATCAGCACTTGGAATTGGGAGGTCTGTCGGGCAGCCCAAAGGCAGGGCGTCGAGCCGTGGGTCATTTCCCGGACGACGAATGCCGAACCGCATCCGTGGCAGCGCACCATCCTGCTCGATTATCCGTGGATCCCGCAGATCCGCGGCACTGGCCTCGGGCGGCTTTTTGAAATCCAGCGGAAACTCGGCCACTGGGGTCACGTCCGCCAGGGCGCCTACGCCCGGCGAGTCATCAGCGCCATCCGCAAGAACGGCCTCACCGAGATGCCCTTCGTCCTGCACAATGATCCCGAAATGGCCGTACATCTGCGCCGCTGTTTCCCGCAAGCCCGGATCGTCCACCTCTTCCACAACACCAACACCTGCGGCGAAAAATGCCGCCAGGATTATCCGCAAGCCGTGTCCGTCGCGGCTGGTGTGAGCGACTTCACGAGCCGCTGGCAGGAAGGCTACTTCGGCATGCGCTCGGGAAGCGTGGAGACAATTTACAACGGCGTGGACATCGAGAGCTTCGCCCCCGCCGCACAGCCGCCGCCGGGTCCGCCCGTGATCAATTTCGTCGGCCGCACCGACGCAACGAAAGCTCCCGATCTCATCCTAAAAGCTGCGCTCAAACTCGCGGCGACGACCAAGGACTTCAGCGTGCAAATCCTCGGTGCGCGCTTCTACTGGGGCTCCGAACCGGACGACTATCAACGCGCGCTCGACGATCTCTCCGCGCAACTCGCCGCCCTCGGCATCACCGTCCGCCGCCCCGGAGTGATCGCCCGCCCGGACCTGCCCGGTGAACTGCGCAAAGCGCAGATCCACGTGGTGCCTTCGCGCTGGGACGAACCCTTCGGCCTCACGACCGTCGAAGGCATGGCGACCGGACTCGCGCTCGTCGCCTCACGCACCGGCGGCACCGCCGAAGTCGTCGGCGACTCCGGCCTGCTCTTTGAACGCGACGACGTGGACGGCCTCACCGCCCATCTCGCCCGCCTCCTCGCCGATCCCGGGCTCCGTGCCGACTACGGTCGGCTCGCCCGCGCGCGTGCGGAAAAGTTCACCTGGGACGAAACGTGGGCCCGCGTGAGCCGCCTCACGAGCGAGCCAAAGGCCGCGCGCAGCGAGAAACAAACGGTCCTCCAATGAACCGCGAAGACCAGGCCGTCGTGGCCCCTTTACCGACCGAGCCGCGCGCCAAAGGCCCGCTCTTCGTGGACATGGACGGCACTCTCGTCGCCACGGATCTCCTCTGGGAGACCGCCATGCTCTTCACCTCGAGACATCCGCTCGAAGCCTGGCGCATCCCGGTCTGGCTGCTCGGTGGCCGGCCCAATCTCAAACGCCAGCTCGCCGCGCGCTGCCTGCCTGATCCCGCGACCCTCCCGTATCGGGAGGAAGTGCTCGCCTTCCTCCGCTCCGAAAAGCGCGACGGCCGGCGCCTCATCCTCGCGACCGCTGCCGACGAACGCGTCGCCGCGAGCGTCGCCGACCATCTCGGCATCTTCGACGAAACGCTGGCCAGCGACGGAGAACGCAACCTCGCCGGCCAACGGAAACTCGAAGCCATCGTCGAGTCCTGCGCAGGCGAACCCTTCGGCTACGTCGGCGACTCGAGCGTCGATCTGCCAGTCTGGGCGAAAGCGGAAGATGCCTACGTCGTCTCCCAGGATTCCGCGCTCATCCGCCAGGCCGAGCACGTCTGCCAACCGCGCCGCGTCTTTGAAAAGGAAAACAGCGGTGCGGGCGGGATGCTCAAAGCCCTCCGCCCGCAGCAGTGGGTGAAAAACATCCTGCTCCTCGTCCCCGTCTTCGCCGCCCACAAGTTCGGCGACGCCGCGCTGGTCCTCCAGGCCCTCCTCGCCATCGCCTGCTTCAGCGCCTGCGCCTCGTCCGTCTATATCGTCAATGACCTCCTCGATCTCGAGGCCGATCGCCAACACCCCCGCAAACGCCACCGCCCTTTCGCCGCCGGCCATGTCTCCATCCCTGTCGGCATCGTCCTGGCCATTGCCTTGCTCGGCGGGGCCTTCGCGGCCTCGGCCCTTTTGCTGCCCGTCCGCTTCACGCTCCTGCTCGGCCTGTATTTCCTGCTCTCCTCTGCCTACTCGTTTTTTGTCAAACGTCGCCTGTTACAGGATGTGTTCGTTCTCGCGGGACTTTACACCTTGCGCATCATCGCTGGCGGCGCTGCGACGAATGTCGAAATCTCACCGTGGCTCCTCGCCTTCGCACTCTTCTTCTTCCTCAGCCTAGCTTACCTCAAGCGTTACGCCGAGTTACTCATGGTCTCGGATCGCAATCACCGCCAGGCCACCGGCCGCGGTTATCTCACCGAAGACATCGGCCTCATCGAAACCGTCGGCCCCACCAGCGGCTACCTCGCCGTCATGGTGCTCTGCCTTTACCTGAATAGCACCGCGGTCGTCGGCATCTACCGCCATCCCATGTTCCTCTGGACGCTTTGTCCGCTCTTCCTCTACTGGATCACGCGCATGTGGTTCCTCGCCCGGCGCCGCACTTTACTCGATGATCCCGTGATCTTCGCCACCAGCGATCGCGTCAGCCTCATCGTCGGTGTCGCCACCTTGATCGTCGTCGCCGCCTCCATCTAAAGCGTGTTCAACGTGGAAAGCCTCACTGCCAACGGACTCGTTGAGTTCCTCAAGAGCGTCCCGAGCGAAGCCGGATTCCTCGGTCGCGCAAAGATCACTTATCGACCTTACATCTGTCCGTTCGGCGATCTCTTGGGTTTGGTCAAGGCAGGCGACCGGGTCTTCGATGTCGGCTCCGGCTCGGGTCAATTTTGTCTCCTGCTCGCCCGCTACACGCGCCCGTCCTGGATCGGCGGCATCGAGATCAGTGAGCAGTTGGTCAAGAACGCCCATCAGCTTTTCAAAAATGCCGATCTGAAAGTGCCGCATGAGTTCGCGACCTATGATGGCTCGACCTTCCCGGAGACCCTCCAGACCGCCGACAAAATCTTCCTCGTGGACGTGCTCCATCACATCCCACCCCTCGTTCAAGCCCCGTTCCTCTCTGCCCTCCACGCCAGCATGAAAGTCGGCGCGCAACTCATCTTGAAAGACATCGACGGCGCCAGCCCCCTGGCGCTTTGCAACAAGCTCCACGACCTCCTCCTCGCTGGCGAGATTGGCTGCGAACTCCCCGCGCCTCGGCTCCGTGAAATGGCCCACGCCACCGGCTTCCGCGTGGTCAGCGAATCTCATCGGCGCATGTGGTGGTATCCGCACTTCACCCTCGTCCTGAAGAAATGAAACCCGCCGGCGCAAATCGCACCCGGTTTGAGCGCTCGATGGTCGCGCTCTTTTACGCCTGCTTTTTCCTGCTCTTCTCCAGTGGACGGCTCTCCGGCGGCGACCCGAACGATCAGCTCCGGGCCTCCATGCTCCTCGCTGGCACTCACTCCCTGGCGAGCGCAGCCGCGCCTCCCGGCGATGGTTATAACTGGGTCCAAATACCGGACGGACGTTACTTTGAATCCCACGACATCGGCGCCGTGCTCCTGATGCTCCCTTCGACCTTCGCCGGATCGATGATCCGCAAGACCTCCGTCGAAGAATGGCTGCAGCGTCCCCCCTTCATCGTGAAAGCGGGGGCCTCGCTCACTTACGCCATCGTCGCCGCAGTCGGAGCTTACTTTCTCTTCCTCACCTTTGGCCTCTTCCACAATTCGCGCACAGCCTTTCTGCTCAGCCTCGCCTTCGTGACCACCACTCCTTTCTGGGCCTTCTCGCGCTGTGCTTTCGACGTGCTCGGCGGCGCCGCCGGCGCCTGCATGTTACTCTACGCTTCGACCCGGATCTTTTTGTCAGAGCGGGTTCGCGCGCGCGACTTGGTCTTCGCTTTTGCGGCCCTCGCGGTGGCGGGCTCCTTCCGCTACTCGCTCCTGCCTTTCCTCGGACCTGCCCTCGTGATCATCCTTTTTCTCCGCCGAAAGGATGTTTCCCTGAAGGGCTTCGCCATCGCCTCGGTGGTCTTTGCGGTGCTCATGGCACCCACCTTTCTCTACAACTACGCGCGCATGGGCAGCCCTTTCCGTCCGGGCACCGTCCACGCCAAGTATCTGCAAGGCATGAACGCCCTCACCGGAAGCCCCGCGGATGGCCTCTACGGCATGCTGCTTTCACCAAATTGGGGCCTCCTCTTTTACTCCCCGCAGTTTCTCCTGCTCGCCCTTCTCCCTTTCATCTGGAAGCGCCTGCCAGCCCGTCACGGGCAGTTGTGCCTGATTTGGGGAGTGACTTCGATCGTCTATCTGACGCCGGTCTCGTGTTCCGTGAACTGGCACGGCGTCGTCGGCTGGGGATCGCGTTACGTCGTGCCGGTCCTGCCGATGTTTTTCCTCCTCCTCACACTCATCCTCGCTCCGATCTGGCAACGTCACCGCCGCCTCGTCCTCTGCTTCGGGGCCTTGTCCTTCCTCACCAGTCTCCCTCCTGCATTGGTCAATTGGCACGAAGCCACCCTGGCCAACTCTTCCAGTCCCTGGCCGGAACAAATCCGCTACCAGTGGGCCTCCACGCCGCGTCAGCAGATCGCGCTCTGGCATGGCTTCGTCGATGGCCTCCAGGGCCGCCCCCTTCCCGCGCCGCCGAGTTGGTATCAAGATCCGATGCTCCATTCGATCGTCGCCTTTCCCGATCTCTGGACTTTCCGCATTATGCGTTTGTCCAAAGCCGGACTCGCCGCGGGTCTGCTCCTCACCTCGGGCTTCGCCTTGACCGCGCTTTGGGCCAGCCAACAAGTCCTGCGCACCCAACCGGCGTTCCTTCCTGAAACTGGTTCTCCCTGCCCACTTCCCGAAGCGTCCTAACGCCGACTGATGCACATCTGTTTCGTGAATATGCCGATCGAATTTTACTCTCCCGTCTCCGGTGGAGCGATCGCCACCGTGATCATGCAGACCGCCAGGGAACTCCTCAGCCGGGGCCACCAAGTCACCGTCCTCACCAGAATCAACGCCGACGAACGCTACCAAGTCGGCGAAGTTGTCCCCATTGAAGGCAAGGATCGCAATGATCTGCACTTCCTCCAGCGGCGCTGGTCTGCCGCGATGAGCAAGTGGAGGGATTGGGATTGGCCCTACTTTGGCTATTACCTCCGCTCCTTTACCGAGGCGCTGGCGCGATTTGTGGTTCCCCCAGATGCCGTCGTGCTTTTTAACGATCTCGCCTCTTCCAAATGCGTCAAGCGCACCCTACCGAACACGAAGGTGGTCGTCTGGCTGCACAATGAATGGCGCACCCGCCATTGCATCTCCGAAACGGTCGCCCATACGGATGCCTTTGTGACGTGCAGTGACTACATCCGGGAATGGACGGCAAAGGCGCACCGAATTCCCGCAGAATCAATCACCACTGCGCACAACGGAGTGGACGCGAGCGAATTCCATCCGCGCGCTGACTTCCTCGAACCCCGGGACGAACTCCGCGTGCTTTTCCTGGGTCGTATTGACCCAAACAAAGGCCCCGACATCATCGCTGATGCGGTCGCTGCCCTTCGTGAGGAGGGCTTGCGCGTCTCCCTCACCGTCGCTGGTGGCCTCTGGTTTTACGGACACGGGAAAGAGATGGAGAACCCCTACTTCCGCGAGTTAAAGGCGAAGATGGATAAGGCCGGGGCACGTTACCTCGGCCACGTCGAGCGTGCCGCTGTGCCGGAACTTTGCCGCCAGCACGATGTCGTCGCCGTGCTCTCCCGGTCCAATGAACCGTTCTCGCTCGTCTCGCTCGAAGCCATGGCCAGCGGATGCGTCGTCATCGCCTCCACCCGCGGCGGACTTCCAGAAGCCTGCGGCGGAGCAGGCCTTGCGGTGAATCCGGATGACTTGGAAAGCGTGGTCACTGCGCTTCGTTCCCTCGCCACTGATTCCCAACTCTTAAAGCGCGAGAAGCAGAAGTGTGTTGCCCGCGCCCGCCGTTCGCCATGGTCTGCATGTGCGGAGAAACTCGAAAGAATCCTATCTTGAATATCGCAATCACCTCCTTGTATCTGCCGACAGGCAGCAAAATCGGCGTCGGATACGTCGTCGATGCCTTTGCCAATAAGCTGGTCGCACGCGGACATCGCGTCACGGTCTTCAGCCAGACCGCAGCCCCTGCTGACGCTCAGTATGAGGTGGTCGTCGTGCCTTCGGGGCGTCGTTTGCGCACCTTTGGATTCGCCTGGGCTTTGCGGCGTTATGATTTTTCAAAGTTCGACCTCCTCCACGCTCACGGTGACGATTGGTTCCTCTGGGGATGCAAGTTACCCCGCCACGTTCACACCCTCCACGGTTCGTGCCTGGCCGAGATGCTCCACGCCACGGGCTTCAAGTCGCGACTTCGCATGGCGGCGCTGGCGATCGGAGAGTTTTCGGCCTGCTTCCTTGCCGATGAAGTCGTCGCAGTCTCCGCAAATACCCGCCGCTACAATCCCTTCGCAAAACTTGTTATTCCCAATGGCGTGGACCTCGATGTTTTCCGTCCGGGTGAAGAAAAATCCACCAATCCCGCCCTCCTCTTTGTTGGCACGATGCACGGCCGGAAACGGGGAGCAATGTTACTCGATCTTTTTAAGAATGAGATCCGGCCGCGAGTTCCCAACGCGGAGTTTTGGGCTGTCTGCGAAGAAGAAGTCAGCGGCGTAGGCGTGCGGTGGTTCGGCCGTGTCGCTCTTGAAAAGCTGACCGATCTCTATCAGCGCGCCTGGGTCTTTTGTCTCCCCAGCAGCTACGAAGGCTTCGGCGTGCCGTATATTGAAGCGATGGCCTCTGGCACTGCGGTGGTCGCGACGCCCAATGTCGGCGCGTGCGAAGTGACCGATGACGGCCGGGCCGGCATCCTCTGCGCAGACGAAGATCTCGCCCCCACCATCGTCCGCGTCTTGACCGATAGTGTCCTCCGCGACCGGATGCGTCGCGCCGGACTTCTTCGCGCTCGCGATTTCGCCTGGGACCGGGTGTGCGACGACTACGAAGCGCTCTATGCCTCGGAAGCCCCGAGCACGGCCGCTCCGCACATCGCGTGACCAGCCGTCTTCGTCGGCCCTTGGCCTGGCTCTATCCATGAACGTAGCGATCTTCGCAAGCGCCTTCTATCCGCACACTGGCGGCGTCGAAGAACTCGTTCGGCAACTCTGTCACGAGTATGTGCAGCAAGGCATCGCTCCCATCATTCTCACAAATCGTTGGCCGCGCTCACTCCCCGGTTATGAACTCTACGAAGGCATCCCTGTCTATCGCTTGGCCATGCGGATGCCCGACTGGAATCTGCGAGTTCGCTTGGTCCACGCCCTCACCTATCCCTTCACCCGCTGGCAGATGCTCCGCATCCTTCGACGCCACCGTTCCGAAGTTATCCATGTACAGTGCGCGAGCAGCAATGGCTACTACGCACTCGCCGCGAAGAAAGCGCTTGGCCTGCCCCTCGTGCTTTCCGTCCAAGGGGAACGAACCATGGATGCACAGGGCATCTACGACCGCCTGCCTTCGTTCAACCGCACTCTGCGCGAACTTGTTGCCCAATCAACAGCCGTCACTGCCTGTTCCAGAGACACCCTCGCGGATCTTGAGCAATGGTGGGGGCAACCCTTCGGATCGAAATCATCGGTCATGTACAACGGCATCCGCCTGGACGACTTCGAGTGCAGCGCTCCTTACTCGCACCCCCGACCTTACGTCTTCGCGATCGGCCGAATGGTTAAACAGAAAGGCTTCGATGTTCTTATCCGGGCTTTTGCGGAAGCAGACCTTCAGTCTCACGACTTACTCTTCGCGGGCGAAGGCCCAGAACACGCCGCCCTTTGCCAACTCGCCGAATTCGTCGGAATGAAGGACCGCGTGCATTTCCTCGGGCGTACCGATCGGTCAAAGACGGTGGCTCTCTTCAAAGGTTGCTCCTTCTTCGTGCTTCCGTCGCGCATGGAGCCATTTGGCATCGTGAACCTCGAAGCCATGGCTGCAGGCAAGGCCATCATCGCCTCGCGAGTCGGCGGCGTCCCTGAAGTGGTCCTCGACGGCGAAACTGGGATTCTCGTTCCACCTGAAGAAGTCGCCGCCCTCGCGACAGCACTGCGTCAATTGACCACTGACGCACCCTTGCGCGAACGTTTGGCGAACAACGGACGACGCCGCGCCCTCGAGTTCACTTGGCCCAAGATTGCCCAAGCCTTTTATTCGATTTATTCATCCGCCGTCACCGGAAAGTCGGGCAGACTCCCCCACATCTCCACCACAAACGCCAGCGGCGCCTATGTTTAAGGCGCTTGAGAAACTGGGGTCCGCGACGGCCCTCTTTTCGATGTTTCACCGCATGCTCGCGCTTCACGAACTTATGGCGGCTCTAAATCCTTCCAGACTTGGTCGCACTCAGGCCTCCTGGAATGTGTCCGTTCCCGCCAGAACGAAGCCTTTCGACATCTCTACTGTCTTTTAAGCGTCTCCGTCACTCATGCGCATATTATTCCTATTTGTTGTGGATTGGTCCAAGGAAGTCGCGGACTACGCCCGCGGCGCTGTGCCATCCCACCGCCTCTTCGGGATTGCGGAGCTGAAGAAGTCCGGTCACGAGCCGACGATCATCCAGCGACCAGGCTTCTTTCGAAGCTTTCTTTCTAAGCCTATCTATTGGCGGATCTATCAGGCGTTGGCGGCGGTCTGGCGGCAGCGGAATGTGGACGCGATCTTCGCCGTCAATGAGGCAGCGGCTCTCCCTCCCCTCGTCTTGAAGCGACTAGGCATCCTCCGAACTCCCGTGATTGTCTTCAATACCGCACTCATGCATCCGCGCAATCTCTCCGGAATGCGGAAAAGAATGTGGAACTGGGTGCTGCCTGCAGCCGAAGCGATGGTCTCGCAGACTAAGATGGAACTCGCCAGTGTCTGGAGGACGTTCGGCCTGCGTGAAGATCGTCAGCATCTCATGCACATGCTCGTCGACATGGAGTTCTTCAAACCGGATGCCGAAATTAAGCAAGGCGACTACTGCCTCGCCGTCGGCACCAACGAGGCAAAAGACTTTCCCACTTTGATGAAAGCTTTCCCAAAGGACGAGAAGCTAATTATCGTCACCGACCCCTACAACGCGGCGATCGTCGAGAAACATCGGGAACCCGGCATGCCGGTAGAGGTTTTGCAAGCGGTCCCGATCACGCGGCTCAAGCAGATGTATCAAGAGGCGAAGTTGACCATCAATCCGCTCGCTGAAACCCCCTATGGCTCTGGGCACACCGTCGTCCTCGAGAACATGGTGCTCGGAAAGCCGGTCATCGCAACGCGCGTCGGTGGGATGATCGATTACTTTGAAGAGGGTGTATCCGCGCTCGGTTACGCAGCGGGTGATGTGGAGGATTTGCGGCAGAAGATTCGCGCCTACTTGGACAATCCCGCGCTGTTCGCGCACATCGGCCGCCAGGCGCCCGCTTGGGTCGAGAGCTTCTCCAGCGAGGAATTCGCGAAGAAGCTCATTTCGATCGCCCGAAAGCTTCGACCGGATACTTCCGATAGTGCTGCGTCACCGGCTCACGCTGCGCATTAGCTTTCCCGAGTCGGGCATCACGCCCGTGGATCAACAAGTCGGTCAATGAAAGTCTTCGCCACGACGGCCATCTCTCCCAAAGAGGTGGAAACATACCTGCCGGTTTTTCACAAACTCGCTGCGCAAGATCGCTTCCGGGTTCATACGCTGGTCGAAGACCCGGACTCAGCCGACATCGTGCTCTTTCTCGACGGCCACCAGCACTACCGGGACCTCAATCTTACCGACATCCGTGAGCACCCCATCGTGCGACGCAACCGAGACCGTGCCTTCGTTTATAACGAAATGGATCAGCCTTGGTGCGCGATGCCCGGTCTTTACGTCAGTATGCCCAAAAACTCCTTCGATTGGCAGCGTCAGCGCCCATGTTCTTATCTGGTGCTCATCAACAACACCGCTTCACAGTCAACCGACGATGCCCCCGCCCCGAACATTCTTTTCTCCTACATGGGACGTCTTGGGCATCCCGTGAGGAAAGCGATCATGCAGATCCGGGAGCAACGCTCGGTCATTGAAGACACGAGCCACTTGAGCTTTTTCGGCGCGAACACGGACGCGGTGGCCGGACAAAAACGCCGTTACGCGGAGGTGATCCAGCGCTCCAAGTTCGTACTTTGTCCCGTAGGTAGTGGACCTTCCTCGTTTCGTCTCTTCGAGACCATGGCCGCTGGGCGCGTCCCGGTGATTATTAGCGACGCATGGACGCGCCCGATCGGTCCTGCTTGGTCAGATTTTTCGCTCTCCGTCCCGGAGCGTCGGATTCGGGACTTGCCCAAGTTTATTGCGAGTCAGGAACCTCGATTCCCGGAAATGGCAAAGGCCGCACGCCTCGCTTGGGAGGAATGGTTTTCACCAGAAGTCCTCTTTCACCGCATGGTTGAGAGTTGCAAGGACATCATGGAGAAACGCTCGAGTCCCGCAGCGTCCCGGCCCCAAACGATGAACGTTCGGTATCTTCGCCTCCGCGCCCGTGGCTGGAAGCACGAACTCAAAGCGTATCTCAGCCAGACGCTTCGTGGCAGCGTAAACACTCCCTTGGCTTGACTCGCATCTCCATCATGATCTGCACGCGCAATCGGGCACCGAGGCTAGCCCAGACTCTAACGGCCCTCGGTCGTGTCATGATACCGTCGGCGACCCGAGTATAGTCCTGATTGTGGACAATGCCTCGACCGAGAACGCTGAAGCCGTCGCGCACGGTCCGCGGCTCGCAAACACTCTGCCGGTGAGCTATCTGCGTGAACCGCGAGGCGGACAGTCCGCCGCTCGCAATACCGGTCTTGCCGCCGGAACCGGAGACATCATCGTTTTCACTGAAGATGACGTGATCCCCGTCGCAACCAAGCCAGTGAAACTTTACGCTCCACCCACGGGATCCGGGCCGCATGGTCAGCGCTAATATGGCTTTTGCCCGGAGAGTCCTTCTCAAAGTTCCCACCTTTGCTCCAGAACTCGGGCCCGGGGCCATTCGGTTCGGAGACGACACTCTCTTCTCTCTGCAACTGCACCAGGCTGGCTACCGCATCACTGCGGCCCTTAACGCGGAAGTTGAGCATCACCTCAACGAAGCCCGCCTCATAAACTCCCAATGGTTGGATTCAGCGCGGAAGATGGACCAAGCCGATGCCGATCTTGTCTATCATAGGGAGAACTCTGTTCGGGGAACTCCACGGCGGCATTTCTTCAAAGCCGCAATTCGCCGCCTCACCGCAATCTCCGCATGGTTCCAGACAGGTCCCGCACTGGAAAACCTGCTCAAAAACACGCGCCATTTCCGCCCCTGCCTGCAATATGTCCGGGAACGCCGCCACTCCCGCAATTACTCCACTCACGGGCTTGTAAAGCAGTTCCCCGCCCCAATGCTTTCGTGAATGCGATCGATTTTTGGAAGTGGTCCAGACACCAGTGTTGCGTCGTTTCAGAAACTCCGTTTCGTCTCCTCACCCGGTTGCGACACGGTCTGCCGGACTTGATGCTTTACTTCGGAAGGTCACCAGGAGACGACCTACTCTGCACCGGATTGATTCGCGAGTTGAGCAAACGCGGTCAACGCAACATTTGGATGATGTCAAACCATCCGGACCTCTTCCTCGGCAATCCCGACATCCAGCACGTGCTTCCCGTCGAAGGGAGGTGTGAACGTTTCGCCCAAAAATGGCGGCTCAACTACCGTTATCTGGAGTATGCGCAATATGAGCCCACCAACGACCGCACGACTTCTCCGGTCAGGCACGCCATTGCGGAACTCTGCTTTCGTATGGATCTGGATGGTCCGGTGGCATTGCGTCCCTTTCTTCATCTTTCCTCCGGTGAGACGGCCGCCGCCCAGTGGGCGAACGGCAAAGTCTGCATTCAAAGCAGCGGACTCGCGGCTCGCCTCCCGATGCTCAACAAACAATGGTTCCCAGAGCGTTTCCAGGCAACGGTGAATGCCTTGCGAAAGACCGTGGAATTCATCCAGATCGGTTCGGCGTCGGACCCTAAACTTGATGGCGCGATCGATTGCCGCGGAAAACTCCGACGCCGCGAGACCGCCGCCGTCCTCGCTTCCAGCCAGCTTTTTGTCGGAACTGTCGGATTTCCTATGCACCTCGCTCGTGCCGTGGAATGCCCGTCGATAATCATCTATGGCGGCCGTGAAGCGCCATGGCAATCCGGCTACAGCGCCAATACCAATCTCTACTCCCCAGAACCCTGCGCTCCCTGCTGGCGCCTCAACGGCTGTGATTTTGAGCGAGTGTGCATGTCACGGATTGCAACCGCCGAGGTCGTCGAAGCAATTCGGGACCGCTTGGAAATGCCTCGCCAACCTCTGCCTATCGAACAGATCACCCTCTCGTCTGCGCCTTCGTAAACGGAACCCGCGAGGAATCACCACTCGGAGAATTGAACCTCTCTACCTCCATCACGATCGCCATTCTGGCGCACAACGCTGCCCAGTTTCTCCCTACGACTTTACAAAGTATCACAGGGCAAACGGTTGGGGATTGGAAATGCGAAATTGTTGATGACGGATCCACTGATGGGACTGCGAAACTTGCAGAAAGCCAGAGCCGGGATGATTCGAGAAACCACTGCGCCAACCGCGCCGCCGTGCGGACGACGCATCACCCCATCTTTTTCGCCGCCGAAAACGACGACCGGCAGCGGCCACTCCTACGGAAGGCCTGGCGCGCGTGGCGGCCCTATCTTGCGAGGGATACGTGGCGAACACTCCGAAACGAATTGAAAAACGGAAAACTTTCCCGAAAGCCGCGCCACTTTGCGCAATTTTACGTCCCACTCCACCGGTATCTGCGCAGTTACCCCATCCTAAAGGGACTCTAGCCCGCGCACTTTTTGCTGAACACCTCCACATGAGACTACTCGGACAGGCCAACAATTTGCTGCGTTATGCGCGCGACCTCGGTTTCGGAAACGCCATCGGGATCGCGACGCAGAAACTTCGTGGCCGCGATCTAATTACGCTGAGTATCGAGGGAATCGAACACCCCCTCTATTGCCGCTCCGGCGATCTTTACGTCTTCCTCGAAGTCTTCGGAAAAAAGTTTGGTGAGGTTTACGACCCCGCTCTGAATGGCAACCCCCGCCTGATCGTGGACGGCGGTGCCAATGTTGGCTTTGCCTCAGCGATGTTCGCCAACCGGTTTCCGAATGCCAAAATCATCTCGATCGAACCCGATGCGAAAAACTGCGAGGTTTTCCGGAAGAATTGCTCCGGCTATCCAAACGTCCGACTAATCCACGCCGCCATTTGGCACCGCCCTGGTTGGATGAAAATTGAAAATCCCGATGACGCGAGTTTTCTCTTTCGCGTCGTGGAAGGCGCAGACGACCGTGGGGGTATCCCCGCCGTGACGCTCTCCGATATCATCCTGAGCGAAGGGTCGGAAATCATCGATATTCTCAAGCTAGATGTTGAAGGTGCGGAAAAGGTACTCTTTGAACACGGAAGCGACTGGTTGCGCAGAGTCAGACTCATGATCATGGAATTGCACGACGGCTACGTGGGTGGATGTAGCGACGCACTCTTTGCCGCAATCAAGGGACGAAAGTACAAGCATTCAAAAATTAAAGAGATCGACATCATCGCTTTTCTTGACCTGTGACGGTGTTGGATTCAGCCGCAATCGTGACTCCGGATAACCCAGGGGCCCCTGCTTTCCAAGGCTGCGACATCATCTTCGTCTCGCTCGAAAACTGGGATGAGGTCTGGAGACGCAATCAATTCCTCTGCGCCGCACTCTCCCGTCGCTTCCAAAGCTCGAAAATTCTCTTTGTCGCCCCGCCGCGCGACATTTCGAACAGCCTCCGCCACGGACGGTTCGCGGAACTGAGCGCGAGCGCGACTTGCTCCGTTCCGGAGCACCCGAACATCGTCGTCACCCGCCCCATAAAGTGGATGCCAAATTCCCTCGCGCCTTGCCGCCACTTCAATGAAGCAATGGCCGTTCGCCACCTCCGAGAAGTCGCTGCAAACCTCGGCATGACCCATCCGCTGCTTTGGCTGAATCCCCATTTCGGCATCTCGATGGTTGGAAAGCTCAACGAGTGCGCGGTGATTTACGACATCACAGATGACTGGACCGAACTTGATCAAGGACGACGGGAAGTAAAATTGATCACCGAACAAGACGCGGCCCTTTGCCTGAGGGCTGATGCCGTCATCGTCTGTTCCGAACGACTCCGCGAAAAGAAGCGCGCCTTAGCCAAGCGGCTTCACTTGATCCCGAACGGAGTGCATGCGGCCCACTATCAACATGTCCTGAATCGCGCCATGGGCTTACCTGCCGAGGCGGCGCAGTGGAAACGGCCAATCCTCGGCTACACCGGCACCGTTCACTCAAGCCGGGTGGACGTCGCGCTCATTGCCGCCATCGCAAAGAGATACCCCAATGGATCCATCGTGCTCATTGGCCCGGACTTCCTCTCTCCTTCGGATGCCGGTTGCCTTGATGCGTTGGGCAATGTCCATCGTGTTCCAGCCGTCCCCTACTCTCAGATTCCTGAATTTATGCGCGCCTTTGATGTCTGCATCGTCCCACATCGGGTGACCGCATTCACCGAAAGCCTCAATCCTATCAAGCTTTGGGAATACCTCGCAGCTGGGAAACCCATCGTCTCGACTTCAGTTCCTGGCTTTCGCGATTTTCCGAACCTCGTCCATCTTGCGAACGACCATGAATCCTTCGTCACCAAAATCGAGGAAGCACTCGGCGAGCGCGGAGAGGTTGCCGAGGCGCGGCGCACGGAAGCTCGCAAGCACTCATGGGATCGTCGGGTTGATGAAGTAGTTCGAGTCATCGAATCCTGTGTCCCGGCTGCATAGCGAATCGTCCGAATGGACTCCACCCCTCTACTCTCCGTCATCATCGTGTCTTACAACACGCGTGCTCTGACTCTTGAGTGCCTGACTACTCTATCGGACGCACTTGAAGGCATTTCGTCGGAAGTAATCGTTATCGACAATGGATCGAATGACGGCAGCGTCGAAGCAATCCGTGGCGCGGACCCGCGCATTTGTGTCCTTCAAAACTCAGCCAATCTCGGTTTCGGTGCGGCGAACAACCAAGGCCTGCGGGCAGCAGCAGGCGACTATTTTCTTCTGCTAAATAGCGACGCCTTTCCTGAGCCCAACGCAGTGAACGAGATGCTTTCGTTTCTTCAGGAACACCCAGATACTGGCGTGGCAGGCCCACGCATTCTGAACAAGGACGGTTCACTCCAGATATCTTGCTACAAATTTCCGTCCCCTAGTCATGCGTGGAAAGAGAATCTTTGGCTATCGCGTGGCTACAACGACTGGCCGCATGACGAGGTGCGCTCCGTAGAGTTCGTCATCGGAGCGTGCATGCTCGTCCGGCGTAAGGCCTTTCAGGACGTCGGTGGCTTCGACGAGAACTTTTTCATGTATAGCGAGGAGGCGGATTGGGAGCGTCGTATGTGGGATTGCGGTTGGAAGGTTATGTTCGTGCCAAGCGCTCGTGTGACCCATTTGGGCGGAGCGAGCGGGGTGTCGGAAAAGGCCGCTGTCACTCAACATTTTTTTACGAGTCTCGACTACTATGGCCGGAAACATCACGGCCGGCTCGGCCTGCTGGCGATCCGCGGCGCCATGATTGTGGGGTGCTCGATGCGCGCAATTCTGTGGAGCATCGCGAGCCTCCTGCCCTCGCGACGAGAAGTCGCCACTGCAAAGGTGCGCCTTCACTCATGGCTGGTGTTCCGCCAAGCCTTTCACTGGCGCTGATCTATGATGTTCATTGCGGCCATCGTGTATGCGTGTCTTTTTTGGGGGGTAGGTTGGAAGTGGCCAAAAATCCCGCTCATGATGATCTTTGCGTTGGCTCCTTTTCAAAATGACATCTCCGCCAGCCTCGCCATGGAACCGGAGCGTCCGGATATGGCGCAGTCGGCCGGTCCTCATTTTTCAATTGCCGAGATCAATCTGCTGCTCTCCGTCCCACTTTTTCTCCTCCGGCGCCGTCCGATCCTCTTTGGGCCGCTTTTCGTTCCCGTTCTCATCTATCTGGGAGTCTGTTTGCTTTCTTCACTGAATAGCTGGCGGCCCTCCAGTCTCGTATCCTTAACGCAAATGGGAATGTACCTGGTTGTGGCGGTTTGCCTCTTTACCTCTTTTACGAAAAATGCCGAGGACTACCAGCTCGCATTGAAGGGATTAGTCGTCATTGGGGTGGTTCTCGCCAGCGCCGTTCTTATTACGCGCTCGGGATATGTCCTCGGCTTGCACAAAAACGGGGTCGGCGGATCACTCGCTACTTCCGTAATCGTCTGCGCCGAACTTTGGTTTAGTGCTCGGACACGACGCACCCGATGGCTTCTCGGAGCCATCATGGCACTATTAGTAGCTGGATTGTTTTTCTCCCTGTCCCGTGGCGGTTGGATCGGCGCTACCTGTGGGATCTTCCTCCTCCTCGCACTCCGGCGTGAGTTTGCGCTGATGGTTCGTATGGGTGCTTTTCTGGTCCCGCTGATTGCGGTGTGTTGGGCTCTTTTGCCGCAACAGTCTAAGTCTTACGCGACTGGCTTCGACAAGGAGAATTGGAATATCCGCCTTCGTTACATGTCCATGGACTATGCAAAGAGTCAATTTGAGCGCTCGCCCATCATCGGCGTCGGAGTCGGGCTGCGGAAAGAATACGACGCCACCAATGTGTTCCTTTTGACGCTTGCAGAAACCGGAGTACTCGGGATGGCCGCGTTCCTTTACCTCCACGTCGCCACCGGACGCATGGTCTGGAAAGCACGGCGGATTATTCGCAAGGACGACGCTCTCTTCTCGATCATGGCCCTGGGAGGCGCGCTCGTTCTGAGCAAATTTGTCCATGGATTGGTTGACCACTACTGGAGCCGTGGTGCGATCATGGTCGCGTGGGCTGCGGCAGGAATGGCGACTCATGCCTATTTCGTAAGCCGACGCCGCTTGGTGATCGCACGGCGCCAACGATCGGAGTCCGCTTCGCTCATTGAATCCAGCGCCATGCAACCCGCATGAAAGTCGCACTTTCTTTTCCCGGCTGTCATCAGCGTGGTGGTGTCGAACGCGTGGCATTCGAATGCGCGGGCTTCCTCGCGTCCCGTCAACATGATGTCACTGTTTTTGCTAACGAGTGGGATGAAACTGATACCCGCGGCGTCCACTACCGCCGCGTGCCGGTCCGGAGCCAGCCTGGGTTTCTACGAGGCACTTCCTATTATCACAACTGTTCCAAGGCTCTCGGCCGCGAGCAGTTTGATGTTCTCAATACTCACGGTGCGGTGTGCCCGACTGGCGGAGTACACTGGGTGCAAAGTGTGCATCGCGCCTGGCTTGAACGCTGCGCTCAGTTTCGCCCTCCTTTCTCTGCAGCACGTATTCGGCAACGACTGAATCCTCTGCACCCGGCGATCCTTAAGCTGGAGGAGACTCACTTCCGGGAACGGCGATATCGGAAACTCATCGCGACCACTGAGCAGGTCCGCCAGGATCTGCACCGGCACTACGAAGTGCCTCTCAAGGACGTAGAGATCATTCCAAACGGCTTCTCGCCTGCGGAATTCAACCCGGAACTTCGGGCAGCGCGGCGTCTAAAGTCGCGGGAGCAAGTCGGACTTTTGCCAGCCCACGTCGCGTTGCTCTTCGTTGCGAATGAATTGGATCGCAAAGGGTTCGAGACTGTTCTTCACGCAGTGAAAATCGTCGGTTCTCCGCGCCTGCGCGTGCTAGTGATCGGCAGGCCTGAAGTAAGCACCATTCGCCGGGCGGCCGAGAGAGTGGGTATCACCGGGCAAGTATTCGCCTGCGGTCAAACCAGCGACGTCGCCTCCTACCACGCCGCTGGGGATTTGTTCGTTCTACCTACCCAATACGAAGCTTTCTCGCTCGCGATTCTCGAAGCCTTGGGGAGCGGAGTTCCAGTTATCACTACCACGGTTCCCGGTGCCCGCGACGCCATTCGTCCCGGGGTCAATGGCGCTCTCATTTCGGACCCGAAGAGTGGCGAAGAACTTGCCGCAGCCCTCTCCCCTTTGCTCGACGACGAGCGACGCGCGGCGCTGAGCGCCACCACACCGGCCACCGTGGATCAATATAAATGGCCTACAGTACTAGAGATTTATGAACGCACTCTCACAGCCCATTGTCATGGAAACTGAAGCAACATCTCCAAAGCTCAGCAATGTCGCTGAAGACCCCGGCATGGCCACAAAGTCAATATGCCCGCTCTGCCAGGGGGCGAGTCTCCAACGCGTCTATGAAGTGAAGACCTGGACTGACTATGGCATCGAGAAGTGCCGGACATGTGACTTCGCTTTCGCCTTGCCGCGACCGAGTGCCCAGGAGCTTGAGCGCTTTTACACTTCCACGTACTTCGAACGCAGCCAGCCCACCGTTCTAGGCTACGCGAACTACCGTTCCGTCGCTGAGGTCAACGCACGCCGGATGTGGGTCGAGTTGAAGAGCCTGCTTTCCAAACACAAGATCCGCCCGCGGCGACTGCTCGACGTGGGGTGTGCGACTGGGGGGTTTCTCGCTGAGGCACAAGCGGACCAGTGGGAATGCGTGGGAGTGGAATTTTCAGACTTTGCAATCGATGTCGCCCGAAACGAGTTCGGACTGAATGTGCTGAAGGGCGATGTTTTTCACTCCGATCTCGCAACCGGGAGTTTCGGACTTTCGACGATGTGGCATGTTCTCGAGCACGTCATTGATCCAGTAGCTACGCTCGACCGGACTCGTGATTTGCTCGCTCCGGGTGGGCTCCTCTTTATTGAATTGCCGAACTGGGGGAGCATTGGCCGCAAGGTAAAGGGGGCCAAGTGGAGCCAGTTAAAGCCGCCAGAACACATCAACTTCTTCACGCCAAAGTCTCTTGCCACTGCCGTGCGAAAAGTTGGCTTTCAAGTTCTCGACGCCGGCAGCGCTTACCCATCATTGATGAATGAAGCGGTCGTGCAGCGCGCGAGCAGACCGCTGCATCAGTTGAAAGCCGGACTCGCCGCCATTGCTTCCCGGCTCAACAGCGGTGGGTACGTCCGGGTGCTAGCGCAAAAGGTCTGACCAGGACGAGCTACAGAGTCCGCACAGAGCATGACCATCACGGAAACAATGGGAATCGACGCACCCGTGAAAACGGGCCCGCAGCTACGAGTGCTTCTTTTTACGGACTCGGATGTATTTGCCGGGACCGAGCGCCATATCCTGGAATTGGCAAAAGAACTTCGGGCCTGCGGCGCAGCAGTTTCCATTGGCTGCCCGAACCCCTCCGTTCTTTTGGATCGAGCGCATGCAGATCGTTTGCCGGTGGTGGTTATCCAGAAGGGTGGCCTCATCGACCAAGCGGCCGTCAAGACGCTGACCAAATTGCTACAAACAGGAGAGATCAACATCATCCACGCGCACAATGGTCGAACGGGACTTTCGGCTGCACTTGCCACCCTCCGAAGTGGTGTGGGTGCGAGCGTGGTGACGCAGCACTTCATCGAGCCAGGACGCCTCCAACAGCGCACGCTGAAAAGGATGCTCGGGGCCCTCGCCCACCGTTGGACCAACGGACGGATCACCCGTTTTATCGCGATCTCGGGTGCCGTCCAGGCAGCGATGCTTTCACGCGGGGATGCTGGACCGCAGAAGATTGCCGTCGTGCCGAACGGAATCTCAGACCCAGAAATCAAACCGACTCTGGAAGCAACCCGTATTCGCTCGGAATTTGCCGTCGGAACCGACTCTCCTCTGATCGTCTGTGTCGCTCGCCTCGAGAAGGAAAAGGATGTGCCGACGCTGATCGCGGCGATGAAAACGGTGGTCGCCACCAAACCGACGGCACGGTGCTTGATTGTCGGTGAAGGTTCTTACCGTGCAGCCTTGGAACAGCAGGTCGCCCACCTTGGTCTGGCAGGGGATGTCACGCTCACCGGATTCCGCCGCGACTCACTGGCTTTCATCGCGACCGCTGATGTCTTCATCTTACCCAGTCTTGCGGAACCATTCGGCCTCGTCATTCTCGAAGCAATGGCTCTAGGGAAACCGGTGATCGCGTCCGACGCCGGTGGCCCAAAGGAGATCGTGTCACACGGCGAGACCGGCTTGCTCGTTCCGCCCGCGAGCCCAGACGCAGTGGCCGCAGCCTTGCTCCAGTTAATCGGAGATCCCACGGCACGGGCTAGGATGGGTGCGGAAGGCCGTCGTCGCTTTACTTCAAACTACACTGCACTCGAGATGGCTCGCAGCACTCTCGCCGCCTATGAAGTCGCGCTCCGCTCAACGGTTTCTGCAGCCCGATGACCTGCAAAGGATGAAGGTTTTACTCATTTCGCACACTTGCCAGTCGCGGGCCGAAGGCCAGCGCAAGGCGGAACAACTTGCGCGCCTCGGGGACGTTGAATTGATGGTGCTCACGCCCGAACACTTCAATCACTACGGCGTCTGGAAGACCGCCGAGCCCCCCGATCACGCGGCCTTCGAATACGTCGTGCGCAAAGCGCGGTGGCTGTGGCTGGGTCCCGCTCAAAACTACCTCCATTGGTATCCGGCGCTAAAACAAGTACTGCTCGATTTCCAGCCCGACGTCATCGACCTCTGGGAAGAACCTTGGGCTCTTGTCAGCGCGCACGCCTGCTGGCTCCGAAACCGTCTGCTGCCCCAGACACGGATCGTCATGGAGTCGGAGCAGAACTTACAAAAACGTTTTCCTCCCCCATTCCGCTGGTTGGAATCTTACGTTATCGCCAATGCTGATCATGCCGTGGGACGCAGCCTTGAAGTGATCAAGGTGTTGCGGGAGAAAGGTTACAAAGGTCCGACGAAGGTTGTGGGTAACGCCGCCGACACCGCGTTGTTTCGTCCGCTTGATCGCGAAGCCTGCCGCCGGGCTCTAGGCTTCGACCACTTCACCGTGGGTTACGTGGGCCGTCTCGTTGAGCGCAAAGGGCTCATGGAGATGATCGAAGCCCTGTCTTTCTGCCCACCTGACCTGCGGATGGTCTTCGTGGGCTCTGGCGAATACCGATCTACTCTTGAAAGCCGCGTTACTGAATTGGGCAAGGGCGAACAGGTACGTTTCCTCGAAGCGCGCCAACTCGAGGCCCTCCCCGAAGTCATGAACGGACTCGATGCACTCATTCTTCCCTCGCGCACCGTGCAGAGTTGGAAAGAGCAATTCGGCCGCGTGATCATCGAGGCGCACGCATGCGGCACGCCCGTCATCGGCTCCGACTCGGGAGCCATCCCGGAGGTTGTTGGTGGGGGTGGATTAGTCTTCCCGGAGAAAAATGCGGAAGCGCTCGCCGCGGCGATTGGAAAGTTGCGCGCCGATCCAGCCCTCGGGCAGAAGCTGGGTGAAGCTGGGAGGCGACAAGTGGAAGCCAGCTATACGTGGGCGAAGGTGGCCAGCCAGATGCGCGACATTTACCGGGCTTTCAACCGGCGGGCGGGGGCCGTGCAACGGGAACTTGCCAGTGCGTAAGACGATCCTCTTCTTTGGCCACACGGCAAAGCTCGGTGGTGGTGAGATCGCGCTGCTCAATCTGGTGCAGCGGCTTGATCGTTCATCTTATGAACCCGTGGTGCTCCTGGCCTCCGATGGCCCCCTCCGG
Organism: Chthoniobacteraceae bacterium; assembly: GCA_031409655.1. Taxonomy (GTDB): domain Bacteria; phylum Verrucomicrobiota; class Verrucomicrobiia; order Chthoniobacterales; family Chthoniobacteraceae; genus JANNXQ01. Next base: position 25,905 of record JANNXQ010000170.1, on the reverse strand, counting down.
GACAAGCTCGAAGCGGCAGAAGTGGAGAGCCACGTCCTACCCTTGGCCGCTGGGGTGATCGAGACGCGGAAGGATTCGCTCAGCTCCGGATCACTCCTTCGGCTGAGCGCTCTCTGGCATTCGCTGGGCTACGTATTCCGCCTCGCGAACTGGCTGAAAAAGCGGGGCGTTGATCTCGTGCATACCAATACATTGAAAGCGGACTTACTCGGGGGTATCGGCGCTCGCCTAGCCCGCGTTCCGGTCGTGTGGCACGTCCGTGATCGCATCGCCGACGACTACCTCCCGCACCGCGTCGTCCGCGTTTTCCAGTGGCTCTGCCGATGGCTTCCTAACTTTGTCATCGCCAACTCCCAAGCCACCATGGACACGCTCAGACTCACTCCGCTCAAACGCGGACGTGCCGTCCAGGCAGTGGTGCATGACGGCTTTCCCGGAGACTGTAGCGGGTGCGGACCGCCTACTTCGGGCGCACCCACGATCGGATTGGTCGGCCGGATCACCGAGTGGAAAGGGCAGCACATTTTCATCGAGGCTGCGTCCCGAGTGCGCTCTCAATTTCCGCAGGCGCGCTTTCAGATTATCGGGTCCGCGATGTTTGGCGAAGAAGCCTACGAGGCAAAACTCCGCGTCTTAGTCGTGGATCACGAAATGGAGAATTGTGTCGAGTTTATGGGTTTCCGCACCGACGTGCAGGATCTCATTCGCCATCTCACCATCCTCGTCCACGCCTCGACGACCGGCGAACCCTTCGGTCAGGTAGTGATTGAAGGGATGGCTGCGGGGAAACCGGTGATCGCCACTCGCGGCGGCGGCGTGCCGGAGATCGTGGTGGATGGCGCAACCGGGTTGCTCGTGAAAATGGGCGACGCTGGAGAAATGGCCGCAGCCATGATCGAACTCCTCTCAGAACCCGCAAGAGCCCTGGCGATGGGAACCGCTGGCCAGAAGCGGGTCGCTGATCATTTCACGATCGGGGAGACCGCCCGCAAAGTGGAAGCCGTCTACAGAACTATCTTTCAACAGAAAACCGGGCGCTTTGCGTTCGAAGAATCGGGATCAAATCCGACCAATCGCGATGCGACAGAGGTCGCACCGAAGGCAGCAGCAAACAACTGAGGGGACATCCATGAATACACCGCGAACGATCACCAGCCTGATGCAAGGATCAGAGGAACCACGAGCTTCCATCAGGGGCGTCACGCACATCGGCGAGCAAGCCCTGACCGATCCGAATCGACGCGTCGCTATTGTCCACGATTGGCTGCCGCTCTACGGAGGAGCAGAGCGAGTGTTGGAGCAGATTCTCGCGCTGTATCCCGAAGCGGATCTCTACAGCATCGTAGACTTCATCCCGAAGGCAGACCGGAAGTTTCTCCTCTACAAGACGGTTAATACTTCCTTCATCCAAAAGCTGCCTGGCGCGAAGCGTTTCTACCGGTCCTATCTCCCCTTCATGCCGCTCGCGATCGAGCAGTTCAATCTTTCCAGCTACGATCTGGTCATCTCGAGCAGTTATGCAGTTGCCAAGGGCATCCTCACTGGCCCGGACCAACTCCACGTGTGTTACTGCCACTCGCCGATTCGCTACGGTTGGGACTTGCAAAGCCAGTATCTGGAACACGTCGGTGCCAGGCACCGCCTCACCGTCTGGCTCGCGCGGATTCTCCTTCATTACATCCGCATGTGGGATCTGCGCACCTCCCACGGCGTGAACAGCTTCATTGCCAATTCCAACTTCGTGGCACGACGCATCAAGAAGGTTTATGGCCGGGACGCGCGTGTCATTTACCCCCCGGTGGACACCCAGACGTTTAATCTGACCACGGCAAAGGATGACTATTACGTCACCGCTTCGCGCCTCGTGTCGTACAAGAAAATCGACATGATCGTCGATGCCTTTAACCGGATGCCGGATAAGAAACTGGTCGTCATCGGTGATGGACCTGACTTCAAAGCGATCAAGCACAAGGCGGGGCCAAACGTACAGATGCTTGGCTATCAGCCGCCGGAGGTTTTCGTCCGATACATGCAATCCGCCCGAGCTTTCCTCTTTGCCGCAGAAGAAGACTTCGGCATCGTGCCAATCGAGGCGCAGGCCTGCGGTACTCCGGTCATCGCTTATGCCCGCGGCGGCGTGACCGAAACGGTGGTCGCCGGGGAGACTGGCATGTTCTTTAAGGAACAAACCGTGGAGTCGCTCCAGCGCGCGATCATTGATTTTGAAAACATGGCCGGCAGTTTTCACCCGGAACGTTGCCGGATGAATGCGGAACGTTTTTCCGTGGCGCGTTTTCGCAGGGAATTTTCTGCCTTCCTCGAGCGCGAATGGGTCGCGTTTAAATCGCTAACCAACGGCGTCCACGACGTGTAGCGGGACACGCGGCAACAAATTCAAATAGAGCGGCGGGCTACGGCCCGCCGCTCTTTTTTTCGCCCTAATGCCCCGACTCCTTTGGCACCCCGACTGCTAAGCCGTGAGTCCATGCATCCTCTCCTCGTCAGCGCCGTCGCCAATGCCGCCGGAAACTTCCTCGATCGCTGGTCCCGCGGTGCCGGACCCGCGCCGGTTGCGAACGGTCCTGGCTTCGAGAAAGCGCTCGATCGCGCGTCTGGCGCGGTGAATTCAGGGGCCATCCCCGAGACGAATGCCCTGACTTTCGCCGCCCGCCTGCGGCAGCAATTGCTCGATTCGCCGGAAGTGCGCGCGCTGCTTGACTCGAGCGACCCGAGCAAGCCGCCCACGATCGAAGTATCCCCGGACGGAAAGGTGCTCGCCGCAGCACCGGGCCGCGATCCGAAGGCGCTCCTGCTTTCTCCTGAAACCGCCGAACTCGCGCGCAATCTGGCCGCTTTCCAGCAAGCTCCAACGTCGATCTCCTCGACCTCCGCACTGAAACTCGCGACGGCCCTTCGTTGATCGCGTCCCGCTGCGGGACTTCAAGCTTCGCCGTACGGCGAAGCGCTGCACGACTCGGATTCCCGAGCCTTGCCACCCTCTTGTCCGCACCTCGGGCACGAGTCTTCCGCACCCGCGCGCGCAGGGGTCTTCAGCTCGCGCGAGGAAAGAACTGCCGGAGGGTGAAAATCACCCGGACATTCTTGCCGCTCACGGTGGAGGGAAAATACGCCGCAGCTCGGGAACCCTTGTTTTTATGCGGGTTCGCAGGCAATACGATCCCAGTGGCACTCGCGTTGCTATGCCTGTCGTCCATGATCGAGCAGCTCTTCTCCAGCGCGAATTACCAGGCCACAAAACAGCTTCTTGATGTTTCCATTCGGCGCCACGAGGCCCTGGCGACGAACATCGCAAACGTCGAAACTCCAGGCTACAAGCGCGTCGATTTTCCAAAGGATTTTGCCCACGAACTGGCGGACCGCATTCGCAGTCGCAATAGCCACGATCTCGCGCTCCCCGACCTGGTCGAGGATCTCACCGCCACCAGCCAGCGAAGGGACGGCAACAATGTGGACATCGACAAGGAAATGATGGCCCTCAGCAAAAACGCGGCGGAGTTCGACACGCTCGCGGAATTTGCCAGCGGCTCGCTCAAGCAACTTCGTCTGGCCATCACCGGCCGCAGCGTCTGATCCGGATGAACTTCCTGACCGGTATCCAAGCCACCGCCAGCGCGCTCAACGCGGAAAAAGTCCGCCTCGACGTCGTCGCGCAAAACATCGCGAACGCCCACACCACCCGTGACACCGATGGCAACGCCTACCAGCGCAAGGTCGTGACCTTTGAGTCGCTGCTCAGTGAAAAGACCGGGATGAGCGGCGTGAAAGTGGGCCAGATCGCGGGCGACCCTTCAAAGGGGGAACTCATCTACAGCCCGCAACATCCGCACGCCAATGCCGACGGCTTTGTGCAGATGCCGAATGTGAACGTGGCGATGGAAATGGTGGACATGCTTTCCGCCTCCCGCGCTTACGAGGCAAATCTCGCCGTCGCGCGCAACGCCCGCCAGATGGCGGCCAAGGCGCTGACCATCGGCCGCTGAAACTCTGACTTATGAAGATTGGATCGCTTCCCATTCCCCAACCGCGCGAGCTGCAGGAGCTCTACGAGGCCACGCGCGCATCGAAATCCAGCGAGCTGAATCCGGCGGAAGGAATCGGCGGCACCCAGATGGCCGCGGCCGGAGCGGCGAAGCCCGACTTCACCAACCTCCTCGAACGCGCCGTCTCCGAGGTGAATGGCAAGATGCAGGCCGCGGACAGCGAGAAGACGAAGCTCTTCACGGGCGAAACGAACAATCTCCACCAAGCGATGATCGCGATGCAGGAAGCCAGCGTGGCTTTTTCGCTGATGGTCGAGATGCGCAACAAACTCGTCGAAGGCTATCAGGAGGTCATGCGGATGCAGGTCTGAGGTGGCTGCTGCCGCCCAGGATTGAACGAAACGGATGAAAGCATTTCTCCAACAAATCACGGAGCTTTGGAAACAGCTCGGGCTGAACCAGCGCGTGACCATCGCCGTCGCCACCGTCGGCGTCATCGCCGGGCTCATCAGCCTCGTGGTCTGGTCGCATCGGCCCGATATGCAGCTCCTCTATGGGCGGCTGAGCGACAAGGACGCAGCCGAGGTCGCCGCTGCCGTGCAAGCGGCTGGCGTCCACTACGAACTGCGCGGCAGCGGGAGCGCGATCTACGTGCCGAGCGATCAAGTGCATGCCTTGCGCCTGCAACTCGCGGCGAAAGGGGTGCCGGCGGGGGAAGGGGTTGGCTTCGAGATCTTCGACCGCGCGAACTTCGGCATCAGCGACTTCGTCCAGCGGACCAACTACGCCCGCGCGCTCCAAGGCGAACTTTCGCGGACCATTGCTCAACTCCAGGGAGTGCGGGCGGCGCGCGTGCTCATCGTGGTGCCGGAAAATCGGCTCCTCTTTTCCGACGTGAAAGCGAAGCCGACGGCATCCGTTTTCATCGAAGGAAACATCAGCGCTCCTTCGGTGAATTCGATCCGCTTCCTTGTGGCCAATGCCGTCGAAGGATTGCGCGCCGACGACGTCGCGGTCGTGGACAATCGCGGCACCGTGCTCACCGACGGGCTCAAGGATGATCCGCAGCTCGGTGGTGCTTCCAGCCAGATGAAGCTGCGGAAAAGCGTGGAGGATTACTTCGTGAATAAAGTGGAGACGATGCTCACCACGGTCCTCGGTCCGGGCAATTCCGTGGTCCGCGTTTCGGCGGATCTCGATATCGAAACCACGACGCGCACCGAGGAGAAATACGATCCCGATGGCCAGGTGATCCGCACCGAGACCACGGAGGAAGACAGCACGCTGACCAACGAAACCGACCCAACCAAAGGCGGCACCGCGGGCACGGCCTCGAACGTCCCTCCTGCCGCGACCACGGACGCGGGCAACAGGGGCAGTGGCAAGAACAGTGAACAGGTCCGCAAGAACAAGGCGCTGAACTACGAGATCACCCGCGTGATCACGAACGCCGTCCGCGCGCCGGGCACGATTTCGCGCGTCACCGCCGCCGTTTTCGTCGCGCCGAAAGCGCAGCCGCGCACCCCGGCGGAGTTGGAATCTCTCCGCAAGATGGTGATCAACGCGCTCGGGGTGAAAGCCGTGGATGACAAGGAAGCGGCGAAGATTGTGACGATCGAGGAACTCGCGTTTGAAAGCACGCCGGCGGTGAAAGCGGGTGCCCTCGACATCGTGCTCCGGAATCCGGACTTGGTCAAAAACGGCGTCGCCGTCGCCGTCGCCGTCGTCCTGATCTTCATCTTCCTGCGCATGGTCAAGAAGGCCAAGCCGGACGAAATCCCGATTGAGATCCTTTCTCCAGAGAAGGCCAATCCGGAGGGGCAGGCGAATCGCCCGGTGTCCGTGGAACTGCTCAACGAAATGATCCGCAAAAAGCCCGAAAACGTCGGCGCCGCCTTGCGGGAATGGATGGCCGGAGCCGGCCCGAATTGACATGCCCATCGATTATCTCCGCCTGAGCAAAGTGCAAAAGATCGCCGCTCTCCTGATCACCATCGGGCCGGACGCGGCGGCGGAAGTGATGAGCAGTTTTGAGCTCACGCTGCTGGAGCAGATCTGTCGTGAGATCGCCATGATGCCGATGATCGAGACGGGCATCCGCGTGGAGTTGATGAAGGAATTCACCGAGGTGATTTGCACCGGGCTCGCCGCGGAACTGGGAGGCGTGGCCTTTGCCCAGACAGTGCTCTCGAAGGCGAAGGGCGACTACGCGGCGACCGCCATCCTGAGCCGCTGCGCGGGCGACGGTCCGAATCAAGCGGGCGAAGAAATCCGCCAGATGGAAGGACGCCAGCTCGTGAATCTGATGAAGAGCGAGCAGCCGCAGACCATCGCTTTCATCGTCTCCTGCATGGACACGCCAAAGGCAGCGGAGGTGCTGCAGATGCTCACGCCTGAGGTGCGCGAAGATGTGGTCGAGCGGCTCGGCGCGATGGAGCCGACTTCCACGGAGAGCATTCACAAAGTGGCCACGAAGCTGAACAGCCGCATCGACCGGAAGGCGATGCAACAGGGCCTGCATCGCGGCGGCGGCGTGAAGTCCTGCGCGGACATTCTCAACGCCCTCGACAAAGAGCTGCGCAAGACGCTGCTCACGAAAATCGAGGAGCGGAATGCGACCCTCGGCGCAGCCATTCGCCGGAAAGTTTTCAGCTTCGAGGACATCACCCGCCTTTCCACACCGGATCTGCAGCGGGTCATGCGCGAGGTGGATTCCGCGGATCTGCCGATCGCGCTGAAGACGATGAAGCCGCCGGTCGTGAAGGCGATCCTCGGCACGATGTCGAAGCGCGCGGCGGAGACGCTGAAGGAGGAGATCGAGATCCTCCCGCAACCGCGGACCAAGGATGTGGAAGCCGCGCAGGATCGCGTCATCGCCATCGTCCGCCGACTCGAGGAAGCCGAAGAAATCACGCTCGACGGAGCGCCCGAAGCCAATGCCAGTGCTTAAACCCATCCGTCTCCACGCTTCGCCGAAGTCGGTCTTCGTCACCGGCCACAAGCCGGTGCGCACCTTTACCGAGGAGGAGTATGAGACCGCCAAACGCGAGGCCTATCACGCCGGCGCGGAGGAGACGGCGCGACGCATGGAAAAGCAGATGCTCGAGCAACGCGGCGAACTCGTGCGGCTGCAATCCGAGACCCTCGCCAAACTCGCCGAACAGCACACTGCGCTCGCCCGGCAACTGCACGACGCCCTCCCGGAACTGACCATCGAAGCTGCCGCGCGGGTGCTCGCGAGCACGACCATCGACCGCGAGGCCGTCCTCCGGATCGTCGCGGATCTGCTCGGAGAAATCGCGCCGGGACCGGAGCAATTTGAAGTGCAGCTCGCGCCGCAGGATCTCGAGGCCATTGCCGGCCACGACGCGCAATTGCGCGAGAAACACCCGCAGATCGCCTTCCGCGCGAATACGCAACTGCGCCCCGGTGACTGCCTGGTGAACAGCCGCTTCGGCGTCATCGACGGCCGGCTCGGCACGAAACTGCGCGCCCTGGAGGGCTTCTTCCGATGAGCGCCGCCGCCGCCAGCGCCGCGATGATCGAACGCTTCCGGACCCGCCTCCGTGCGGAGCGTCCGATCGTGCGCGTCGGCAAAGTGGTGCGCGTCACCGGGCTGATCATTGAGTCCGAGGGGCCGAACCTCGCCCTGGGCGATGTGTGCAGCATCCAGACCGCGCCGGGCGAGCCACCGATCCATGCGGAAGTCGTGGGCTTTCGCGAGCATCGGCTCCTGCTGATGCCGCTCGGTGCCACGGATACGCTCCGCACCGGCAGCGAAGTCACCGCTTCCAGCTATGGCTCGAATGTCCCCGTGGGCAAAGGGCTGCTCGGTCGGGTGATCGACGGTCTCGGACAGCCGATGGATGGCCGCGGCCCGCTGGTCTGCGAACGCGCGCGCGACTTGCGCTGCCCGCCCCCGAACCCCCTCCGGCGGCAGCGCATCAGCGAACCTCTGGAGACCGGCGTGCGCGCCATCGACGCCTTTGCACCAGTCGGCTGCGGGCAGCGGATGGGCATCTTCGCCGGGAGCGGTGTGGGAAAATCCACGCTGCTCGGGATGATGGCGCGCGGCGCCTCGAGCGAGGTGAATGTGATCGCGCTGATCGGTGAACGCGGACGCGAACTGCGCGAGTTCATCGAGAAGGATCTCGGTGAAGAAGGCATGGCGCGCTCCGTCGTCGTCTGCTCCACCTCGGATCAGCCGGCCCTGGTGCGACTGCGCGCGGCGTTCCTGGCCACGGCGATCGCGGAGCGTTTCCGGGAAGACGGCGCGAAGGTGCTTTTCCTCATGGATTCCGTGACGCGCTTTGCCATGGCCCAACGCGAGATCGGGCTCGCGGTGGGTGAAGCGCCGAGCAGCCGCGGCTACACGCCTTCCGTCTTCTCGCTGCTCCCGCGGCTCATGGAGCGCACCGGCGCTTCGGAGCATGGCGCGATCACCGCCTTCTACACCGTGCTCGTGGAGGGCGATGACATGAATGAACCCATCGCCGATGCGGTGCGGGGAATCCTCGACGGCCATCTGGTGCTCACCCGCGCGCTGGCCACGGCGAATCATTTCCCAGCGATCGATGTGCTCGAAAGCGTGAGCCGGCTGGTCCGCGACATCAGCACTCCGGCGGAGCAGCAACTGACCGGTGCCGCGCGCGATCTGCTCGCGGTCTATCGGGACCATGAGGACCTCGTGAACATCGGTGCCTATGTGCGCGGCGCGAATCCGCGGCTCGACCTGGCCATCGCGCGACGCGAGGCGCTCACCCATTTCCTGCGGCAGCCAGTGGACGATCGGACCCCACGCCAAGAGAGCCTCGAACGGCTCGCCTCCATCCTCTCATGAAGCAATTCGTCTTCCGTCTCGCCTCCGTCCTCACCATCCGCGCGCGCGAAGAAGATCTCGCGCGCGAAGTTTTCAGCAAAGCTGCGCAGGCTCAGGCCAAGGCGACGCTCGACCTGGAGCAGGCGCGCACCGATCTCGACGGCTGCTACGCCGCGCTCGTCACCGGCCGCACCGGGGCGACGAGCCGCCTGGAGCAGATCCTCCTGCTCAATGCGTTGCAGCATCAGCAGTCGCAGTGCGAACATCTCGCCGTGCGGCTGGCCGTGGCGGATCGCGAGGCGGCGGTGCGCCGGGCGGAATTTCTGGCAGTCCGGCGCAAGCGGGAAGTGCTGACCCGATTGCGCGAACGCCAAACCCGCGCGCACCGGATCGAAATGGAGCGCCGCGAAGAGAATGAAGTCGGCGATCTCATCACCGCCCGGCATGGGCGCGGCTTGCAGGAGGTGGCGGCATGAAGTTTCTGGGTTCCGGTTTTGGCATCGCGATCCTCGCGGTGATCACCCACCTCGGCACGCTCGTCGGGCTGCTGCTCCCAGGGCTGAAGAACCTCAAAGAGCCCGAGATCGTGTTGCCGCAGAAGACCGCGCTGCCGCCGCGCTTGTGGAGCTTTAAGACGGAGGCCGTCGATCTGCTGATCACTGAACTCGAGAGCGAGCGGGCGAAACTCGTGGCCGACCAGAAGAGCATCATGAGCTTGCAAAGCCAGACGGCCGCGGAACGCGCGGAACTGGACAAGGTGCGCGACGCGATCCGGGTCATGCGCGGGGAGATCGATACGCGGATCGCCGAGATCGACGAGCGGAAGCAGAAGGAATTGCTCGAGATCGAGGAACGCGAGGTGAAGAACTTGAAATCACTTTCGCAGACCTACAGCGCGATGAACCCGCCCCAGGTCGTCTCGATCTTCCGCGAGATGGAGGAAAATACCGTGGTGAAAATCCTCTCCATGATGAAGACGACGACCGTGGGGCCAATCCTCGCCGAGATGACGAAAGCGCCGGACCGCGGCGAAGGCGAGAGCATGGCGAAACGCGCGGCGCGGATCACCGACAAGCTGCGGCTGATCAAGTCGCTGAAAAAGGAAAACGCCTGACTCCCTGACCAAGAATTCATGACTACCGTCCTGCCGTCCGCACCTCCCGCACCTTCCGCACCTTCCACTCTGCCCGCTGAGCCGCGCCCCAGCCCGAAAGGCCGGGGTGATGATGAGAGTTTTTCCCGGTTGCTGGATCAACACGCCGTCCAATCGCCGCCCAAGGAAGCCCCCGTCAAACTCGCAGCGACCGTGGTCGCGGAGGCCGGCGAGAGCGAGACGACGATCTCACAAAAAGAGGACTCCGAGACTGAGGAAGACCCTGAAGAAGCGGAGGCCTCGCTGCTCGCCATGCAGCCGCACCTCCCGACGCGCCATGCGCCCACCCTGCTGCCTCTGGGTGAACATCTTCTTTTCAGCCCGGAGATGCTGAACGGCCTGCAAGGTCTGGGCGTCACCGACCCCGTTTCAGAACCCGCGCGTGACGCCGAAGCCGATCCAGAAACAGCGCCAAAATTGCAGACCGATCCTGCTCCCGAAACGCCGGTCTCGAGTGCGCCTCGAATGGCGCTGCTGACGGCGCTGTTTCCGACAACCGTGGCGCAACTCCAGGCGCCGTGGACGCCGCCGGAAAGCGCACCGCAGCCGCGGGGACCGAAGACCCTCGGCACGCCAGCCATGGCGCCCCTTTCCGCCTCCCCTCAAACGGCCACCGTGCTGAGCACGCCCGGCACACCGGAAGGAAACACCGCCTCGATTGGCAGCGCGGTGCGGGTGCAGATCCCGGCCGAAACCGTGCGTCTGAACGGTGGCTGGAAGGAGATCGTGCCGGGGCAAACTTTCGCGACCTCCCCGATCGCGACGCCGCGCATTCCCGAGCAATCAACTGGCGGGCTCGTGCTGCCGACCGAGGTCGCGAAAGTGGTCGCGACTACTTTGCCGACCGCTGGGCAGAACCTGCCGCAGGGGGAAAACTCTCCCCTGCCCACGCTGGGCGAAAGCTCGGTCGCAAGCGCAGCCCCGCGCACGACGTCCGAAATTTCCACGCCAGTGGCCACCGCGCCAGCCACCGAGGTGGCAGCGAGCGCCGTGGCCCCGGCGGTCACGCTGAAAGTGAACGAGCAAACACGTGCCCAGAATCCCCGTGGCACACCCGCTGCTAAGCGCGGAGAGGTCATGCCGAACTCCGCTCTCCAAGCCGCACCAGCACTCCCGAGGGCGAGTTCTGCCGCGGGGATCGAAGCGCCCTTGGAAGCCCGGCCTGCCGTGAAAATTGCGAGCGCTCCGCCCGCGCCGACGACCTTCACCGACACCCCCGCGACGGCGATCTCCAGTGGGCCCACCACCGCGAATCCGGCCCGCGACGAACGCCACTTTGAAAGGCCGCAAACTCCGGACGGCACCCGGCCCGAGATCGAAGTGACGGCGCCAGCCAATGGCCCCGCCGCACGCCCCGAATTTGAGCATCTGCGACCCGAGCTGACCTCTGGTCCGAGTTCCCCGCGCGAAGAAGCGACCGTCTCGCGCACCGAGATGACGCGGGTCATTGATCGCACCACGGACGCGGTGGTGCGGATGAAGGCCGCGGGCACCGAGCGCATCGAAGTCGCCGTGCAACTCGAGAGCGGCGCCAAACTCACGATCCAACTCCGCCTGGCCAATGGCGAAGTGACACCGTTCATCCGCACGAACTCCGAGGCCCTGCGCACCGCGCTCGAGCAGAACTGGTCGCAATTTTCCGACCGCAGCGCCGAGCGCAGCGTGCGCCTCACCCCGCCCGTCTTCGAGATGAGCCAGTCCTCTACCAACATGACCGACCTGAGCCAGCAAAGGCAGGACCGCGACTCCAGCCACCCCGATCGCCAGGCGGAAGCTTTCCACTTCAATGCCCGCCGCCCGCGAGTCGCACCAGCGACCGCCAGCGGCCCCACGAGAATCGCCACCGCCACGGACGGCCTGAACCTCTACGCCTAAACACACCATGGACATCTCCGGACTCACCTCGGCCACCGGCCAGAACTTCAACGATCCCGCCGTCGCGAATCGCGTCACCGGGAAACAACAGCTCGATGCGGACGACTTTCTAAAACTGCTCTCCGTGCAGCTCCAGTCGCAGGATCCCCTGAAGCCCATGGAGGACACCCAATTCATCTCGCAGATGGCGAGCTTCACCTCGCTCGAGCAGATGCGCACGCTGACGGAGGATTTCCAGAACTTCACCGCCGGCCAGCGCGTCGTCACCGCGCAGAATTTCCTCGGCAAGATCGTGACCGTGACCTCGAAGGAGGGCGACGTCACCGGCGAGGTTAGCAGTGTCACGATCAAGGATGGCGAGCCCAAGCTGATCATCGGCAAGGCAGAATACGACGCCTCCGCGGTGATCAACGTGCGGCCGAAGCCCACCACCACCACGGACCCGATGCCTGCTCAAACCATGCTCGGGACGGGACCCGCCGCGGTTTCCACGCCCGCTCCACTTCCTCAGACAAACCTCGGCACGGCTCCAGCCGCACCGGTCGTCACTCAGTAAACATAGAAAGAAATACACCATGTCACTCGTCGGAACTCTCAATAGCGGCGTCAGCGCCCTGACCACGTTTTCGCGCGGCATCAATGTCATCGCGAACAACATCTCGAACGTGAACACCACGGGCTTCAAAGGCTCGCGGTCGGAATACTCGGACGCCTTTAGCAACATCCTGCAACAGGCGGCGCCTTCGCCAGCCTCGGGCCTGGTTTCCAATCGCGCCGCGCTCCAGATCGGCAATGGCGTGCGTCTCGCCAGTGTCACCTCGAGTCACAGTCAGGGCACCCTCACAACCACGGGATCGAGCACCGATCTGGGCCTCTCGGGTCCGGGCTTTTTCCGGGTGCGCGATGCGGCCAACAAGGTGGACTACGTCACGCGCTCGGGCGACTTCCGGCTCGATGATCAGGGCTACCTGGTCACCAGCGACGGCTTCCGCGTGCAGGGGCTCTCCGACGGCGCCGCGATCTACGATGCCACCGATGTCGGCGGGAAGCTGGTTTACACCCAGACCTCGACGGCACCGGCCACGGTGGGTGACGTCAAGATCGACTTCGATGTGGCGATCGGCAGCGGACTCACGAACAGCACCGGCGGCACCTATACCGATGCGGAGGTGACGGCGAATCGGCCGACGATGCGTTCCTTCAGCATCGATGCGCAGGGCAACGCGGTCATCAGTCTCTCGAATGGCGAAAGCTTCAGCCGCGGCCAGATCCTGCTCATGAACTTCCGCGATCCGAATGGCCTCACCCGGGAAGGGAAAAACCTTTTCAGCGGCTTTGCGGCTGCCGGACCGATCGGCGGCCCGAGCTTGACCGCGGCGAGCAACACGCCTGCGACCAATGGCCTCGGACGGATCGAAGCCGGCACGCTCGAACTCTCGAACGTCGATCTCGGCCAGGAGTTCGCTGACATGATCGTCATCCAACGGAGCTTCCAGGCGGCTTCGCGCGTCATCACCGTCTCCGACTCGATGCTCGAGGAAGTGATCAATCTGAAGCGGTAAACGCTGCGTCGCGCCAAACCACCACCTTCAAGCTATGTCCAAAGAAGCCGCCGCACCCGAGAAGCCCGCCGAAGGCGAAGCCGCACCCGCGAAAGCGCCAAACCCGCTCATCCCGGTCATCGCGGTCGTCGTGCTGATGCCAGCGATCACCTTTGCGATGATCAACTTTCTCCTCCTGCCGAAGATCCGCGGCATCGTGCTGGAGCAAAAGGCGGACGAACATGCCGAGGGCGGAGAAAAGGCGGACGCGCATGGCGCCAAGCCCGCGGCGGGGCATGGGGCCAAGCCAGCGGCCGCACATGGCGCGAAGGAGGCGAAGAAAGAGGCCAAGGGTGGCCACGGCAAGGAAGCCAAGGGCGGCGGAGGCGGGGACGGCGCGGGCGGCGCGTTTTCGTATGACTTCGAGAACGTGGTCGTGAACCTGGCCGGCACCATGGGCACGCGTTACCTGAAAACCACCTTCACGGTCCTCAGCGACAATCCCGAGATCAAAACCATCATCGACGAGAACAAGAAGCAGCTCCTCGATGTCGCGAGTGGCGTCCTGAGCACGCGGACGCTCGCCGATCTCGAACAACCCGGCGCCAAAAATGTGGTCCGCAACGACCTCGTGGCGAATCTCAACCAGGCGCTGAAGTCCGACGCGATCACGCAGATCTACTTCTCGGATTTCGTGGTGCAATGAGCGAGACCGTCGAGCCCGCCGAGACCCCAGCGACTTCCGAGTCGCCGGCATTTAACATGCATGGCGAACGGCTGCCGGGTCTCGACCGCTCCAATCTCACGCCGTACGACTTCCGTAATCCCGGCTTCATCGGGGAAGCCGATCTGCGCCAGCTCAACGCCATGTACGAGCGTTTCGTACAGCACCTCGCGGCACGTTTCTCGACGTATGTGCGGATGGAGTGCGCGCTCAAGCTGGCCGAGTTCACGAGCGTGAGCTTCGCAAAATTCTGCGAAGGGCTGGCGACGCCGACGCACCTTACCCTCTTCCAAGTGGAGCCGATGCGGGGCGTGGGCATCGTGGATCTGAGCCTGCCGATCAGCCTCGCGCTCGCGGATCGCCTGCTCGGCGGCAAAGGCAAAGCGGTCGAGTCCAACCGCGGTCTCACGGAAATCGAGATCGAACTCCTCGCCGACGCCCTCCAGGTGGTGCTCACGGAATGGACCGCGCTCTGGGACGACGCCGCCACGGATTTCAACCCGCTCTGCGTCGGTCACGAGACGAGTGGCATTTTCCTCAAGACATCCCCCGCGGACGCCCCGTTTCTTTCCGCATCGATCGACTTCACCCTCGGCGAGTTGACCGGAAAAATGCACCTCGGCGTGCCTTTCTCGATGATCGAGACGGTGGTGAAAAAGATGCAGGTCGCCCGGCAGCGCGGCACGACCCTGAGCCCGAAGCAGATCAAATGGCGCGCGCCTTTTGCCGGCATCGCCGTTCCGATCATCGCAGAATGGAACGTGCGCGAGGTGACGCTCAATGACGTCCTGCGCATGGAAGCTGGCCAGATCATCGAACTTTCGCGCGACCTGATCGCGCAGACCACGGTGCGCCTTTCCAATACCGAAGAATTCACCGGCACCGTCGGGATGCAGAACGGCCACATCGCGGTGCAACTCGGCCAGCGCACGCTGAAAAACTGATTTCCATGTCCACCCTCCTCGAAGATCAACGGCTCAACACGGTGCTCGATGTCAAAGTGCAACTCACCGTGCGCCTCGGCTCCTGCAAGCTCGCCATGCGCGACGTGCTGGAACTGAACCCCGGCGCCATCATCCAGCTCGACCAACGGGCCAATGATCCCGTGGGGATCTACGTGAACGAGAAGCTCATCGCGCTCGGCGAAGTCATCGTGGTCGAAGATAATTTCGGCATCAAAGTCACGCAGCTCATCGGGGAGCAGGCGTGATGAAAACATTCTTGCTGGCGCATTTCGCGGCGCTGGCGCTCGGCGTCGGCGCGGTCTCGGCGCAGGTTGATCCCGGGCCCGCGGCCGCCGCTCCGGCGAAGCCAGCGGTCGCCGCCGATGCGCGGCCCGTGCTGCCCGCGCCGAGTCCCGCGCCTTTCACGATGAAAAGCGGCGGCAGCACCGCGACGCTCACGCTCTATCTCGCGCTGCTCCTCGGACTCTTTGCTGGCGGAGCCTACTTGCTGCGCAACGGCTTCACGATCTTTCAGCCAAAGGCGAAGGGCGCGCGCAAATTGCAGATCAGCGAAACGCGGATGCTGGGCAATCGGCAGTTCCTCGTGGTCGCGGAATATGAAGATCGCAAGATGCTGATCGGGGTGTGCCCCGGGCGCATCGATTACCTGGCGACGCTCTCCGCCCCGGAGGCGGATTTTCCCGACGTCCAACCGGAGAAAAGCGATGAGCGCGAGTAGGAGTAGCGCAGGCTTCCAGCCTGTGGGAGTGCCGCAGGCTTCCAGCCTGCGATCTTCGGGCTCGTGGAAGGCAGGAAGGGATGCCTGCGGCACTCCTCCAGGCTGGAAGCCTGCGCTACTCCTACTCGCGCTGTTCCTCCTGCTTGCCCCGGCAGCATTTGGCCAAGGCACTCTCCCCACCCCCGCGAATCCCGCCCTGAGCATCAATCTCGGCGGCTCGGAGCAGGGCAGCGTGGCCACCGCGATACAGATCGTCGTCGTGATGACGGTGCTCACGCTCGCGCCGTCGATCCTCATGCTCATGACGAGCTTCACCCGCATCGTCATCGTCCTCGGCTTTGTCCGCAGCGCCATCGGGGTACAGGGCGCGCCGTCGAATCAAATCCTGATCGGCATGTCGCTCTTCCTGACCTTTTTCATCATGGCACCCATCGGCGAGCGGATCAATGAAGACGCCCTCAAGCCCTACATGGCCAAGGAGCTGAGCACCGAAGAGGCCTGGGAGCGGGCCTCCGCGCCACTGCGCGCTTTCATGCTCAAGCAGACGCGGCCCAGTGAACTCGACTTCTACCTGGGCCTCTCCGGACGCGGCGCGACGAAGATCGAAGACGTGCCGCTGAGCGTCGTCGCCCCCGCCTTTGTCGTGAGCGAACTGCGCACCGCCTTCCAGATGGGCTTCCTCATCTTCATCCCCTTTCTGATCATCGATTTCCTCGTGGCCTCCACACTCATGTCCATGGGCATGATGATGATGCCGCCAGTGATGATCTCCCTGCCCTTCAAGTTGCTCCTCTTTGTCCTCGTGGACGGCTGGCATCTTGTCGTGCGGTCGTTGGTCGAGAGCTTCGGCATATGAACGTCGAACAAGCCATCGATATCCTGCGCCAGATGGTGACGACCTCGCTGCTCGTCGTCAGCCCGATCCTCATCGGCACGCTGGCCATCGGGCTGGGCATCAGCCTGCTGCAGTCGGTGACGAGCATCCAGGAGCAGACGCTCTCCTTCGTGCCGAAGCTGATCGGTGTCGCCTTGGTGGTCGTCATCGGCGCGCCCTGGATGCTGCGAGTGCTCATGCAGTTCATGGAGAGTTTCATCACCCGGCTGCCGGAGATGGTCCGGTGAAAAGTGGACGTCACGTTTGGTGTTTGGCGTTTGATGTTTGGCGTTTGGAGTTTCGGAAAACGCCAAACTTCAAACGCCAAACTGCAAACACCAAACGGGAGCTGCACCCCCGATGACCCCCGAGCTCCTCCACTTCTGGCTGCTCGCCTTCCTGCGCTCCAGCGGGCTGCTCCTGCTCACGCCGGTCTTCTCCGGCAAGACCATCCCGGTCACCATCCGCATCGCGCTCGCGGCCTTCCTCGCCTACTCGGCCAGCGGCTACATCCCGCCCGAGACGGCGCTGCCGGACAATCTGCTCACGCTCCTCTTCGTCGCGGTGCATGAGTTTCTCATCGGCCTGCTCATGGGGCTCGCGGTGCGGCTCACCTTTTACGCCATCGAGATGGCCGGGCAGATCATCGCCACGGAGATCGGCCTGGTCATGAGTTCGCAGCTCGACCCGCTCTCGCAGAACCAATCCTCCCTCATCGGCACGATGCTTTTTTACTTTGGCTCGCTGCTCTTTCTCATCTCCGGCGCGCATCACACCGTGTTCGTCGCATTTCTGCGGAGCTTTGAACTCACCCCGCCCGGCGTGCTCTCGGGGTCCCAAAATGCCGGTGACCTTTTTGTCCAGGCCACCGGCAATATCTTCCTCATCGCCCTGCAGATTTCGGCCCCCCTGCTTGCGATCAACTTCGTCATCACGCTCTCCTTCGCCATCCTCGGCAAGGCCGCGCCCAGCGTGAACGCTTTCGCGGAAAGTTTTGCCGTGCGCATCGTCGCCGGCATGGCCCTGCTCGCGCTCACCCTCGGGCTCACGGCACAGGTGGTGCTAAGCCAACTCGCTCAGGCGCCGGAACTCATGCTCCGGCTCCTGCCATAAGCGAGCTACCATGTCCGACGAGGGCGTAAAAACAGAACAACCCACCGAAAAACGCCTCACCGAAGCGGCGGATGAGGGGCAATTTGCGCGCACCCCGGACCTGCAGGTCGTCTTCATCCTGATCGCGGCTTTGTTTGTTTTGAGTTTCGGCCTGCGCGACTACTGCGAACGCATCGCGAGCATCAGCATCGGCATCTTCGGCCACCTCGGGAAATATGCGCTCAAGCCGGACGCGATGGCGGAATGGGCGGCACTCGCGGCGAAGACGATGCTCGGCCTCGTGCTGCCCGGCGCGGTTGCCTGCGCGGGTGCGGCGGCGCTGGCCGGCGGATTGCAGAGCCACTTTCGCCTGACCCCGAAGGTTCTCGAATTCAAACTCAGCCGACTCGATCCCGTGGCGGGGTTCGGGCGGATTTTCTCCGCGCAAGGCGGGGTGAAATTCGCGACGGACTCGATCAAGCTGGTCGTCGTCGGCTTTGCGGTTTGGCACGGCGTGAAGTCGGTGATGAACGACCCGATTTTTTACGCGCCCGTGCCGGCGCACCGGCTCGGGAGTTTCCTGTACGAGACGGCGACGATGTTGCTCGGCCGCTTCATCCTCGCGATCGGCGCGATCGCGGCGGTGAACTACGTCTATCAGCTCCGCAAGACCCGCGAGGATCTGATGATGACGAAGCACGACGTGCATGAGGAACAGAAGCAGTCGGAAGGTGATCCGAAGATCAAAGCCATGCTGCGGCAGATGGCCCGGCGGCTTTCGCAAAAGCAGATGCTCAAGTCCGTGGCCACTGCCGACGTGGTGATCACCAACCCGACGCACTTTGCCGTGGCGCTGAAGTACGAACGCGGCAAGGACAAGGCGCCGATGGTACTGGCGAAGGGGGAGGGATCCTTTGCGCGGCGGATCAAGGCGCTCGCGGCGGAGCACGATGTGCCGATGATCGAAAACAAGCCGGTCGCGCGACTGCTTTTTAAGGCCGGCCAAGTCGGGAAGCCGATCCCGATGGAGCTGTATCAGGCCGTGGCGGACATCCTGGCCTTCGTTTACAAGACGCACCGGTATTACTTCCATCAGTTGAAAACGCGGAGGGCTGAGGGATGAAGCGACAGCAAACATCGAACGTCGAACGTCGAACATCGAACATTGAACGACGGAAGACCGCGTTCCGCGCACCAGGGCGTTTCTTCCGTTCGATGTTCAATGTTCGACGTTCGACGTTCGACGTTCCTCTCCCCGTATGAGCGCCTTCGCCCTACCCACCCGCCGCTCCATGGTGGAGACCCTCAAAAAGGGCGACCTGCTCTTCGTCGTCGGCCTCTTCGGCACGATCGTCCTCCTCGTCGTGCCGGTGCCGGCGCTGCTCCTCGATCTGCTGCTCGCGGCGAGCATCGGCATCTCGCTGCTGATCCTGCTAATCATCATCTACGTGAAGGACCCGGTGGAGTTCTCCGGCTTCCCCACACTGCTCCTAGCCGTCACCCTCTACCGACTCGCGCTGAACATCGCATCCACTCGATTGATCCTCGGCGATGGCCACGCGGGCGCGATCATCGATGCCTTCGGGCATTTCGTCATCCGCGGGAACTACGTCGTCGGCGCGGTGGTCTTTCTCATCCTCGTCGTGATCAACTTCATGGTCATCACCAAGGGCGCCGGGCGCATCGCGGAAGTCGCCGCGCGCTTCACCCTGGACGCCATGCCCGGCAAGCAGATGGCCATCGATGCCGAGCTCAATGCCGGCATCATCGACGAAGCCACGGCAACCAAACGGCGGACCAAGGTGCAGAAGGAGGCGGACTTCTACGGCGCCATGGACGGCTCCAGCAAATTTGTCCGCGGCGACGCCGTCGCGGGCATCCTCATCACCCTCATCAACATCCTCGGCGGCTTCGCCATCGGCATCGTGCAGAAAGGCATGCCGATGATGGAAGCGTTGCAAAAGTACACGCTGCTCTCGATCGGTGACGGCCTCGTGGCGCAGGTGCCGGCGCTCATCGTCAGCGTCGCCGCCGGCATCCTCGTCACCCGGGCCAGCGAGGACTCCAATCTTGGCGCCCACATCAGCAGTCAGCTCACCCTTTATCCCCGAGCCCTGGGCATCGCCGGCGGGATGATGCTCCTCTTCGGGCTCGTGCCCGGGATGCCGATCGCGCCCTTCTTCCTCCTCGGCTCGACCATCGCTTTCACCGGTTGGTCGCTGCGTAAATCGCGCGCCATCACCGCCGCCGCCGAGGCGAAGCCACCCTCCCTGGCTGGCAAACCAGGCGCCGATCCAAACGCCAAACCGGTCGATGAATTCAAGCGCCTCATCGAGGTCGATACCTTCGCCATTGAGCTCGGCACCGGCCTGCTGCATCTCGCGGAAAAGAAAAACGGCGGCGATCTGCTCGACCGCGTGACCGGCGTGCGCAAGAGCTTCGCCCGCGAGATGGGCGTGATCGTTCCGCCCATCGCCATCCGCGACAATCTCGAACTTGAGACCCACGAATACCGCTTCCTCCTGCGCGGCAAGGAACTCTCGCGCGGCAAAATTCTCCCGAATCGCTGGCTGGCGATGAACGTGACGAACAGCCCCGTGCCGCTAAAGGGCGTGCCGACCGTCGAGCCCGTCTTCGGGATCAGCGCGACCTGGATCGGCGACGATGAGAAACGTTCCGCGGAGATCAATGGCTACACCGTCGTCGATCCCGGCTCGGTGCTGATCACGCACCTTTCGGAATCCATCAAACGCGCCTCGCACCTCATCCTTGGCCGCCAGGACGTGCAGACGCTGGTCGATCATCTCAAGGAAGCGAACCCCACGCTCGTCGCCGAACTCATTCCCGATCTCGTGAACGTCGGCGTCATCCAGCGCGTCCTGCAGAATCTCCTGCGCGAAGCCGTGCCGATCAAAAACCTCGCCGTGATCATGGAGTGCATCGCCGACTTTGCGCCCGTCTCGAAGAATCCCGACGACCTCTCCGAGCAAGTGCGGAAGCGGCTCGGCGTCTATTTCGTCTCGGACTACGAAAGCGCGCCCGGCATCGTGAAGGCGCTGACGCTCGACCCGCGGCTCGAGCAGTTGCTGATGCAGAAGGTGCAGCGCAATCAGTTCGACGTGGGGCTCGTGATCGACCCACCCACCGCACAGCACCTGCTCAACGAACTCACGGGGCGCATGAGCGAGATGGCCGAGCAGGGACTCCACCCCGTGCTCATCACCACCTCCGAGTTGCGGCTGGGTTTCCGGCGCTTCTTCGAGCCGTCGCTCATGAAACTCATCGTCCTCTCCTATCAGGAGCTCCCTCCGCAAACGGAGATCCAAAACTTCGGCATCATCGTGATGCCCCCCCACCTGCAAAAACCCGTCGAACGCGCCGCCTAACTAAAATCCCATGTCTGAAAAACGATTCCGTTTTGTCGTCAGCTCCGCTGAGGAGGCCATCACCGTGCTGCGCGAGCGGCTCGGCGAACATGCCCGCGTCATCTCCGTGCGCCAGGTCGAGGGCACCGGGCT
Source organism: Chthoniobacteraceae bacterium (assembly GCA_031409655.1). Taxonomy (GTDB): domain Bacteria; phylum Verrucomicrobiota; class Verrucomicrobiia; order Chthoniobacterales; family Chthoniobacteraceae; genus JANNXQ01. Next base: position 4,625 of record JANNXQ010000170.1, on the reverse strand, counting down.
CGCGAAATTCCTGAAGGCTCCGAAGCTCGAAGTCATCGCCGAGGTCATGCCGCCGCCGGAGGTTGCCGTGCCCATCACCGAGCTGCCCGCCCCGCACGAACCACTCGCCGCCAGTCCACTCGCCGAAAATCTCGTCGGCTTCCCCGCGCCGCCACCGCACGAACCAGACCCGTCGCCCCCCGCCAGCGCCCTCGTGCGGCTGCTCCGCGCTGGTGGATTTTCTGCGCAAGTGCTCGCCCGGCTGCGCGCTGATCGCGATTGGCTGGCGTTGGAAAAGATGCCCGTCGGCCGCGCGCTCACCCGCATCGGGATGCTGCTCCGCGAGGAGTTTCGCAGTACGCCGCAGCGGCCGCTGGGCTCGCGCGTCGCCTTCCTCGGCAGCCCCGGCGCAGGCACCACCACGGCGCTGTGCAAATGGGTCGCGACGGAGGTCTTCGTGCGCCAGCGCGGCGGCGTGGTGCTGAAGCTCGATCTCGATCGCGCCAATCCCGGCGACGCCCTCGCCGTCTTCTGCGAAGCGCTCGGCGTCCGCTGCGCGCGCTCCGCGGCCGACGTGCCCGCGCTCGCCCCGGAGCAATCCCTTTTCATCGACGTGCCAGGCGTCGTGCCCGACCGCCGCGGCGATGTCGCCGAAGTCGCGCTCGCCCTCGAACCGCTCTTCACCACGAGTCGCATCCTCGTCATCAATGCCGCCTACGACGCCGCGCTGATCAAGCGCTCTTACGCCTTTGCCGAACGCGCCGGCTGCACCCATGTCGTCTTCACGCACCTCGATGAACTCACGCATTGGGGCAAGCTCTGGGAGTTTCTCCTCGGACAAAAATTGACCCCGCTCTTTCTCGGTACGGGATCGAATGTGGCCGGCGATCTCGAGCACAACGTCTTCGACGCGGTGCTCGCCCGGACCTTCCCCGACACTGGCTTGCAAGCTGCTCAAGTGTCGCTCGCTTCATGAGATTTTTCATCACGATCGGCGGCTGCGCAGGCTTCGCGCTCACCTTCGCATCGAGCCTCCATGCCGGAAATGCTCCCGCCTTCGCGCTGCGCGACGGCGGCATCGGCTGCCTCGCCGGTGCCATTCTCCTGCGTCTCGCCCACCGGGCCTTTTTCACCAGCTTGCACAGTCATCTGCGTGAGCGCGCCGCTGCCCTGGAAGCCGCCGCCCCTCCCGCGGCCAACGGCCCGAATCCGTAACCCATGACCGCCTCCTCCCCTCCGCTCCCCGCCGCCAAAGCTCTCCGCGCCTACCACACCGGCGCGAATGAAGACACGCTCGTCGAACAGCATCTCCCGCTGGTGCGAACGACGGTCGATCGCATGCGCATCTTTCTCCCGTCGGCCCTGGAGATGGGCGATCTGTACAGCGTCGGGTACACCGGCCTTGTCGCCGCCGCCCGCCGCTTCGATCCCTCGCAAGGTGTGCCTTTCTCGGCTTTCGCCGCCCTGCACATCCGCGGCGCGGTGCAGGATGAATTGCGCCGCATGGATTGGCTGCCGCGGACCATCCGCGACAAGGCGAAGAAGTACAGCGAAAGCCTCGCCGCACTCGAGCAGCGCCTCAGCCGGGCCCCGAGCGAGGACGAGATCCGCAAGGACCTGACGCTCAGCGCCACGGAGTACGAAACGCTGATGGATGAGATCAAACCCGCGAGCTTTCTCCCGCTCGACGGCGCCGCCTACAATGAGGACGCGGACACCGTGGCCCTGCACGACATCATCCCGGACGACACCCAGACCACGGGCTGTGATGAACTGCAAAAGAAGGAGCTCGTGAAGCTCGTGCTCACTCGACTCCAGACCCTGCCGGACATGCAGAAAAAGGTGCTCGCGATGTACTATTTTGAAGAAATGCGGCTGGCGGAAATCGCCGAAGTCTTCGGCGTGACCGAAGGGCGCATTTCCCAGATTCACACGCAGGCGGTGCTCGGTCTGCGGACTTTCATGAAGCGCCAGGAAGCAGCGTAGCTGGGAGCGCCGCCGTCTCGTGCGGCATCGTCATCATCCGCGCGGAGCGCCTCTCGGAGAAGTGCCGCTGCGCGCATTTGGCAGGATGCCGCACGGGACGGCGGCGCTCCCGGGCGACTTTCTGCGGGCGCCGGGGTTTGCCATCCCACCATGAAAATCTCCCGCGTTCTCCCTCTTCGTGTGCTCGCCACCATCCTTGCGTCCACTCCCCTGCTCGCCTCGGCGCAAAAGCAGGGCAACGGCGGGGACAATAAGTTCACCTACGGCGACTCGCTCGAGGGTGCGGAGTCGCATGTGTACAAAGAGATCAGTGGCGTCACCCTGAAGCTGCATGCCTTTCTCCCGCCCGGGCACCAGGTCACGGATCGCCGCCCAGCGATCGTCTTCTTCTTCGGCGGCGGTTGGTCTTCTGGCGCTCCGAAACAGTTCCAGCAGCAGTGCCTCTACCTCGCCTCGCGCGGGATCGTCGCGATCACGGCGGACTACCGCGTGGCTTCGCGGCAGCAGGTGAAAGCCGTGCAATGCGTCTCCGATGCGAAATCCGCGATCCGCTGGGTGCGGGCCAATGCGGCCAAGCTCGGGGTCGATCCGCAACGCCTTGCCGCTGGAGGCGGCTCGGCCGGCGGGCACATCGCGGCGTGCACGGGGGTCCTCACGGAATTCGATGAGCCCGGCGAAAACCCGGCCGTGAGCTCCGTGCCGGATGCCTTGGTCCTCTTCAATCCTGCCCTGGTGCTCGCCCCGCTCGAAGGCTCGGGAGTCGGTGCCGACGTCGAAAAGCTCTCCGTACGCCTCGGCACGGAAACGCAGAAACTTTCCCCAGCCCACCATGTCCGCGCCGGCGCGCCACCGACCATCATCTTCCACGGCACCGCCGACACCACGGTGCCCTTTTCGACGGCGAAAGCTTTCACCGCGGCGATGCAGAAGGCCGGCAACCGTTGCGAACTCGCGGGCACGGAAGGCGCGGGGCATGGTTTCTTTAATTTCGGTCGCGGCGACGGTCAGGGCTTCACGACCACGCTCGAGGGCACGGATCGCTTCCTCGCCTCTCTGGGCTGGATCAGCGGGGAACCATCGGTGGCGGCGTTTTTCAAAGGTCGGCTCAAGTAAGCGCCGCGGCCGCCGCTTCCGTGGAGGCGGCGGGCTGAGCGCCGCGTAGGACGGAAGCTGAGATTTCACTAAAGGGGGCGGCGGGGATTGCCGATTGCTACGGGAACTCACTGCCCATCCCATGCTCCTCATTCTCGGCTTTCTCATCGTCATCGGTGCCACCCTCGGCGGGTTCATGATGGCCGGCGGCAATCCCGCCGTGCTCCTCCACGTCTCCGAATTCGTGACCATCGGCGGCATGTCCATCGGCGTCGTGGTCATCGCCAGCCCCCTGAGCACTCTCAAGCACACGATGTCAAAAGTGATGGGTGCGATCTCCGGCGCGAGCGGCAAAAAGGGCGACTACGTCGATCTGCTGAAGCTCCTCTACGAACTGTTCGTCGTCGCGCGGCGGAATGGTCTGATCGCCTTGGAAGATCACGTCATGGACCCCGCGAAGAGTTCCATCTTCAGTAAATATCCGTCGTTCCTGAAAGATCATGCGCGGAGCGAATTTCTTTGCGGCGGACTGAAGCCGCTGATCGACGGCCGGATCAAGCCGGAGCAGATCGGCGGGCTGCTCGAGCAGGAAATCTCGGCCAAGGAGGAAGAGGCCGGACATCCCATTCACGTCCTACAGCTCGTCGGCGATTCGCTGCCGGGGATCGGCATCGTCGCGGCGGTGCTCGGCATCATCAATACCATGGGCGCCATCGCGGAAGGCCCCGAGGTCGTCGGTGAAAAAGTCGCCGCTGCGCTCACCGGAACCTTCCTCGGAATTTTCGGCGCCTACGGCTTCATCAATCCCACCGCCGCGCGCATCAAGGGCAACAACGGCGTCGAGCTGCTCTACTACAGCGCGATCCTCAAAGGCGTGGCGGGCTTTGCCAATGGCATGGCCCCGCTCATGGCCGTGGAAGTAGCGCGGCGCACGCTCGATCACAGCGTCCAGCCTGGTGCCGAGGAGCTCGAGGAAATGCTCAAAGCCCTGAACACGAAGTAACCATGGCCAAGAAAGCTGAAGCTCATCACGGAGGAGCCTGGAAAGTCGCCTACGCGGATTTCGTCACCGCCATGATGGCTCTCTTCATGGTTTTGTGGATCTGCGCGCAGGACAAAAAAATCCTGCTCGCGACCTCGAAGTATTTTAAGCAGCCTTTCAACGCCATGACCAAGGAAAGCGCCGGGGTGCTACAAGGCAAGGACGGTGGCTCGCAGGGCAAGGACGAGACCGCCGACACAGCGACCGCGGCGGCGCTCGCCTTTCTGCAATCCCTCGCGAGCGAGCTTAGCAAGCTGATCAATGTGAAGGACGTGGACGAGGAGAAAGCCGTCGAGATCCAGGTCACCTCGGACGCCTTGAAAATCACCCTCTACGACCGCACCAAGCACGCGGTCTTCAAGCCGGGCAGCGCGGAGGTGACGCCGTGGGGCAAGCTGGTGATGCAAAACCTCGCGTGGACCATCGAGCGCAATGATCTCAAAGTTTACCTCGATGGCCATGCCTCCACCGCGAGTCTGGCCGCGGATGGCGACGGCGCTTACGGCCCCTGGGAGCTGACGGCCGA
>JANNXQ010000169.1:0-32770 GCA_031409655.1 Chthoniobacteraceae bacterium | reverse complement strand
AGAGCCGGTTCCGCAGATTGAAGCGCCGCGTGTGGGTGTTTTGCAGCCACTGCATCCCGGCCACCAGGTTCGCTTCCGGGGTCTCGATCTGAAGGTGGTAGTGATTGCTCATCAGCACCCAGGCATGGACCTGCCAGCCCGTCATTGCGCAGGCTTATCCAGGGTTTTCAGGAAAGCGCGGCGGTCCTCGTCGTCGCCATAGATGTTCTCCCGCCGGTTACCCCGCGCCATCACGTGGTAATACGCACCGGGATATTTATGGCGGATACTGCGCGGCATGCCCCGCTTCACATCTCTTGATGCTTTGCTGTCAAGAAATGTCGCCTGACCCCTATCCCGAACGCCTATCCCGAACGCGACTAACGTCTCCGCTGCTGGCGGTGGGAGATGGGCGCGGCGCGCGGGTGGGGCGGAAGCCGCACGGGACGGCGGCGCTCCCGGGGTCGGCATTTGCTGCGCGAGCGGCGCTGATTTCACCACACAAGATTTCCGCCTTGTCGTTTATAGGCTTTTGGGTGCGGAGAACGTGGGAAATACTGCGGCGCGCATGGGAGGTTCATGGCGTTCGGAGCGCGGCAGCCACCTGCGCGGCGCGGGTGCCCGATGGCGTTTCGCAGAGACATCTCATAGTCTCTGCCGCGGGCGACCTTCGCTTCGCTGGGCGGCTTGGGCGGTGTGCTATCATCGGCGTTGTTCTCACGATTCATGAATGTTCATCTCAAAAATCTCCCGCGCGTCGTCATCATTGGGGGCGGCTTCGGCGGTATCGAAGCGGCCAAGGCGCTGCGCAAAGTACCGGTGCGCGTCACGCTCCTCGACCGGCAGAATCATCACCTTTTCCAGCCGCTGCTCTATCAAGTGGCCACGGCAGCGCTTTCGCCGGCGGACATCGCGGAGCCGCTACGCGCGATCCTGAAGCGGCAGGCCAATGCGGAGGTGATCCTGACGGATGTGCGAAGCATCGACCCGTGGCGGCAGACTGTGCTCACGAGCGATGGCGAGGTGGGCTACGATTACCTGATCGTCGCGGCGGGGGCGCGGCACAGCTACTTTGGGCGCGCGGAGTGGGAGCATTTCGCGCCGGGGCTAAAGTCGCTGGACGATGCGCTGGAGATCCGGCGGCGCATGCTGCTCGCCTTTGAAGTCGCGGAAAAAACGCAGGACGACGCGGAGCGCAAAGCGGCGCTGACTTTCGTGGTGGTGGGCGGCGGACCGACGGGCGTGGAGATGGCGGGAGCGATCGCGGAGATCGCGCGTTTCACTCTGGTGAAAGATTTTCGGCACATCGATCCGAGCCAGGCGCACGTGATCCTGCTCGACGCGGGTGATCGCGTGCTTTCGAATTTCACACCTGATCTTTCGGAGGCAGCCAGGCGCCAGCTCGGCGACATCGGAGTGCAGGTAAGAGTGCTCGCCCGAGTCGAGAAGCTCACGGAAACGGTGGTGACTTTGAAAGGCGGCGAGGAGATCGCGACGCACACGATGGTCTGGGCAGCGGGCAATGCGGCATCGCCGCTCGGGCTGAGTCTCGGCGTGCCTTACGATTCGCAAGGCCGGGTGATCATCCGCGAAGACTTGAGCATCCCGGGGCATCAGGAAGTTTTTGTGATCGGCGACATGGCGCACTTCGCCCCGGGCGGAGGCACCCCGCTCCCGGGCCTGTCTCCGGTGGCCATGCAGCAGGGCCGCCACGCCGCGCACAATATCCGCAAGCTCATCGCGGGCGGATGGACCGAGCGCTTCGAGTATTGGGACAAAGGCTCGATGGCCACGATCGGCCGCAACCGCGCGGTGGCCGATATGGGCTTTCTGCGTTTCAGCGGCTTCATCGCCTGGCTGGCGTGGCTTTTCGTGCATCTGCTCTTCCTCGTCAGCTTCCGGGACAAGCTGCTGGTGCTGCTGAACTGGGCCTGGCAGTTCGTGACCTTCGGGCGCGGCGCGCGGCTGATCACGGGACGGCACTTTGGGGAAAACTCGAAATCCGAAATCCGAAATCCGAAACAAGTTTTAACCGAGTGAAGCCAGGGAAAACCGATGGCAGCAGCGTCGGCGACCCTTTTCCAGATTCCGACCTTTCGAGTTTTCCTCGGATTCCTGGTTCCCATTTCGGTTCACTGACGCTTAGCTCTCAGCATGCACCTGCGCACCGCCACCGCGCTTTTCCTCCTCGCTGTGAGCTTCGCCCGCGGTGATTCGGCAGGCGTATTGGGTTCGGTGCCAATCACACGGGTCGCGGCGGCACCGATCGCCGTGGAGAAATATTCCGGCAGCATTTCGGGCCGGGTGAATCCTGCGCCATCGCGCATCGCTGGGGTGTGGCTCGAGAGTCCAGCGATCCGTGGGATGGCGGCGGGGAGCGCGCGGATGGAGCAGGAGGGTTATCAATTTCGCACCGGGCTGCTCGTCGTGCAGACCGGCACGCGGGTGGAATTTCCGAACCGCGACGAGGACTATCACAACGTCTTCTCCCTCTCGAAGACGAAGCGGTTCGATCTCGGGCGCTATCGCAAAGATGAAGCGCCGGCGGCGGTCGTCTTCGACAAAGCAGGCGTCGTGCGGCTCTTCTGCGAGATCCATCAGCACATGCGCAGCGTCGTGCTCGTGGTGGACAGTCCGTATTTCACCACGACGGATGAAAAAGGCCGCTTCCAACTGCGCGGCGTACCGCCCGGCAGTTACACGCTGAAGGCTTGGCTCGACGAAAAGCATTCGTGGGAACAGCCCGTGACGGTGGCCGGCGGACGCGGCGTCGAGGTGGCGCTCGCGGACAAGTGAGCTTCCGGCTCCGGCTCTTCGGCGCGATGCTGCTGCTCGTCGCAGCGGTGACTTGGGCGGCGCTGTGGAGCGCGGAGCGGAGCATGCGCGAGGCGTTTACGCGGGCGTTGGACGCGCGCTTCGAGGAGCGCGTCGCTCGAGTCGCGCGCGAGCGGGAGTTGCGAGCGGAAGAAGCACGCGGGCTGGCGGGCGCCATCGCGCGTTCGGTGCGGCTGCAGGCGACGTTCATGGCGCACGCGGAGGATACGACGGCGATGCCCGGAGAAGTCGTGTACGAAGCCGCCGGAATCGCGCTCGACGAACGCAAGCCGGGTGTCGGCTGGGCACTGCGCCTCGTGGATCCAAAAGGGCGGCCAATCCCCGGCGCGGCGAAGCTCGATCATGGTGGGCCGTCGCTGGATTGGCGGCCCACCGAGGAGAGCGTCGCGAGCGCGCTTGCGGGGGGGCGCGAATTCCACGGACTGCTGACGACGACGCAAACGCCCGGCTGGTGGGAGGCGCATTTTTCGCCCATCGTGGACGTGGAAAACGACTCATTGCACGGCGGGTTGCTACTCGCGCGATTTGCGAAGCCTGAGACCGACGAGATCACCGGAGACCTGCGCGCGGGCCTGCTGCTCGGAGGCCGACTCGTGACGGGAGGGTGGGCTGCGGAAGACGAGCAAATCCTGGCAACGCTGGCCAAGGACGATCGCGGGCGTGCAGAAGTGACGCTTGGTGGCGGACGCTTCGTCGTCTTCTGGCAGCAGGTGGGAGCAGGCGGGAGCGGGATTTTCCCGGCTGCCGTGGAGATGTGCGCCTTTTCCCTCGCGGAGCGCGAACGCCAGCAACGCGAACTCCGCAAGAACATGCTCGGCACGGGCGGCGCGGCCTTGACCGCGGCGGCGCTCGTGGCGCTCGCGCTGGCCAATGGACTCGCCAAGCCAGTGCGCGAACTGGTGACGCTGACCGAGTCCATCCGGCGCGGCGACTACTCCGCACGCGCAACACCCCGCGGCGGCGAACTCGGCACCCTGGCGACGGCCTTCAACGCGATGAGCGGCGACCTCGCGCTGAAGGACAAGTATCGCTCAATGCTCGACCTCGTTTCCGACCCGCACGTCGCCGAAGATTTGATCGCAGGCGGGCTCGAACTCGGCGGCGAAGAGCGCGAGGTGAGCGTGGTCTTCTGCGACATCCGCGGCTTCACCACGCTGAGCGAGGGCATGGCGCCGAAGGAAGTGATCGAGATGCTGAACGAGCATTTCACGCCACTCACGCGCGTGGTCTATGAGCAGGACGGCGTGGTGCTGCACTTCGTGGGCGATCTGATCATTGCGCTTTTCGGGGCCCCGCGGCGGAGTGAGGAAAATGAACGCCACGCGGCGGCCTGTGCGCTCGGGCTCATCGCGGAGCGGGCGCGGCTCAATGCGAGCGGCGGGCGGCAGATCGAAGTGGGGGTGGGCGTCGCCACGGGCCGCATGGTCGCCGGGCGCATGGGGAGCAAAGATCGGCTGAACTACTCCGTCTTCGGCGCACGCATGAATCTCGCCGCGCGGCTCTGCAGTCAGGCAGGGCCGATGGAGATCGTGATCGACGCGCCAACGCTGGCGGGCTGCGGAAAAGCGGCGCAGTCACGGGCGCTCGGCGCGCTGAAACTCAAAGGATTCTCCGAAGGAATCGAAGCCTTCCAACTGCTCGCGCTCGACTCCCCGGAGACGGCTGATTAAAGACGCCGTCATGCGCTCTCTTCTCCGCATCGCTGCCACCGTCTGCACGGCAATCAGCGGGACCGCGTTTGGCGGCCGGGAAATTTCGTCGGCCGATGGCTTCTGGCGAGCGAGCTTTGCGCCGCAGATCGAGGCCGAGGTCTGGCACATGGAGACGCCGCCACCGGGTCTCGTGATCTTTGACGAAGCCACCTACTTCCAACCGCGGCTCGTGCTCTCGCTCGATCTCATGGCGGGCGAGCAATGGTTTGCGCATGTCGAGACGCGTTGGGATCGCGGCTTCGATGCGGGGGCGCGCGACGACGGCGACTTTCGGGTGGATGAAGCTTTTCTCCGGTGGCGCCCGCTCGGCGATCCGCGGCTGCAGATTCAGGTAGGAAAGTTTGCGACGGTCTTTGGCAATTGGGTCGAGCGTCACGAGTTTTTCGACAATCCCTTTCTCGATGCCCCCCTGCCCTACAACCGGATGCTCGGGATCAACGATCGAAGGACGGACGCGCGCCGCGCAAATGTCGCGGCTCGTCGCAACCAGGCGGACAACAAGGCAGGATGGCTGCCGGTGATCTGGGGACCGAGTTACGCTACGGGTGCGGCGATCTTCGGGGCGTTGGGAAAATTCGACTACGCGCTGGAGGTCAAGAATGCGGCGCTCGCCGCGCGTCCGGACGCGTGGAATCCGTGGCAGGAGTACCTCGATCATCCGACGGTGACGGGCCGCCTCGGCTGGCGCCCGAATGCGATGTGGGCACTGGGACTTTCCGCGAGCCGCGGCTCCTATCTGCTGGATGAAGCAGCGCCCGGATTGCCATTCGGCTCGGGGCGCGACGACTACCCGGAGACCTTGATCGGCGTCGATGCGCGCTGGGCGTGGCGGCAGTTCCAAGTGTGGGGAGAAGTCATCGGCGCGCGTTTTGCAACGCCCCAGACCGGCGATCTCGACGTGCTGTCGTATTACGTCGAGGGCCGCTGGAAAGTGAACCCCCTGCTCTGGCTCGGAGCGCGTTGGGGGCAGCAATTTTTCAGCGACCTCGAAGCACCGGGCGGCAATGTCGGGTGGGATCGCGATACCTGGCGCGCGGAGTTGGCACTCGGAGTGAAGGTCACGCGGGACATTTTGCTCAAAGCGCAATACAGCCACACGCACGAAGCCGGGAGCAGCGTGCAAGGCGAGAACGCGGTCGGCCTTGGCTTCGGCGTGCGCTTCTGAGTGCGCCCGTGGGAGCGCCGCCGTCTCCTGCGGCAACGTCTCCGGTGCGCGAGCGCCCTTTCGACTGCCGCTCGTTTTAGAATGGCGCGCCGCGCGATGGCGGGTGCTGCACGAAACGGCGGCGCTCCCAGGCTACCGGCGCTTCGCGCCGAAGAGGGAGCCGAGGACGCCGCGGATGATTTCGCGACCGACGGTGGAGCCCATCGTGCGGACGGTGCTGGAGATCATCTTATCGGCAAGGCCCTGATTCTTGCCCCCGCGTGGTCCGGTGCTGCCCATGATGAGATCTTTTAAGAAACCTCCCGCAGCGCCGACGACCGAGGGCCCACCCGCACTGGCCGCCGGAGCGGCGGAGCCGCTGGCCGGCGCAGCGGGTGCCGACGGCGAAGACGCGGCCCGCCCTTGGGCGCGGGCTTGCAGGACTTCGGCAGCGCTCTCGCGATCGACGACCTTTTCATACGTCCCGTAGATGACGCTCTGCTGGATGATGGCCTGGCGCTCGGAGTCGCTGATCGGCCCGATCTTGCTGTGCGGCGGAAGCATGAACGCGCGCTCCACGATGGATGGCGTGCCACCGGGTTCGAGCAGCGAGACGAGGGCTTCGCCGACGGCGAGTTGGGTGATCACGGAGGCGACGTCGAGCTTCGGATTTTGGCGGAAAGTCTCGGCCGCACTTTGCACCGCTTTCTGGTCGCGCGGGGTAAAGGCGCGGAGGGCGTGCTGCACTCGGTTGCCGAGTTGGCCGAGGATTTTCTCCGGCACGTCGAGCGGGTTCTGCGTGATGAAATACACGCCGACACCTTTTGAGCGGATGAGGCGGACGACCTGCTCGATTTTGTCTTCGAGCTGCTTCGGCAGATCGGTGAAGAGCAGGTGCGCTTCATCGAAGAAAAAGACGAGCTTTGGCTTATCGAGATCGCCCACTTCCGGGAGACGCTCGAAGAGCTCGCTGAGCATCCAGAGCAGCGCAGTGGCATAGGTGCGCGGACTCGCCATGAGTTGATCGGCGGCGAGGATATTGATCACGCCGCGGCCATCGGGCGCGGTCTGGATGAAATCGTCGAGATTGAGCGCGGGTTCACCGAAGAATTTGTCGCCGCCTTGTTGCTCGAGATTGAGCAACGCGCGCTGGATCGTCCCGACACTCGCGGCGCTGACGTTGCCATAGCGGAGCGTGAGTTCGGCGGCATTCTGCCCGATGAAGGTGAGCATCTCGCGCAAGTCTTCGAGGTCGAGGAGGAGCAGGCCACCTTCATCCGCGACCTTGAAAAGGATTTGCAACACCCCCTCCTGAGTGTCGTTGAGATTGAGCACGCGGGCAAGGAGCAGAGGGCCCATCTCGCTGATCGTCGAGCGCACGGGATGGCCCGACTTTCCGAAGATGTCCCAGAAAGTCACCGGGAACCCTTTGAAGGGGTGGTCCGTAAGACCGAGCAGATTGAGGCGCTCGGAGACTTTCGGCGTGGCACTGCCGGCCGCGGCGAGACCACTCAGGTCGCCTTTGATGTCGGAGAGGAAAACCGGCACGCCGGCGGATGAAAAATGCTCGGCGAGGGATTGGAGGCTGATGGTCTTGCCGGTGCCAGTGGCCCCTGCAATCAGGCCGTGGCGATTGGCCATTTTAGGCTCGAAGAAGACTTCGGTGTCGTTTTTTGCGATAAGGAATGGCTGGGGCATGGCGGGAATATTACACGATCCTCACGAGGACGACTAGCAGAGTCACGGTGAACATGCTGGCGACCGTGCTGTAGAAAACGGCCGCCGCCGCGAAGTGCGAGTCGGCGCGAAATTCATGCGCGAGGAGGGCCGTATTCACGGCGGTGGGAAAGGAGGTGCTGACGATCATGATGCGCGCCGTTTCACCCGTGAACCCAAAGAGCGGAACGAGGGCGCAAGCGAGGAGCGGAGCAACCAGCAACCGGAGTCCGAGCGCCCAGGAAATGCGGCTCAAGGATTGCCGATGCTCGGTCTGCGAAAGCTGGACCCCGAGGGTCACCAGCGCGAGAGCAACGAGACCGTCGGAAAAGTAGTTGAGCGGCACCCAGAGCCAGCGCCAATCCTGCACTGGCAGGTGGAAGGCGCGGACCAGGAGGGCCGCAAGGATCGCCCAGATGCTCACCTGACGAAGGATCGGCAGCAGCGCCCGCCAGCCGGTGCGACTCGACGAGTTCGCCAGGAACAGGCCGACCGTGAAGCAACTCACATTTTGGACGAGCACGATGAAGACTTGGAAGACGGGACCGACCTTTGGAAACGCCAGCGTCATCAGCGGGATGCCATAGTTAGCGGAGTTATAAAACATCGCCGCGATCTGCAGGGACCGGAGTTGCGGTCGATCGTAGCCCGCGATGCGCCCGATGACCGCTCCGAGAAAAAACATGCTCGCGATCACGCACGCCGTGAAGCCAACAACCCGGAGCGCAAGGCCGCTGTCCAGATGCGAGCCGACGACCTGCACGAACATAAACGCCGGAACGAAAAGGTAGATGTTGAGCTTAACGAGCGTGCCCAAATCCAAATGGAAGCGCCGGTCGAGCACCCAGCCAAAGCCGAACATCGCCACGACGGGCAGCAGGACCTGACTGAAAACATTCCAGATGAGCACGGGACGCTATTGATGAGAGGAGATGGTCGCGGCTGCGAGAAAAACAAAAAGCGCGAGGAGACAGCTCCTCGCGCTTTTTGGAACCAACCTGAGAGAATTGTTACTCGCTGAGCGGCGGAATGCGGCGGCGATCAAGATTCGGCGGGAAACCGAGAGCGCCCGGGAGATATGGGGATGGTGGGCCGAGGGCGACTTCCTTAGCGTCTTTGGCGTCCTTCGGATCGAGCACTTCTTTGCCGTTAGTTCCTTCGTTCCGGTAAGAGTCCGGCTCGGCAGAAGTTGAGTAAGCAGCGACGGCGGCAGGGTTGAGACTCACTTCATTGTCGGCGAGCGTCATCGTACCAAAGGCATTGATCTCGCGCAGGGAGACGGAGTCACTCGGGCTCACTGGCGTCCAGCGGACCGCCAAGGCAGCGGTGCTCACGGCCGGAAAATCCATACTAGAGCGGGACGTGGAGCCGTCGAAGACGAAGCTGGCGACGGGCGTCAAGTTATCCACCGCGACGGATTTTCCGGTCGCCGCAACGGCGCTTTCGGGGAGCGCGTAAACATCCAGCTTACCCTTCGCGTTTTGATTGGTCAGGAGCGCCACCCGGGAGAGCGTCGGGCTACCATCGAGACGGACCACCGCACCGGCTTCGGTGGTCGAAGGCAACACCTTCAAAGCAGTTTCAGGGTTGTCATCGATCGCCCGCTGCCAGGACATGAAAGTATCCGGGGAGTTGGCATATTCCACGCGCCCCTTCGAGTAGAGACCGTTCACATTGAAGATCGTCTGGTTATTGACGTGCTGGCCGAAGATCGCGCGGGTGTCGATCGACTGTGACCGCTGGCGCAGGTCGTAACTCACGGCGGGTTTTCCACCGTAAACATAAAGACTGAACATCGGCCCGGGGTCCGCGATGTTCGTCTCGATCAAGACATACTTGGCCAGCTTGCTGAAGGGACGGGCGATTTTCTTGTCGTTGATGGCCTCGAGAGGAATGTCGCGAGCGACCACGGTCCAAGACTTAGCCGTCGGCGGAGCGGGTTCATCGCCGGCGTAGATGGTCACGGTCCCTGATGTGGGGCGAGTGGAGACACTGAAATTGGTCACGACCTCGGGTTCGCTGAGGGCGAGCAGGTAGTGCTGAGTTCCCGCCATGATCGGCCACCCTGTGGACACGTCATCGTCAAGCCAGGCCGCAGACGCTTCGGTCGGAACGAAGGTTCCGCTGCCGGAATTGAAGATGAACAGGTTTGCCCCGACGTGCTGCCGCGCCAGATTCTTCGGATAGAGTTCCAGTTGCCTGGATTCGCGTCCTGCATCGGCAGCGAATGCCATTCCTGAGCAGAGAATCGAAGCGAGGGAAACGATCGTGGAGGACTTCATATATTGTTTCATTACGGAATTGTTTGGCTCTTGTGAATTGAATTTTTTACGGAGAACGCACGACAGGAATGAAAATATGGAAATTACATTCACTATCTATTTTATTCTTTCTCGCGCAAGCCTATTTTTGAAAAATCCGGCCGCTGATCGTGTCCGCCTTTGGTCCGCTCGTCGATTTTGCGTTGGCAACGAAGGATGGAACCGCTACCAAATTCTAATTGGTCTGTGAACTGCTACGGAACGCGCGTCAATGCTTAGTGCCCTACCAGTCCGACTGACGACAACCTAAAATCCTCCAAAGCTGTGACTCCAAACGAAAACCAATCAGCCCACAATTCCGCAACCACCGAGTCCGTTCTCTCTGAAGGCCTGAGACTTGCCGGCTGCTACGTCCTCCACCGCCCAGTCGAAACGATCGGCAGCCCAGTCGTCTGGTTGGCCCACGACGAGGTTTTGGGGAAAGACATTTCGCTGCATTTTTTGCCCAGCGCGGTTCGTTCCGATGCACGGGCGATGGAAGAAATTCGCAAAGAAGTGAAACGGAACCGTCAGTTGATTCACCCGAATATTTTGCGGGTGCATGATTTGATCGAAGAGGCTGATTTTGCGGCGGTGGCCATGGATTCATTCAACGGCGAATCGCTGGCCATCCGTTTGAAGAAGCAGGGAAATCTGGCGCCGGGCGCGATCCAGCCCTGGATCGGCCAGCTCTGCCAGACGCTGGAGGACGCGCACAAGGTGAACCTGACCCACCGGGATCTCGCTCCGGCAAATCTGTACCTCGGGGAGGACGGCAAGCTCTTGATCGCCGGCTTTGGCACGAGCCGCAGCGTGCAAGACGGTCTCGGTCGCGTCGCCCGGGGATCCAACCCACGTCTGGCTTACCAGAGCCCGCAACTTGCCGAAGGCCAGCCAGCGGCGCCGTCCGATGACGTGTATTCCATGGGAATTTTGCTGTTTGAATTGCTCACCGGCGAGTTGCCCTTCACGGGCGGCGATGTCGTCTCGCAAACTCGCCGCGTGGCTGCACCACGCGTCTCCGCGCGACTCGCGGCCAACCGGCGTGTCTCCAGCATCCCGGCTTCCTGGGACGAGACGATCGCCGCAGCCCTCCGCAAAGATGCCTCCCAGCGCCCCATCAGCGCCTCTGACATCCTCGTGCGCCTCGAACCAGTGCCAGTCACCGCGCTTCCCTCTGTCGAAGCCGCTAGGCCTGCGCAAAAAGCCCCGGAAGCGACGAAGCGAGCGGAGTTGGCCAAGACTCCGACCCAAGTCACAGCGGCCGCCGCGCCTGCGAAGGCCTCGGAACTGGGAGCAGCGAATCTCGAAGCGCAAAAGGTCGGAGCACCGAAACTTCAAGGCGAAGCTGCTCACGTCGCCGCGGCTGGCAAGAAGGACGCTGCCGAGGGCAGTGAAGCACCGGCGAAAAAGGCCGTGGATATCCTCCGCGAGCGGGCCGCCGAGTTGAAGCGGAACCAAGCCGCGAGCGTCAGTCCCGCCATCACGCTGCCCGCGGGAGCCGTCAATGCCGAGGCCGAACAAGCCCGCAAAGAATCGAAAGCAACACCCCCTCCAGCTCCGCCTTTCACCAAGCCCAAAGTCGGCAACGTCACCGAGATTTATCCGAATTTGCAGCCGCAGCGTTCGCGCTTGCCCGCACTCGGACTCGCGGCTGGCGTGGCCCTCGCAGCCGTGGGACTCGCCGGTTACTTTTTGAGCGAGCCGAATGAAGAGTCGGAGGCCGGCGACCAAGGTCCAGGAATCGCCACGACCCAAGAGTCGTATGCCTCCGAAATTCGCTCAGTCAATAATAAGGGCGAGGATCCATCCCGCGGAGCTGAGCCAGGAAATGCTGGGCCTGCAGTCGAGCCAGCGCCCGCGATTGCCGCAAAGCCAGAGCCGCCGCCGAAAGCCGAACCTGCCCCAATCGTGGCCCCCGCGCCCGTCGCAAAAATTGCCCCTCCGCCACTGGAACCCGCTCCGCTCGTCGCACCGCCGGTCGCGGCAATTACTCCCGCCGCGAAAGTCGAGACCGCTCCGATAGAAGAAATTCTCCTCGCGGCCAAGAAGCCCACGACTCCGCCCCCAGCACCCGGCGTGGCCTCCCCGGTCGGGGCCCCCACCGAAGCAATGGTCGCGGAAAAATTCGCTGCCGTCGAGAAGCTGAAACAAGCAGCGCAAGCTGCCGAGCAAGCGCAGCAGGATTTGCAGAAACAACAGCAGCAGGCTGAAGCCGCCACCGCCGAGATTCAAAAAGCCCTCGACCAGAAAGCCAAAGAATTAGCCCCGCTGCGCAAGGCCGCGGACGAACTCACCAAGGCCCGCAAGACGAAGGAAGAAGCGCAGAAAGGCGCGGACCTCGACGCGCAAAAGGCCCGACAGGTCGCCACGGAAAAGGCCCGCCTGGCTGAGGAGGCGAGGAAAGCGCTCGCCGACCTCGATGCCGAGAAAAACCTGAAGCTTTCCGCTCAGGAAAAAGCCGACACCGAGCTTCTCACCCTGCAGAAAACGCTCACCGAGAAGCAGCAAGCTGCTGCCGCGGTGATGAAGGCCATCGCCGCCAGCGACACCGCCCGGCAGCAGAGCCAGGCCGCCTTCAAACAAGCCGAGCAGGATGCCGAGCAGACCAAGCTGGCGGCAGCGAAAGCAATCGCCGCCGAGGCTGGACGGATGGCGCGGGAAGAAGGCGAGAAGCTCCGCGCCGAGAAGGCGAAAGAGCGCGAGAAGATCGAAAGCGAGATCGCCGCGATGAAGAAGATGTTTGACGAGAAAATGAGGGTCCTCGAGGACGCGCAAAAAGCGATCTCCGATGCCGAGGCGAAAACCAAGGACACCAGTGCCATTCAAAAGAAGGCTGAGGAAGACGCACTCAAGGCCCTCAGCAAGCCTGCCGCTCCTTCTGGCGGAAAAGCGACGACTCCCGAAAAGGCCCCCGCTCCAGAAAAGCCAATGGCCACCGAGAAACTCGTCCCTGCCGACGCCCCGCCGACTCCCGCGACAGCGCCGACGCCCGTCCCGGTCGCCGAGACGACCTTGGCGATGAAGACCGATCCGACGAAGCCCGAAACGAAGCCCGCCCCGGAAAAGCCCGCGCAAGGCGACGGCCTCACCCAAAACAGCATTGGCATGAAATTCGCGCCCGTGGGCGACGTGCAGTTTTCGATCTGGCAGACCCGCGTTTCGGACTTCGAAGCCTTCACCGCCGCCGTCAATCTCCGTTCCACCGCCTGGAAAAGCCCAGGCTTCAAGCAAGTGCCCAATCATCCCGTGGTCAATGTGACCTGGCAGGAGGCGATCGCATTCTGCAAATGGCTTTCCGACAAAGAGCACAAGGACGGCGCTCTGCCCGCAAACACCATCTACCGTCTCCCGACCGACATCGAGTGGAGCATCGCCGTCGGTTTAGCCGAGGAATCGGGCAAGAATCCCGAAGCCCGCGACATGGGTGTGCCGGATGTTTATCCTTGGGGCAATCAGTGGCCGCCACCGGCCGGTGCCGGCAACTACACCGGCGAAGAGACGGGCTCTGACGTGGCCATCAAAGGCTACGATGACGGCTTTGCCTGGACCTCACCCGTCGGCAGTTTTCCGCCCAATAAATACGGCATCTACGACATGGGCGGCAATGTCTGGCAGTGGGTCATGGATCCTTGGAACGGGGAGTCCAAGCACAAGGTCCTCCGTGGAGCCTCCTGGTACAATGGCGCGCTCAAGCTGAGCCTGCTCTCCTCCTGCCGCGTTCACGCCGCGCCCGACAGCAGCACCGACAACTACGGCTTCCGCGTCGTCCGCAGTGCCGACGCCGCGAAAACCGGCCGGCGCTAGGTCTCCTGACTCCGTCCTTAGATTCTGAGCAGTTTAAGTGTTGCATTCCCCTCTCCCGCCCCTCCTAAATCCCTCGACATGCCAAGCCCAACCACCTCGATGACCAACCTCCGTCGGATTCTGCTTGCCGCCAGCGTTCTTACCGCCATCCATCCTTGTGCGGTTTCCGCTCAGGAATTCTTCCGCGATCTCGGCACCTCCCGCTCGTCTGGCGGGTTCGGTCCCGTCGTCCCGTCCGACTATTCCTACCAGGAAACTTCGCCCAGCGGACTCACGCCGCTGCGCCCTGGCCAGGAACTTACCCCGGAGGAGCAGGCCGAAGAATCCGATAAGTATAACTTCGCCGTCGGCCCCTTCCGCCTCAGTCTCGCCGCAGGGGTGGGCATTGAATATAACGACAACATCCGGCTCTCCGATGACAACCGGGAATCCGACCTCATCTTCCGCCCGGTCCTCAATCTCGACGCCACTTGGCGGATGTCGGAGATCAATACTCTGCACATCGCGGTCGGCGCCACTTACGCCAAGTATCTCGATAATGACGACCTCGATTCCGACGGCGTCATCATCTCCCCAAACTCTGAGGTGGCTTTCACCTTCATGGCGGGCCCGGTGAAAATCACCCTGCGCGATCGCTTCGGTTACCAGGAAGATACCTACGACATTCCCGACCTGAGCCAGACCGCTCGTTACAAGCGCTTCGAAAACCAGGCCGGCATCCAACTCGACTACGGGATGAATCCGTGGACGACGATCACGCTCGGCTACGATCACTACAACCTGTGGTCCACGGAGGATAACTTCGATCTTCAGGATCGGGCCATCGACACCATCTTCATCAAGCCTGCCTTCCAGATCACTCCGACCGTCAAGCTGGGCCTCAATACCTCCTATAGCTGGATCAACTTCGACAGCTCCGACCGGAGCGACGGAACGAACCTCATGGTCGGGCCCTTCCTCGAATGGCAGATCTCGCCTTACACGAACCTCTACGTCGAGGCTGGCTACCAGATGCTGAACTTCGATGGCACGAGCGACTTTAGCGGTGACTTCATCGATGACCTCGGGCTCAGCGGTGAAGACGCGGATGCCGTTCGTGGAATCTTCCGCGACAGCGAGGACTCCGATGCCTTCTACGTGAAGTTTGAGATCAACAACCGCCCGACGGAATTCTTCGAGCACCGCTTGCTCGGATCGAAGACCACGGAAGTCGGCTTCAGTTCGGACTACTACGACATCTACCACATCGAGTACGCGGCCGACTGGCGGGTGATGCAAGCGAAGGTCCAGATGGGCCCGACTCTCTTCTACGAATACTACGAGACTTCCGGCGATCTGGGTGAGGAAGCCCATCGCTTCGGCGCCGCCTTCGGAGTGCGTTACCACTTCTCCAATTCGATCTCCGTCGGGCTCGATTATCGCTACATCTATAAGGACTCAAATTTACAAGGCAACGACTACTACCAGAATCTCGCCTTCCTGAGCCTCTACTACAAATTCTAACCCTGTCTGCGTTATGACCTATGCCTGATTGCCGTCCTCGTTTCCTTCTCTGGGTTGCCGTGCTCTGCGCGGCTGAGGTCACGGCAGCAGCGCAAGGCGTCATCCCGCGGGCGGCGCCAGTGGGTCGATCCGGGTATGCGCAACCTGGCTACCCGCCCGGGGAACGCATGGAGGCAGTGGACCCGGACAAGAAACTGTCCCCTGGCGATCAGGTGACTCTGGAGATCGTCGAGGACCGGGATGGTGGTCTGCCCCGCGTCGTGACGGCGACCGGCGAACTCGAAGTCTATCCCTTAGGTCGCGTGCATGTCGCTGGCAAGACGACCAACGAGGCTTCCTCGGATATCAAGCGCAAGCTCGAGGTCGATTATTATTACAAGGCGACGGTGAAGCTTTCCATCGACCGGGTGAGCCCCACGATCGTTACCTCCGGCACGGTCTATCTCGCCGGCGAGGTGCGCGCGGTGGGGCCCGTCGAAATGATCTCCGGCACCCCCCTCAAGCTGAGTGAAGCGATCCTCAAGGCCGGTGGCTTCGGGGCCTGGGCGGATGATCGCAAGGTGCAGGTGGTCCGCCGCTCCGGGGGCGCGCCGCAGGTCGTCGATGTAAAAGAGATCCTCCAAAAAGGACGGGTCGAGAAAGACATCACCCTGCAGGACGGCGACCGGGTGTATGTCCCGCAAGCCTTCTTTAAGAAATAGCCCGCTGCGGCTCACTCCCGAATCATGGACTCCGCCAATCCTCAACCTCCGTCGCAGCCGTTCCTCGCTTCGCTCGGGGCAAAGTTTTACCGCTACCGCACCCTCTTTCGCCGTCATTGGTGGATCGTCGCGCTGACCATCGGCTTGGGGCTCGCTTATAAGGGTTACGTTCTCCTCACCGAACCGCGGCTCTATGAATCCGAGAGCCGCATGATCATCCGGGAAGAGATGATCTCCGACAGTCAAGTCGGTGGATACCGCGACCAGACCGGAAATTTCATCGGCACGACGATCGAGCAACTTAAAAGCCCCACGGTTCTCGATCGTGCCTACAAGCGAGTCGCGCTCGAGTCGCCGCATCTGCTCGGTGAAGTGGAAATCAACCCTTCCGCCGCGCCTCGGAGCGGCATCATCGTCGTCAATGGCGTCGGCTCGAACCCTGAATTTACGCAACGCTACGTTGAGGCGGTCGTCACCGAACTCATCAGCATGCGCACCGAACAGCGCACCGGCATCAAGACGGAGGTCACCGGCCAGTTGGGCGACCAGATCAGCATTTTGAAAAAGGAACTCGAGGCCGAGAAGACCAAGCTCCAGGACTTCATCGAAAAGAACAACATGGCCTTCTGGGCCGAGCAGGGAAAGAGCGCGGCGCTCTTCCTCTCCGGCCTTAAGAACCAACAGGCCTCACTCCAAAACGAAATGCAGCGGCTTGAGAATCTCTCGCCAGATCAGCTCCTCTCCGCCGCCCCGACCACCATGCCGGCGATGCCCAAAGTGGGAGGAGGACCAAACCCTTCCATCGCCGCTCCGAATCCACAGAGTTCCTTTAACAGCGAGCTCTACACGCAATTCCTCCTCAAGACACAGGAGCTCTCGCAGAAGCAGGCGGAACTCGACGAACGAAGCGAAACTTGGAAACCGAAGCATCCCCGCCTGCAAGCGTTGAAAATCGAGGTCGAGAAGATCCAGCGCAACCTTGAGGTCATCAAGAATCAGAACACCGAGGCCGCGGCCAACCGGCTCGTAGCCATCAAGGCGGAACTCAAGAGCCTCGAATCCACCGTCGAACTCTGGGAGGACAAGGTGAACGAAGCTGGCCGCAAGGATGCCGAGTACCAAACCCTCACTGCAAATGTCGCCCGCACTCAGGCCCAGACCGAGAAGCTGCTCGGCAGTGTGAGCAGCATCGTCACCGGCTCGCCGGATCCACTCGTGGTGATGCAGAAAGCTTCCCCGCCGCGGGAGGTTCCGAAAGGCACGATCAAGCACCTCGCGATCGGCTTCTTCTCCGGTCTGCTCATCGGCAGCCTGATCCTCCTGCTGATCAATCGCCTCGACGACCGCCTCGCTTCGTCCATCGAAGTCCTCGCGCAATTCACCGAGCCAATACTGGCCCAAATCCCGAACGTCATCGGCAGCCGCACCGACTCCGGCCTGCCGCTCGTTCAGGACGATGACGAACGTTACTCTTACGCCGAGGCCTTCCGCAGCCTGCGCAGCTCACTCATCTTCATGCCGAATCAATCGGACCTGCGCACGATCCTCGTGACCAGCGCCATTCCGAACGAAGGCAAGTCCACCATCGCGAGCAATCTCGCCGTGACCATGGCGGCGTCCGGCGCCCGCGTGCTCCTCGTGGATGCGGATCTCCGGCGGGGCGACATCGCGCAGATCTTTGGGCTCGAAGGTCGGGCCGGGCTTTCCAGCATCCTCCGCGGCGAAGTCCCGTGGAAAGAGGCGGTGATCAAAACGAAATATCCGACCCTCTCGATCATCACGCGCGGCCCGGTCACCAACCAATCCGGCGAACTCCTCCTGAAGCCGGCCATGGTCAGTTTGTTGAAAGAGTTCAAGGAGTCCTTCGACCTCGCGATCTTCAACACCGCACCGATCCTCGCGACCGACGACACCCCTTCCCTCGCCCCGCACTTCGACGGTGCCCTCATGGTTGTGCGCGCGCAATTCACCTCCGCCCGGATGACCCGCAATGCGCTCGACGCGCTCTACCAGCGCCAGGTGAATGTGCTCGGCCTCATCGTCAACTCGGTGGACGCCGAGATGCCGGACTACCACTACTACAAGTATCCGAAGTACTACGCGGCTTAGCGGGCAGCAGGGCTGAAATTGGACATCCCATTCGGTGCGGGTGCCGGTAAAGTAATCGCTTCATGGACGACTGGCGCTACCGCCCCGCTGCCGATCAAGCCCTCGCACCCGCTGAATCTCTTCGCAGTCTGCGGCGCGAGGTCGGACTCCCAGCGTGGATCGTCCAAGGTGGCTGGCGGGCGCTCACCCGAGTTTATCTCCGCGTCTATCATCGGTTGACGGTGCACGGCTCCGAGCATCTGCCGCTGCGCCCGCCGTTTGTGCTCATCGGCAATCACACCAGCCATCTCGATGCGATCACTCTGGCCGCCGCACTCCCGTGGCGGCTGCGTTCCGCGGCGTTCCCGATTGCGGCGGGCGACGTTTTTTTTGAAACACCGGCGGCCTCGATTTTCTCCGCGATGATGCTGAATGCGCTCCCGATGTGGCGGAAGCGGTGCGGCTCGCACGCCATGCAGGAGTTGCGCGACCGACTGCTCGGCGATCCGGCGATCTACGTCCTCTTTCCGGAAGGCACGCGGAGCCGGGATGGGCAGATGGGCGCCTTCAAGCCGGGTCTCGGCATGCTCGTGGCAGGTGCCGAGGCGCCGGTGGTGCCGTGCTACCTCGATGGCGCCTTTCACGCCTGCCCGCCGAGCGGCGGCATCCCTCGCCCCAAGCGTTTGACCTTGCGCATCGGCGCCCCGCTCAGCTTTGCGGCGGTGCCGAATCAGCGCGATGGCTGGCGGACGATTGCGACCCAAGCGGAGCAGGCGGTGCGGAATCTGGCAGAGGCCAAATCTTATCCATCAGACCGCCGATGAGCAGACCGATGCCCATGCCGACCAGCGCCCCGAATGGCCCGAAGAAAATCGAGCTCGCGATCATTTTCCAGATCAGCGCATCCGTCGGAATCGCGGTCCCCGGCGGCAGCGGCGACGGCGGGATCGGCAGTTCCACACCCATGGGCAAGCGCGCCGCCGGGCCCTGCCGGTAGGGCGCGAGGCAGAGCAGCACCATGTAAACTTCGCCAAGGATGAATCCCGCGATGCTGAAAGATTTGGCGAAGTTGCGGGTGGTCATGGGCCGGCAATAGAAACCCGACTTGCCGGGGTGTCGAGATGCGGCGTGGGTGCCGCTGGCCTTTCCGTGAAAACCGGGATGCGCGCGGGCAAAGATTGTGCTGTTACCGGCGTTATCGCTATGATCCCCATTATGCGCCAGACGCTGACCACCCTTGCCGCCGCGAGCTGCGCAATCGCGCTCTCGGGATGCGTGCATACTCCACCCGGCACTTCAGTGGAGGTCGCACTCGCGAAACGCCCGGATCTCGTCCGTCTCCCGCAGGCCATGGCACCGCCCACTGCGGCCGCTTACGGGCCCGGTCCAGGTCGTCACGTTTACGTGCCAGCCGTTGAGCCGCTCCTCCCGATCAGCGATCTTCACGAACGCATGACCGAGGCAACCTCGCGTGCCGATTTTCTGCTCCAGACCGGCAACGAGCCCGAAGCCATCGCCGCCTACGAAGAGGCCGTGCAGATCGATCCCGGGCAGGGCGCGGTGTGGCGCACGCTGGCCGAGCTTTACGAAAAGAACGGCGACGCAAAGAAGGCGGCGGAAGCGTTGAATCGCTCGAAGAAGATCGCGCGGCACTAGGCCACCAAGGAGTTGGGGCGCCCTCGCCCCCAGGAACTACACGGGGCGAGGGCGCCCCTACTCCTTGAGAGCGCGGCTCCTCACACACTTTCCCGCAGCGCGGCTTTGACGGCAGCGGGCAATGACATCGCCCCGGAACCGCCGAGCGCGGTATCGAGATCCTCGAGTCGGCGAATCAAGTCGATCACTTCGCGGCGCGCGTAAGGCCCACCCGCCGCCGCGCAGAAATGGGTACGGCAACCAAAGGGTCGTGCCGCGTAGATCAGGCACTTTCCATCCGGCGCGAGGAGCGGGCACACGCCGTCCGTGCGCGCCGGCAGAGCCTTGCGCCCCGCAGCACGCAGCGCCGCGGCCGCGGTGAGCGCCTCCCCTTTCGTGAGATACGGAGTCCGTCCCGTGAGCTTGAAGTGACAGCACTCCGTGCGACGCACGCAGGCCCGCTCGATCGGTCGCTCCGCGAGTTCCTCATAGATCGCGCCCACTTCGGCGACCACTTCGTTCGTGGTTTTTTGCGGGCCGCGCTTCTTCATACGCTCTGGCCCGCAGCGTGGCCGGAGGCCCAGGCCCATTGGAAATTGAAGCCCCCGAGCCAGCCCGTCACGTCCACGACTTCGCCGATGAAATACAGGCCCGGCACGCGCCGCGCCTCCATCGTCTTCGACGAAAGCTCGCCGGTATCCACGCCGCCAAGCGTCACCTCCGCCTTCGCGTAGCCCTCGGTGCCGGAAAAGCCCATCGGCCACTCCTTCAGCCGCGCGGCGAAAGCGCTGAGCTCCTGCGCCGTCCAATACGGGATCGCCTTCGTGGGTGCAAAACGCGCGCACCATGCCTCCGCCAGCCGTTCGGGCCAATGCCGCGCGAGCATCGTCCGCACTTGCGCCTTCGATTGCCGCGCCTCGGCGAGCCAGGCAGCCCCATCGATCCCGGGAAGCAGGTCGCAGTGCATCGTCTCGCCCTCGCGCCAGTAGGACGAAGTCTGCAAGACGGCCGGCCCGCTAAATCCGCGGTGGGTAAAAAGGATATTCTCCTCAAAGCTCACCCCTTCGCAGCGCATCACCACCGGCAGCGACACCCCGCTCAGGGCACCGAACTCCGCGTCCTCCCGTGCGAAAGTCAGCGGCACCAGCGCCGGTCGCAGTTCCGTCACCCGCAGTCCGAACTGCCGCGCGATGCGATGCCCAAAGTCTGTCGCGCCGAGCTTGGCAAAGGAGAGCCCACCCGTCGCGATGACCAGTGATTGCGACTCAAGCGGGCCAGTGCTCGTCTCCACTCGGAAGCGCTCCGCCTTTTCCACTTTCGTCACCCGGCAGTTCACGCGGATCTCCACACCCGCCGCCGCGCACTCCGCGAGCAGCAGTTCGATGATCCCCCGCGCACTTGTGTCACAGAACTGCTGCCCCAGCTTTTTCTCATGGTAAGCGACCCCGTGCTTTTCCACCAAGGCGATGAAGTCCCACGGCGAATAGCGTGCGAGCGCCGATTTGCAGAAGTCCGGATTCGTGGAGAGAAAATTTTCCGGCCCGGCGTGGATGTTCGTAAAGTTGCAGCGCCCGCCGCCCGAGATCGCGATCTTTTTCCCCACGCGATCATTGTGCTCCAGCAAGATCACCCGCCGCCCGCGCCGTCCCGCTTCGAGCGCACTCATCAGCCCCGCGCCGCCGCCGCCGATGATCACTACATCGCACTCGTCCCTCACGAGGCAGGCGCGGCTTCTGCCAAATGGAGCTGCGGCGCGCGCGCGGGCTCCCACGGGTTGCGCGAAAAGTCCGCCGCCACGATCTCCGCCGCGAGGTCGCGGCACATCCGCACCACCGCCGCGACATCGAGCCGCAGATGCACATCTCCGTGCGGTTCGAGATTCGCCGCGCCCAGCCGCAGGAGCCGCACCGCCGGACGCAACCGCGTCGCGTGTTTCGGATGCGCTGGATGGAGGTGCTGCTTTTGCAGATGCACAAAGGCCCCGGCCACCTGGATCAGCCCCTTGAAGTAGAGATGATCACTCCCTTTCGTCCGCAACCACAGATGCTCGAGCACATCATGCGCTTCGTAGTACTGCCCCGCATTGAAGCACGTGAAATAGCCCAGATACTCCGGCGCCAACCGACCCTCCGCGTCTCCGCCGAGGGACTCGACGAAAGCGGATACACGGTCAGCTTTTTTTATCGCGCGCGTGCTCAGCGCGAAACTAATCTCCCCGCGTTCTGTGCGTGACAAGCAGCGATTGAAAACTGAGCCGCCTGACGCACCCTGATCCTGATGTCCGACCACGCGCTTGCCCTCATCGTTCCCGCGCTCATCCTGCTGATCCTCAGCTCGGCCCTCTTCTCCGCGATCGAGACCTCCCTCTTCTCGCTCCAGCCTTTTCACATCGAGCGGCTGAAGAAGCGCCGCGCCAGCTTTGCCCAGGCCCTCGCCCGCCTCATGGAGAATCCCCGGCGCCTGCTCAGCGCCATCCTCCTCGCCGACACCCTCGCAAATCTCCCCCTCATCGTCCTCAGCCTTTTCGTCCTGCATGAATGGGAAGCCGTCCGTCTTCCCTTCTGGGGCGCCGCGCTCGCGATCTTCGGCCTCATCGTGGTCGTCTGCGATCTCGTGCCGAAACTCGCCGCCCTCGCCGAGCCCTACCGCATCGCCAAGATCGGCGTCCGCGTCATGGAGTGGCTCACGCCCGTGCTCGATCCCCTCGCCCGCATCCTCCAGCGGCTTAGTGAAAAGATCGCCGACACCATCACTCCCACGCATCTCCGCTCCGGCCATCTGCTCAATGAAGACGAACTCGAGACTCTCGTGGAACTCAGCGCCGAAGAAGGCGCGATCCAGGAAAACGAGAGCGAGATGATCCAGGAGATCATCAAGCTCGGCGACAAACACGCCAAGGACTGTATGACCCCGCGCGTCGATGCCTTCTCCATCCCCGATGATCTCACGAACGAAGAGCTGATCCCCAAGCTCCGCGCGCGCCGCTTCCGCCGCGTGCCCGTCTATGGCGAGACGCCCGACGACATCCTCGGCGTGCTCGATGTCCGCGCCTTTCTCCTCGATCCCTCCACGCACTACACCGAGCAGATGGCCGCGCCGTCTTTCGTCCCAGAAACGATGCATGCCATCGCCCTCCTCCGGAGCTTCCTGAAGCACCCGCAAGGTCTCGCCATCGTCGTGGACGAACACGGCGGCGTGGAGGGAATCGTCACCCTCGCGGACATCGTCGAGGAGATCGTCAGTGACGCCGTTGGCGGTGCGGATCGCGCCCTCTACATCGAGGAACTCGGCCCCGGTCGTTTGCTCGTGAATGGCAGCGCCCGCCTCGACGACATCAATGAACTCCTCGAAACGCGTCTCGCCTCCGAGGGCATCGATACCATCGGCGGCCTCATCTTCAATCGCCTCGGGGCGCTGCCCAAAGCTGGCGCCACGCTCGAAGTCGATGGCCTGAAGCTGCAGGTGCGACGCATTTCACGGAAACGCATCGAAGAAGTCGCCATCATCCGCCCACATGAAAAAGGAGGAGAAGACGAATGACCTGGCTCGCCATCGCCTTCTGCCTCGCGATCTCGTTCATCTTCTCCGGCATCGAGGCCGGACTGCTCTCCATGAGCCGCGTCCGCCTCCGCCACCGCGTGAAGCTCCGCGATCGCGCCGCCATCAAGCTCAATCGCCTCCTCGCCCGCCCCGAGCGCCTGCTCGTGACCGTCCTCATCGTCACGAATTTCATGAACATCGCGGCCATCACCGTCGCCACGCACGAACTCGTCCGTTACTTCGGTCCCCGCGGCTACGTCCTCTCGCTCCTCCTCGCCCTGCCCATCTACCTGCTCGGTCTGGAAGTGCTCCCCAAGTCCCTTTTTCGCCGCTTTCCGTATCGCGCCCTCGCCGCACTCTCTGAACCCCTTCGCCTCGCCGATGCCCTCCTCACTCCCGTGCATCTCATCGGCCAGGGTGTTGCAAAATTGTTCTTCGGCCGCCGCCCCGCAAACCAGCAAAAACTCTTCGTCGCGCGCGAAGACTTCAAATATCTGACCATCGAAAGCGAACGCACCGGTGCCCTCGGCAAAGAGGAACGCCAGCTCATCCACAACGTCATCGACTTCCGCAACCTGCTCACCAAGGACGTCATGGTCCCCATGAAAAACGTCCTGACCATGTCCGGCGAAGCCTCCGTCGAATTCCTCCTCGCGCATAGTGCCGAGCGGAAATTCGACCGCTGGCCCGTCCTCGCCGCCGACGGCACGATCACCGGCTTGGTGAACGTCTTCGACATCGCCATCGAAGGCCGCCGCGACGGCCCCGTCGAAGTCTTCCAGCGCCGCCTCGTGAAAGTGAACGCCAACGAACCCGCCTACAGCGCCCTGCGCAAACTCCGCGCCGGCCGCGCCACCATGGCCCTCGTCATCGAGACCCACGGCGCCCCGCTCGGCATCGTTACTTGGGAGGATTTGATCCAGCGCCTCGTCAGCGCACCCCCGTAGCACCGGCATCCCTGCCTGTGGCAGTGGCGCAGCTTCCAGCCTGCGTCGGGCAGGCAGCGATGCCTGCCTGACCATCGACAGGCAGGATGCCTGCGCTACTCCTCCTCGTCCACCACGCCTTTGGCGCGTTTGAGGCCGCGGAGTTTGCCGTGGATGAAGGTGTCGATGTCGCCGTCCATCATGGCCTGGATGTTACTCGTCTCCACGCCAGTGCGGAGGTCGATGACTTTTTGATACGGCTGGAAGACGTAGCTGCGGATCTGGTTGCCAAAGGCGACATCGGTTTTCTCGCCGTAGGCGGCGTTGATCTCAGCAGCCGCTTTGTCGATCTCGATTTGCTGGAGCTTCGCTTGCAACATCCGCATCGCGGTGACTTTGTTTTTCTGCTGGCTGCGCTCGTTCTGACACGCCGCGACGAGGCCGCTGGGGAGGTGGCGGATGCGCACCGCGGTCTCCACTTTGTTCACGTTCTGGCCGCCTTTGCCGCCGCTCCGATAGGTGTCCACTTCGATGTCGGCTTCGTTGATTTCGATCGGGGCGCTTTCCGGCAATTCGGGCACGACATCGACGCCGGCAAAGGAGGTGTGGCGGCGTTTATTGGAATCGAAGGGCGAGATGCGGACGAGGCGATGCACGCCGCGTTCGGTGGCCAGGTAACCGAAGGCGAATTCCCCGATGACTTGCAGGGTGCAGGACTTGATGCCGGCTTCGTCGCCGAGCTGGATATCCACGATCTGGCTTTTGAAACCGTGACGCTCGATCCAGCGCTGATACATGCGCAGGAGCATATCCGCCCAGTCGCAGGACTCGGTGCCGCCCGCACCGGAGTTGATGGTGAGGAAAGCGTTGCAGCGGTCATTCGGCCCGGAGAGCAGCATCTTCAGCTCAAAGTCGGCGAGCGCGGTGTGCGTGGCGGCGAGTTCCCTTTCCACTTCCGCGGCTCCGGCCTCGGGCTCGTCGCGCGCGAGTTCGAGGAGCACGTCGAGATCCTCGACCTTGCGCTCGAGTTCGAGCAGCGGATGCACCTTGCCGCGCAGCGTGGAGACTTCCTCCATGCGTTGCTGGGCCCGCTCCTTGTTATTCCAGAAATCGGGCTCGGCCATGAGCCCCTCGATCTCGGCTAGACGCGCCTGAAGTTTCGGGGCGTCAAAGATACCTCCGCAGCTCGCCGACGCGGGCTCTGAGCTCGGAGGTGTTGATGGAGGCTAGGTCGATGGGCATGAGTGGTGTTCGGGCGGAAGGGCTGGCGAAATTTCAGCCGTTATCAGACGCGGACGAGTCTGACAAACGCTTCCGCGTGGAAGCGTTCGAGTCTCGGGGCTCCTCGTCTCTCAACGTCCTTTCTTCGCCTTGGAAGGAGCGGACGGCTGCTGGTCGAGGCGATAGACCTTTTCGCCGGGGGCGACGAGGTCGAGGCGTTCCCGGGCGTGGAGGGCGATAAACTCGGGATCACGCGTCAGGAGATCGGCTTCGCGCTCAAGGCGGATGAGCTGTTGCTCTTCCTTCACGATCTTCTCGTCCAGGGTGGCGAGCAGGCCCGCCTGGGCCTTGCGAGTCGCGGTCTCCGGGATGAACCGGTAGAGAACGACCATCAACCCCATGAGCACGATCAGGGTACCGAGAATCCTGTTCAGAGAATTCCAAATGCCCTTTGGGGGTCTGGGAGCTTGATCGCGAAGTCCGGCAATCACACGGCGCGCATCTTACCGCCGTAAACGGCGTTGTCACCCAATTCTTCCTCGATTCGAAGGAGCTGATTGTACTTCGCCACGCGATCGGTGCGGGAGAAGGATCCCGTCTTGATCTGGCCGGCATTCGTGGCCACGGCGATGTCCGCGATGGTGGTGTCTTCGGTCTCGCCGGAGCGATGGCTGATCACGGCGGTGTAGCCGTTTTCCTTCGCGAGTTCGATGGCGTCCAGCGTCTCGGTCAAGGTGCCGATCTGATTCACCTTCACGAGGATGGAGTTCCCCACGCCGCGCTCGATGCCTTTGCGCAGGAAGTCCACATTCGTGACGAAAAGATCGTCACCCACGAGCTGGGTCTTGGAGCCCATGGCGTCGGTCAGTTTCTTCCAGCCGTCCCAGTCGTTTTCGGCGCAGCCGTCTTCGATGGAGATGATGGGGTAGTTCTTTTGCAGGTCGCCGTAGAAGGCGATGAGTTCCTCGGCGCTGCGCTTCGAGCCATCGGATTTCTTGAAGATGTACTTCTTACTCTTCGCGTCGTAGAACTCGCTGGAGGCCACATCGAGCGCGATGAAGACTTCCTTGCCAAACTTGTAGCCCGCTTCTTTCACGGCCTGCGCGATGGTCTCGAGCGCGTCGGCGGCGGAGTTCAGATTTGGCGCGAAGCCGCCCTCGTCACCCACCGCCGTCGAGAGGCCGCGCTTCTTGAGCACGCCTTTGAGGGCGTGGAAGATTTCGACCCCGGCGCGGAAGCCTTCGCTGAATGTGTCGAAGCCCTTGGGCACGATCATGAATTCCTGAAAGTCGATGGGCGCATCGGAGTGGGCGCCGCCATTGATGATATTGGCGAGCGGCACGGGGAGGACCTTGGCGTTGGGTCCGCCGAGATACTTGAAGAGCGATTGCCCGACTTGCGCAGCGGCGGCCTTGGCGGTCGCGAGCGACACGGCGAGTAGCGCGTTGGCGCCCAGCTTCGCCTTATTTGGCGTGCCATCGAGGGCGATCATCGCGCGATCCACGCCCACCTGATCCAGCGCGTCGAAACCTTCGATGGTATTGGCGATCGACTTGTTCACGGCAGCGACGGCTTTCGAGACCCCGCGACCGAGGTAGCGATCCTTCACGCCATCGCGCAGTTCCCAAGCTTCATGCTCCCCCGTGGAAGCGCCGCTCGGCACAGCGGCGGTTCCCACTGCTCCGCCGGCGAGGCGCACATCGGCTTCCACCGTAGGATTGCCGCGGGAATCGAGAATCTGGCGGGCGTGAATTTCGGTGATCGTGGTGACAGTAGGCATGAGGTGGCGGCTGAGTGGTTGTTGATTGAAAAAAGCGAGGCGCTTTGCCTAGTGACCGCGACGGTGATTGGCAAAGCAAAACCGGAATTTTGCGAAAACTTGCACAAATCGACGATCCGCTCTTCATCCTTCATCCTTCATCCTTCATCCTTCATCCTTCGCCCCCATGCCCACCCCCGCCATCTTCCTCGATCGCGATGGCACCCTCATGGAGGACTCGCATTACGTGCGCGATCCGGAAGCAGTGCGGGTTTTTCCTGGCGTCCGCGAAGCGCTCGCGGCTTTGAAGGCGCGAGGCTTTGCGACGGTGATCGTGACGAATCAAAGCGGCATCGGCCGAGGGATGTTTTCCGTCGCGGACTATGAAGCGGTGCAGGCACGCTTCCTGGAGTTGCTCGGCCCCGGCCTGATCGACGCCACCTACATGTGCGCCGATCACCCCGACACCGCCACGGATCGGCGAAAACCCGAGCCCGGCATGTTGCTGGAAGCCGCCCGCGACCACGGCCTCGATCTGGCGCCTTCATGGATGGTTGGCGACCGCGAGGCCGATCTCGAAACCGGCCTGCGCGCGGGCGTGCGACCGATCCTCGTGCGGACGGGAAAAGGCGCGACGGCGGACGCCAGCCGCGCGGTCTTTGTCGCGGAAGATTTTGCCAGTGCCGCGAGTTTCATCCTCCGCGAGAGCCAGGAAGTGCGGAGCGGTTTCCGGTGACGGCGGCACGTTCCGAAAGCCATCGGTGGATGGCGCGCTCCGCCGCGCCATGCCAAAGCTCTGCGCGCCAGCGCCTCTCTTGGCTATTTCGAAAATGGCCTTCGGCGCAGAGTTCTCATGGCGCGGCGGAGCGTACCATCCACCGAGCTCGTGAATTGAGTTGTCGCCGACAATTGCGCGGCCCTAAGAACTTCAGATGCCAGCACTCGCCGCCGTCGTCATCCCCGCCCGCTGGGCTTCGACGCGGTTCCCTGGCAAACCGCTCCACCTCCTCGCGGGCAAACCGCTGATTCAGCACGTGTGGGAACGCTGTCGGCGGGCGAAGGGGATCGCGGAGGTCATCGTGGCCACGGATGAAATGCGGATTGCCGAGGCAGCGTTTGCATTTGGGGCAGAGGTGTCGCTCACATCACCGAAGCATCGCAGCGGCACGGATCGCTGTGCGGAAGTGGCGAAACGGCTGCGCGGTTTCACGCACATCATCAATGTGCAGGGCGACGAACCGCTCATCGATCCAAAGCTCGTGAGCCGGCTCGCGGAAGTGATGAGGGCGGATCGGAAGATCGCGATGATCACGGCGGCGCATCCCTTTGCGAAGGGCGACGACGTCACGAACCCGAATCTCGTGAAGGTGGTGCTCGATCGGAACTCGGATGCACTCTACTTTTCGCGCTCGCTCATTCCCTTTGGTCGCGATGGGACCGCGGCGGGACGCCGCGG
Organism: Chthoniobacteraceae bacterium; assembly: GCA_031409655.1. GTDB lineage: Bacteria > Verrucomicrobiota > Verrucomicrobiia > Chthoniobacterales > Chthoniobacteraceae > JANNXQ01. Next base: position 4,448 of record JANNXQ010000169.1, on the reverse strand, counting down.
CTACGTACGACACCTCGGCATCTACGGTTACAGCACGCGCTTCCTCCTCGAATTCGTGACGTGGAAGCCGGGTATCCTCGAACAAGTCGAGCAACTCGAACAACTGCGCGCCCTCGAAAACGGTGCGAAGATTCGCGTCGTGCTGACCAAAGCCGGCTCGATCGGCGTGGATACTCCCGCCGACGCACGCGCGGCCGAAAAACTTCTGGCGTCTTAATGCGCCACTCAATCCTCAACTCTCAACTTTCCCCATGAAGTACATTTTCGTCACCGGCGGCGTCGTCAGCTCACTCGGCAAAGGGCTCGCGGCGGCTTCGCTCGGCACGCTGCTCGAGCATCGCGGGCTGAAGGTCGTGCTGCAAAAATTTGACCCTTATCTCAATGTCGATCCGGGCACGATGAACCCCTTCGAGCACGGCGAAGTGTACGTGCTCGACGACGGCGCGGAGACCGATCTCGACCTCGGGCATTACGAGCGCTTCACCAACTCCCTGCTCACGCGCGCCAACTCCACTTCCAGCGGCCAAGTCTATCAAGCCGTGCTCGAAGCGGAGCGGCGCGGCGACTACCTCGGCAAGACCGTGCAGGTCATCCCGCACGTCACAAATGAGATCAAGGCGCGCATCCTTCGCGGCGGTGCGGACAAGGATTGCGACATCGTCATCACGGAAATCGGCGGCACCACGGGCGACATCGAGGGGCTGCCCTTTCTCGAAGCGATCCGGCAATTCATCCACGAAGCCGGCCCGCAAAACGCCATCGTCATGCACGTCACCCTCGTGCCTTTCATCAAAGCGGCGGGCGAGCTGAAGACGAAGCCTTCTCAGCAATCCATCGCCAAGCTCCGCGAGATCGGTCTGCAACCGCAGATCCTTGTCGCCCGCACCGAACACCCCCTCGGCGACGAGACCCGCGAAAAGCTCTCGCAGTTTTGCTCCGTGCCGCTGGACGCGGTGATCGAGTGCCGCGACGTCCAGCACACCATCTACGAGGTGCCGCTGCAGTTGCAGGCGGAGAAGCTCGACGACATCGTCTGCCGCCTGCTCGCCCTCGATGTGCCCGCTCCGGACATGACGCAGTGGAAGCGTTTCGTGAACCGGATCATCAAGCCGAAAAAGCACGTGAAGGTCGCGCTGGTCGGCAAATACACCGACCATCAGGACGCCTACAAATCCATCATCGAATCAATGACGCACGCTGCGGCGGCGGCCGATTGCCGCGTGGAAATCCAGGTGGTGGATGCCTCGGAGCTCGAAGACGGAAAAAATCCGGGCGCGAAACTCGACGGCGTCTCCGGCATCCTCGTGCCCGGCGGCTTTGGAGAACGCGGGATCGAAGGCAAGATCGTCGCCGCCCAATTTGCGCGCGAAAACAAAGTGCCCTACCTCGGGCTCTGCCTCGGGATGCAGATCGCCACGATCGAATTCGCCCGCCACGTCTGCGGCCTCGCCGAAGCCACCAGCACCGAATTCAACGCCAAGGCCGTGCATCCCATCATCGATCTCCTGCCCGAGCAGAAGAAAGTGAAAGGCAAAGGCGCGAACATGCGGCTCGGCACCTGGGACTGCCATCTGCAGGACGGCACCAAGGCGCGCGCCGTGTACGGCCGTGCCGAGATCCGCGAGCGGCACCGCCACCGCTACGAATTCAACAACGCCTATCGCGAGCAGATGGAGGCGAAAGGGTTTGTCATCGCCGGCACCTCGCCCGATGGGAAACTCGTCGAACTCATCGAACTCAAGGATCACCCGTGGTTCATGGCCTGCCAGTATCATCCGGAATTCCAGAGCAAGCCGAACAACCCACACCCGCTCTTCCGCGGCTTCGTCAACGCCTGCCTCGCACACGACGCCTGACAATTTCCTGACAGAACCCGCACGCGCCGCTGACAACTCGCGGCCCCGGACGTGCGATGCTGGTCGCCTATGAAAACAACGCTGCTCACTCTCGGGGCGGGCCTGCTCGCGCTGCACTTCGCAGCGGCAACGGACCTCGGCTATGTCGCCCATGAATGGGGCACCTTCACCTCCGTGCAGGGCGCGGATGGCGTGCAGATGGCGTGGAATCCCCTCAAGGTCTCGGACCTACCGAAGTTCGTCTATGATCGCAACCGGCTTCCGGGGCGCGCGCCGGGACCGACGATCTTCGGGGCGAAAACCGGGCTCGTCTGCACGCAACGCATGGAGACGCCGGTGATTTACTTTTACAGCGCCGAGCCGCGCACGGTGGATGTGGCGGTGCGCTTCCCGTCGGGCACGGTGACGGAATGGTATCCGCGCGAGACGCCCGCGGTGAAGGGCGACCGTACGGCGCCGGCGCTGCGCTGGGCGAATGTGGAGATCGTGCCGCGCACGGAAGCGCTCGCGACGAAGATGCCGGTGGAGAAATCGGGGAGCCACTACTACGCGGCGCGGGAGACGGAGGCCGATTTCGTGCGCGTAGGCGACGGCGCGGAGCGGGAGACGGAGAAGTTTCTGTTCTACCGCGGCGTCGGGAATTTCAACGCGCCGCTGAAGGTGACGGTGTCCGGACCGGAGGCGAACGAACTGAGTGTGCAGAACACGGGCACGGCGGAGTTGCGGGATTTGTTCGTGACCGAAGTGCGAAATGGCGCGGTCTCCTTTCAACATATCGAGACGCTCGCCGCCGGTGACTCGCTACGCGCGAAACTGCCTGCCACCGGCTCGCGAGAGACGCTCGCCGCGCAGCTCCGCGCGGCGCTGGTGCGCGCGGGACTGTATCCCGCCGAGGCGGCCGCGATGGTGAAGACGTGGGACGATTCGTGGCTCGGCGAGTCCGGTGTGCGCGTGCTTTACGTGCTGCCGCGCGCGTGGACGGACGCGATCCTCCCGCTCACACTTACGCCTGCACCACGCGAGACGGTGCGCGTGATGGTTGGCCGCGCGGAAGTTATCACCCCGCCGATGGAGCGCGCGCTCGCCATCGCGGTGGAGCACTTCCGTTCCCCCGACGAAGCGGCACGCACGAAGTCCGTCGCCGAAGTGCGCGCCATTGGCCTAGGGCGTTTCCTGGAAGCGGCACTCCGCCGCTTTTCCGCCCAGCATCCGCACGATCGCGAGCTGAGCACCGCCGGCTGGACACTGCTCGAACTCGCCTCCGCGCCGCCCGCGCCGCCAAAGGTCGCTTCGCAGCCTTGACCTCGCAGCGCGCGGTCCTATCCTGCTCGGCATCGAATGCAGGGGAGCCTCACGGCTGAGAGGCCCGCGAAGAAATTCGTGGGCGACCCTTTGAACCTGATGCGGGTCATGCCGCCGCAGGGAGCCACGCCGACCGCGGCGTTTTCAAAAGTCTCAGCCGTGCCGCCATTCTCTGCGCACGGCTTTTTCTTTTCCTATGATCGCGACCAAAGACTCCATCGAACCCCACAGCACCGACCAACTCCCCGCCAGCACCCGCGTCTATGTGCCGGGCGAACTTTTCCCGGAAGTGCAGGTGCCTTTCCGCGAGATCAGCCAGTCGCCGACGAAGACGTTCAGCGGCGCGATGGAAATGAATGCGCCGGTCCGCGTTTACGACTGCTCCGGACCGTGGGGCGATCCGTCATTCACCGGAACCTCGGATGAAGGGCTGCCGACGCCGCGGGCCGCGTGGGTCGCCGCGCGCGTGGATGTGGAAAACTACGATGGCCGCGAAGTGCTGCCGCAGGACAATGGCTACCTCTCCGGCAAACACGCGGAGTATGCGAGCAAGGCGGAGAAGAACCGCCTCGTGGAATTCCCCGGCCTCAAGGGCCAGCGCCGCCGTCCGCTCCGCGCGAGCGCCGGGCATCCGGTCACGCAGCTTTGGTATGCGCGGCAGGGCATCATCACCCCGGAGATGGAATACATCGCCATTCGCGAAAACCTCGGCCGCGCCAAGATCGCCGAGCTTTCCCAGGACATCCGCCGCGACGACCTCGACAAGCAGCACGCCGGTTCCGCGCAGCTCCAGAACGAATACACGCCGGGCATTTTCCGCCGCTTCCCGCAGCGCATCCCCGCCGAAATCACGCCCGAATTCGTCCGCTCCGAAGTCGCCGCCGGGCGCGCAATCATCCCGGCGAACATCAATCACCCCGAGCTCGAGCCGATGATCATCGGACGCAACTTCCTCGTGAAGATCAACGCCAACATCGGCAACAGCGCCGTCGCGTCGTCGATCGAGGAGGAGGTGGAGAAAATGCGCTGGGCCACAAAGTGGGGCGCCGATACCGTCATGGACCTCAGCACAGGCAAAAACATCCACGCCACCCGCGAGTGGATCCTGCGCAACTCGCCTGTCCCCATCGGCACCGTGCCCATCTACCAGGCGCTGGAGAAAGTGAACGGCAAAGCCGAGGACCTCACGTGGGAGCTCTTCCGCGACACCCTCATCGAGCAGGCCGAGCAGGGCGTCGATTACTTCACCATCCACGCCGGCGTGCTCCTGCGCTACGTCCCGCTCACCGC